>DATBDT010000021.1:0-3431 GCA_036269815.1 Bryobacteraceae bacterium
GTGGCATTGACCGACGTCCCACCGACCACGCTCTCGTTACTCAAACTCATACCGTAGAGAATCGGAAGAATGCCAAACGAATTCTGTTCGCGACCATTGGCAAACCCGGCAAATAAATCTCCAATGATTCCAACGGACACGCCGTTGTTCGGCACCGGACCGGTGGCGATATTGGAAATCGTTGCATCGGTTCTTCCGGCCGGAACAGTAACTGTGGTCGCCGGCATGTTTACCTGCGGAATGTCCGTCGAGATCGACACAACTGCGCCGCCCGCCGGCGCTGGATTATCCAACATCACTCGTGCGTGCGCCGTGTTGCCACCGAAGGCGTTGACCGGTTCGGCGAGAATAGCGAACAAATTTACATCCGGCGGAACGACCGGGGCAGTCACTGTGATCGCACGTCCGGCGGACCAAAGACCGGCGACGTCGCCGTGCAGCGCGCGCACACGCCAAAAATAATTTCCCGGCGCGAGCAGATCCCGCGTGATCATGTAATCGGAGCGGCTTGGGCTCAACCCCAGAGCAAAGGTAGCGGGCGTGAAATTGGGACTTGCGTTGAATTCGACGTCGTAACCCGGCACTTGTGGGTTCGGAGTATCCGACCAATCGATAAAGAATGGAAGCTGCACACTCGCTCCGCTAGCCGGGGCAACCGGCGACACGCCTGCCGGAATGGGGGCGGAATTGGTGATCTGCACTTGGATAGCTGCCGAAGGAAGGCTGCGTACGCCATCAATCGAGACCGCGCGGACACGATAGTAAGCAGTCAGCGCATTACCCCAAAGGGCGCCCCAGAAAGTGCCGAAGTTTAAAGGCGTCTGTGTTAAAGTGAGCGGATACGAGAAGCCAGGCTCATCATCCGCTTCGAGGATGTAATACTGCGCCCCTTGCACCGCGGTCCATGTGATCGGGAATGACTCACGGATGTGGAACTGCGAAGTGCCAGTCGGCGTGGTTATCAGCGGCGTGGCTGGTGCAGGCCCCAGCCCGGTCACAACAAAGCTGCGCGGTGTCGACCAGGCCGAATCCACGCCACCGTTGCTAGTGGATTCACTGGCTTTGACCCACCAGAAGTAGGTGCCGTTTGCTAGCCCACTGACCTTATCGAAAGTACGTATCGGAATTGAAGGATCTGCTTCCTGGTTCGTAAAACCGGAGGCAACCACGATGGAGAAAGTTGAAGAAGTCGAGACCTGCCAGGTGTAGCTGCCGATCGGGCCCACAGTGGAAGGCGGTGGATTCCAGCTAAGATTTATTGGCTGAACCAGAGACGCACCGCTGGCGGGGCTTACGAGAACAGGCGCCGGAGGTTGAGCAGGCGTCGGCGTAGGGCTGGCATTTTGTCCGTGGCTTGCAAATGTTGAGCTGTTCCAAACGAACAGCAACGCTGCGATCAATACTAAACAACTTTTTGTTCCAAACATGGCGGGACGCAACCGTCAGCTGGAGCAAAAGTCTAATTAGCAAAGGTGAAGAAACTGTTACTTTCGCTCGCTTCCATTCAAATTTCGCAGTGTAAGTGCCCTGCTGCTCGCAACTTCACCCAAGGAAGCGCGGCAACTTTCAACTTCAGAGGATGCGATCTTTTATTTGCGCTGACGGGAGTCAGCGAGTTTCGCGTGTCGCGGACATGTTATGAGGTGATCGTTAACCATGCCTGTCGCTTGCATGAATGCGTAGCAAATCGTCGAGCCGACGAACTTGAATCCGCGTCGCAGCAGATCGCGGCTCATGGCGTCGGATTCTGCGGTGCGTGTGGGTACGTCAGCCAACGTTCGCCAACGATTCTGTATCGGCGTGCCGCCAACAAAGTTCCAGAGATACGTGTCGAAACTTCCGAATTCTTTTTTAACGGCGAGAAAGTTTTTCGCGTTCTCGATTGTCGCTGCGATTTTCAATCGGTTCCGCACGATCCCATCGTTTTGGAGCAACCGCTGCACGTCTCGCTTGCCGTAGCGGGCAATCTTTTCCGGGCGAAATCCATCGAGCGCTTTTCGATAGTTCTCGCGCTTCTTCAAAATCGTGTTCCAGCTCAACCCGGCCTGTGCTCCTTCCAGAATGAGAAATTCGAAGAGCACTCGATCGTTGTGTACAGGAACGCCCCATTCCTTATCGTGATAAGTAATGGCTGGTTCAGTCGTGGCCCAGGCACAACGCGGCATGATGTTGAGACATATCACCGATCTAGCTCTGTTCAAAAGATGCCGCTGCAGCTGTAGGGGAAGCTGACAGCTTCCCTGCATTTCGTAGCGTTTGCGAGTTGTAGCCACGGCCCTGTGGGCCGTTGTCCAATGCAGCCTATTTCATGGAACCGGCCACAGGTCCGCACGCCGGCAGGATTCGTCCTGTGGCGAACCGGTAGCTACAGCAATGGCGCGACAGCCCGGCCCCGACCTCAATCCGATCCGAACTTTGGCTTTTTAGATGAAACTTTTTTGTAGGTGCCCTCGGCGCTCACGTTGTGGCCGAAGCCGCAAATGCCGGTTTGTGTGACGACCAGTTTGCTGCCGGTGAATTTTAGCGTGATCTGGCATTCCTCTTCCGCCCCTTCGGGTTTGAAGATGGCAGTGTCACTTTCGATCGTTGCGACGCCGCTGCCTACACCCTCGTTCGCCATTGGACCCTGCGGCGTTTTGTATTCGTAAACGCCCGAAAATTCCACCTGAAGACGCTGTTTACCGAGCGCCCAGATCTTGAATTCGCCGCCCTTGGTTTTCCAGGTGCCGTTGACCTGACCGGCCATGACACTCTTATCACTCTCGGCGTGCGACGTAGCAATTGACGCAACTGCAAAGCACAACAGGAAGGTTCGCGTTTTCATAAATCTTCGCCGTCGCGAGCGTGACAAACTGCCAATGTGCGATCAAGCTTATTGCTCCTCCTTGTTGCACGATTCGGAAATCACACGGACCTTTATTTGAAGGTAGGGTTTCAAAGTGAAAGTACAAATCATCGAGAAATGCCGACTTGGTTCGCCCGCGATTACACCGCAGGCGCTGGCTTGGGACAGCCGAAACAAGTGGTTATGGATGGGTTCGCGCGATCTGCGCCGAATCTATGCCATCGATCCAGAGAATGGGACCGTCTTGAAACAACAAGAAGCGCCGGGAATTCCGTGGGCTGCCGTCGCGCTAAACGGCGAACTACGTTTTACCATCGGCGAAGGCGCGGATGATGATCGTTATGTTTACCGATACACACCTGAGTCTGGATTTTCCAAGATGTTCGCGTGTCCCGAATTCACGGGATCATACCTCAGCTTCGACGGGCAGAACTTATACCTGAGCCAGTGGTATAAGAAGCGGGTGCTGATGTTCGACGATCAAGGCAGTGTGGTCCGCGAGATTAACGTCGGCGCAGAAATCTGCGGTCACACTTTCGCCAACGGCTCGCTTTACGTTTTGCGAGGACAGGAACAGCCGAACGAA
>DATBDT010000022.1:0-2444 GCA_036269815.1 Bryobacteraceae bacterium
GTCCGCTTCCGTCTCCATCCAAACCCACACCACCCAAGGTCGGCACCCTTTTCCGAGTCGCTCTACCCGAAAAACCCGGGCCCGGCATTCCGTATTTTCTGCGCATCCCGGTCACGTACCGGGGAGATCGCCCTACACCCCTGCTCGTTTACTTGAGCGGCGGCGCCGGAATCGCTCTGGATGGCGTCAATACTGCCAACGACGCTATTGCAAACACCAATTACCTAGTGATGTATCCGCAGGCCGGAGAGTACTGGTGGAAGCCGGAGGTGGCGCAGCGCCTGAATACAGTCCTGCTCGACACTTTCCGCGAATTTAACGTAGACCGCGACCGCGTTTACATCGCGGGCTTCAGCAATGGAGGCACAGGATCGCTCTACATGGCCCAACTTTGGCCGCAGCGCTTTGCGGCCGTGGTTTCGTTGATGGGCGCCGGGCAATGCAACGAAGATGTCCAGAAGATGCTGCCAAATCTGACGAACTTGCCCCTACTGTTCGTGCACGGCGAGAAGGACGAGCGTATCCCTGCCTCCTGTTCCAAAGACACCTCTGACGCCCTTTCGGGGATGCATCCGAGGGTAGCGCCGCAACTCCGGCTGCTGCCGGATAAAGAACACGAACTCACGCTCCAGTCGGATGACGGCCTGACGCTGACATTTTTGAAGGACAAAATACGCGAGCCCTTCCCGAAGCGAATTTCGCTGCACCTGCCTGACCTGAGTTTTCCGCGGCAATATTGGATCGAAGTTTTGGAAAAGAAATCGGGCGTGGCTGAAGTGAACGCCGAGATCAAGCCGGAGAACCGGCTTGAAATTCATTCCCGCGAAGTGACGAGGCTTCGGCTTCACTTGAGGCACGAGATGTTTTCACAAGCCGGTTCTGTTCGAATCGTATGGAACGGCAAGCAGGTCTATCAGGGGCCGATCGGTGATTTCTGCGCCAGCGCTGCCGAAGCAAATGTCGGCGATCCGGACCTCGACCTCTCCGACCGCAAAGATTTTGTGCTGCCATAGGCCTGCCCTGTACCTCCAGCCCTTGATCCTTGTCGCTGGCTGGCGTACAGTGAATTTGCTCTCGCGGTTCCCGCCTCCTTCTTTTCCCACCCATTAAACATGCGCCATAGCTGCAATGTCTGTGCAACTAAAGGCGGTATGAGGGAAGGCACCCCTATATATGGTGTTTTATTTCTTGACCCTTCCCGAATTCGCCGTTAGAGTTGGTCAAAAGCCGTGATAGCTGCCCCCGCGCCACGGGACAGCATCGTACTGGGAAAGAACCGTGGGAACCTGGATAGTAAACAGGGTCCAGACCAGTACGGCGGCGTACACCAGCCAAAGCAGTTGCCAGCAGATTGAAGTGTCCGCGCGCGGAGGAGTGAGCTTTGCTCAAACTCAAAAAGCTGCAAATCCTGGGATTCAAGTCGTTCTGCGATCGCACTGAGCTGAAGTTTCATGGCGAAGGGATCGCTGCCATCATCGGCCCTAATGGCTGTGGGAAATCGAATATAGCCGACGCCATCTCCTGGGTGCTGGGCGAGCAGTCGGCCAAGTCACTGCGCGGTTCCCGCATGGAAGATGTCATCTTCTCCGGCACGCGCGACCGCAATCCTACCGGTATGGCGGAAGTGTCGCTGACGTTGATCGATCCCGAGGTCTATGCCGGCCCCGATGCCAGCGAGCCGACCCAGATTGATATTCAGAACGATATCCCAACCGGAGCAGAAGATTGGGATGAGGCGGAACTTCGCGCCCAGGCTAGCGCGGATACCGAGGAGGCGGTGGAAGAGGCGCAGCCGGGAAAAACAGATGAAGTGGAAGGGGTGCCGGTTCCCATAGCCGAATCCAGCGAAGGAACTGCTGTCGGGCCGCAAGTAGTCCTGAAGATTCGCCGCCGCAAGTTCAACCAGCAGCAGTCGCACGCGGGCGAGATCATGGTCACGCGCCGCCTGTTCCGCTCGGGCGATAGCGAATATTTGTTGAATGGGAAGCTATGCCGGCTGCGCGATATTCAGGAACTGTTCATGGGAACGGGCCTGGGACCGGAGTCTTACGCGCTCATCGAACAGGGCCGCATCGGACAAATTCTGAGCAGCCGTCCGACGGACCGGCGCGCGGTCATCGAAGAAGCCGCCGGAATTACGAAGTTCAAAACCAGGAAGCGCTTGGCGGAAGCCCGGCTGGAAGAAGCGAAGCAGAACCTAAACCGCGTCAATGACATTTTCGAAGAAGTCACACGCCAGATGAATTCGCTCAAACGGCAGGCGAGCAAAGCCGAGCGTTACGCCCGCCTGCGTGACGAAATGCGCGCCAAGCTGCGCGTCGTGCTTGCCAGCAAGTTCACGCAGATGGATCACGAGGGACTGGCGCTCGATACTCGGATTAACCAACTGGGCGAAGAGATCCGCCACCAGGCAGAAAGTGTGCAGCAACTCGAAACAGAACATT
>DATBDT010000036.1:0-24694 GCA_036269815.1 Bryobacteraceae bacterium
CGTCCTCGCCCGCATCCCCAACCAACCCATCAACCGCATAGCTGAGCTTCTACCGCATAACTGGGCCTCCGCTCCGGTTTAGCTCCGGGCTCAACAAGGGAACAACATCCCTTCCTGTCCTGGGGATTCTCAGGCGCTTACCCTTTTCCGACACCAAATCGACCTCGCTCAATAGAGCCATGGCGGTGCAAACAGACTGGGCAGTCCAGAAATTAAGTCAAAAATTGGGTTCACTTTTGAAAAACTTTTTAGGTCACCGCTCAGCGGTGAGGACAGAAACCGCAGTTGCTATTGCCTACCCACTCCGTCTTCAACTCACGGCTTGTTTAGAATCCGAGCATCATTAGTGAATTGCGCATTACGTCTGCGGCCCAAAAAGCGCATGGCCGAATAACAGCAACTCGCAAAATACGCTGATGAAACTGGTTTAGCAAATGACCATGATCAAAATTCATCCAACGATTTTCTCCTGGTAGTTTAGCGAGAGGGCAGTTTTAAGTCTTCCTATCTCCTATCCCATTGGCGCGGTTGGCGGCAATTTGTTCGGCGGATGCCATGATTACTGATCCTTTGAGGTAAATAGAAAAAGGCCCCGACAGCGTGGCCTTTTTCGGTAACAGGATAGCATCGCGGCACAAGCGAATTACACCTAAGTGTCGTTGAATGATAAAGATAAATGTTGTGACTGGAATACGCGTTCTCCATTCACGAGGGTGTGGTTGTGCCGGCGAACTCTTGCCGATGTCTTGAAGCGCTCGAGTTGATGCAGGCTCGGAACTGTTCATGGCGTGGCCTCCTGTGACCACGCCCACTGTCGATCAGGCCGCCACGGTCTCGATTGCCCACACCTTAGCTCCTGGTCATTCGTTCCTGGCGATGGAAGCGACTGAATTAAACCTGTTGGAAGATCACCTGTCGCGCTCTCCGAAGGTCGTCGCCGAGACTACAACTCATCTTTGGAGGCAGGCAAGACGGCTGACTTCCGTCTGCGTTAATCTCTGCCTGGATGCGCGAGGCCGGTGCGTCGGGATTGGCCTATCGGTTCGGGTCTTTCGAGCTGAACCCGCTCGAGCGAGAGTTACGCAAGCACGGCGTACATATCAAGTTGCAGGATCAGCCGTTGCAGATCCTCCTGCTTCTCCTGGAGCATCCCGGTCACGCGGTAACCCGGGAAGAAATCCAGACCAAGCTCTGGCCGCCTGACACTCATGTTGATTACGACAATGCGATCAACAGCGCGGTGCGCAAGCTGCGAGAGGCGCTGAGCGATACCTCCGAGAATCCCCGTTTTATCGAGACTTTGCCGCGTAGGGGATACCGATTTCTCGGCATTATCGAAAGGCTGCCCCGGACGGAGCCGGAACCCGAGTCAACACGGGCGGCAGGAGCGCAGGTCGGAAGCGTGCCCGTCGAAACGATCGCAGTTCCTGGCCCCCATCCATCGAATTGGCGCCGCCCGTTGCGCATCGTCAGTTCGGTCGCGGTGTCAGCGCTGTCGTTGCTGCTGATCGGAGCCGGACTCTACTACGAGTTGCATCGAGAGCAGAGGGGCGCCGTATCTGTTTCTGACGCTCTGCCGCCCCCTGTTCCGCTCACAACGTATCGGGGCTTTCAATGGGCGCCGGCCTTTTCGCCCGAGGGAACAAGAGTCGCTTTTCACTTGGGATGAGCCCGGCAAACGACCGTCGAACATCTATGTCAAGCTCATTGGCGCAGGTGAGCCAGGGCGCATTACCGCCGGTCGCGACGAGGATTTCGCTCCGGCCTGGTCGCCGGATGGGCGCTACATCGCCTTCCTCAGGTCTCGGGGACCGTCCACCAGTGCAGTCATGCTGATCCCGTCAGTGGGCGGACCGGAAAGAGAGTTGTCGCGCCTCCAACTGGATGCAGCACCGTTTGTCGATCACCGTGGATGGAACCCAGCCGCGCCTCTTCTTGCCTGGTCTTCGGATGGCAAGTGGTTACTTGCTACTGAAGAGACCGGTCCGCCGGACACGGGTCGAATGGTGCGCATCTCGCTCGAAAGCGGCGAAAAAACTCAACTAAACCTGTTTGCGGATTCCTCCAATAACAGTATCCATAGCAACCTCCCGTCTATCGACTCTGGATTCGCTCTTTCACCGGACGGCGGGACTCTTGCCTTTATTCACTCACTGGACGTTCCAAATAGTGGTTTGTTCGTGGTTAACTTGTCGGCTGACATGCTCCCTATCGGCCGACCCAGATCACTTCATTTCGACGGGAGTTACTGCGCAGGGATAGCCTGGGACCCGGACGGTCAGAATCTGGTGGTCTCGTCTGATCGAGAAGGCTCGAGGGCACTCTGGAAAGTTCCTGTCAATCCGCGACGCGAGCCTGTTCGCCTGAACGTGAACGATGCCGCTCCCGGAGAAGTAGCCGTGTCGAAGACGCGCCAGCGTTTGGTGTTCACACACTATTCAGGCGATCAAAATATCTGGCGCGCGGGACTCAACAAGGCTCACATTACCGACGCCGCTCCCTTGATCGCGTCAACCAGAGCCGAGTCTAGTCCGGCCTATTCATCCGATGGCAAGCGCATCGCTTTCGAATCGAACCAAAGCGGAAATGAGGAGATTTGGACATCGAGGGCGGACGGCTCTCAACCACTTCAGTTAACGTCATTCGGGAACGCGTGGGCGGGCAGTCCAATGTAATCCCTTCCCAAGGAGGCAAATCAGTTCGCTTTACGCAAGGCTCCGGGTCGAGCATTAGGCCTAGCTGGTCGCATGATGGGAAATGGATCTACTACTGCGCTTCGGAGAATAACGGCCCCCAGATTTGGAAGAAGGCCGCCGCAGGCGGTCCGGAAATCCAGGTAACAACGAGCGGCGGGTGCGATCAGCTGGAATCCCCGGATGGCGCGTACGTTTACTACTTGAAACCCGACAGCCGTAGCCTTTGGCGACTTCCGACCGGTGGCGGAGTCGAATCAGAGGTACTTAGTCTGACACACGTAACAGACTTCGTGCTCGGAAGTCACGGCGCCTACCTCATGAAGAAAGTAGGGCCGGCAGCGTTGAGATACCTCGATTTCGGGAGTGGAGGTATCTCAGTTCTTGGTGTGGTAACAGAAGCATTGAGGCTGATCGTGGACTGGCCGTTTCGCCCGACGAACATTGGTTGCTGTACGGAGAGACCGAGCTTGCGGGGAGCCAATTGATGCTTGTCGAGAGATTCCGGTAGACAGTCTCACCACGAGAACGGGAAATCGAGCAAGGAAATCCTTGCTTAGCCCAGGGCTTGGTACTTACGGCCCTTATCGGGACACTAACCGAAACCGTAACGTGTTACGGGTAAACCGTAGATTTGAGGCTTGGTTTTGGATAGATGTGTGACGACGCAGCGTTTACGAATTGTGTCCAGACCGTCGGCAATCCCGCAGTGGCGCCGGATTAGGAAGGCCAAATCGTGTTGTAGGCGGATTCTCCGCAGTCAGAAATATCCGCCGCTGGCTCTAAGGCAGCCTGCTGTAGTGGAAGACGGGCCGGCCCTCGCGAAAGCAGCTGTCCTACCTCAGGCGATGTCGATCCCATATTCCAGCATGATCGGCGCAGACGCTCTAAACATCAACGCCCCGACGCGGCCGATCGTTGCGAACATGCAGGTTGTCCTGCCGCGGCTCACCCTCACACTTGAGTTCAAGCACCGAAACGAGCGGTTCCGGCGCGTGCTCGGGCAGACCAGTCAATTGAACGCGAAACTCGTCCTGTACCACCTTCACTTCCCTGCCCGACGGCAGCAGTCTTGCCGAAAGCACTTTGGTCATCAGACCGCCGACCGCCACGGTCGACCCCGGCCAGAAATGGACGTGTACATATAATTTGTTTCCGACTCGGGTGAAAGAGCTGTGTTCGGAGTGTGTTACGCGGCACCTCTCGCCTTTGTGAATCAGGTCGCCATACTTGTCCATCCATTTACCTGTATCGGAAAGGATTCGAACGGATTCTTCCGGAATCGAGCCGTCGCCCTTTGGTCCAATGTTCAAAAGATAATTGCCGTAGCCGCGCGTGCAGTTCACCAGATTGCGAACGATCGTTTTCGGCGGCTTCCAATCGTCATCGGCGCGTTGGTATCCCCAGCTATCGTTCATGGTCATGCAGGACTCCCACGGTTCCGCAAACTCCTGAATGTGCTGCTCGGGAGTCGTAAAGTCTTCCGGAATCCCGGCTCTGTTGTTCAGCAGAATGTCCGGCTGCAACTGCCGGACCATCTTGTTCATCTTGACCGACTCCCAGCCTTCGGGGGTCAACGGCCAATCCACGTCGTACCAAAGAATATCGAGCTTTCCGTAATTCGTGCACAGCTCATGCACCAGGCCATGCGTATAATCCACAAAACGTCGCCGCGCTGCTTCATCGTGTTGGCAAGCCGCACCATCCGGGTGATGCCAGTCCATCAGCGAGTAGTAAAATCCAACGTGCATGCCGGCGCTGCGGGCTGCTTCGTAATATTCCGCTATAAGATCGCGCCCTGCCGCTTGCTTCGGAGCGCAGTAGTTCGTCAATTTGGTGTCGAAGTTACAGAAGCCCTCGTGATGCTTGCTGGTCATCACCATATATTTCATGCCGGCCTGCTTCGCCAATGCGGCCCAAGCCTTTGCGGCGTGCGGCTTGGGATTAAATTGCTTGGCCAGTTGCTCGTATTCGGCAACCGGAATTCCTTCCTCTTCCATTGCCCACTCATGCCGGCCTAAAACGCTATACAGGCCAAAATGAATGAACATGCCGAAGCGCGCTTCATGCCACCAGGCCATGCGGCGCTCTCTATCTTCAACAGTGGAGGTGGTGGGATTACCGTTGTCTGTTTGCGCGTAAGCAGAGGAGACGGGCAGATGCGATAGGGCCGCAGCTCCGGCGCCAGCCGACATGGACCCGAGCCATCCCCGGCGAGTAAGCGGTTTGTTCAAAGGAATTGGTCCTCAGTAAGGAAGCATATCGGAAACCGTTCTTACAAAAGCGCACAAGCCACCGTATGCGGCGCCAAACAAAAGAGGAGCTCGGCGGACTGGGGCCGCGGGAGGCGAGTCTGTGGTGCGCGAGTCCCTTAGAACCCGTCAATATCGCTCACTTGAGCATGGCTTACTCCCGAGCACGCCGAAAACAAAAAAGGCGCCAACTCCGATCTCTCGGGGCGGCGCCTCCAAACCTGCTGGTTCGTCTTGGAAGACGTTCTTACTGGGTAACTTCAATGTTCACGGTACGCGGCTTGGCGATCTCTTTCTTCGCCAACGTGACCGTCAGCACGCCATTCTTATAGTCCGCCTTCACTTTTTCCGCATCCACCGTTTCCGGCAGCGAAAACGCGCGAACGAAGGAGCCGTATGAGCGCTCAATGCGGTGATAAGCCTTGCCATTCCTGTTCTCCTCGAACTTACGTTCCCCGCGCAGCGTCAAAGTCCCGTTTTCAATCTGGATACCAACGTTCTTCGGATCGACTTCGGGGAGATCCGCTTTCAGCACCAGCTCGTTTTCATTCTCGAAAACGTCCACAGCCGGCGACCACGGACGCGAAGCCGGTTCGCTAAACAAGCGGGACAAGGAGTCCTGAAACATGCGGAGCCCGGCGGGAAAGTCTTCAAAGTCGTTGTTATATCTGATGACAGCCATAAGTATTAATCCTCCAGAAAACTTTTAGCCAAACTGGCTACATCTCAACTATAAAATATGCGTGTGTTAATGTCAAGTAATATGCAAAGTAAATTGCAGGACAAGCTTGGCTTGTGTTCCGGTAAGATGAGGCTGACCGCCACACGCCACCATTCAAAGCCATGTCTACTCTTAGCGAAGGGCAGCTTGCCCCTGAAATTCAACTACTTACCGACTCTGGTGACTCCTTCCACCTCAGTTCTCTTCGTGGCCAGAACGTAATTTTGTACTTCTATCCCAAGGCCGATACTCCTGGCTGCACCAAGGAAGCTTGCGCCTTTCGAGACGAATCTCCTAAGCTCAAGACGGCGAATACGGTTGTTGTTGGCGTCTCGCCCGATAAACCGGCAGCGCAGGCTAAGTTTAAGGAAAAATTCGGCTTACCGTTTACATTGCTGGCTGACACCGAGCATCACGCTGCAGAGGCTTACGGCGTTTGGGTCGAGAAAAGCATGTACGGAAAGAAGTACATGGGCGTGGAGCGCGCCACCTTCGTCATCGGCGCTGACGGCAAGGTAAAGAAGATCTTCCCGAAAGTGAAGGTCGATGGACACGTCGAAGAGGTTTTGGAAGCTCTGCGCTAGAGGGCCGTCCAAGAAACACGTGGCAGCAAGCGGCAGCCGGCGATACCCCCAACGGCCTATTCTGGGCGTGGGCGCGCTCATTTTTCGCAACGATGAAATCCTGCTGGTTCGGCGCGGCAAGGAACCGCTTGCTGATTACTGGTCCTTACCCGGCGGCGCGGTCGAGACGGGTGAACGGCTGGAGGACGCTCTCACGCGCGAAGTGCTTGAAGAAACCGGTCTCGTCATTTCCGTCGGACCCATTGCCACAATTTTTGAGCGCATCATGCCCGATGCGGCCGGGAGCTGCGAATATCACTATGTGCTGGTCGATTTTTACTGCACGTTCATGAGCGGAACACTTTGTGCAGGCGACGATTCCTGTGCGGTCGCCTGGTTTCCGGTCGCGCAGCTTTCGGAGTTGAAATTGACCTCCGGGACACAGTCTGTCGTCGAGGAGTGCTGGCGGTCGCGGTTGACCAATCCGCACGTCGCTCGTCCGTAAGCGCCGGTAAAAAGCATCTATCTAAGAGCAATGTTCACGGGCAGCAGTATTCTTCAATTCGACGACCTCAAGGCTCTCTTGGCCCAATACGCTGGCAGTGAATCGGGACGTGGCCAAATCCACGCTTTAGAGCCGCACCGTGACCGTACGCTTCTGGAGGCTGCCCTTGCGGAAGCCGGCGAAGCCATCGCTTATACCCGCGATTCCGCAGCCACACGTCTGCGGTTTAATCAGCTGCCCGATGTCTCGCCGTCATTGCGCTTTCTTTCTATAGAAGGCGTTTCGCTCGAAGGGCGCAGCATCCTCGATATCTTCCAAACGCTGACAATCTCTGCCGAGTATCGGCAGCTTCTCACCGCGGCAACAGAGCGGTATCCACGGCTTGCCCGCAGGGCGCTGCAGCTGGCGGACTTGCGCGGCTTGATTCGACAATACGAACGTGCATTTTTGCCGGACGGTTCGCTGGCTGATGAAGCGAGCGTCGCGATGAAGCAAATCCGCCGCGAGATCGAACGGCAGCGCCGCGCGATTCAAGACTCTCTGGATCGTTTTCTCCGCGCCCACCGCACGGATGGCGTGCTGCAGGAAAACTTTGTCACGCTTCGCGACGATCGTTATGTTGTTCCGATCGTCGCAGGGCAGAAAGGGCGCATCAACGGCGTCATCCACGGTTCCAGCGGCACCGGAAGAACGCTTTTTGTCGAACCTCTGGATACCATCGATCTCAACAATCAGCTGGTGCGGCTGCGCGAGGACGAACTGCGCGAAATCGAGCGCATTCTGGCCGAGATCACCGATGTTTTACGCGAGCATCGGGAGGAAATTCTGGATTCCGCGGCCACTCTCGCCGGGTTGGACGTGATTTTCGCAAAAGCTGAATTCGCGCGCAGCTTCGACGCGGTGATCCCGCGTTTCAGCGGTACCTCCCGCCGGTTCTTGTTGCGAGAAGCTCGCCACCCCCTGCTCGAAGCAATCCTGAGGAAGCAGCGCAAACCCATCGTGCCCATCACGTTCGATTTGAACGAAAGCAGCCGATGCCTGTTGATTAGCGGTCCGAACACCGGCGGCAAAACTGTTTCCATGAAAACAGCCGGCTTATTGGCCCTCATGGCGCACGCCGCCATTCCCGTCCCCGCGGCCGAAGCGGAATTTCCGTTGTTCGACGACGTATTGGCCGACATCGGAGATCAGCAATCCATAGCCGAAAGCCTCAGCAGCTTCTCCGGTCATCTGTTGCACGTAAAGCAAATGCTCGAAAACGCCACTGCGGAGAGCCTGGTGTTGCTCGACGAACTGGGCCGCGCAACCGATCCCGAAGAAGGCGGGGCGCTGGGCGTCGCAATTCTGGACGAATTTCGAAAATCCGGTGCGTTCTGCCTCGCGTCGACTCACCTCCTGCCGTTGAAGCTCTATGGCACTACGACCGAGGGCGTGGTGAATGCGTCCATGGGATTTGACGAGGAGACACTGCAGCCGACCTATCGATTGAAAGTCGGATTGCCGGGGAAATCCGCCGGCCTTGCCATTGCCACCCGCCTCGAGCTGCCCGAGCCTTTGCTCGAACACGCGCGTGCCGTCCTGCCACGATTACAAGCAGACTTCGAACAGTTGATTTCCGACCTGCATACGCAGGTCGAGCAGCATGCCAGAGCAAAAGCCGAGTTGCAGGCCGCAACAGGTGACTTGAAACGGAGGCAGGCAGAGGTCGAACAGGAGGCCGCCCGCCGCGAGCAGCAGCGGCAGCGCGAATGGGTAGCCCGCGAAGAGCATCTGATAGCCGACTTTGAGGCGCGCGCGCAAGCGCTGATGACCGACATCGCCGAACATCTGGAGCAGCGTAAGGCGCTAGAACAAGCACAACGTCAGATCGCGAAGACCAGGCGCGAATTCCGGGAAGAAGCCGCAGAAGTAATGGCGCCCGCCGTTTCTGTGGCACGGCCGCAGGAAACACGGCTCGAGATTCGCGAGGGAGCCCGGGTTCGCCTGCGTGATATCCGTGAACCGGCCACCGTTCGCCGCCTGTTAAAGAACGGAGTGTTGGAGGTGGAAGCCGGATTTCTGAAAATGCAGGTCCCGCGCGAGGACGTGATTGAGGTTGTTACAGAAAAACCAACCGAACGCGACAAACTGAAGAACGTCCGCATCGAAGTAGGACCGCGCTGGGACGTCTCGTATCGCGAATTGAACGTGATCGGCCAACGCTCAGAGGAGGCTGCCGAAAACGTGGACAAATTTCTCGATTCCGCCGCTCTTGCCTCTGTCGACCGCGTCCGCATCGTTCACGGCCACGGCATGGGCGTACTCAAGAAAACGATTGGCGAACTGTTGGGCAAAAATCCACACGTCAGTCGTTTCTACCCCGCCTCCCAGGCTGAAGGCGGCACAGGCGCTACCATCGTGGAGCTTCGGGACTAACCATGAGAGCCGTTCTTTGCGCAACCTTGCTGGGCACTCTTGCGATAGCTTGGGCCAGGGACTCTGGTTTGACAGCCGCTTATTCCGAATCCATCGTTGCCTGGCAGAAGCACCGCGAAGCCGGTCTTCGGTCCCCTGATGGATGGCTTACCCTTGCTGGCCTCTTTTGGTTGACTCCGGGACAGGCGCAGACAATCGGTTCTCGAAGCGATGCTGATCTCGTTTTGCCGAAATCAGCTCCCCTACAACTGGGCAAGTTGTTGTTGTCCGGCGGGAAAATTACGTTTACAAACCTGGGCGGCGCCATCGTCTCCGTTGACAACAAGCCGGTCAGTTCGCCGGTCCTACTCAGCTTCGACGAAGACAATCCCAGCATCGTGCGAGCCGGATCTGTTTCCTTCTTTATCATTCAGCGCGGCGATCGATTTGCGGTCCGAGCCAAAGATAGCGAGAGCGTGGTACTGAAGAGCTTTACCGGAACAAAGTTTTATCCGATCAATCCTGCGCTCCATTTCGCCGACGCAAAGCTGGTGCCGGATGTTAAGAAAATTCCAATCCTGAACGTGGTGGGGCAAACGGATATGGAAGAGAGCCCCGGCGTCGTCGAGTTCGTCTATCACGGAACGACGTGCCATCTGCGTCCGATCTATGAAGGAAAAACGCTTTACTTCCTGTTTAAAGATCCGACCAACAAAACCGAGACCTACCCCGCCGGTCGCATGCTGAACACGCCGCTCCCCGTAAATGGAAAAGTCGATCTGGATTTCAATCGTTCCTACAACCCTCCTTGCACCTTCACGCCTTACGCCACGTGCCCGCTACCGCCCAAAGAAAACACGTTGCCGATCCCAATTACCGCCGGGGAAATGCGCTACGGTAAAGGGCATCCTGAGGTCTGAAGCTTCGGCCTCGCCTAAAGTGATTTTGATTGCTTCTTCAACAGACGCAGGCAAACGCCTCGACGCCTTTCTCCACGAGCGCCTTCCGCAATTCAGCCGTTCGCGGCTGCAGTCCTGGGTAAAGGATGGTCGTGTGCATATCGGCTCCAATCCGGTGCGCGCGGCATACCTGCTGAAAGGCGGAGAACAAATCGATGTCGATCCTGCCGCGCTTCCCCCGCTGCAGGCAGAAGCCGAAGATCTCCCTCTCAAAATTCTTTACCAGGATTCCGACGTGATTGTTATCAACAAGCCGTCCGGAATGGTGGTTCACGCCGGAGCCGGCCACTCCCGTGGGACGCTGGTGAACGCGCTCTTGCATCACTTCGGTTCCCTTTCCTCAGTGAGCGGCGAGATGCGTCCCGGCATTGTGCACCGGCTCGACAAAGAGACCAGCGGCGCGCTGGTTGTTGCACGAACAGATGAAGCGCATCGTTCCTTAGCCGCCCAATTTGAAAGCCGGGAAGTGGAAAAGGTCTACCTGGCTCTTGTCCACGGGAACGTGGAGCCGCCCCAGGGACAAATTACGCTGCCCATTGCGCGTGATCCGGTTCGGCGAACTCGAATGACCACTAAACTACAATCCGGACGCAGCGCTTTGACCACTTACAAAACGCGTGAGACGCTGGGCAACTTCACCTTGCTCGAAGTTCGCATCGGCACCGGCCGCACCCACCAGATTCGTGTACACATGTCGAGCCTGCGCCACGTCATTGTTGGGGATAAGACATATGGTGCTCCACGGGCAGTTGAGGGACTGCCACCATTCGAGCGCTTTTTCCTCCACGCTCATCGCTTACGTTTTCGCTCGCCTTCAACGGGAGAATGGGTGACGGTGGAGAGTCCTCTGCCTCCCGAATTTGAAGAACTGCTTGCCTGCCTCCGCCGCGCCAGGGATAAAGCCGCCGCGGATAAAATGGAGGAAGTCCGATGACATTTCGAGTTTTTGGTTTTGCGGCGCTTGCCACGTGCGCGGCCGTAAGCAGTGCGGTTCTTCTGGCGCAGCAAAGTCCGACAGCGGAGTCGCCCGACGGCAGCGTCATTCGCGCGGAAGTCACGCGAGTGAACATGCTGTTTACCGTTACTGACAAGAAAGGTCGTTTCGTCACCGACCTGAACCGGGATGACTTTCAAGTCTTCGAGTCGAAGAAGCAGCAGCAGATTTTGGAGTTTGCTGCCGAGTCCGACCTGCCGCTCCGCCTGGCGGTGTTGATCGACACCAGTAACAGTATTCGCGATCGCTTCCGATTCCAACAGGAAGCCGCGACGAACTTCATCAACAGTGTGATGCGCCCCGAAGACAAGGCTCTGATTGTGAGCTTCGATACCGCGGCGGAACTGGTCACCGATCTCACCAGCGATACCCATCAGTTGGAGAACGCAATCCGCGATTTACGGCCAGGCGGCGGCACTTCCTTGTACGACGCCGTTTTTTTCTCCTGCCGGGACAAGCTGATGCTCGATCAGCCGATGTACAAGTTTCGCCGCGCCATCGTTATCCTCAGCGATGGAGACGACAACGAGAGCCGGCATAGCCGGGACCAGGCGCTCGAGATGGCGCAGCGCGCCGACACCGTCATCTACACCATCTCAACCAACATCAGCCATATTGAAACCGAAGGCGACAAGGTCTTGCGCTACTTCGCCGAACAAACCGGAGGTGTTGCGTTTACGCCTTTTCAGGCCAAGGACTTGAACCAGTCATTTGAAAACATCGCCAACGAGCTGCGCCACCAGTACAATCTGTTCTATCGCCCCGATCCGCTAAAGACAGACGGACTTTACCATCCGGTCGAAATCAAAATCAAAGGCCGTAAAGATCTGATCGTCCGCGCTCGCCGCGGCTACTACGCGCGCAAAAGCAATATTGGTTAGCAACAGCGAATTTTATCGCTAACGCGCCGTCCAGCCGCCGTCAATCAGCATGGTATGACCCGTGATCAAAGAAGCCGCCGGAGAGGCAAGAAAAACAACCGCACCGGCAACCTCCATCGGATCTCCGATTCGATGTAAAGCCGCAATTCTTTCCGTCACATCCGCTTCGAATTCCGGATCGGCTAAGGCCGCCTCCGTTCCGGGAGTGCGGATAAAAGTAGGCGCCACCGCGTTTACCCGGATGCCGTAGCCGCCCCACTCGACCGCCAAACATTTGGTCAAATGCGCCAGGCCGGCCTTGGTCATGCAGTAAACCGATTCCGTAGGCAGCGCGGCAAAACCTGCTTGAGAACTCATGTTCACGATGCATCCACTTTTCTGCCGGATCATCTGCCGACCGGCATATTGGCTGGCAAAAAAGGTTCCCTTCAGATTCACTGCCAGAGTCCGATCGAAGTCTTCCTCCGTAACATTCTCCGCGAGGTTGTCCGGAGCGATACCGGCATTGTTCACCAGCAGATCGATACGCCCAAAGCGGCGAATTACCTCTTGCACCGCCTGCTGAATCTGTTCCAGCTTCGACATATCCATTTGAAGCGGTAAAGCCTTCCGACCCAAAGCTTCAACCTCGTCCGGAAGACCGGAGGTTTGTTGGCTGTCGCGGAAACCGAGCGCCACGTCTGCTCCGGCATTCGCCAATGCGAGGGAAATCGCCCTTCCCAAACCTCTGGCCGCGCCAGTTACCAGCGCCACCTGCCCGCCCAAAGTAAACGTTGGAAAGTCACTCATTACAAAGATCGTCACACACATCTTCCGGCGAGTTGCGGAGCTGCCAACGGGGCACGTTTCGGTTTCCCGCATTAAATTTCTTAAACCTGATTACATCTGAATGAGTCGGGGGAGTCGTACTAGTACTCTAAAGGGAGTATGCGAGAGTTTCTTTCGAAGCCGGGCACTGACGTTTGAGGATGTGTAAGGGATCTCTCGCCTTCCCGTTAGGGGCACTGATCGTCGCCCTGGCGCCTCTGAGCGGCCCGCAACTTCGCGCTCAGACACCGCAGCCCATCACATCCGCCGCAGCGGTTCGTTCGCTCACTCCCGCAGAGGCAAATAAAGGATTCGCCGTCCGCCTTCGAGGTGTGGTCACTTACTTCGACTCCGTCGGCCGCGAGTTTTTCATTCAGGACAAATCCGGAGGCATCTGGATCGATTATCCCCAGGGTTCGGCAGCGCCGCAGTGGGGAGATGTGCTTGATGTGCGGGGTATCACGGTCCAGGAAGACTTCGCTCCCGATCTGAAAAACGTTTCTTGGACCCTCGTCGGCCATTCGGCTATGCCTGTCCCGAAGCGGGTGAGCTTTGCGCAAATGGCCACCACCCGCGAAGATGCCCGTTTCGTGGAAGTTGAGGGAACCATCCGGCGAATCGGGTATACCGACGCATCTCATCGGCTGTGGGTCCTCACTTTGTTTGCCACAGGCGAGGGCAACGTCGATGTCATTATTCCAGCCACTAATCAGCCGTTGCCGTCCGGGTTACTTGATTCCATCGTCCGGATCACTGGCGTCTGCGGCGCGGAATTTGCCGCTCGCGCGCAGTTGGTCGGACTAGCTCTTTATGTCCAATCGCCGCAGCAAATTAAGATAATCGGCAAACCCGAGGAAGATTTAACGCCCGTATCGATCAACAATCTTGAGCGATTTGGGTTTCAAACCCATCTCGGAACACGGGTCAAAGTAAAGGGCACGGTCACCGCAGCGCTCGACAGCCATCGGGTTTACATCACGGATGGGGAAGGATCGATCTATCTTGAGTACCGGGACGAGCAAATGCTCAACCCCGGCGACGAGATTGAAGTGCTCGGATACGCAGGGTTTTCCCAGAGCCACGTTCGGCTGAACGATGCTTCCATTCGGCGGCTCAGCTCCGGCCCGCCGCCGGTTTCTATGCCTATTACCGTTGAGCGCGCTCTAAATGGCGAGTTCGACTCTGCCCTGGTCAGCATTGAGGGAACCGTTGTTAGCCGCGCCGACTTCGCGCGCGAAGAGTCGTTTGCCATTCGCGAGGGTTCGGAGCTTTTCTCCGTTTTTTCCCGCAGCAGTGTCGGGAACATCGTTCGGGAGGGAACGGTGGTCCGGGTGGTGGGGATCTGCGTTAACGAATTCGACTCGCTTCAGAGACCAGTTGGATTTAAGATCATTGCTCGTTCCGCCGCCGATTTTCATATCGTTCGAAAGCCGCCCTGGTGGACGCTGAAGCATGTTCTTTTTCTATTCATTGTTTTGGCTGTGGGAATATTCATCGTGCTCGGTTGGGTTGCGGTCCTTCGGCAACATGTGCGCGAAAAAACCGAAGCCCTTCGCGCAACCCACGAATCGATAGAGGAAGGCATCTTAGTTGTCGATTCAGCGCGTAAGGTCGTTGCTTACAACCAGAAGTTCCTGTCCATGTGGGGACTGGATGAAGCGATTTTGTCGAATGACGATTCAGCGGCAATCACAAGGGTTCTGGAACAATTGGAGGACGCTGACGCTTTTCACACAAAGGTTCTCGAACTGTACCACCGGCCAGAGGCAAAGTCCGACGACATTATTCACTTGAAAGATGGCCGCATTTTGGCGCGCCATTCCGAACCTCAGAAAATCAAAGGCAAGAACGTTGGCCGGGTCTGGAGCTTTCGTGACGTCACCGCTCACTACCGAGCGGAGCAGGAGTTGACGGCCGCTAAATTGACCGCGGAAGCCGCGAGCCGCTATAAGAGCGAGTTTCTGGCAAATATGAGCCATGAAATCCGTACTCCTATGAATGGCATCATCGGCATGACGGAGCTAACGCTCGCTACCAACTTGAATCGGGAACAGCGCGAGTATCTGGAACTGGTCCGTAGCTCCGCTAACTCTCTTCTGACGGTCATCAATGACGTCTTGGATTTTTCAAAGATCGAGGCCGGCAAGGTCGCCATTTATCCCATCGAGGTTGAGTTACGGCGCGCGTTGCAGATTACTCTTAGAAGCCTCGCCGTCCGCGCCCACGAAAAGGGACTTGATCTCCTCTGCGGCATAGGGGCTGAAGTTCCCGATCGCGTCATTCTGGACATCGATCGCATCCATCAGATTTTGGTGAATCTTATCGGCAACGCGGTTAAGTTCACCACCGCCGGTGAAGTTGAAGTCAACGTTTCCTGCCTATCGACGTCTGGCAGCACAGCTATATTGCGGTTTTCGGTTCGCGATACCGGAATCGGCATTGAACGCGAGCAAGTGGCCGAAATCTTCAGTCCTTTTATCCAGGCCGACGGCTCGATAACTCGCCGCTTCGGCGGAACGGGTCTTGGATTAAGCGTGTCCTCGCGCCTTTTGGAACTAATGGGCAGCCGGATTGAGGTGGAGAGTACGCCTCAAGTTGGCAGCACATTCTCGTTCGATCTCATTTGCGCCCTGCCGAATGTCCCCCAGCCGGCTTTATCGCCGGCTCCGCTGACCGCGGCGCAGCGGATCCTGGTTGTGGATGATAATTCGGTAAATCGCACAATTCTCGCTCAGATGCTTGCCGGGGTGAATGCCCAAAGCTCGGCGGTCGAAACAGCATCTGCCGCACTGGACGCCATTCGCATGGCTGTGCAGGAAGGTCATCCGTTTACCGCAATCCTGATAGATGGCGATCTGCCCTCGAATGCCGGCTTCGAACTGGCACAGCAGATTGTAGAGGATGTTCGTCTACGAACCCCAGTGCTCATGATGCTTCGCTCTTCCGATCTGACAGCAAGCGCAGCCGAATGCAGCCGTATCGGCATTGCCACGTACCTCGTAACGCCGGTTGGTCTTGCCGAACTTACTGCAGCACTCAACGGTATCGGTGCGCCGAGCCTGGCGGCTCCATCTGTAGCGATGGATAACAATTTACCTGCTACTGCTCACCGCCTTCAAATTCTGGTGGCGGAAGATAATCCGGTGAATGCCGTGCTCGCATCTAAGTTACTCCGCAAGCAGGGACATGTGGTGGTTGTCGCTCAGAACGGGTTACAAGCGATACAGAAAGCCTCAGAGCAAAATTTTGATGTCATCCTCATGGACATTCAGATGCCCGAAATGGATGGCTTTGAAGCGACGGCTAAAATACGCGAACAGGAGCGGAGTACCAGCCGGCACGTTCCGATTCTGGCGGTAACGGCCCACGTCATGGAAGGCTATCGCGATCTGTGCATGGGGGCGGGAATGGACGGGTACGTCACGAAGCCCATCCGTACCGAAGAACTCTTCGCGGCCTTAGACGAGATCGCTGCTTCGAATTTCTCGACGAGATAGCACCTGGCTCACGACGTTGCGCAGGCACTCGCCGGACCGCGATTCGGGTCCTTTGCGCTTCCGATCTTGTAGCGGTTACTGGTTAATTAGCCGCAAGCTCGGCTTCGAGCCTCAAAATTTCCGCTTGCAGCTGTTCCGGGCTCATTGCGTCGATCTCTTCGACCATGGTTGAAAATTCGAAGCCATTTTGCTGCTCGTACTGTTCCATTTTGGCCAAGACGGAGGGCGACAGCTGTGGCGGAGCGAGGAAAGCGGCGGGCGACGGGAGTGAGAGCTGGCCAGTTACGGTCCGCTGCTTCTGCAACTGCTTCAACTCGGCCAGATCGTTCCGATAGTGGCGGCGGATGCGGCTCTCCTGTGTCTGCAGACCGCGGATCTCGCGCTGGTAGACGACGAGGGTTTCGGCATCCGTGAGCGCGGCGGCCATCGCGTGGTCGTACTCAGCAAATTTCTCAGCGAACTGCACACGGCCGCGGGCGAAGATCGCCATCTCAAGACCGGGGATGCGGTTCAAACGCCATTGGGCGTCCGCCAGGCTCTGGACGAGTTCGGATTCGCGGTCGCTTTCGGGCTGGTGGTCGGCGATGAAGCGCTGGATATGGCGTTCGTAGACGGCGGCATCGTCAGACGGCAGAAGAACGGTTTGGCCGGTGAGGCCGGTTTTGACGGCGTTCAGAGAAGAGATTCGCTTTCCTTCTTCACTACGAGGCCCAGTAGAAAGCTGGGAATTCGCGTGGTTGGCGGCGAACTGCGCGGCGGAAATGGATGTCTGCCCCGCCTGAGTTGATGTTTTCTTCTTCTTCACGGTTTGGACGGTAGCATGGAGACGGCTAAAACCGGGATTGGCGGCAGAGAGAAGTGACGGTAAAGCGTTCTCGAATGAGGCGAATAATTTTATTTTGACTTTTGTGACCGTTGGCACGAATAAGTGATCCGGATGGACAGCCGTATGCAGGTAGGGCATGCCTGCCGCACCATCTGCGGGCGCGGCCCAGGCCCTGTTCGGAAAATCCTCTAATGACGGTAAACACTGCCTGACATATCGCGGGTCAGGCAAGACCTCGCTGCCGCGCGGTCGTCAATCAACGTGTAGCCGACTTCACGTCCAAATGGATCCGCCGAGCGCCTTCTCGGTTCGAACGGACCGCGATAGAGTAAGCTGATGCGGGCGCAGCGAAATGCAGAACCGAAGGCCGTTAAGTTTCGTCTTACTGAGGTTTTGTTGATATGTTTCCGACTGCTCGGGGTATTTGTCGTCACTGGGATTGACAGCAAATTAGCAGCACAGGACACGGCTCAAACCCTCCGTTCTGAGTTCCTGATGGAACTCCGTGCCGATCTGGACCAGCAACAACAGGAGTTAGGAGAAACGCCGGCTGGGATTCGACACATCGTCTACGTGAAGGGCGGATCATTCTCCGGTCCCAAGATCAAAGGTGAAGTTCTGCGTGGTGGCGGCGATTGGTATCTGGTCCGCCATGACGGAGTGACGCAACTGGATGTTCGGATCACGCTGCAGACCGATGACGGTGCATTAATTTTTGTGACCTATCGAGGGATTGCCGACATCTCGCCAAAAGTTCGCCAGCGAATGTCAAAGGGAGAAATGGTTGACCCTTCAGAATATTATTTCCGAACCGCGCCAGTTTTTGAGACAGCCTCTGAGAAATATTCCTGGCTAAATCGATTAATAGCGGTTGGCATCGGAAAAACTACCTCCGGCGGCGTTGCTTACAGCATCTATGCGATAAAGTGACTTGCGTTAAAATCGTCGCTTCATTGGCTGGGAATCCACCAAGAAGCATAGCCGACGATACGGTCCACGTGCGTTTGTTGCAAACGCTTCGACCTCCCCGGTTCGCGCAAAGAGAAAATTGTCTTACCAAGACGTGGCAGTCTGCTGGTTTTTATTATCCGGAGCGATCCCGGGTGATCTTGCTGCTCGATGAATTGATTCTGAGTGGCCACACTGCTTGGCGAAACGACTCATTACTGGGAAAGCCCGTTCGTGAAGTAATTCAATCGAATTCGATTTTCGTGACCTGAAGTCGAAGTATCCCTAAATGAAGTATCTGGCTGCGTGCCTTTCAAGTTGACGTATAACGCGCATCGCTGATATCTGGCGGTCGCAAGCCCGTGTGTAACGGCGAAGTGTTTGGTAATCCGCTGCGTCTGAATTTCGGGCCATTCCTCTACATATCGCGACCAAGGGGATCTATATTGTTTCGGTGCGTACTTTTCCGATTGCTAAGCATGCTGGAACTGATCAGGCGAGAAGGCAGGTTTATTCGTACCCAAAATCATGATTGATTGCGGGCTCAGGCGGGCAGGACACGCATAATAAGGCAGGTGATGTCGTCGTGTTGCGGAGCGGCGCCGGTAAAGTGATCAGCCGATGTCATCAGATTGCGGAGAACTTCGGAGGCGGACGCTCCGGGGCACATGGTGAGAGTCGCAAACATCCGCGGCTCGCCGTATTCCTGTTCGTCAATATTTTCGGCTTCGACGAGCCCGTCAGTGAAGACGACGAGAAGGTCGCCGGACGCGAGCGATAGTTGCGCAGACTCGTACTGAGCGTTCGGCATCAGGCCGAGAGGTATGCCACCTGTTTTCAGCCGTTCGACGATACCCGAGGCTCGGCACAAAACGGGCCAATTGTGTCCTGCGTTTATATACGTGAGCTGACGCGTTTGGGGATCAAAGTCCGCGAGAAAGGCCGTGGTGAACCGTTTGCGACCTATGTTCTGTTCACAGCAATAGCGATTGAGCCGCTGGACCAGATCGACAGGCGAGGTGCAAATACCGGCGAGAGTACGAAGGCTTGCCTGGAGCGTCGCCATGAGCAGAGCAGCAGGAACGCTCTTGCCCGCGACATCAGCAACGATCAGCAGCAGCGGCGGACATGTTTGGCTGTCGTTGTCGGTCGTGGAACGCAGGAACGTATCATAGTAGTCCCCTGCAACAGTATTGGCGGGGCGCGTGGCGAACGCGATCTCAACGCCGGGCACGTAGGGCGCTGCAGCAGGCATTAGCCACGTTTGGATCTCTTTGGCGATCTCGAGATCGCGCTTCATGGTCACCCGATCAGCGAGTTCCAATGCAAGCAAACCGAACAGGAGTGTTGCGCTCAAAAATGCGAGATTGGGGATTTGAAACTCGAAGTTACGGGAGTGGAATGAAATGCCAAAAAAGAACACGCCAATCAGCGCGGCAACAAGTACGACCCGGCGAGCGGGAGAGAGCTTCATCACCATGGCCCAGAACAGACTACTGATGACCCGCTGGGCACGCCGACTGCGCTTCTCGTTCGGGAACCAAGCCCAATCGACCTCGGCGGAATACAACCTGTAACTTGCGCGAGCTTCGGCGCTCAACTGCGACCAGAGTTGCTGGAGCGTGACGCCGTCGCTAATGCGTTGCCAAAACGATCTAGCGTGATTGGCCATTCTTCGAGTTTCTAACGAGAGCGGCGCGGAGTACGTTGGGCCACCGGAAACGGCCTTTCGTCCCCTACCTCGCTAGCAGCATACTGCAGACCAAATTAGCGTCGTTCACAACCGCAGACATGAAAGGGCGCTAAGCCCGAGTCGTGCCAGGGTGCCGCGCGAACCCGAAACTAGTCATTCGGAAGCATAGATCGCGGACGGTGCAGTGTAGAGGAATCTAGTACTCCCTCAGTGTTTTGGCTGTGCTTTGCACCAGTTGACCCTGCTTGTACTTTGAGGGTTGGCGGTCCCTCCGTCCAGCCACCGTTCCGGTTGCGTTCGAGCCGTCGGCGGCCAAGCCTGAGACGATAGAGTGCAGCAGTATGTCTAAACGAGACATCATCGTGGTCGGCGCCTCGGCAGGTGGGGTAGAAGCACTAAAGCTTGTGGCTGCCGGATTGCCTGCTAATCTGCCCGCTGCGGTATTTGTCGTGCTTCACATCGGGGACGGCATCAATGGGCAAAGCTTTCTGCCCGACATTCTCACCAGAGCCGGTCCGCTGGCCGCAGTCCGTCCAACTGATGGAGAAAGATTCCAGCGCGGAACGATTTACGTTGCTCCGCCTGACTACCACCTGCTTGTAGCGCCGGGACACGTTCACCTGTCGCACGGACCCAAAGAGAACCGGACGAGGCCGGCTATCAACCCGCTTTTTCGTTCGGCCGCGGCCGCCTACGGTGAACGCGTCACCGGTGTGATTCTGACTGGTGCGCTCGATGATGGCGTTGCAGGGCTGGCGGAAATAAAGCGGCAGGGCGGTATGGCCGTAACTGAAGATCCGGCCACCGCACAATTTCCCAGCATGCCGTACCACGCCACATTGAAGGTTGACGTGGATTTTGTAGTGCCGCTACCGGAAGTCCCAGACGTTATCTCTGCGCTTGCGATTACGGAGGGTGGCGCGAAGAAGAGCGAGGAACCTATGGAACGAATTCCGTCCGACTTGACTTGTCCTGACTGTCGCGGACCGCTTAGCAGGGAGCGCCAAGGAAAAATTGTGGAGTATCGCTGCCGCGTGGGTCACGTATTCTCTCCTTTGGCAATGGCAGAAGAGCACCGGGTCACTGTAGAGCGTTCGCTGTGGATGTCCGTGCTTGCGCTGGAAGAGGCTGCGGACATAGCGGAAGCGCTTGCCTCTGAGCTGGGATCTGATGCGTTGGAAGAGGCTCGGACAAAGCGAAAGCAATCCGCTGATCTTAAAGCTATGCTGAACAGTTCTTCACCGCAGCAGTAAGCTCGCGCGCCTGTGATAGTTTGCCGGTAACCGCGAGTATAGAACTACTTCGCGACCATAGCGGATCTATTGCGGACGGGCAGCAATTGATCCCCTACTAACCTCGACCATAAGATGAACTTCCAGATTTCCCCGTGCGAAGTTTTAGGCGCGGCATGTCGCGCCATCCGCGTCCCCATCGCGTGCGACAGACCTTTCAGTATCAATAGGCGGGAGGAATCACGGTGCTGGGGTCCTGTTTTCTTCTTCACGGTTTGGACGGTAGCATGGAAACGGCTAAAACCGGGACTGGTGGCAGAGAGAAGTGACGGTAAAGCGTTGTCGAATGAGGCGGATAATTTTATTGAGTTTTGTGACCGTTGAGACGAAGAAGTGATCTGGCTGGACAGCGTATGCGGCAGGAATGCCTCTCGCACGATCTACGGGCGCGCCGCCCAGGCCTTCCCTGGAAATTCCGTCTGATAAGGGTAAACACATTGTGACCAGGGCGGATCTATCTTGTTTCGCTCTCTACCTTCGGATTGTGGACCATCCATGAGCTAGACGGGACTAACGCGTCGTCGTGCTTCATGACTAGCCGGCGTCGCCACTTACGAGAAGCTCTCCTAGATCCGATCAACCTCCCAGATTTACTGATTTCGGCGGTTGACGTCCTGATCGCTCTCGGCGAGCGATCTACGTTGAAGTGCATTGAGGGACTCAACGCTGCTTAGTAAGCGTGCCAAATCATTCGAGGCTGAAAGCAAATAGCACCCGGTCCGCAGCAATCGCGACGCACTCGTGGCCCTCGACATTGAACGCAATGGGGTTCGCGTCTATGCTCCCTCCCGTTTGAAAATCCCAGAGCGGCTTTCCTGTTCCTGCGTCGAGAGCATAGAAATTCCCCTCGTCCGAGCCCGAAAAGACGAGCCCCCCAGCAGTGGCCATGACGCCCGCCCAGGGCGGCGAATGCAGTTTGAACTCCCAGCGTTGTTCGCCGGTCGCGGCCTGCAAGGCTCGAATTGCACCCCATGCGTCATCGGCTGACAGCTCGTCTTCGCCGCCACCGAGGAATTCGGTGCCCGGCTTGTAAGGAGTCTCGCGCTTGAAATATCGCGACGCTATTTCACGCACCGATACGTAGATGTATCCGGTTTCTGGACTGAAAGACGTGCTGTACCAAACAGTTGCTCCGTTGGCATTCGGCCAAACAACCCGGCCTTCAGGACTCGGATCCGCATTCCCGGCTGGGATAGGCTTGCCAGCCGCATCAAGGCGTTTGGCCCACGTCTGCTTCGCGTAAGCTCTGCCGACGACGAACTTGCCACTGACCCGGTCGAGTACGTAATAGAAGGCATTGCGGTTGGCCACCGCGACGAGTTTGCGCTTAGCGCCGTTCACCTCCGCATCAAAGAGTACCGGCACGTGCGCGGAATCCCAATCGTGCGTTTCATGCGGCGTGAATTGGAAATACCAGCGCAGTTTACCCGTACCCGCATCGAGCGCTACGAGGGAGCAGGTATAAAGATTGTCGCCGTGACGCAGGTCGCCATTCCAATCCGGCCCGGGATTGCCAACTCCCCAGTAAACGAGCTTCAGTTCCGGATCGTATGCGCCGGTTACCCAAGTGGGGCCGCCACCCGTCTTCCAACTGTCCCCGGTCCACGTTTCGTGTCCGGGCTCGCCTGGGGCGGGAATCGTCCAAAAGCGCCACGCTCGCTTTCCGGTTTTTGCATCATAGGCGTCGATGAACCCGCGGATGCCGGCTTCGCCACCGCTGATACCAACCACTACCTTGTCTTCAATCGCGAGTGGCGCCATAGTCATGCTGTAGCCGAGTTTGTAATCCAACACCTGCGTTAACCAGCGTTGCGCACCGCTCTTGAGGTCAAGAGCCACGAGGAAGCCGTCCAGAGTAGCGATAAACAGTTTGTCGTCAAGCACGGCAGGGCCACGGCTGGTAAGGCCGAAGCCAACGGAACGATAATCCGTAGGAATGGAACGGCTCCAGTGCCACAGATCGCGGCCAGTATGGGCATCAAGCGCGGCGGCCGTGTTCGGCCCAGTGATGTAGATGATGCCGTCAATTACGATAGGCGAGACTTCATTATTGCCATTCGAGAACTGGTGCGCCCATTTGACTTTTAGATGCCGGACGTTCTGCCGGTTGATTTCAGATAGTGGCGAATAGCGCTTACCCCCGAGGTCGCGCGAGTAGGTCAGCCAGTTGCCAGGTTCAGTATCGGCGTGTAGGATGCGGTCAAACGGTACCTGCGCCTCCAAACAGGAACACAGCGCAATACAGATTAGCCATCTCATAGCCGCTTTCAACGCGAGGCGAGATACGCGACAAGGTCGTCCAACTCGGACGCGGAGAGTGTCGCACCGAAAGAGGGCATCGTTGTTTCGTTCCGCAGTTTTTTGAGCTGTGTAAGCTCGGTTTTTCGGAAACTGTGAATGCTGCCACGCAGGTCTTTGATCTGGATAGTAAATGTGTCCTCGTTCAGGCGAATGCCACGAATCGTTTTGCCGGCTGACGTTACCGTCTCGATTAGCAGAAAACCATGGGGTATCGTTTTCGAAGGGTCGATGAATGTGGCGCGGATTTGCGCCGCCCCGCGACGGGCTTCTATGCCGGTCAGATCAGGCCCGATACCTACGCCTTCGCCGTCGAGAATGTGACAGTGGGCGCAGGCGCTAAGAGCATAAATGAGTCTCCCGCGTTCAGGGTCACCAGCGAGCTTTTCCGGAGGGATGGAACTTAGACTGCGCACGAATGCGGCGACATCTGTCAAATTCATTGGGGCTGAGATACCAGGCCGCAGGCATGCCTGGCGAGATCCCGTTCGAGATAACGAGCTTCAGTGCCGCTTCGTCACTCGCGTGTGTGAGTTGGGTCCGGCGAAGATCCGGACCGCGCCCGCCCCCTCCGTTTAGACCGTGACAGAGTGCGCAACGCGACTCAAAAATCGCCTTACCAGCACCGAGATCGGCGGCCCGTCCTGCAACTGGGGCGGCAAACAGTACACCGAGTATAGCTGTTGCGAAACGGCGACGATGCAAGATCACATCACGATATCAGGTACCGAGATTGGCCGCTTCAACTCCGGATTCAAACCAGGAATAGCGTAGGCATTTAGCGCCGGACGCACAGCCCCGAGCCATTGACGGGCAAGCGGGGAAACTAAGTACCGAGCAATCTGCGATTTCCTAGAAAACGGCCGATGAGTGCTCCTAAAATCACCGTCGCGATGATCGCTGCTCCGTGCGCTCCCAGCGCATGCCACGGGGTCGAAACCGGACATGCAATCCGCCAACCGGCATTGATCGCGAGACCCGCACCTGCGCCGTACAGGGCACCCGCCTCCATAGTAGGCGTCGCGAGCGAATTTCGAAATACCCAACTGAAGAGCAGGACCAGGATTCCCCCGGCTAACGTGCTGCCGATCCCGCAGCCGAAGCCCATGATCCAAGGCGAGGAACGTAACATATCATTAACCAGCGGCGGCACACGCAGCAGAGGTTCGCTCGCGGGAATTGTCGAGAAGGTTAGCAGGCTGATAAATACAACGACGAGAGATGCCGCGACGGCCGCGGAGTAAACGATCTGCCTCGGTAGCCTGCCAACCGGTATGCTTTCGTGCGCGGCGATCCACACGAGCGCAATCGCCAACACGAACTGCACGGCCGAAGCGCCCCACGTCAACAGCGGTCCTAATACCCTCAAGT
>DATBDT010000042.1:0-70043 GCA_036269815.1 Bryobacteraceae bacterium
TGACAACCGGCGAGGCGAAACACCAATACAGTGGCGGAGCTTGCTCTCAAAGCAACAACCTCTTGCCAGCACGCCCCGAATCGATCGCGATCTGCCCCGGGTCTCAGCTATGAAGCCGCTGGTGAGAAATCCGCGCTAGTACCAAAAGAAAAGGAACCTTTCGGGCCCCTCTTCAATCTGTTTTATATTGGAAGCAGAAATGAAAAAGAAACCGATCGCCGAACCCATCATCTCGCCGGAGATTTTGGCCATGGCTAAACGGTCGGTTGAATCCGAAAAGCCGGCCGCTGCGAAGCGTTGTGTGGTGTGCGGAGCGGAATCTATTCCGTTGACCGGGCCGCAGACCGACGAGGAAGATCTCTGCTGGGTGTGCCGCCGCCTGAAGATCAGCGCGTGGCGTGATTCCGATCAGCAACTGTCGGCTCAGGAATAGCTGCGAGGTCTCTATGGCCCGCGACAGCGTGACGCTTTGGTCCTGGCCGGGACACAGTAGCAGACCCCATTAAAAGAATGATCCTTGTGTCGCGTTGCTCGACCGCCTCCTCGTGTAATCCTCGTACCGCTTGGCCCAACGACAGTAGATACCAGAGTTCGTAAAGGTCAGAGTCGAGCCTTCGAAAGCTGCGTAAGCACGCTCGCTTCCGTGTTGCCTCCCCCGAGAATCGCGAGGAAGGCGCGTCGAGGGCAACGGATATTTGGAGATGCTCGGCTACAACAAGCGGTAGAAGCACCACGTAGAATGCTCTTGCCTCATCTCGAAGCGGGCTACAAGAGCTGCGGCAGTTTTTCCAATCGCTCGGCGGCTTCGAGCAGAGTCTCTTCTTTCTTAGCGAAGCAGAAGCGAATCAGATGAGACCCGAGCGACGGCTCGGAGAAAAAGCTGGATCCGGGAACCGCGGCAACACGGACCCGCTCGACGAGTTCCGTTGCGAGCTTGATGTCGTCGTTGAATCCGACCGCCGTAATGTCGCACATGATGTAATAGGCGCCTTCTGGCTTATAGCACCGAAATCCTACGCGCTCCAGGATGCTTAGCAGCATACTTCGCTTGCGCTCGTAATTAGCGGCCAAATCGATATAGTACGCGGGACCGCTCCGCAGTGCGGTAATACCGGCCTGTTGCAGAGGAGTTGCGGCGCCGACGGTCAGGAAATCGTGCACCTTTCGAATCACCGAGGTCAATTCCGGCGGCGCGATGACCCAGCCAACACGCCAGCCGGTCACTGAAAACGTTTTGCTGAGGCTGTTGATGAGCACGCAGCGTTCGCGTAATCCGGGCAGCGTTAACGGCGGGATGTGACGGTGCCCGTCGAAGGTGATGTGTTCGTAGATCTCGTCCGTTATGAGCAGGCAATCGAATTCTTCGCAGAGGTTGCCGATCAGTGTTAGTTCGGCGCGGGTGAATACGCGCCCCAACGGATTGCTGGGTGTGTTGACAACGACAGCGCGCGTGCGCTCGCTGAACGCGCTGCGAAGAAGAGCCGGATCGAAGGTCCAGTTCGGCGGCTGCAGCGAAACGTAGCGGCAGTTGGCTCCGCTGAGCTGGGAGTCGGGCCAGTAGTTTTCATAAAACGGTTCAAAGACGATGACCTCGTCACCGGGATTGAGCAGGGCGAGCATGGTCGCGACCATGCCTTCGGTGGAACCGCAGCAGACCGTTATCTCGCGCTCGGGATCGACCTCAACGTTGTAGTGTTCGCGATAGTAGCGGGCGATGGCTTCGCGAAACGGCCGGGCTCCCCAGGTAATCGAATATTGATTGGCATCTTCGGCAACAGCGTGCTGCGCGGCGGCTTTGATTTCTTCGGGGGCTGGGAAATCCGGGAAGCCCTGGGCAAGGTTCACGGCTCCGTGCTGAAATGCGAGCCGTGTCATTTCGCGGATGACGGACTCCTTGAATTTCTCGGTGCGCGCGCTTTGAAAACGGCGGCCCGCGGAGACTCCCATCTAGCGATTGTACCCGTTCGAATGCTTCCCTGAGCCGCAAAGCCGCGCCGATCGCTCTCATTTCGTGGTCGCGTTAGCCTAGACATAACGGCGCATGCGTTTTCTGAAATACGTTTTGTTGGTGTTCGTTCTTAGCTTAGGGAGCGCTTCAACCCAGAAGCACAAAACAGACGAAGAGCCTAAACCCCAGGTCCTTCCTTTGCCGCCCGAGCCGCCGATGGCCGTGGCCGCCGGGACGGAATCGTTGGATTTCCATATTTCGCCACTCACGAACACGGGGGGACTCTCCGCGCAAATCCGGCAGAGTTTGAACAATCTACTTCGCGATACACATGGTGAAACAATTGTGAAGCTGCGGGCGTTTGTCGCCGGTACGGGAGATGCGCGGCGTGTGCAGGCGCAGGTTGCCCAACTGTTCACCGAGCACAAACTTCCGCTTCCGGTGCTTTCGATATTGGAGGTGGGCGCGCTCGAAGCGCCCGGAGAGCAGGTGGTGATTGAAGCGGTAGTTTCGACTCACCGGGTTGTGAATCCGAACGGTCTGGCTTTCTTTTTCGGACAAAGCGCACCGTCGCTCACGAAGGCGCTGCAGCGCGTTAAGGAAAGCGTGGAAGCGGCGGCTGTACCGGCCGATCATGTGCTGTCGCTGACCTGCTTTACCTCAGAAATCGGGAACTTCACGGCGAACGCCAGCGGCATCCGTAGCCAGTTTCCGAACACCGGCGTGAACATCGTGCAATCGGTGAGGGACCCGCAGGGCGACTTCACGCAATGCGAGGCGATTGGGCAACTGACGTCTGCACCCAAAGCGGTTGTCGAGCATCTCAGCTCCGCAAATGCCACGCTTGTGAATGCGCCGCACTTGATCTTCACCGGCCTGCAGCTTTCTTTCGGCAGCTACCTCGACGATGCGCATGAGGCATTTGAACGGCTGCAGAAGGCGGCGCGGTCGCTAGGCGGCGATCAGACACCAGTGGTGGTAGACGGATTCTCGCTAGACCGCTTCGCCGCATCCGCACTACGCAAGAATAATTCGCTGGCGCCCGGACTGTTTACAGTGCAAACCATCGAAGGTTTTTCGGCGATTGATGCGACCGGCGGACTGGAAGCAATTTTGGCGTCGCAGGGCGAGAAGGCGCGTCCTTCGGGCTTTTGATTGCATCTGCGCGGAGGGTTTTTCCCGTCTATAAAAAGGCGAGAGCGGTGTCTGCGGCGATGGCTCGAATGGCATCTCCTTTGTATTCAATATTTTACTAGAAAATAGTCGGTCCCCGCTGAGCCTTTTTCGGCGTGATTTCGGTATGGAAATAGAGGTAATAACCGGTTAATTGGGTTTGGAGGCGGCGGCCGCTTGCGAGCGCAGCGTGACTTCCAGATGTTCGGCAAAATTCTTCCCCGATTCCGTTTGTAGCTGGCGCCGCGCTACGTGAAGTGTTGCGTCAGCTTCATGAACGACTCGCAGCAGACTGGTCACGTTAGAAGCGACGAGTCTTGCGCTGCCCGCTATCTCACTGTCGGGCAGATAGCGGCTATCCACGCCAAAGTCGATCCGCAGGTCTTCCTGCTCTCTGGCGGCATAGTCGCTGCCGTTATCGAAATCGGCCCCGAAGCACGAAAGTAGAACGCGGGTCGGTGTCAATTTCCAGTCCTCGTCGTAAACCCAAAGATCCCACCAGCTTTCTAGCGTGTAAGCGACATCGTCACCGTTGTAGTCGGCGAACGTTGCGAGAACCTGATCGATCTCAACAGGTCCGGTCACTGGCCTCTCGAGCAGCGGCGGCTCCGTGTTGTTGATCGCCAGAATGGAGGTTACGGATTGCGGCTGCTCGCGCTGCGAGAAGGGGAACAAGCGGAGCAGCTTTTCGAACTGCCGTAAACGGTTCTTCTTACCTGTCCGATCGAGCCAGATGGACAGGAAAAGTTGATCTGTCACCTCTTTATTATCACTCCGGGCTCATCTGCGGCCATTAAAACAAAAACCCGGTAAAATGGTATTTAAGCATGATCACCGACCTGGTTCAAATTAAGCGTTTTGGTGAGAAGCAGCGTGAGGAGAACCTTCGTTTCCGCGCCTGGATGAAGCGCCACAACTTCGTCGAGCGCCGCTTCAAAGCGATCGCGCAGCAAACCGAAGAGGAGATGGACTGCACGACCTGCGCGAACTGCTGCCGCGTCGCAACAACGCAAGTCAGCGAACGCGATGTTGAACGGCTGGCCAAACACTTCCGGATTCCGGTGGCGCAGTTTCTACGCGACTATACGGTCGAGACCGCGGAAGAAGGCCGCATTCTGAAGCGCACGGAAAACGGCTGCGTGTTCCTTGAAGGCACGCTTTGTTCGGTTTATGAAGCGCGGCCCAATACCTGCGAGCTGTTTCCGCACCTGGTAAAGGGGAATGGCTCGCTGGTCAGCCGGATGTGGCACATGCCGGATCGCGCTGTCTACTGCCCGATTGTCTATAACACGCTCGAACGTTTCAAAGCGGAGACCAGCTTTCAAAAGTGAACACGTTTCTTACACTCCTGGCAATCTGCGCGGTGGGGCTGGCGGCTTATGGCGTGTCCGACGCCAGGCGGTGGCGTGCGCTTGCGCGGGAGGCACGAGCGGAGAACGAAGAACGGCGCACAGAACTCGAAGATGCGAAGGAACGCTGCGCCGCCGCGGAGGCGGGCACATTGCGGGCGCGCGAAGTGGCGGAAGTGCAGATGAGCGTGCTGACGAAAACGCATCAACAGCTGGAGGAAAAGTTTCGAGCGCTCGCTTCGGATGCTTTGCAGACCAACAGTCAGTTGTTCCTCGATCGCAGCCGCGAGCAGGTTCAGCGCGTGGTGGAACCGGTGAATCAGACCCTGCGGCAATTCGAAGAGCAGGTCCGCAATCTTGAAAAGGAGCGTGCGGGCGCTTACCAGGGATTAGTAACACAGGTGTCTTTACTGATGCAGTCGCAGGAGCGCGTGCGTCAATCCGCCGACGATTTGAAGAATGCTCTGCGCTCGCCTAGCCAGCGCGGCCGTTGGGGTGAATTGCAGCTTCGGCGTGTGGTGGAACTGGCGGGGATGCTGGAGCACTGCGATTTTGCGGAACAAAAGACGCTGTTCGGGGAAACCAATCAGCGGCCGGATTTGATTATTCATCTGCCGAACGAATGCCGGGTGGTGGTGGATGCGAAGGTGTCCCTCGAGGCTTATTTGAAGGCGATTGAAACAGCGGATGAGGCGCAACGGTCGCGACATTTCGCCGACCATGCGCGGCAGGTGAAGACGCATATCGAATCGCTCGGCAAGAAGGCATATTGGGAGCGGCTGCCGGGTTCGCCGGATTTCGTGGTGGCATTTCTGCCGCTTGAATCATTGTTCAGCGCGGCGCTCGATTATGATCCGGCGATTCTTGAACTCGGGATGCGGAGCCGGGTTGTGATTGCGACGCCGACTACTCTGATTACGCTGCTGCTGACGGTGGCGCACGGATGGCGCCAGCATTCGTTGACGGAAAGCGCCGAGAAGATCCGCGATTTGGGGACAGAGCTGTATACGCGCGTGCTGACGATGAGCGAGCACTTCGAAAAGCTTGGCGATTCCATCAGCAAAACGGTGAATGCGTACAACAGCACGGTCGGGTCGCTCGAGCGCAATGTTCTTTCGTCCGCTCGGAAGCTGAAGGATTTGCGTCCGGCGAATGCGCGGCAGCTTGAAGAACTCGAGCAGATTGAATTGTCGCCGCGTACGCTTGACGAATCGAAGTGGATCGCCTGATTTGCGCGGGGCGGGGCTTCGAAACGCGTTAGAAGAGTTTTTTCCGAGTGGCCTGTCGTTACGATAGAGATCTGTCGTTATCCAGGCGCAATCCAGGCAGCTTGTTCCAACGGTGTCCCGAGAACTGATGGCAGCCTCAAAAGCACATAGGCAAGCGGCGCCGGATGGGCAGGCTGATCCATGCGGCGGGCCAGCATGCCGTGTTTGGAGGCGATAGAGCGTCAACGAGCTGCGCCGCCTGGTGGCGGCCAACTAAAGCGTTTAGGGCCCGGCCCCTTAGCGAATGAACGGGCGGAGTTCTTCCAAATGATTTCGGAGGTATGCCAGTAGGTGATGCCTCTTCTGCCGTCCGCGCGTTTGATGATCTACATGATTATTAGATTCCGGCAAGAGGTCGGGAAAAACCTCCGCAACTTGCGCGTATATGGAGGCCCAGCGCTTCTTCACCGTCTGGATCTTGAGATTCAGATAAGGAGCGAGTTCCTGATCCGTTAGTCCTTTGAGAGCGGCTGAAAGAAGCTGCTGCTGACATTCTCTAAATCGAATGACCGGCGGCGTGTAGTGAAAGACGAAAGTGGCAACCGAGCCTACCACCGATTCAGCCGACGTTTTGTTGATCGCAAAGAGAGCGCGTGCACTTTCGCATTTGTTTCCAGACGGAAAGCCGCCGAAAGCTCTTATTAGCCGGTAAACTCCGGTTGATTCGATGTACTCAAGATCGACAGCATCAATTGCTTCGAGCAGCATGTGTTCGAGTCTGTAACCGGCAAGCCGCTCGACGCCGTTTTGCGCCAACGCCAGCTTAACCTCTGTTATTTGTTCCGCCGTTAGAATGTCTCGGCGCCAATCTGTAAAGAGGACCACGAGGCATAATCCGCCATAAGTATTTTGTTTTCGAAGCTGCGCGTCTGTCAGTACAACCGAGCAATGGCTATCAATACCGGCGATAATGCGTTGGTTCAAGCCCGGTCTGGGATTCGAAGTTTCTTCACGCGCGAATTCCTGTGAAACAAATGCACTTGCTCCGAAACCGACGATATGATGGCCGGCGATCGGTTTCGGTGTCTCAATCACGAGGGACCTGAAAGCGGTGGTTGTGACCAAAGCTTTCCACGCGGAAAGCGCTCGTTCATAACCGATGATTTCCTGTCCAATACGCTCTTGCCGCATTGCAAGACATGCTTCCAGGTCCGCCGGTACGAATGTCCGAGCGAACATCGTCTGGACCTCCATTTGAAAACAGAACCCCAAAGACAGGACATGCGAACGCCACCAGGTAGGAAGAGACCGACACTCGAATTAGCGGACATTATTTCACAAAGTACCCTTTTAGGTCATTGTCAGGGGGGCGAAGTCAACATAGGATCACGTTGGCATTGAACGGCGCCCGCCGAGAGTCCAGATGACACGAATCCGTTTGGAATGCGTGATCGTCGGCTCCCTATGCTCGAAAGGACAATTCCGTATGAAGCGAGCTCGTATGGGGTTTATTTTCGTGATGACGACCCTCGTTGCCGTTACGACATCGCAAGCGCAAAATGTAGTGACAGAGTGGAATGCGATCGCCTCAAACACGATCGTCCAGGGCGGCAAAATGGGATACGCATTTCTCTTTCTTGCGTATACCAACATTGCCGTCTACGACGCAACGAACAGTATTCATCGGCGTTTCCAGCCTTTCTATTTCGCTGGCTATACGGATCGGTATGCTTCTGACGACGCGGCAGCAATTTCCGCCGCACATGACGTTTTGGTTCACTACTTCCCCGCTGAAAAAGCAGCGCTCGATGCGCAGTTTGAGCAGTCGCTCAGCACAGTCGTTGCATCGCACCGAGCCAAGCGCGCGGGCGTAGAAGCCGGGGCAGCGGCGGCCCAAGCCTTAATCGCGGCGCGCGCCAACGACGGTTTGGAAGCCGATGTGATCTATACTCCCGGAACAGCGCCTGGCGACTGGCAACCAACTCCGCCGGGATTCTTGCCGCCGGCAATCCCCTGGCTTGGGCAGATGCAGCCGTTCACGATGAAGAGCGCTTCTCAATTCTTGCCTCGAGGACCGTACCCTCTCTCAAGCGAGCAATGGGTGGCCGATTACGATCTGACGCGTCTGTTTGGCCAACTGAATAGCTCGGTTCGCAAGTCCGGGCAAACCGAGATCGGTCTCTTTTGGACGGAGAACCCTTTTGTACAGGACGTGCGCACCTTCACGTATCTTGCTAAAAACTATCACCTCGGAGTCATGGATTCGTCGCGGCTGATGGCCATTCTTTGGACCGGAGACACTGACGGTCTTATTGGATGCTTCAATGCGAAGTACACGTTCGGACGTTGGCGACCCGTCACCGCAATTCCAGCAGGCGGCGCGAATCCAGAATTGTCTGCCGAACCTGACTGGACACCACTTGCGATAACCCCGAATCACCCCGAATACCCGGCGGCGCATACTTGTGGAACCAGCGCGATCTCGAATCTGGTTGCGGACTACTTCGGCACGCAGAACGTTCACGTCGTCGTAGACAGCCATGCCTTTCCGGATGGCGTTCACACGCACACATTTGAGAACACTGCCGACTGGCTCGACGAAGTCTTCTGGGCGCGAATCTACTCCGGTTTCCATTTTCATCATTCGCTTGAGGACGGCGCTGAACTCGGCCGCCGTGTCGGCCGGCAATTGATCGAAAACAATTTTCAACCGATCGGACACAGGCACCACCACGACGATAGCGATACAGCCGATCACTAACGATTACTGGCAAGGAGATTTTCATGAATCGTTTATCAACAAATCATCTATGCGGGCACGCTGGGGACCGGAATTTTCAAGAGCGTAGATGGCGGCCGTACGTGGGTCGTGATCAACAGCGGTCTAACTGTGCTTGTCGTACGCTCTCTGGCTATTGATCCGCGGTCCCCATCAACCGTATACGCCAGTACGCGCGGTGGCGACGTATTTAAAACGATCAACGGAGGAGATATGTGGACTCCGATTCGGAACGGCCTCCGCGTACCGGGCGTGGAGTCAATCATTCTCGATTCAACAAATCCGGATACTCTCCACGCAGGTACGACGGGAGACGGCGTCTTTGTCAGTTTCGACGCCGGTGCGAGTTGGTCTCGCAAGTAGAACAAATGGAGACAAGTTGTGCTTTGCAACTGGGCGTTATCGCGAACGGCGTTTCCGAGCGGCCAAAATCCAACTGAGTAAGTCACTATAAATAACTTCGTCATTCTGACTTTTGTTACGTGGTTGATGCATTTTTATATGCGGGAGAAACCCTCCTTTGGCATGCGCGAGAATCGCTCATATGAGGCACTCGCCCAAAACTCCAGGCACAGGCTAGCTCAAAGGCCGGCTCTCATCGCCAAGCTTGTGCCTCAAGAGAGTTCTGCACACCTAGTAACGACGACCGCAAGCCCTGCCGGGGAACTGCGGAAGCTTAATGCAGTTGCAACGCTTGCGGCTGTACAAGCATGGCCCTTACACAGCAAAATGACGAATGCCCTGGACTCGGCGATGAGACTGAAATGGGACCAGATATCTTAGGCCATGACCGAATGGAATGCAGAGTTGTATCGCGAGCGTTCGAGCTTGCAGCAGACCATGGCAGCGGAGGTCTTGCAAGCTCTCGACCTGACAAGTTCGAAGCGGGTGCTAGACGTGGGATGCGGAGACGGCAGAATCACCTCCGAGATCGCACGCCGCGTGCCCCAGGGTTGCGTGATAGGTGTCGATGCGTCGAGCAATATGATTGAGTTGGCCTCTCAGAAGATGGGGCCGAATCTTCGCTTCGAGGTCGCTGACGCGCGCTGGCTTCCTTTTAGCCACGAGTTCGATCTGATTGTTTCGTTCAATGCTCTTCACTGGATTCACGAGCAGGACTTGGCTCTTGCTTCTATACACAACTCGCTTAGGCCCGGCGGCACCGCCCACTTGCGCCTAGTACCCATGGGATCCCGCAAAAGCGTCGAAACCGTTCTGGAAGAGGCACGGAATTCACCAGCATGGAGCCAATACTTTCGTGAGTTTCGCGACCCTTACGTCCGGCTGACATCGGAGCAGTATTGTTCGCTGGCCGAGAAGAGCGGGTTTCGAGTAGAACGTGTACAAACGGAATCAAAAACATGGGATTTCGGAACCAGAGCGGAATTCTTTGCCTTTAGTTCCGTGACCATGGTCGAGTGGACAAAGCAGTTACCCGAATCGCTTCGGTCGCTTTTTATCACTGATGTGCTCGACAGATACCAAGCTGTGGCGGCCGAAAAACCGGGACAGGAAGGCACGTTTAGGTTTTACCAGATGACCATCGTGCTGAAAGCTTTGCCCTAAGTATTTGCGCCGGCGCCAATCGCTACCAACGCCAGTATGGACAGTGGTGAAGTCATCACCGCATGCGGAACGGCAAGTCGGGTCCCCAAGTGCATCCCTGCAAGCCGGTCAATTTGCCGCATAACGCGCATCCCGGAGACTGAGCGGCCTTCCCGCTCTAAAAGGCAGCGAATCAAGGTGCCCCTCTGACACTCAGTGAACCTTAGATTTCAAGGTGGATCTTTCGTGTCTTCCTGTTAAGCCGGGCCTGGTGTTTCCGCCCCCAGTCACAAATCTTCTCGAGCACCGGCGCGAGTGTCATGCCGTACGGCGAAATCGAATAGCAGACGTGTGGCGGAACGCTCCTTTTGTCGTGCCTCATAAGTATTCCGTCCGCCACCATTTCATGCAGATGCCGGATCAGCATCCGCTCTGTCATCTCTGGTATGCTTCGCCGCAGCTCGCTAGTACGCATTGGCCGGCGAGCAGTCGCCATAAGATCGTTCCTTTCCATCGTCCATCGATGACAGACAGCATCGAATCGATCGGACAAGGTGAAACCTCTTTCTTGGACACCGGCATATGCTTTCCATTATTGCCTTTAAACTGACAAATTAGTCAGTGCAAACTCCTGCGTCACGGCTCCCTCCGCACGAGTCAATTAGCCAGGAGTGAAAAATGCACCTTCTAGACACAATCACGATCACCTTCGCGGGCTTGATGGTGGGCAATGAATTGGCCGTGTCGGCCTTTTTCAATCCTGCCGTCCGGCAATTAGAGATGACTTCACAAGCGCAGGTATTGTCGATTCTCGCCGGTTCCCTGGGTCGGGTGATGCCTGTTTGGTACGGATTGTGTCTGGCACTTCTTGTCCTTGAGTCGTTCCTGCATCGCCATCAGGCTACCCTGGTCCCTTTGCTCGTGGCAACGCTGATCTGGGCGGGCGTCATCGTCTTTACCATCGGTATGCTTGTGCCCATCAACAACCGCATTGCCGGCTTGAACACAGCGGCGCCGACACCAGGCTGGAAGCACGATCACCAAAAGTGGGACTCCCTCCATCGAGTCCGCATTCTCTTGCTCGTCGTGGCTCTTCTTGCGCTCACCTATGCGTTGGTCGCTTGAGTTCGGCCAGCGTACACCGTTTGGTCTCGCCGCACCTGCGTAGCGGTAAGTGGCCGGGCTAGTGGGCTTTCAAAATCCGCACTACTGAAAGGATTGTATTCCAACTGCGTGTTGTCGCCGGGGCGCCGAACAGCTTATCGATTTGGCCAAGATAGCTGATCGTCTTCATATGACGCCGGTACACTCCAAACACGAGTCGATTTTTAGCTGCAATAATTCGTACGAACCAATCCCCACTTTCAGGAATTGCGATTGGAACGGAAACCTTGTCGCGAACAGTTGTCGATAAGATGCTCACAAATCGAACCACATCTGGGCTGGATGGCTCAGGTCCAAACGGACTTTCCGTTTCCAACCGCGCAAGATCACTACCGTCGCAGAACGCGAGTTCCGCTTCAAACGGCAGCTTTCGGCGAAGCTCAGCAAAAAACTTTGGGCGCGTCCCAGGTTTTCGAACGATAAGGGTGCCGGTAGCGCCAACATTTACGACATCATAGGCACTCAGTTCTCTCGCGAGAACGCTTGGACGAAACCTCCTGCGCCCGCCAACATTGATGCCTCGTAAGAAAACAACCAAAGCCATAGCGCGTGCGGAGCCCAAGGTGCTCTTTCGATCTCCTCGGGCATGTTCGCAGCGACTAACACTATACGACGGGAAAATGGACGGTGAGTCCAGCGGGATATCCAGCAGTTGGTCGGCCTGCCGGTTTATTCCTTGCCACTGACCAGAGAGAATATCGCACCCTGAGGGTCCTGACCTTGGATGATCCAACTCCCGCCGGGTACCTGCATGGGACCGTTTATGATCTTCCCGCCCCCGGCTTTGACCCGTTCGATGGCCGCGTTGATGGCATCGACATTGAAGTAGAAGGTCCAACTTGAAACCGGGACATTAGCGGGCTTGGTCATCATGCCACCGTCGCCCATTGGTTTGTGGTCGCCCTCATCAAAGATCCGATAAACGCCCATTGGCCCCATGTCCATATCGCTGACTTTGCTCCAACCGAAGAGCTTGTTGTAGAAACTAAAGCCGCCTTCGAGATCCGTTGTGTAGAGTTCGTGCCAACCGATGGTCCCGGGGGCGGGTGGTGCGGGGCGTTCCGGCGAAGGCATCGCCGGGTTGGGAGTAAAGATCACAATGGCAGCGCCCTGAGGGTCAGACATGACGGCGAAGCGAAGCATGCCAGGAACGTCGCTGGCGGGTTTCCACAGCTTCCCGCCCGCTTCGACGATCTTTTCAATGTGAGCATCGACGTCATCGACAGCTATATAGCCGATCCAGGCGGTGTGCCCGGAGATGTTCAACATACCGGCGATGCCGGCGTTCCCGAGATTGAAGGTGGTGTACTGCATACCATCAGCACTCGAGACCTCCCTGGTGGACCAGCCGATAACGTCCGAATAGAATTTACCCGCGGCTTTTGTGTCGCTGGTCATGAGCTCATACCAGCCGAATTTTCCTTTTGGCGTAAACATTGTTAATACCTCTCAGTAGGTCATTATCTGTTATGGTTCGCGTCGATCCTGTGCGTTTAAAAAGAACAGTGACGGTTCTGAGTAGTCGGCCGGTGAACGCCGCGAACGCGGAATTGCTTATTCTTTGGTTCACTCAGATTTGAGAGAAGCCATATCGATAGAAAAGCGGTACTTCACATCAGCCTTGCGCAGTCTCTCGTAGGCTTCGTTGACCTTCTGGATGGGAATAACTTCCACATCGGCGACAATGTTATGTTCGCCGCAAAAATCGAGCATCTCCTGTGTCTCCGCGATACCGCCGATAAGAGAGCCCGACAGGCTGCGGCGTCCGAACAGAAGACCGAAGGCAGAGACGGCAAGAGGCTTATCAGGTGCGCCAACAAGGGTGATATTGCCGTCGCGCCGGAGGAGTTGGACATAACTGTTAATGTCGTGATCGGCCGAGACGGCATCGAGGATGAAATCGAAACTTCCGGCATGCTTCTGCATCTCATCGGCATTGTGAGAGATGACGACTTTGTCGGCGCCGAGGCGGAGCGCATCGTCCGTCTTTTTGGGTGAGGTCGTGAAGACAACCACGTGAGCGCCAAGCGCGTGCGCAAACTTCACGCCCATGTGGCCCAGTCCGCCGAGTCCAACCACGCCCACTTTCTTCCCTTTCGTGACACCCCAGTGGCGCATGGGCGAGTATGTTGTAATCCCCGCACACAGGAGAGGGGCGGTTCCTGAGAGAGCGAGATTTGCAGGAACTCGCAGGACAAAGCTCTCGTCAACGACTACGCTATCGGAATAGCCACCGTATGTGACGCCTCCGAGGTGCTTGTCGGGGAAATTGTATGTAAGCGTGAGATTCCGGCAGAACTGTTCGAGGCCAGCCTGGCACTCGGGACAGGTGCGATCGGAGTCAACCATGCAACCGACAGCAGCGAGGTCGCCGGGCTTGAACTTGGTTACTGCGGAGCCGACCCTGGCAACACGGCCCACGATCTCATGGCCGGGGACGCACGGGTAAACAGTGGGCATGACATCGCTCCACTCATTACGGACTTGATGAAGGTCGGAGTGACAGATACCGCAGAAGAGAATTTCGATCTGTACGTCGTTTTCTGTTGGATCGCGTCGCGTGATCGTACTCGACGCAAGGGGCGACGTCGAACTGGTGGCAGAGTAAGCCTTGGCTTTGTACATCCCTTAACTGTAGAACGCCCGCAGGTGTTCCAATACGCAAACTCCACCATTGCGCACGACCCGACCGTATCCTAAGAGATAAATCCGAGCCGAATCAAATTTGAAATACACTGCCAAGGTTCGCGGCCGGCTTGCCAAGACCTCGCAAACATATCAATCAGATTGTGTTTGTGACGCACCGGAGAGGTGTATACTGTGGAACTCTATGCACGTGTTCGGCGCGCAGTTACAAGTTGACGGTGAGCTGGCATCTCTCTTTGTTTGAAACGCGATCAGAGACAGAAACGAGGCTATTCCGGGATTGCCTTAATGCCAATGAGTACCTGCAGGTTCTCCTGAACAGCCGCCCACTCTTTCGGCTTGTTCTTGGTTGAAATAGGCGCCGCCGGATCGGCGTAATAGGCGATGATGTCCTGCTTCAGTCCTGCTGGAATGGGCTGCGTGGGGCGCTTCGCGAGCCTGGCCAGCAGTCGGGCATACGTCTTGTCCGTCAGCGGATACCCGCCAGGAACCACCGGTTGTCCCGTGTCGAGATCGCGGTCTGTCAAACCCGTATCGATCTTCGTCCCATTCAATTGCCGCAGGTAAACGGCCAGTGTTGCGATGGAGAGATTTACGCTCGCGATGTACGCCCGCTCCGTCTCCACCGTCGGATCTTTGATGGCGAGCATCTTGAGCATGCCGACTTTCGGCAGAACCACGATTAGCCCGGCCAGCAGGTGAGTTCCGACGCCCGGCTTTCTGCGGTACTGGTCCCACCCTTCTTCTTTCGGGAGTTGCCCAATCTCGCGCTCATATTCGTCGAGTTCCGGACCGGGTGTATCGGCAGGAAATCGTCCTTGATGCAGCACCGCTTCGGCATAGGTGGAATCGGGCAAAAAGCTCCGCGCCCCGAAACGAAAGGTTTTCATGGCAGGTAGGGGCCCGCTTACGATTTCCCGAAGGGGAATCCCGTAGGTTTCATAAAACGCAGCGGCGAGTTGTTCACGCGGCACTTCCAAACCAATGTCGCGCACATAAGCCAGCGGAGCCAGCCGCAACTTGGCCGCCTGATTGGCGTCAAATGCCCACTCCACCTGGCCGTGCTGATGCTTCCCCTCTGCATAGTTCACCGATGAACCATACTTGTCGCGGAGTTTCGGGAACATGATTGCGACCGAAGGGTTGGTGGACTGGGAATGTCCGATACTGTCGCCAACATAGTGCGACAACGCGCCGATGGCAAAGGCGAACTCGTTGGCTGTGTGGGCGTGCTGAAACAGTTTCTGCACGAAATCCCCGGTGCGGACATAATGCGTCAGATCCGAGAAGAACGCGTTCGCAAAGGGATAATAGCCGAAGTCCTGCACCACGCAGCCCCCATATGCGTACGCATGTGCCTCTCTCAATTGCTCCGTCGTGAGCGAAGGGAACCGGTCTAACAGAATTGGTACGATGACGGTCTTCCACGCCTGATCGATCAACAGATGGTGTGTCAAAAGGCCATATGCTTGGCCGGAAGAAGGCCACCCAATCATGAGTTGAATACAAACGGTAAGCGGAGCTACCCATCTGCGGATCTTTAGCACGTTCTTGCTAGTAGCTGAGGATGTTTCCGCTCTTGTGCCCATTTCATCTCCTTTTGCCGCGTCGAAATCGCGGCGGCCGGACAACACAAGCCGACCGGCTGTCTAATGCTGCGGCGGGCAGTCGACGCGCACACAGCCAATTGGCAGCCCGCTTTGAGTCTGGGCGATGGAATGATTCCGTTGACCGACAAATGGATTCTAAAAATCTGCTCCACACAAGATAAAGTCTTGCGGCAACAGAGCCGATGTGCGGACTCAGGGCGTGTACGGTGGTGATGAGGTTAGTGTCCGGCCGAGGGTGCGCGCAAGTGACACTCGGACGTGTGCGGGCCCGAGAGTCGGAGTCAACCGGCGGTAAAGCGCGATGCAGCCGGAACCAGACCGGCCACCGTATCTGCCGGCCAGACCCCACTTGGACGAGTGCGTTTTCAAGTAGGCTGCCAGTTGTTGATGATGCTGCCAAACGCGTACGCTGGGCCTAAGATCCAACACGACATAGTCGACGGGAACACTATCGAGGATAAGATCCAATTCAGTAGGTTGGCTGAACGAGGGTCGGAGGACTTGCGTGCCGTCCCATGATATGTCTGCGAGCAGTTTCGTTCCCCGAACCGCGTAAAAGGAGGGATTGGGTGCCCTTAGGGCTACCTCGGAGATCAAGGCGCCTTCGCCATCGAGCTCCGAACTGATAAGGACTGCGGATTCGGGTGGAGTAGAGCGGAGCAGATCTACTGCAACGGCTGCAAAAGACGTCGGCGGCCATCTTGTATAGGGCCGCAACGGAACCAGAGACACGAGGATTAGCCCCGCTGCGGCACCCGGTATCCAAGGCCGTCTCTCGGTTCGGAAATGCCGCGTGATCGTCAGTACCGTCATAATCGCCAACAATATGAGCATCGGCACTAAAGCCGAGACCTTGCGGAATTCAACGCCGGTCGGTACAAGTGCATGAAATGCGATTTGAGCAATAATGGACGCCGCAATGGTGGCCTGGAACGGATCGACGACGGTGCCCTTGATCCTGTTCCATATGACATGTGCGATGCCCACAAAGCCAAGAACCGAAATCGGGATTCCACACGTGGCCAGCATCAACTTGACGATTTCTCCAACAGCAACGACCGCGAGCGTTGGTGTCGGTTTGTCCGCTTCCCAGCCGGGTAGCACCATATGCATGGTTAGAATCTGCCATGGAAGACAGACGCCAATCACGGCCGCAGCCGCTATGAAGAAGCGTCGGCTGCGAATCATGCTCGAGTTCGCGGCAAGCAAGGCAACGGCGATGGGCAACGGCAGCAAAAGCCAGCCCGTTCCTTTTGTAAGAATGGCCAGAACCGAATAGAGAGCCCATGCTGATAGGCTGCGGCCGCTGCCGGATAATGCGTATCGCCCTAGACTGACAGTAGCGAGAACCAGGAAAAGGAGCAGAAGCATGTCAGCCATAACCATGGCGTACATATCGACAACAGCTGGTATAGTCAGGAACGCGGCTCCGATCGCGATAGCCCAATAGCCCAGGAACTCGCGTCCTTCGCGATACAGCGTGAATGCCGCGGCGCCTGCTATCAGCGCGTGTAGTGTCAAAATTGCCTGCTTGCCCGGACCGAACGCCAACATCCAAAAGAGCTGAACGATGTATAGAAGTGGTGGCCAATGGCCGATACCCACCTTCGGATAGTGCAAATAGTACTGCTCGGCGAACTGCATCGGCCGAAGATATTGCCCTGAACGCAGAAAGCAGTCAAGCATCAATGTAGTGACATAGTGCGCCGGTTCATCGGGGTATCTGGCGAAATCTGCCTGGAATGCACCGACATACCACTGCAATGCTCGCGCTAGACCTGCATAGAACAACATCAAAGCTACCGAGAGCCAAATGCGACGCTGTACCAACCGATTTCTCGAATGTTTGGCGTCGACAGTCGCCGGGTAGGCCGAGGTCTGCTGCATGAACGTAACAGTTGAGCGATCTTTGAACCACTGGTATAAAGCGATGCTGGTCTATCCTAGACGATTTCAGCGAGTTTTCGTTACCGGCGCATTTTAGAGGCGCTGTGGATTGCCTGATTACGTTCTGGCAGCGAACACAAACTCAATCATCTGCGACGGCCGATACGGCCGGAGGCGGCAAATGGATGTCCGGTTCTGCGATAAGCAGGAATTATCGCCGTGAGGCACACAGGCGAGCTGTGAATCTGGTTTACGAGTTCTTGCTCGCCCCTCCGCAGCGCGCGTCAGGAGACGTGTGTTTTCTCTTGACAATCGACCTCATGGATGTCCGCTACTCGTCAATTGGACCAGACGCACTCCGCCCTGTGGCCGCTACTTTCCGTGTGGCCCGTCAACGAGGAGCAACCCGGAAACAATGCTGCTTTCGGATACAAGGCTTTACACGGGATACGTTCCGAAACAGCAGCTTTTCAATTCGTCTTTTGAATCCCTGGCGGGTACCAACTGCCATTCGTGATCGCCTGGTCGGGCCAATACATCCGCAGGAATAAGATAAATTGACCGTTCTGATTGCCGGTTGTGGGCTGTGGCGCTTCCAGCCAGTTGCAGAATTGCTTCGGGTCGGACGGCGGGGTGGCCTGTACATAGATGTCCAGCGACTTATCATCGTTCAGACAGGCGGTGTGACCTTCCACCTGCTTCGTGCTGAGCGCGTGATAGGTGGCGGTTTTGTTGTCCACCAGCGTCCCATCGGCGTTGTACAGGGTAATAGACCAGAAGCCATTGCCGTCGATGGGCGGAATCTCCAGGGGGGCCTTCTGATTCGTTGGCGCTTTGAAATGCAGTACGTAGCGTTGTGTGCCGTTCAGGCGATTACTGTCTGATGTTCCAGCGCTGTCGTGAGTGCCATAACCATAGACCGCGTCCTGCGGCCGGTTCGCTCCGAGAGCTTTCTCGGCGACGAGTGCTCTCAGCAGATAGCGCTTCCCATATTCGCCCACGTTCAGTGGCAACGACCAGTTCGTCGGTGTCAGAGACGGTGGCGGCGTTGCATCCAAGATCCGCTTCGCGGTGGCCACGGCGAGCTGCAAGGCCGTTCTCTCTGCCTGGCCTTCTGATGTTCCCATCAAGTTAGCGCACGAAAACTGGGTCGGCGGTTGGGTGTTGGTCGTACTGAAAATGCCGAGTCTCTTCAGAATTGGCACTATGCCCACATCGATATTCGGGGGAGGATTGCTCATCATCATCGCCGACATCGTTCCGAAGAATGCACAAGCATCCATGCTGTCGAGTTGCTGGATCGGTTGGGTGACGACATCAATCGACGGATTCACGGGCAAGTTGTCGGGAGGAGTATAGGGCTTTCCGTAGGCGCTGAGCGGTGTGAGCGTGATCTTCCCGAAGATCTGGTTGGCGACGAAGTTCTGATCATCCTCGGTGCCGGTGGTGTACACGCGCATGATCTGCCACGCCGTATTGGTGTCGAAACGAATCGTTTCGGAGACCCCACTCGGCAAGTTTCCGCTCCAATCAGGGCCGACCAGCGCGTAGTCACCGGGGGTTGGACTAATTCCGGCCAGTCGCGAGCTGGGCGATTGGCGACTGACGTTGGTCCAGCCGTCGAGCAGTTGCACGATAAAGAATCGGTCGCTGTTGATTACTGGAAGATGCAAGATGAGAGGCTCTTTGTCCAGATTGAAGAACCCGGTCGAGTACAGGGTAGTCGTGCTCGGCAGGACCACATCTTTAAACGCCGATCCCACCGGCAAAGTGGCCGCTTTGTAGAGCTGATTAAGGGGTGCCGTCCCGATCTGTAGACTGGCGCTGGCAACGTTCGTGGAAACGCGTTCGGTCAAGGCGATCGCCAGCAGCGGATAGCCGTAAATGTAAGCGGCGATGCCGTCGAGGTAGGCTTGAACGCTGCCTGCATCGAGGTCGTTGGGGAGCTGGCTTCGTGCTGTGGCGAGGATGCCTGCCATATCCGAATGGCCGATTTCTGGAGCCCTGAACGCGGCGGCATTATCGGTTTCTTGAGCGTTTATCGATAACGTGCCGTAGAGGAATGCAACGGTGAGGAAGCCTGAAAAGATTCGTGATGGTCTTCGCATGCGATAGGCCGGGCTCTGAGGACCAAAAGCCCTGATCTTGTTTGGACAGTGCCGCCATTGAGGGGCGGAGCCGATCGCGGTGATTCGCATGAGTGTTCGCATAAGGAAGTTGTCTCCTAATAAATTAGAGCAATAAAATCGGCCGAAACCTGCCAACTCTGCTTAATTTGAGGAGACCGTAGAGGGATCAGTGATTTCTGTGGACTGTGCCGGCTCTGTTGTACCTTGACGTGGCATGATGCGAGGCGGCTTGCTCTCCTCGAAAGCTCGCCACCTCTGATTTTGGGAAAGGCTCGTGGCTAAACCGATACTGGAGGCGCAAGCATCCGTAGTTTCCGAAGTTGCGGGTGGATTGTTTGAATGTAAGTCGAGCGAGGAGCGCGTGGTGTACAAAAAGCTGAACTCAACGAAGACGTTGATTCAGAGAACAACCATGGGAGGCTCCTCAAGAGATACGTATTACATCGGGTTCGACATTCACAAGAGGACGATCAGCTACTGCGCAAAAGACGTGAGCGGTGGGATCCAGCAGCAAGGGAGGATTCCGGCGACCCGCACGAATCTCGATGGCTGGATGAAGACTCTTCCTCAGCCTTGGATGGCGGCTATGGAAGCGACCATCTTCACAGGATGGATTTACGATCATCTGCTGCCGCAGGCTGCACAGGTGAAAGTGGCGCATCCATTGATGCTGCGGGCGATCGCCGCCTTAAAGAAGAACGACACGATCGATGCCGGTAAGATTGCAGACTGCCTCCGTTGTGACTTCCTGCCCGAGTGCCATATGGTCTCGGCGCAGATTCGAGATCGGCGCCGCACGCTGCGCTATCGCCATCTGCTGGTACGGCAGATGGTTCAGATGAAGAATCGGGTGTCAGGACTGCTGCTCGAGACCGGGAGTGACTCACAACCAACAGCGGTTGCACAAGTGAAGTATTTCCGAGAGTTGCTCGCCACGAACCCGGAAGTGCAGGAAAGCATCCGGCCACTGCTCAAGCTCAGCCGCGAATCCATCGAACGACTACAAAAGACCGACTATGCTCTGGTCAGTTCCCTGGAACGTGATCCGTTATTGAAGGAGCGGCTACAGAACCTCAGGACTGTTCCCGGCGTAGGACCGATTACAGCACTCACCTGGGCTCTGGAGATCGGTGATGTTTCGCGCTTCCACTCGGTGAAGCAAGCGATCGCTACTGCGGATTGTGTGGCGACGAAAAGAGTTCGGCCGAGAAGATTCTGCGAACACCGCTTTCTAAACAGCGAAACAAGCATATTCAACACGTTTTGGTGGAAGCTGCGAAGCTGGAGCCCAAGCAGAGTCACGAACTCGCCTCGGTCTATGAAAGAGCCAAAGAAAAGGGCAATGTGAATCGAGCGACATCGCGGTCGCTCGCAAGATGGTGACGTACCTGCTTGCGGTGGATCGTGCGAATCGACCATTTGTGCCCGCAGAAAAACGCAGCAGCGCCGCCGCAATGTCCACCATGTCGATCACGATACGTGAACCACCGTTGATCCGGCGCGCACACAGAACTCGCGCAGCTCATGCAACTGGTTCTCGGTCGATTGCTTGCCGTCGTCTTTTGAGACCCGACCATATAAGGCTGCGGATTCCGCGTAAGGCAACCGTCACATTATGAGTGTACCAAATACGGTCGTTTATGGTAAGGTCGTGCGGCGTATTTTCTCCTGTTCTTTTTCAATCACATACTGGAGCGGTTGACACTGACGTTTTTGAAACACCCAGGGCTTGAAACAGAATATTGCAGGCCTAACGTCTGGGTAGACCGATTTCTACCGCATCAGCATCGGGGAAATCGTTTCGCTCGCCGGTGGGAACAGGTATCACAATCTGGATCGCCGCTCCAGGTTGATCGGAAACAATTCGTCGTGGGTAGCCGCTCCAGTCGGCGGCGGCCTCAAGCGTTTGCAGGCCTGCACGTATGAAGGACGCTCTTGCCTTTAGGTCGCCAGCGTGAACTTCCATGACATTGCCATTAGGCTTCCTCAGCAAATCGGTATTTTGCTCGCGGCTAAACCTTCCTGGGACTCCCGCCACAATTCCTCGACGCGAGAAAGTAGCTCTGCCCTACTTAAAGCATCCCCTCTGCGGCGGAATTTTTGATGCTCGTAGCGGTCGTCTTCTGGTCCAAATGCGGGCGTGTCGGTGCAGGCTGCTCTTTGAAATGCCGCTTATACGTCCAAGCTCGGATAGCGAAATACCTGCGTCTCCCAAAGCGTTATTTATCAAATCAGTCGTTCCGGATCGAGCCTGCAGACGGAGCATTGCCTGAGTTTCACGCTGTAATTGTTTCACCTTTTCCCGCAGATCGTGAAGCTGCTGGCGCAATAAACGTTTGGCTTCACGATACGCGCTCGTTTGCGACCATGACGGAGATTTCGCCGCCAGGAACGGCTGATTCATCCGCAATGGTCGCCAAGGGTGAAGAAATCACGCCCGTTGAATGGTCGGACAGGAACACGGCTTTATAAGCCGGGAGGCTCGCCGCCATCGAAGCTAGGATCGTAGCCGGCGAGCTTGGCATCAACCTACAGCGCGTTCTTGATCAACCCAAAAACGCTCACGCAGAATCCGTTTTAAGATCTTGCCAGAGCCGCCTTTCGGCAGCTCGGCATCGGAAAACTCGATGCGCCGCGGAACCTTGTAATTGGCCAGGGATTGCCGGCAGTGAGCGATCAAATCCTCGGCCCTGAGCACAAATTTCGGCTTCAACATAACGCAGGCTGTCACCAGTTCGCCCCACTGTGGATCCGGTATTCCAAAGACTGCCGCCTCCCGAACTGCGGGATGCGCGTAAATGACGGCCTCTACCTCGCCGGAGTAAACATTCTCGCCGCCCGTGACAATCATGTCCTTCAACCGATCCACAATGTAGAAATAGCCGTCGCTGTCTCGATAGCCGATATCTCCAGTGCGAAACAGTCCGTCCCGGAACGCATTTGCGGCCTCCTCTGGACTATTCCAGTAACCACGCAGGACATTTGCGCCTCGAACCAGCAATTCGCCACGCTCTCCGACTTCCACTTCCTTTCCTGATTCGTCCACGACTCGTAGATCGACACCCGGACAGGTCCGTCCACAGGACACGAGTCTTTCTTCGGTGTGCTCGGAATCCCGCAGACCGGTTAAGAATCCTGTTTCGGTCAAGCCGTACATCTGAGTCAACCGCACATCGGGGAGAACCGTTCTCGTCCGGTGGATGAGCTCAGGAGCCATTGGAGATCCGCCGTAAAAGAGTGCTTTGAGGGTGGTTAAATCATATTTCGTCAGCTCTTGGAACTGTGTCAGCAAATTGATCATCGTTGGCACGAGAACGGTTTGCGTAACGCGCTCACGTTCCACTGTCTCGCAGAAGTTTATTGGGCTGAATTTTGGCATTGTCACTTGGCAGGCGCCAAATGCAGGCGCCGCGAAGATCATCGGAAAATCCGCGATGTGAAACATGGGAGCGGCGTGAAGATACACACCGCCCTCGCTGCTGCACATCCAGTAATTCAGATGATGTACGTTCGCCAGCATCTCCGCATGGGTCAGGACTGCGCCCTTGGGATGCCCAGTTGTACCGCTAGTGTAGATGAGAGCGAGAACGGCTTCGGGATCGTAAATCGCGTCCGGGTAGCAATCGCTCCGAATATCGAAGGGCTCCTTATCGAGAACCAGTTGCCAGGGAAGCTGTACCGTCGGAATGGACATCGACGAGTGCCGTATCAGACCGCGCGGGCGCGCGTCGGCTAGTACATGATCAATCTCTGTCAGTGAGAGGCGCGTGTTCAATGGAACTACGATGACGCCGAGCCAGGCACACGCATACACTAACTCGATGTACTCGGGTTCATTCGGGAGGAGAATAGCCAGCCGATCGCCAGCTTGAAAGCCGAGCCTCTTGAGCCTCGCGGCAATCCCCGCGACGCGATCGTAAAGCTCCCGATACGTCGGACGTGCCCCGTTTGATGTGAACGCGGGCCGCTCCGGGTAATATCGCGCGGCACGGCCCAAAGAATGTGTATGGATCATTGGATTGTTTCCCACACCACAGGTGCGCAAGCCACTACGCGCATAACAGAGAGCTCATCATCACCAGTGATTCTTCGAATTCCTCGTTCAACCGATATCGCGCGAGGTCCGCCACCGTGACCATCACAAGGTTGTGTTTCTGGCAGAAGCGGATAAGGTCCGGAAGGCGCGCCATCGTACCGTCATCATTGACAATCTCGCAGATTACTCCTGCCGGATACAGACCAGCAAGACGGGCAAGATCCACCGCCGCTTCGGTTTGACCTCGTCTTTCCAAAACACCGCCGTCGCGCGCGCGAAGCGGGAAAACATGTCCCGGCCGTCCAAAATCTTCTGGAGAGCTGCCTACATCAATCGCGGCACGAATTGTTTGTGCGCGATCGTGAGCCGAAATGCCCGTCGTCACACCATTAGTCTTCACATCAATAGATACCGTGAATGCTGTGCCTCCTGACGCTGTGTTGTTCGGCGTCATGGGGGCAAGTTCCAACTCGTCGAGTCTCTCGCCGGTCATGGCCACGCAAATCAAACCCCTCCCATGCGTTGCCATAAAGTTGACGGCTTCCGGCGTGATCAGTTCCGCCGCCATCGTCAGGTCGCCTTCATTCTCACGATCCTCATCATCTACCACCACGATCATGCGGCCTGATTTCAGTTCACGAAGGGCGGTGTCGATAGTTGCAAATTGGTACTGGTCGTGAGTTAGAGTGTCGGCGCTGTCGTGCCGTCCGAGGCTTAATGTGTGCCCCATTTTTTCCTTCTTGGTTCGCAGGTAGGTCAGCGAGTGTGGGTTGGGAACGGCTTCGCAGGGGATCTGAGCAATAACCTCAATACCAGCGTCCAGCAGGGCACGAGCCTTTTGCGGATTATTCGAAAGAAGCCGGACCTGCTTGATGCCAAGGTCATGAAGGATAGCGGCCGGCAAGCCGAAAGTTCTGCTATCCGCCGCAAATCCAAGCGCTTGATCGGCTTCGACTGTATCGAGACCAGCGTCCTGCAGCGAGTAAGCCTGCAACTTCGCCCTCAACCCGATACCACGCCCTTCCTGATGCTCATAGATCACGAGACCACATCCTTCCCCGGCAATAGCACGCATAGCTATCTCCAACTGCTCGCTGCAGTCACAGCGAAGCGACCCGAACACCTCGCTAGTGATGCATTGCGAATGGATGCGCAAGAGCGGAGAGCCTTGTATCGGATCGCCCGAGACAAGTGCAACGGCCGTTTCGACGTGCTCACCCTTTTTGCCGGTGATCTGTTCGAAGCCGATCATGCGAAAGAGTCCCCAACGACTGGGCAATACCGTTGACGCGACTCGCCGAACACTCTTTTGACAAGCTTGTTTCATCATTCGAGGGTGAAGAGGCATCGCTCTCCTGCTGTCCTTTCGGCTGATTGCATCAAGAAATCGTTTGGGCCGGTATCGGTTCCGTCGTTCTGGTGAAGTCCGGCCGGCGCTTTTCGAAAAACGCCGTGATTGCTTCTTTAGCGTCGACGGAGTGCAGTCGCGCTAGAAACTCATCCATCTCCGCATCCACTGCATGCTCAGTTGGCTCGCGTAAAGACCGCCTCAACAACTTCTTGCACGCCCGCATTGCGCTCGCTGGTTTCTGTGCCAGCTTCTGAGCGGTTTCTGTGGCCGTGTCCAGCAGATTCCGGTCAGGCACGACTGCGGTTACGAACCCAAGCTGAGCTGCTCGAGTGGCATCGAAGGGCTGACCCAACAGAATTAGCTCTGTTGCGCGGAGATACCCAGTCAACCGTGGAACGGAGTAACTAGTTCCAAATTCCGGTACCAGGGCAAGGTTGATGAAAGGCATCTGGAATTTCGCGCTCTCGCTAGCGTAGACAAAGTCACAGTAGGTGAGCATCGTGGTTCCGGACCCGATTGCCGCGCCGTGTACTGCAGCCACCAACGGCTTGTCAAAGTTGAGCAGCGCACGGATTAACTGAGCCTGTGGATTGTCGCCGGATCCCGGAGGATTCTTCAAGAAATCCTGGAGATCATTACCCGCCGTGAACGAGTCCCCCGCACCATGCAGGAGCGCGACTCGAATGCCGTCGTCTGTTCCGGCACCATTGAGCAGGTCCGCCAAGCCCGCGTACATGCCGGCAGTCATCGCGTTCTTCTTGGTGGGTCGATTGAATTGAATTCGCAGGATAGGTCCTGAACGTTCGCTGACGATTTCGCTCATCGTGGCGACTCCGTGGTTGCCGGTTCCAAATGCAATGCGTTCGGAATGGCGCCGCTCACATGCAAGCTTTCAATTTCCTTTACGCCGAAGCCCAGCTCTTCGAGAATCTCCGCGTTGTGTTCTCCGATTTCCGGTGCGCGCTTCGCGGGCACTTTCGCGATACCGTGCACCTGCAGGGGGCTGCTGATAGTGGAGTTCAGATTCTCTGCGGCGCCTTCGAGTGGCACGACTATCTCATTCGCCTGGAGCTGCGGATCTTTGACGACTTCGTTCGGAGCGTGAACGACGCCGTATGTTAGGTGACCTTGATCGAAGACTTCCCGCCAGTGCGACATTGGTTGTGAGCCAAACGCCTGGTCCAAAATGGCCGTGAGGTCCGTGGCATTCGCCATCTGTTTTGCCGGGTCGGCAAATCGCGCGTCAGTCAATAGATCCGGGCGGCCAATTGCCTTCGTCAGAGCGGGCCATTTGTCCGGTGTGAGGACGATTAAGAACCACTTTTCATCCGATGCTCGATATACATTGAGGATTGGATTCGGCGGCTTCAGACGATCATGCAAGGGAAAGAACGTCGCATCGCAAAGCGCGGCCTGCAGGAAAACGGCGCAGGACCAGACTCCCCCAGCCAGAAGTGACGTCGTGACATACGAACCCTTTCCGGTGCGCTCGCGCCGATAGAGGCCAGTGACGATGGCGGAATACAAAGTAACCCCGGTTGCATGGTCTCCGCTTCCGGCCGGTGGGAGGGTAGGCGGCGCGCCTGCATCCCGGGTCAGGGACAACAAGCCGGATCTGGCCCAATATGCTGTGATATCAAATCCAGGAAGGTCGGCGTCGGGTCCCTTTTCGCCGTAGCCAGTCAGGTCCGCATAAATGAGGCGCGGATTCCACTGCGCAACGTCCTCGTACGCGAGCTTCAGCCGTTTACGCGCCGGATGCGGCGTATTAACGATAAGCACGTCAGCCCATTTAACGAGCCGTTCCAGAATCTCCACCGCGTGCGGAGATTTCAGATCCAGTGACAGTCCCCGCTTATTGCGATTGTTCAAGTGCCATAGATAGTTCTCGTGGGACCGCGGTTGAGGCGGAATCTTATAGACGATTCTGTATGCATCGCCCGTGGGGGGTTCGACTTTGATCACGTCAGCGCCAAAATCGGACAAGATCACCGCAGCCGAGGGCCCAGCGATAAAACTCGACAGGTCCACGACCTTCAATCCCGAAAAGATATTTTCAGTTGTCATCAAATCTCCCCTTCTCTGAGAAACCCGCGCAAAACGGGCACGGTGTTAAGCGTGCCCCGCAAAGAGCAGCGGGTTCTTCCCTGTCTCGGGGCACGCAGCCGTGCCCTTTGCGCTTCTAAATCCCTCTTCACCGCCCTTGAAATTGCGCCGCGCGCTTTTCAAGGAATGCGGACGTTCCTTCTTTCTTGTCTTCGGTTGCGGCGCAGAGCCCAAAGAAAGATGCTTCGAGCGACAAGCCTTCGGCCTGGCTCGTCTCCGATCCCTTGTTCACCGCCTCGAGCGAATAGCGAACGGCGAGGGGGGCGTTGGCAAAAATCTGTTTCAAAATCGTCTCGGCACGTGAGATGAGATCCGCGGCGGGAACAACTTCGTTGACCAGGCCAATGCGAAGAGCTTCGGCTGCATTAATGGTCTCTCCGGAAAGGATGAGCTGCAGTGCCCGGCCCTTCCCGACCAGTCTGGGCAAGCGCTGCGTTCCGCCTCCACCGGGAAGAAGACCCAATTTAACTTCGGGCTGCCCGAACTTTGCATTCTCGGCGGCAATTCTGATGGTGCAGGCCATAGCAGTTTCGCAACCGCCGCCAAGCGCGAAGCCGTTGACTGCGGCGATCACAGGCTTACCCAGATTCTCGACAAGGTTCAGGACCGCTTGTCCAAAACTGCTGGCTTGTTCTGCTTCAACTGCGGTGACGTGAGCTAGCTCGCTGATGTCCGCGCCGGCGATGAAAGCCTTGTCGCCTGCACCTGTCAGAATCGCGCCGCGGACATCAGCGTCATTCCGCACTTCTTCAAAAGCTGTTCGCAAGTCCCCCCAGGTGCGGCTATTCAGGGCATTGAGAACCTTCGGACGATTCACCGTCACATAAGCGATGGCGCCCTTCTTCTCGTACAAAACGTTTTCGAGTATTTGAGCTGTCGACGTACCCATAATGCCTGATAGAGCAAGACGGATACCAAATGCACTGACGTGGTTCAACATGATGCATTCGAACTCTAATCGTCGAAGCGGGCATGGGTTATCAACTGTAACTCGAACGAGCTTGTGGCATATTCCGGTCCACGATCCTATGCATCGCCATTTTGGCGTGCCATTGTGCGTCACGTTCGTCACGCTGGTGATGCTTGAGCTCCAAAAACCGTGTAAACAATCCGCCAATCACAAAAATCCGTTTCGCACCGCCGCCTTTCGCGTTGGCAAGGCAAGTGCACATATCCAGACGGACGAGCCATCGCTCAAACGAGTAAGCCTCGGCAAAGGAGAAAAGACACATGAGTTCAGACAAAGCAATACGACGTATTGCCATTGTTGGAACCGGCGTAATCGGCGCAAGCTGGGCGGCAGAGTTTCTGGCGCGGGGCTTCGATGTGGTTGCGACGGATCCGGCGCCGAATGCGGAAGAGAATCTGCGCAAATACATCGATGAAGCCTGGCCGGCGCTCACTGCCCTGGGCTTGTCGCCTAAAGGATCACGCGAGCGACTCAGCTTCACTCGAGACCTGAAAACAGCCGTGTCGGAGGCGGATTTGGTGCAGGAGAACGGCCCCGAGCGACCCGACTTCAAGATCAAGTTGTTTGCCGATCTCGACACAGCTACCCCTGCTGATTCGATCATCGCCTCAAGTTCATCCGGTCTTACCATGACCGTGATCCAATCCGGTTGCAGCCGTCCCGAACGCTGCGTCATCGGGCATCCGTTTAATCCTCCACACATGATTCCGTTGGTGGAGATAGTTGGAGGCGCAAAGACATCGCCGGAAACGGTTCGTCGGGCGATTGAGTTTTATGCCTCGATCGGCAAGAAGCCCATCCATCTTCATAAGGAAGTGGTCGGTCACGTTGCGAATCGGCTACAGGCCGCGCTCTATCGGGAGGTGGTCAACCTCATTCATCTGGGCGTCCTGGACGTCGCGGATGCCGACACGGCCGTGTGCTGGGGACCTGGACTGCGCTGGGGAGTCATGGGGCCTAATCTGCTCTTTCATTTGGGTGGCGGTCAAGGCGGAATTCGGCATTTCATGGAACACCTTTCCGGCCCGCTGGCGACGTGGTGGAAAGACCTTGGCAGCTTCACCGATTGGCCGGAGGAAAGCAAGCAAACCATCATTGACGGTACGCTGCAAGAGGCCGGAGAACGTACCCTGGAGCAGTTAGCTGAGACCCGCGACGAAGTCCTGCTGGGCCTTCTGCAACTCCGTGCCAAGTACACCGAGGCGTCCGAACCCGTTCCTGCGTTTTGAAAGAACGGCCGCATTATGCCTGAGAGCACACCTCGTGTAGTCATAGTCGGGGGCGGGTTTGGCGGCTTAGCGGCCGCAAGGGCGCTCGCAAATACTCCGGCGCAAATCGTCTTGATCGATCGCGCGAATCATCACCTCTTTCAGCCGCTGCTCTACCAGGTAGCGACATCGGTGCTCACGCCTGCGCAAATAGGCTCGCCGATCCGGAACATTCTTCGAAAACAGCAGAACACAACGGTGATCATGGGTGAAGTTACGGGCGTAAATAAGGAGGAAAAGTATATATCGGTCAACTCGTCCGACCGGACGAACGTGCCGATTACTTACGATTTCCTCGTGTTGGCAACTGGAGCAACTCACAGTTACTTCGGGCACAACGAATTCGAGAGATTTGCGCCGGGACTGAAAAGCCTGGCCGACGCGGTCGCGGTCCGCAACAAGATCCTGGCGGCGTTCGAGCAGGCGGAAGCGGAAGAAGATCCGACCCGTCACCAGAATCTCCTCACGTTTGTGCTGGTAGGCGCAGGCCCTACGGGAGTGGAAATGGCCAGCGCCATAGCACTATTCGTCCGCAGCAGTTTGAAATCGGAGTTCCGGCGCATCAATCCTGAATCGGCACGCGTGGTCCTGCTCGATATGTCGCCGCGTGTGCTTGGACCGTTTGCAGAGGTGCTGTCACAGGCCGCCAAAAAACGGCTCGAAAGCCTGGGCGTGGAGGTGAGGCTAGGACACGGCGCCGATCAGATCGACGCCGACGGGGTGATCGTCGCCGGCGAACGCATTTTCAGCAAGACAGTGATTTGGACGGCTGGAGTGACTCCATCACCAGCGGGCAAATGGCTGCAAGTGGGCACCGATCGCGCGGGGCGGGTTCGGATTGAAAAGGACGTTTCAGTGCCGGGTTATCCGGAAATTTTTGTGGTCGGCGATACCGCGTCGCTCGATCAGGATGGAAAGCCATTAGCGGGTGTCGCGCAGGTCGCGATGCAGCAGGGGCGCTACGCCGGGCGAGTCATTGATCGGCGCATTACCGGCCAGTCGCCTCCCGCGCCATTTCGTTATTTCGATAAAGGCACGATGGCGGTTGTCGGCAAGGGCTTCGCGGTCTTGCAGACCGGCAAAATCCACATCACCGGTTTACTGGCGTGGCTTGCGTGGGCCGCCGTGCACCTGCAGTTCCTGGCGCAAGGCAGCCTTCGCGTGAGTGTCTTCTTGCAATGGGTGTGGACCTATGTTACCGGACAGCGTGGCTCGCGCCTGATTGTAAATCACCATAGCGCCGAACCAGCACAGCCGGTAATCGAGCAAGAACACTTAGCATTGACAACTTCGAGTAAGTAAGAGTTCAAGGAGAAAAGAAATGGGCACGACTGTAGCAGAAGCTCCCGCGACGAAACCAAAGCCGAATGGCCAGGCCGCCGCCTTACCCAAGCCAGACGGCGATTTTTATCAAGTGACCGATTGCCTGAGCGAGGGGGATCGCGACCTGCTCAAGCGCGTACGTGGGTTCATGGAGACCAACGTGGCGCCGATCATAAACCAATACTGGGCTGACGATTCGTTTCCTTTCGATATTCTGCCCGGCATCCGCGATCTCAAGATCGCCGGCGCCGGTTATGAAGGCTACGGCTGCGCGGGTGGCAGCACGCTGCTTGCCGGATTCATCGCATTGGAGATTGCGCGAGTCGACTGCTCCTGCGCCACGTTTTTCGGCGTCCACAGCGGCTTGGCCATGGGCTCAATTTTTTTGTGCGGATCGAAAGAGCAAAAGCAGAAATGGCTGCCGCCCATGGCACGCCTGGAGAAGATCGGCTCATTCGGCTTGACAGAGCCTCTCGTCGGTTCGGGATCGTCGGGTGGACTCCTGACGACGGCCAGGCGAGAAGGCGACAGCTGGGTGCTGAATGGCCAGAAGAAGTGGATCGGCAACGCAACGTGGGGCGACGTAACCATCATCTGGGCACGCGACGTGGCCGACAACCAGGTGAAAGGCTTCATCGTAGAGAACAAAAACACACCGGGCTTTAAGGCGGAAAAAATCCAACATAAGATGGCTCTCCGCGTAGTCCAGAACGCGCTGATCACACTCGAAAACTGCCGGGTTCCGGAAGAAAACCGGCTCCAGGTAGACACTTCTTTCCGCGACACTGCCCGAGTCTTGCGTATGACAAGAGCGTTCGTCGCCTGGGAGGCAGTTGGTTGCGCAATCGGCGCGTATGAGCATGCACTGTCGTACGCCCAGACACGTGAGCAATTCGGCAAACCCATCGCCAAATTCCAGCTCGTCCAGGATTTGCTTGTCAAGATGCTGGGCAACATCACCGCCTCACTCTGCATGGTGGTGCGCCTGTCAGAAATGCAAGACCAGGGCAAGCTCAAAGACGAGCATGCCTCGCTGGCAAAGGCGTTCTGCACGGTGAAGATGCGCGAGACCGTCGGCTTCGCCCGAGAATTGCTCGGAGCCAACGGGATTCTGTTGGATCACGAGATCGGGCGCTTTGTTGCCGATGCCGAAGCTATCTACTCCTACGAGGGCACGCGTGAGATGAACACCCTCATCGTTGGTAAGGCCATCACGGGCTTTGGCGCGTTTGTTTAACACTCTATCTCTGATAAGGAAGCTAATAATGTCCACCACTATTTCCGAACCAAAAGGCGCGAGATCCGGCTCTGACGCCAATTCCGGCAGGCTGTTTTTTCTAAATCTAAGCGCCGGCCGCATTCTTTCCGCAAACCCCGACGGCTCTGATCTGAAAACGATACTCACGGAAGGTTGCCGGCTTCCGGACGGCATTGTCGTGGATGTCGCAGCCGGTCACCTGTACTGGACCAACATGGGCAATCCCAGCATCAATGACGGTTCCATCGAACGCGCCGATCTCGACGGAAAGAATCTCACAACCATCATTCTTCCAGGCGCAACACACACCCCCAAGCAACTCCAACTCGACAAGGCAAACGGCAAGCTCTACTGGTGCGATCGCGAAGGGATGCGAGTCATGCGTTGTAATCTGGACGGCTCCCATATCGAGACCCTGGTTGACACGAGCGAGGGACACGCCCGCCCAGGCAAGGACGCGACGAAATGGTGCGTCGGTATCGCGTTCGACTCGAGGGGCGGAAAGTTCTACTGGACCCAGAAAGGTCCTGATAACGCTGGTCTGGGCCGCATTCTTTGCGCCGATATCGAAATCCCGAAAGGGCAGACGCCGGCGAACCGCGCGGACGTCGAAGTGCTCTACGATGGTCTGCCCGAGCCCATCGATCTGGATCTCGATCTTACGAAGCGCGTGATGTACTGGACCGATCGGGGCGACCCACCGCACGGGAACACGGTGAATCGAGCGCCCATGAATGCCCCGCCCGGAAAGCGCACGGATCCAGAGATTGTTTTTACTCACCTGATGGAAGGAATCGGCCTCGCGCTGGACGTGAAGAACCAGCGTATGTTCATGACCGATCTTGCAGGTTCACTCTACAGTGCGAATCTTGACGGCTCGAATAAGAGGACGCTGCTGTTCGCCCAAGGCAATCTGAGTGGTATCGCTTACGCGGAGCTTCCGGTAAGTTCATAGGCTTTCGAGAACAAACATGAACGAACGAAAAACGATGACCACTATCGCCGGTGCTCCTGTTGGCGATAACTAGAATGGGTTGTAGAAACGAGAAATATGGACGCGCGTTATGGATGGTTTTTGCTGTGACCCGAAGGTAGTCCTGGACGTTGAGGAGCCGGAAGGCGCCCTGAAGTGACCCCGTCCGCGTCCATCCCAGAACCGTCGGTTGTCGTTCGCAGCATGGGTTCTGGGTTCGCTCAGGAGATCGTGGCCGGGCAGCATCGCTTAAACGCAGATGAGCCGCTCTCTGCAGGCGGCGCCAACACCGGTCCGACCCCCTACGAGCTGCTTCTGGCCGCACTCGGAGCATGCACTGCCATCACAGTCACCATGTATGCGAGGCGAAAGAATTGGCCGCTCGACGGAATCGTTGTGCGGCTAAGTCATTCGAAGATTCATGCCGAAGATTGCCTTGAGTGTGACACCGAGTTGGGACTGCTAGACCGGATTGACCGCGAAATTGAATTGGCGGGTGCCTTAACTCCGGACCAGCGGCTCCGGCTCTTCGAGATTGCGGAGAAGTGTCCGGTTCATCGAACGCTGACGTCGGAGATCAGCATTCGTTCCCGTCTTACGTGAAGGCAACAAGCCGAAGATCAGCTGCTCGGTTAGCAGACGGCAGCCGCGTATGTGCTGAGATAATCATTTCGCGTACATGAATAAAGGGCCCATTGGCGCGCTCAGCATGCTACTTGCGCTTTGCCCTGGCGCTCTCGGCTTAAATCCCTCTCTCGATATCAATCAATACGCGCACACTGCGTGGACAATCCGGGAAGGATTTTTCAAAGGTACAATTTACTCGATTGCCCAGACTCCAGATGGCTATCTTTGGCTCGGCACGGAATTCGGCTTGCTTCGCTTCGACGGCAACCGCAGTATGCCCTGGCAAGCAACACCGTTCACTGGTCGATGGAGGACGACAGTCATTCGGTTTGGTTGTACACGGCCTGCGGCCCTGGTGCGCATCGCCCGGTCCGAATTAGACGCGTGGATCGCAGACCCGAAGCGCACAGTTCACACGACGGTTTGGGACGCGGCTGACGGTGTCAGGCTGCGCTCGACTGCGCCTAGCGGCTATGGTCCACGGGTCGCGAAGTCAACCGATGGCAAATTATGGTTCGTGACCGGAGACGGGGTCCAAATCATCGATCCGCGCTATCTTTCCTTCAATAAACTCGCACCCCAAATCCATATTGAACGAGTTACAGCCGACCATAAGATTCGTTGGCGAAACTTATGGAGTGAGACGCCTTCAAACCTGCGCCTACCGAAGCTGAGTCGCGATTTGGAGATCGACTACACCGCTCTGAGTCTGGTCGCGCCGGAGAAGATCCGTTTCAGATACAAGCTGGAAGGCTACGATGGCGACTGGCAAGACGCGGGCAATCGCCGCCAGGCGTTCTATACCAACCTTTCCCCGACCAACTATCGCTTCCGTGTTATGGCCTCCAATAACAGCGGTGTGTCGAACGAGACCGGCACAGCGCTAGATTTCTCTGTCGCGCCGGCATACTATCAGACCACCTGGGTTCGCATTTTGTGCGGGACTGTGTTTTTGACGATGATCTGGGCGATCCATCGGCTGCGGGTCCGCATTTTAGAGGAGCGGCACGCGATCTCAGAGCGGCATCGGGGCGAGATCCGCGCCCTGAACGAGTGCTTAATGAAAGCGCACGAGGAGGAGCGGATCCGGACCGCCGGGGAACTGCACGATGGTATTCTCCAGCAAATTACATCGTTCACTCTGCGGCTCGGTACGGCAACCCTGAAGCTTCCAGCCGACTCGGAAGCCAAGACAAGAATAAAAGGATTGCAGAAAGAACTGATCCAGATGGGCACGGAGATCCGTCAGTTGTCTCATGAGCTTCATCCTGCGGTGCTGCAGGAAGCGGGTCTGACGGCGGCTCTGCGCTCCTATTGCGAAGAGTTCAGCAAGATACGCGGCATCCCGGTTTCGTGTGAGGTGGATGAGAGTGTCCCCTGGAGCCGCACTCTGCCTCTATCGCATCGCCCAGGAAGCACTCGGAAACGTGGCGAGGCACTCGAAACGCCACGCAGGTTGAAGTTCAGCTGAGCCGGTCGAACGGTGATGTTTCTCTTATGTGTCCGACAATGGCGTCGGTTTTGCTCCAGGCGAAAGATCCGGGGGACTGGGGCTGATCAACATGAGGGAGCGCGCGCACCAACTGAACGGGACGTTCGAGTTCAACAGCGAGCAAGGGCGCGGAACCAGGGTGAGAGCGACGGTACCTTTTCGACCAGCGTCGTAAGTAACAACTATCCATGTCGACACTTTGACACGTCCATGCGCCTCACCTTCGACATGCTTGCTTTAGGTCAGCTCCGAAAAGATCTGTAAACCGGTACTCGGAGCGGGAACGATCCGCAATCGAGTTGGCAAGACAGGTGCACATCCCCAGAACGGGCAACGATCCTCGCACATGATAAAACGAAATGCCTCGGGCGGAATGTAGGGTTTCCGCACCGATTCTGCAAAACTGCCGCCAAGGCGGCTTGATTCTTAAAAGACGGAGTTCATCACTATGGCGAAAAAAGTAGCGGACCTCCTGGTGGAGGTTCTGGCAGATGCCGGAGTCCAGAGGATCTACGGCGTTGCCGGCGACTCGCTCAACGGAATCACGGATTCAATCCGCGCGACAAAGAAACTTCAGTGGGTGCATGTGAGAAATGAAGAAGCGGCAGCGTTTGCCGCAGGAGCCGAAGCGCATCTCACAGGAACGTTGGCGGTCTGCGCCGGAAGTTGCGGTCCGGGTAATCTGCACTTAATCAATGGGCTTTACGATTGCCACCGCAGCCGTGTGCCGGTCCTGGCTATCGCCGCGCAAATTCCCAGCGCTGAAATCGGGAGTGGGTATTTTCAAGAGACTCATCCCGAGCATCTCTTCGCCCAGTGCAGCCATTACTGTGAGCTGATCTCTCAACCCGAGCAGATGCCCCGTGTACTTGAGATTGCGATGCAGTCTGCACTGTCGCGTCGCGGTGTCGCGGTGTTTGCCATTCCAGGCGACGTGGCGTTACACGATGCCATTGTGCAGGGACCGCGGCTGCGGTTTTCCGCGCCGAAGCCCACGGTGTGTCCATCCGATGACGAAATCAACTTACTTGCGGATGTTCTGAACCGATCAGAGAAGGTAACCATTCTGGCAGGAGCGGGTTGTGCCGGAGCCCATGCCGAGCTGATTGAATTCGCAGGAAAGGTGCAAGCTCCCATCGTGCACGCGATGCGGGGCAAAGAGTTCGTCGAATACGACAACCCGTTCGATGTTGGAATGACGGGTTTGCTCGGATTCTCTTCGGGCTACCTCGCGATGATGAGCTGCGAAGTCCTGGTGATGATTGGAACGGATTTTCCGTACCAGAACTTCTTTCCTGAGCACGCAACAGTGGTGCAGATAGATGTTCGCGGTGAACAGCTGGGACGCCGCACCAAAGTTGAGTTCGGTTTCGTAGGAGATACAAAGACCACGTTCCGAGCCTTGTTGCCGAAGCTGAACCAAAACCAGCATGAAGCACATCTGGCGAGATCGGTTGAGCATTATCGGAAGGCTCGCAAAGGCTTGGATGACTTGGCAATACCCAAGTCCGGCGAAACACAGATTCATCCGCAGTATGTGACGCGAGTGCTCGACAAACTGGCGGCCGACGACGCGATCTTCACTTGTGACGTAGGAACGCCAACCGTGTGGGCCGCAAGGTATCTCACGATGAACGGGAAGCGAAGGATACTCGGGTCGTTCAATCACGGTTCAATGGCCAACGCATTGCCGCAAGCCATAGGCGCGCAGGTCACCTATCCGGGGCGCCAGGTGATCTCCATGTCAGGCGACGGCGGTTTCGCAATGCTTATGGGCGATCTGCTGACCCTAAGGCAGCACGACTTGCCAGTGAAGTTGATTGTGTTCAGAAACGATTCACTAGCCTTTGTCGAACTGGAAATGAAAGCGGCCGGAATCCTTGATTTCGCAACGGACCTGCGCAATCCAGATTTCACGAAAATCGCTCAGGGAGCGGGACTCCTGGGGCTCAAAGCGGCAACGCCGGACGATGTGGAACCGATGATCGCGCAAGCGCTGGCACATGATGGCCCCGCGCTAGTGGAGGTTCTGGTGTCGCGCCAGGAACTCTCGATGCCACCGACGATTACTTTGGGGCAGGCCAAGGGCTTCAGCCTTTTCATGCTCAAAGCGGTCCTCAGCGGGCGCGGCGATGAAATCATTGATCTGGCACGAGTCAATCTTTTGCGTTGATAAATCCAAAACGCGCAACTGCAGAGGCGTAAGGCGCGCGAATGTGCGCCACCAATCGAACAAGAAAGGAAAAAGTCCTAATGGCCACAGTACGAACCACCCATCTGGCAGGCGTGTCGGACGCTCGCGGGATGGATCTCCTAAATCAACAGGTGCTGAACAAAGGCACAGCATTCACCCCTGAGGAGCGCACAAAATTCGGTCTCGACGGGCTTCTTCCACCCCAAGTTGAAACTCTTGACCAGCAGGCCGCACGCGCCTATGAGGCCTACAAGAGAAAAGACGACGACCTGGAGCGGCATATCTATTTGCGCGCTCTGCAAGACACGAACGAGGTCCTCTTCTACAGGCTTCTTCTTGACCACATTGAAGAAATGACGCCGATGGTTTACACGCCGATGGTTGCGCTGGCGTGCGAACAGTTCAGCCACATCTATCGACGGCCTAGGGGCCTTTTCATTTCTTATCCTCTCCGTGACTCTATCCCTCAGCTACTACGAAATCGCCCGAATAAGGACATCGACGTAATCGTCGTGACCGATGGGGAACGCATTCTAGGCATCGGTGATCAGGGGGCGGGCGGCCTTGGCATACCAATCGGGAAGCTCTCACTGTACACGCTGATCGGTGGCATTCATCCGGCTCGAACGCTGCCGATCGTGTTGGATGTGGGAACGAACAACCCGGAGCGCCTGAAGGATCCTGAGTACCTCGGCTGGCGTCATGAACGGATCACCGGTCAAGCTTACTTCGATTTTGTAGATCAGTTTGTGCAGGCGGTGAAGCAGGAACTTCCGGAAACATGCCTGCAGTGGGAAGATTTTGCGACGCCGCATGCCCTGCCTATTCTCAAGCGCTATCGCTACGAAATGTTGACGTTCAATGACGACATTCAGGGAACGGCAGCAGTCGCCCTCGGCGCCCTCCTCGGTGCTGTTAAGGTAACTGGAAAAAGATTGAAAGAGCAACAGATCGTGATGCTAGGTGCGGGTTCAGCCGGCATTGGTGTCGCCGATGGGCTACGTGAAGAAATGACGGGAGAAGGACTTTCGGAAGACGAGGCGCGAACCCATTTTTGGGTGGTTGATAAAGACGGTCTTCTGCACACCGGCCGAAAGGATCTTACTCCCGAACAAAGCGTTTACGCCCAGGCGGAGAGTAGCGTTTCCGACTGGCCTCGACCTTCTAATGGACACATCGGTCTTGCCGACGTGATTGGAAAGATCGATGCCACAATCCTTATAGGTCTGTCCACGGTTGGCGGCGCTTTTTCCGAGCCGATTGTTCGCGAGATGGCCCGCAAGGTCAAGCGGCCAATCATCTTCCCGCTCTCAAATCCCACTACGAGATCCGAAGCGAATGCAGATGATTTGATTCGCTGGACCGAGGGACGCGCGCTTGTGGCGTCGGGGTCTCCGTTTGCGCCGGTGGATTACAAGGGGCGCACGATTCCGATCGCGCAATGCAATAACGTTTACATTTTTCCTGCCATGGGACTGGGCGTGGTCGCCTCCGGCGCTCGCCGGGTCACGGAACCCATGATGTTAGCGGCGGCTCGAACGCTCGGCGGGAATTCGCCTGCGCTCAAGGACCCGTCCGCATCGCTGCTTCCGCCCCTGACAGAGATCAGGAGGGTGGCCGCGGAAATCGCAGTTGCGGTAGCAATCGAAGCACAAAAGGACGGAGTTGCTCCCAAAATCAGCGAGGACGAACTGCGTCAGAGAGTGCTGAAAGCGCAGTGGACGCCTTCTTACACAGTACTGGGATAACAACCGCGCCGCAAACAAAGGTTGGCATGACAAACAATACGAGGTTGAATCCGATGTTGAAACGAGTTTTCCAAGTAAGCCGGGGGCCCGGCGGTGAGGTGTTGAATATGACAATTGAAAAACGGCTCTTCAATGGTTGCCTGGCGCTTTGAATCCCCTCTTAGGGCTGCTGATCAGCACGGCCACGTTGTCGCCGGCAGCCACGCAAAATTGCTCCGTACCGCAGGACACCGCACTCCGGGTTCGCTTGAACGATACGTTGAACAGCGTTGATTCTCGCGTGGGCGATCCTTTCACCGCAACCGTTGTTGAGGCCGGCGAATACCAGAATGCACGCATTTTACGGACATATCACCGACATTGACAAGTCCGGCAAGGTTAAAGGCCATACCAGCATGATGCTTCGCTTCGACCGCCTGGTTATGCAGGACGGGCGTCGAGCGCCGATTCAGGCCGAACTTATTGAGCTTTACCACGGACCATCAGGAGAGAAGGTGGACGTCGAAGGCGCGATTGAGTCTGGCGGCAGGGGCCGCAAGAGCATCGAGCATACCGCAATCGGGGCGGGAGCCGGCGCTTTGCTGGGCGGCATCTTCGGCGGGGGTAAGGGCGCAGGGATCGGGTCTATTGACGGCGGCGCCGGAGGGCTCGGCACTACCGCATTCCATGGACATCGTGGGGCTGGTTCTCGAACCGTTGCCGGGCGCTGCAATTGCATTGATTGGATTAACGCTCGTAACTGTTCTCGCGCCGGTCGCGCTGTTCAGTCCACAGCAGTTATCTCAGCCGGGATTCCGGCCGGCAAGTGCTGCTCTTACCTGGGCGCTATCGGGATACAGCAATCCCACAGTGTGGCTCATTTTCGGAGCATTCATACTCGCGCTTGGGTATGAACGGACCGGACTGGGTCACCGCATTGCCCTGGCCATCGTGAAGCGGATGGGCAAGAACACTCTCTTGCTTGGATACGACATCACGTTGGCAGATACGATTTTGGCGCCGTTCATTCCTTCGCCTACTGCACGCAGCGGGGGAATCATCTATCCGATTGCAACCGACCTGGCCGCTGATTATGAATCAAAGCCCAACGACCCGTAATTCGCGCCGAGTCGGATCCTATCCTATGTGGGTGGCTATCGCCACGACCTGTGTAACTAGCTCGGTTTTTCTTACTGCAGGCTCATTCAATCTGCTGGCCGCTGGATTTGTTGAAAAACTTACGCATGTTGAGGTGCGCTGGACCGACTGGTTCACCACTGCCGCACCTCCTATCCTTCTGCTCTAGCCTTAGTGCCGCTGTTGACTTATTGGCTCTATCCGCCGGAAGTAAAGCGTTCCAGTGAAGTTTCAAATTGGGCGGTGGAGCAGCTCGAGAAGATTGGCCGCCTTACGCGCCGCGAACTCATCCTGGCGGCAATCGTCATCCTGTCACTGGTGCTTTGGGTTGGCGGAGGCGCTTTTGTAAGTGCCGCAACGGTTGCCGGTATCGCGGTTTCTCTGATGCTGATTACGGGAGTGGTGACCTGGAACGACGTCGCGGCGCATAAGCGCGCCTGGACTACTTTCGCCTGGCTGGGAGCATTGATTGCCCTATGCGACGGATTGAACCGTGTCGGCTTCGTCAAATCGTTTGCTGATGCGATCGCCGTGTACATGCGTGGATTTTCGCCTCATCTTGCAATGTTTATTCTTCTCGCGGTATTTTTCGTGGCTCACTACTTGTTTGCCAGCGTGGATGCCTACACGACGGCATTGCTTCCCGTGGTGCTGTTGACCGGGGCTGCGATTCCAGGCATTCCCGTGAAGGAATTTGCGTTGCTGCTGTGCATGGAGCTGGGCATCATGGGAATCATCACGCCATTCGCGGACGCGGCCAGCCCGATTTGCGCGAACAGCGGCTTTCTGCCGGCTAAAGACTACTGGCGGCTCGGAACAATTTTCGGCGCCATCTTTCCGATCGTCTTCCTTTGCGTAGGAGTGCCGTGGGCCTCCCTGCTCTGGGGAAGCAAATAAAACTCGCGAGGAATGGAAATTATGAGTGTTGCAATTACCGATCAGTTGCGTGTCGAGGAAGATGCGCTAGGAACGTTGAAGTTCCGGCCGAGCATTTGTGGGGCGCACAGACCCAGCGGTCCCACGTGAATTTTCCAATTGGGGTCGAGCGAATCTGTTTTGCTGGCTTTCGCTGGAGGACTGCTGGGTGTAGTGCTCGCATATCTCGGCGTGCCGGCAATTGTCGCCCTGATGCCCGAATACTCGGTGCCGCACGAAGCAGTTATCCACGTGAACGGGATGGTTGTACTGTTTACGTTCCTGATCTCCGTAACCACCGGCATTCTGTTCGGCATGGCTCCGGCACTTCAACTGGCCAAGCCCGGCGTTCGCGATGCGATGCAGGAGAGCGGACGCAGTTTCACCGGCAGCGCGCAAACCGGCAAGACGCGCAGCGTTCTCATCGTGGCCGAAGTGGCGCTTACGATGGTTCTTCTTGTGAGCGCGGGGATCGCGTTGCGAGGCTTTTTCGCCTTGACGCAGACACCTCTCGGCTTCGATTCGAGCAATGTCATGAGCTTCGTCGTCGAACCTCCGGAGGGAACTCATAAAACTTGGGAGAGCCGGCGTCTCTATTATCAAAAGATACTCGCCGCCCTGCGCACCGTGCCTGGTGTCAAATCTGCATCCGTCAGCGTTGCCGGGGTGCCGCGGCGGATCTACTTTCAGACGGAATTTCAGATAGCGGACCGTCCCGCTGCCTCTGCCCAGCGGACGTTGGTCGGTTTAATCGGCAGCGATTACTTCTCTACTATTCATGTGCCGCTGCTTCGCGGGCGCATTTTTACAGAGGGCGACTTCGACCGGCTTATGCATGTGGCGGTCATCAACGAAGAGATGCGCAAGCAATTCTGGAGCGATGGCCGCGATCCGATTGGAGCGGTCATCCGGGTTCCGCAAATGAAGTTTGAGGACAGCGCGTTTGTGATGACGCCGCCGAACTTCGATCCTGCTTTTCAGATTATCGGCGTGGTCGCAACCGCTCGTAATCAGGGATTACACGACGCACCGAAACCAGCGATTTACGTGCCGTACACCTTCGTAATGCCTCCCGGCTGCGCTTACTTGATACGTACCGCGTACGACCCTCACAAATTTGAGAAGACCTTCCGCGAACGGGTCAAAAGCGTTGACCCGGAACAGCCGATCGCGCAAGAACGTACGCTCGACGAAGTGCTTTCGCTGCAGGAACGCGCTTACCCGCGCTTCAGCAGCACGCTGTTCACAATCTTCGCCGCGGTGGCGCTGCTGCTGGCTGCCAGCGGCATATATAGCGTGGTTTCTTTCGTCGTCACGCAACGGACGCACGAGTTTGGAATAAGAATGGCGTTAGGCGCACGCGCCTGTAACGTCTTGCAGCTGGTCGCGGGAATGACCGCTAAGCTGATGCTCACCGGCATCGCCATCGGATTGGGAGGAGCTTTTGCGCTCAGTAAGATCATCGGCGGATATGTGGAGGGCTGGGATCCCAAGGATCCGGTTGCTTTCATCGTCGTAACCGGCGTGATGCTCGGTGTCGGCCTTCTCGCTTGTTGGGCGCCTGCTTACCGGGCCGCCACCATCGCGCCGATGATTTCGCTTCGGCACGAATAGTAACTGCTTATGCGCCTTCTTCGAGAATATTGGGAACGTCAATACCCAGCGCCGTGGCCAAATCGTGTTGATGTTCCTGTTCTTGTGAAATGATTTTGCGGATCTGCTCTGCCAAAGCATAGTGCCCTAACGCTTCGGCTTGTTTCACGCGGTTGCGATACGCCTTAATCGTTTCCGTCTCGTTATCCAGATCAAAGCGAAGCATCTCTTCCGGCTTTTCGGACAATTTCACTTCTTTCGGAGTGGCGTTCGGCATTCCGCCCAGATAGTCGATCTGGTCGCCGATGATCAGCGCATGCTGCAGTTCCTCATGCGCGTGTTTTTTCAACTCGCCGGCGATACTCATCCACTGCGCTCCTTTCAGAGCGTTGCTATAGACGGTGTAAGCGATGATCGCCTGATACTCGCGAGATAAATCTTGCTGTAATCCATCGATTAGGTCCTGCACAGCCGGATTTTTGTTTTCTGCCATTGCATTCATACTGTAGCTCACCACGCTGGATTCTCCGATGCGCGATCATAGATGAGTTACAAACGTGACTGGCCTCTTCTCGAACATTTCCCAGCACGGGTATTTGATCCTGTTTGCCATCGTCCTGGCGGAGGCAATCGGTCTTCCTGTGCCCGCGGCTCTCGCATTGCTGATTGCCGGCGGAAGCAGCGCGAAAGGCTCGCTGCATTTCGGTGGCGTTCTGCTGACGTCTTGCTCCGCCCTCCTGATAGGAGACGCGGTTCTGTTTGTGCTTGGGCGGTCCACCGGATGGTGGCTGCTGGCGGTTTTGTGCAGGCTGTCGCTCCATCCCGACTCCTGCATTCTGCGTTCGGCTCAATCATTCCACCGCTATGGACGAACGGTGCTTGTGTTCGTAAAGTTCGTGCCGGGAATCAACACGCTCGCCGCGCCGCTCGCCGGCAGCATGAACATGCGATTCGAACGGTTCTTTCTGATCGATGTTGCGGGGGCCTTACTTTACGCTCTCGCCTGGAGCGGAGCGGGATTCCTTTTCAGCGATGTCCTTGCGCCGTTGACGAAGGGATATGAAACGGGCGGCCGCCTTCTCGTCTCGCTTGTCTCGTTCGCCATTGCTATTTACTTCATTTATCGAATCTGGCTGCTGCTGAAATCCGGAAGGTTGAGTTATGTTCCTCGCGTATCGGCATCTGAAATCGCGCGGCGGCTCTACTCGGATCTGCACGACGACATGGTGGTCTTCGATGTCCGCAGTCATGGATACTACAGCACCAAAGCGATTCGCATTAAAGGGTCGTCCCGGATTGACCCGAACCTGCTGGTTGAGCAGGTTGAAAGCTTGCCGAAGGATAAAGAGATTGTGCTTTATTGCACGTGTCAAAGAGAAGCGACCAGCATCAATGTCGCGCGTATTCTCCAGAAGCACGGCTTTCGGACGTCGATCATCAAAGGCGGTCTGCGCGCCTGGAAGAAAGGAGGACACCCGTTAGAATCCGTTCCAGCTGACGACATCGTCCTCCTGCCTACTTTTTAGATTCGAAATGCGACGCTGATAGCGATGGTGAAGTTTGTTGCGTTCTTTTCCACGCTGGGGTTGATTTGCATACTGCTGCTGGTCGTCCTGTATCTGGTTGTTTTCGGACACGGTAGCGCGATTCGAACCATCGATTCAGCCGGGATTGTCAAAGAGGTCCATCAGCTGAACGAATTAGTAACTGTCCGCTACAGCATCGAGAAAGTTGTCGGCATGAAGGAGCAGAAGTCTCCGATTGGAGAAGAATCAATTCTCCTTTTAGTTCGAGGCAAGGTGCTGGCCGGAATCGATTTGAGCCAACTGACTGCTGACGATGTGGTTGTGTCTCATCGCGACACGGTGCGGATGCGGCTCCCTGCCCCGCACATAGAAGAAGCGTTCCTTGATGAAAAGTACACCAAGGTGTGGGACCGCAGCATCACGTGGTGGACGCCGTGGGTGACGCCGGATCCTGATTTGGAACACAAAGCGCGAATGCAGGCGTTGACCGACATCAAAACCGAAGCAGTCGATATGGGCATCATCGCCGACGCGCAGCGGAACGCCGAGACAGATATTCGAAGTACGTTGATGGCGTTCGGAATCAAGAAAGTCGCGTTTGCGAACGGCGATTGACGGGGTTTTTCCCGTCTATAAAAAGTGCTGGCGGGTGTTTTAACTGCACTTTCGAGGAATGTTCCTTTAGTATCAACAACTTAGCTGGTATTTTTAAGTTCCGCGAACGAGGTTTGGTGTAGGTTGCGGTTAGAGCGGAAAGGGTAATAACGGGGATTGAGTGCATAGAGGAGAATAGGGGTAGGCCCTCCTGACAGTCGCCCTCTAATACGAAAAACGGATGTTGCAAAGTATCACCGTGCATGGCGCGCGCCAGCACAATTTAAAGAATATAAACGTCGAAATACCGCGCAACACGTTCACCGTCATCACCGGTCTGAGCGGTTCGGGGAAGAGTTCGCTCGCCTTCGACACGATTTATGCGGAAGGGCAGCGGCGGTATGTGGAAACGCTCTCGCCGTACGCGCGGCAATTCCTGGATCAGATGGAACGTCCGGAAGTCGATTCGATAGACGGGCTGAGTCCGGCTATTTCGATCGAGCAGAAAACAACCTCGCGCAGCCCGCGTTCGACGGTTGGAACGGTGACGGAAATCTACGACTACGTCCGGCTGCTGTATGCGTCCGTTGGGATACCGCACTGCCCGCTCTGTGGGGCCGAGATCGCACGCCAATCGCCGTCGCAGATCCTGGAACAGGTGTTCACGGAACACCAAGGCGGCCGCATTTCGGTGTTTGCCCCGATCGCCCGGGGACGCAAGGGCGAGTACAAAAAGGAATTGGAAGCGGTAGCCAAAGCGGGCTTCCGGGCGCGCGTCGACGGCGAACTTCTGGCGCTGGAGGAGATCCCGAAGCTTGACAAGCGGAAGAATCACACGATCGAAGTTCTGATCGATCGCATCGCGGTGAAGCCCGGAAGCGAGCAGCGGCTGGAGAACTCAGTGCAAACGGCGCTCAAATGGGCGGACGGCATGGTCGTCATCGCTCCGGCGGAAGGCGCCGAGCGTCTGTACTCAGAAAAACTGGCTTGCCCGAACGACGGCACCAGCATCCCACAGCTGGAACCGCGTTCGTTCTCCTTCAACAGTCCATACGGAGCATGTGAAGCCTGCAAAGGAGTGGGCAGCACCTGGACGTTCGATCCGCTGAAGGTGGTTGCCGATCCATCGAAGCCGCTGCTCGATGGCGCTCTTGGACCCGGGGGCAGTTCGGCAAACATGACCACTGCGATTTCGGAGTTTGCCGAGAAAGCAAAGATTGACCTCAGCGTGCCGTTTGAAGAGTTGCCAAAGCGGACGCGCAACATGCTTCTCAACGGGAATGCGCAGTTTGCGGGCATCCTATCGATCCTCGACAATACGTTCAACCGGTCGACCGACATGTATCGGGAGTGGCTGATGGACTATATGTCGCCGGCCGAGTGCGGCGCATGCAAAGGGCAACGCCTGAAGCCCTCCAGCCTGGCGGTCAAAGTGAAGGGCCTGTCGGTCGCAGAGTTCACGGAGATGCCGCTGGCGCGGGCGCTGCCGCTGGTTCGCACATGGAATTTCTCGGAGCGGGAGACACAGATTGTCGGGCGTGTGGTGGAAGAGATTCGCAATCGCCTGGAGTTTCTCGCGGCCGTTGGTCTGGATTACCTGAACCTGGCACGCTCGTCGGCAACGCTGTCCGGCGGTGAGGCGCAGCGAATTCGCCTGGCGACGCAGATCGGATCGAAGCTGCGCGGCGTTTTGTATGTACTCGACGAGCCATCCATCGGGCTGCATCCGCGCGATAACGAACGTCTGTTACTTACGTTGCGACACTTGCGGGATCTCGGCAACACGGTGCTGGTGGTCGAGCATGACGCGGAGACGATCGAATCCGCCGATTATGTGATTGACCTCGGTCCTCGTGCCGGGCGATTGGGCGGGGAGCTGATCGCGCAAGGCGCCCCACAGCAAATCCTGGCGGCCGCCAACTCGATCACCGGCGACTATCTGTCAGGTCGCGCCAGCATTCCGGTTCCGGCCGTACGCCGCGCCGGCAATGGCCTGAAGGTAGTCGTCAAAGGAGCGCGCGAGCACAACCTGAAAGACGTCACGGTTGCTTTTCCGCTGGGTACGCTCACGGTGGTCACGGGAGTTTCCGGAAGCGGCAAGTCAACTCTGATCCACGACATCCTGTACCGCGCACTTTCGAAAGAAATCTACGGTTCGCACGCGATGCCCGGAGTGCACGACAGCATTTCCGGGCTGGAACACATCGACAAAATTATCGAGATCGATCAAAGCCCGATCGGGCGTACGCCGCGCTCGAACCCCGCCACGTACACCGGTCTCTTCTCGCCCATCCGGGATATTTATGCCATGCTCCCCGAATCGCGGGAACGCGGGTACAAGGCCGGACGCTTCAGCTTTAACGTGAAGGGCGGCCGCTGCGAGGCGTGCCAGGGCGATGGTTTGAAGCGCATCGAAATGAATTTCCTTCCGGACGTCTATGTCACTTGCGACGTTTGCCGCGGGCGCCGGTATAACTCGGAAACACTGCAAGTGAAGTATCGGGGCAAAAGCATTGCCGACCTGTTGGAGATGACGGTCGATGATGCGCTGGAATTGCTGGAGAACATCCCGCAGGTTTACGCAAAGCTGAAGACGCTGGCCGATGTGGGGCTCGGTTATGTGCACCTGGGGCAATCGTCGACAACACTTTCCGGCGGCGAAGCGCAACGAATCAAGCTGGCGAAGGAGCTGAGCAAGCGGCAGACCGGGAAGACCTTCTACCTGCTGGATGAGCCGACGACCGGGTTGCACTTCGAAGATGTGCGGCACCTGCTGGATGTTTTACAGCGGCTGGTGGATCTGGGGAATACGGTGGTTGTGATTGAGCATAATCTGGACGTGGTGAAGAGCGCGGATTACCTGATCGACCTGGGACCGGAGGGCGGGGAGGGTGGCGGACGCATTGTCGCCACGGGAACTCCTGAAGCGGTGGTGCAAAACCGGCAAAGCTACACAGCGCAGGCGCTACGCAAAATGATGAAGGCGTCTAATGGAACCTGATCCGATCGACGAACTGCCGATCGCGCCGCCTCCGGTTGTAGAGTTCGCTCCTCCGGAGCCGTTGCCAGAAGCGCCCGCCGCGGTGCCCGGGCCAGCGAAGCCGCCGCGCCAGCCGTTCTGGGGCTATCTTGATTTGCTCCTCTTTATCGGCCTGGCGGTGGGATTAACGGTGATTTTGCTGGTGCCGGTGGTCGTATACGCGAAGGTCGGCAATCCACAGTCCGCGCAGACGATCGCTCTCGATCTGGGAGCGCAAGCGGTTTTGTACGCTGCTATCTATTTCGCGTTCAAGATTGTCTTCGCGACCCGCTATCATCAGCCGGTATTCCGCTCGCTCGGCTGGCGCCGCGGGATCGTCCGTCCGGGAGTCTACGCGCTTTTGGGAGTCCTGCTCGCTATTGGGGTGCAAGGGCTTCTGCAACTGCTTCGTACACCGGAAGTAAAGTCGCCGGTCGAAAACCTGATCGATTCCCGCCTTACTTTATTCCTTGTCGGGGTACTGGCCGTGGTTGCGGCACCGATCTTTGAAGAAGCTGTTTTTCGCGGGTTTTTGCAGCCGCTGTTTTCGCGAACATTCGGGACCATCGCCGGTATCTTGATCACTGCGGCGCTGTTCGGAGGCTTGCACTGGACCGAATATTCCGGTGTTTGGCAGTATGCGGCGGCCATTACGATACTCGGTATCGTCTTCGGTTGGATCCGCGCGCGGACAAATTCCTTGATTCCGTCCACAATCATGCACGCCTGTCACAACGGCGTCGCGGTTGTCGGCTTAATTATCAGTAAGTATTCCCATCTCAAATGACTCCTTCCGCTGTCTTGACACGAAAAACAGTTGAAACCATCGAGTGGACGCCGGATGGCGTCGTCATGATCGATCAGACGCGGCTTCCGCACGAAGAGATCTTCGTCACGTGCCGCAGTTACACGGAAGTTGCGGACGCGATTCGAGACATGATCATTCGCGGCGCACCGGCCATTGGCGTCGCCGCGGCCATGGGCGTCGCGATCGGTGCGCTGCACGCGAACGATCTGGAAGCGGAGATGCCGGTGATCTGCGAGACGCTGGCTCGGACGCGTCCCACGGCAGTGAATCTGTTCTGGGCAATCGAGCGCATGAAGCAGGTCTATGCCGGGGTTCGGCATCAGGAACTCAGCGCGATCCGCGAGCGTTTGATTGAAGAAGCGCAGCGCGTGCGCACTGAAGACATCGCGATCAACGAAGCGATCGGCCGCAATGGCGCGGAGTTGATTCCGGATGGCAAGACGATACTGACTCACTGCAACGCTGGGGCGCTGGCGACGGCCGGTTTTGGAACTGCACTGGGGGTTATTCGCGCGGCACACCTGGCGGGAAAGAAGATCGATGTTTTTGCCGATGAAACCCGTCCGTTTTTGCAAGGCGCGCGCTTGACCGCTTGGGAGCTGCAGCGCGATGGGATCGACACGACGCTGATTGCGGACAATATGGCCGGGCACTTTTTGAAGAGCGGCCGGATCGGCTGCGTTGTTGTGGGCGCAGACCGGATTGCGGCCAATGGCGATGTGGCGAACAAAATCGGGACCTACGGGGTCGCGGTGCTGGCGAAAGAGAACGGTGTTCCGTTCTATGTGGCGGCTCCGATTTCGACGCTTGATCTAACGCTGGCGTCGGGGGCGGAGATTCCGATTGAAGAGCGGCCGGCAAAAGAAGTGACGCATGTGCATGGCGTGCATGTCGCTCCGGCGAACATCAAGGTCGCGAATCCGGCGTTTGATGTTACGCCGAATCGTTATGTTACGGCGATTATCACGGAGCGGGGTGTGGCACGGGCGCCTTATGGGGAGAGTTTGGCGGGTTTGAAACGGCAGGTCTGAGGATGGCTACCGGCCAGGGAAGTTAAGGGCTCCAGGTGCGGTTTGCGTCTCATGATCATCGATCTTGTGGAATGGAACCCGGGGCTGCCGGGGCATTCACCACTTCATTGAACCTCTGTCGAGTCTGAATTCGATTGATTTCGTCAAGCGCATGTTGGCGCACGAGCAATGGAAATCGGGTGTCACTTAGAAACTCTGGCAAGTGCAATGCGAGGTTCACTGTAAGCGCGAACCGGAGTCCGTAAATTCCCCCCTTTTGAGACATCGGCTCCATCTACTTGCCCGCTGAATAGATAAACCATTGGTTGGATCGACGATGCCGCCTCTCCGCAAGCCACGGCGAAGAGTCGCCGACCTTACGTCAAGGTGGATTTCTAAACGCTGGGCCGCTAGGCGCGAGCTATTCCACGCTCATGGCTACCTTGAGATAAACGGCACTTCGCAGTCCGCAGATGGGCTACGGCCGCACTCCTGCAGATCATTGGAGCTGGCAAATTTCTTTTACCATTCGACCGTCACTGGACGGCTAATGCAAAATCCGTTCGGAGCCGTTGAAGTGATGCGCGTTGGGTGGTTGTCAGGTTTTCCGGACTGAGCTTAAACTCGACTCGGTTTAGCGTGCCAGTGAACTTGAACGGCATCTTCGCGTCGTACTCGTCGATCACCGGCGATCCGGTATCCTGACCGACGTCAAAACTCTCGTCGAGCGAAAACCGGAGCGCTTGCGTTAGCTCGATGCGACCCTCCGCCACCTTTTTTCCGTCAACCGCAAGCGTTCCCTGTCCTCCCTTGCCGGCGCCTCCGCCGTCGTAGGCAAAGTCGAAGACGATGGCGTGCTTGCCAGGCACGAGCGGCTCACTTGCCGCGATGCGTGTTTTGTACTTTTCCTGATAACGGTACTTATCACCGTCCTGATTGGAGAAGGCGTAGGCGAACATTGGTTTGTGGTCGAGCACGAGCAAAGCCCAGCCGCCGAACCGTCCGCCCTGCGTAACTATGACGCCGTCAGCCCCACCCTGCGGGACCTCTACATCCGCGGTTATTTGAAATGACTTGTTCTTAATATCCGGGGCGTTCGCTTCGGGTATGCGAATCATACCGGGATAGTAGGTAAACTCGGTGCGGCCGGTGTTAAAGTTGGGGCGCAGCGCCGGGTTCGCCCGGTCGGCAAAACTGGAATCGATAGGCAGCACGTTGTGCCTGGCCGCCTCAATCAGAAAAAGCGATTTGAGCTCCTCAAGTTTCTCAGGATTCTGCTTGGCCAAATTGTTGGATTGACTGAAGTCCTGTGCGACGTTGTAGAGCTCCCAAGGAAAGGCATCCGGGTCAGGGTCCACTCCCGAAACCACCCACGGGAATCGTAATGGTGTAGTGCTGGCCATCCAGCCATCGTGGTAAAGACCGCGATTCGCCGCGATCTCGAAATACTGGGTCGTGTGCCGCATGGGGGCCTTTCCGTCATCGAACGTATAAGCCATGCTGACGCCTTCAAACGGCATCTGGGACGTGCCGTTGAGCATCATCGGAGCTTGGATTCCGGTGGCCTCCAGAATCGTTGGTAAAACGTCGATCACATGATGAAACTGCGGACGAATTTCACCATGGGCCTTGATTCGCGCCGGCCAGCTAACTGCCATGCCGTTCCGTGTTCCACCGAAATGTGACGCGACTTGCTTCGTCCACTGGAACGGCGTGTCCATCGCATGCGCCCAACCGACGGGATAGTGGTTGTAAGTACGGTCGCCTCCCAATTGATCCATCATCGACACCAGGAACGGGAGCGACTCCGGTTTCGGGGCCCCCTCGCCCATCTCGTTAGTGGTGCCCTGCAATGTGCCTTCACCACTCGCGCCGTTGTCGCCCTCGATGTAGATCACCAGTGTGTTGTCGAGTTGGCCGGACGCTTCCAGACTGTCGATCAGGCGGCCGATTTCATAATCGCTCTGAGCGACCGCGGCTGCGTACACTTCCATCATTCGGGCGTAAACTCTCTTCTGATCCGCATTGAGCGAATCCCACGCAGGGATCTCCTTTGGGCGCGGCGTCAGCACCGTGTCGGGCGGCACGATGCCCAACTTCTTTTGGTTCTCCAAAGTCATCTCCCGTTGCTTGTCCCAGCCATAGTCGAATTTCCCTTTGAACTTAGCGATCCAGTCCCTGGTCGCATGGTGTGGAGCGTGCCCATTCCCCGGTGCGAAATACAGGAAGAAGGGTTTGTCGGGCGCGATCGCATGCTGGGTGCGTATCCAGTTGATCGCACGGTCAGTCATATCGCGGATCAGGATGTAATTCGGGTCTCCGAACGGAGGCAAAACCGGTTTCGTGTTCTCGAAGAGCGCCGGATGCCAGTTATCCGTATCGCCGCCGAGGAAGCCATAGAAATACTCAAAGCCCATCCCGCTTGGCCACTGGTCGAAAGGGCCGTCCGGGCTTTCCAGCCAATCCGGTATCAGGTGATTCTTGCCGAACCATGACGTGTTGTAACCATTCCCGACCAGGATGTTGCCGATTGTGCCCGCGCTCTTCGGCATGATCGAGTTGTAGCCCGGAAACCCTGTCGCGAACTCCGAAATATCGCCAAACCCCACGCTGTGATGATTGCGGCCGGTCAGCAGGGCGGCCCGGGTCGGCGAGCAAAGTGCCGTTGTGTGGAAATTGTTATAACGAAGACCCCTCTGGGCGATGCGCTCAAGCGTCGGTGTTGGGATGGGGCCACCGAAGGTACTGGAGGCGCCAAAGCCGGTGTCGTCGGTCATGATCAGCAGAACATTGGGGGCGCCTTTTGGAGCAGTCACCGCTTTGGGGAAGTCCGGTTTGGATTCCTTAGCCTTACGTCCTATGACGCCTCCGAAAGGCGCTTCCGGAGCGGGCAGCACCAGTGCGCCGCCCGTCGCCGGTTTCTCCGCAGCATTCTGCTGGGCGTGAACTTTTGTGGGAAACCAATCGGATGCCGCCAGCCACCCGAGTAGCGCACCGGCCAAAAGCACCGTGATAAGAACTCTTCTTCGCTGCATCACCTTTACCTCCTTGCGTGATCCCGCTCTGCCAAGGTCATTCGCTCGCTGTACGATACGGATCGCCCTGAACTCACTTCGCCCATCCCGAGGTTATCCACCACAAAGTAAACGACGTTCGGTTTCCTCGTCTGCGCCTGCGCGGCAGTTCCGCAGGTAGCGGAGACCAGGAAGAGTATACGAACCGCGGTCTCTCCCGCGACCTTCATGGCACCCTGATCCTGGCAAATGTGAACGAAAGCGTTAAGGCCTGGCTTCCCATCGCGGTTTTCGGTCCAACCAACCACATATAGCGGAATGAAAGCAGACCCAAATTTGGAATCTTAGTAAACAGTGGAAAGTCGAGCTGAGGTCCAAGGCCGAAGACCCGGCCATTGGTGACAGGCAAAAAAGCTGGTATATCCGAACCGCTATCGTGGCTCATTTTCCATTGCGCGCCATAGGCGATGCCCGCATTTGCCATGCCTTTGTGAAACGATCGTCCGATTCCTCCTGCTAGCGTCAGAATATTTCCAACCTTGATATCCGCGTTGTTTTTCCTCCGGTTAAAGTCGTAGTACGTCATCGCCGACACGTTCCACTTCTTGCCGGCGCCTGGATACAAGGTCCCTCCCAGATCGATCTCATTAATCCACATGTGCTGCCCTCCTGAACCCGAGCCGGTAGGAGCGAAAAACGCATAAGCCGCCGTGAAGTCGGCTACCGAGGTTTCCCAGCCTAAAATCGCCGGCTGGACATAAAGGTCTCCGAAAGTGTAACTGCTGGATCGCCTGAAATTTGGAGCGGCCACACTGACAATTCCGTTGCTGATGAACTCCATGTAGGACGCTCCGTAATGAGCGCCCAGGATTTTGAATGGAGTGACCACTTCAACCGCAGGCAGCACAAAGAGGTTGATGTCTGCCGTGAAATTTTTCAAGACTCGATCGCCATGAGGGTCGTACAGCGAGATGTTGCTGTCGCGAAAGTAGAGTGGAAGGGTGATGTAGATTCCAGGGCTGGGTGTGCTGCCCGCTTTCAGGCCCGCAATGCCAGGGATACGGCGATTATTACGGAGCGAGGTGTAGGCACGGAGCCGTATTCGGAGAGTTTGGCGGGTTTGAAACGGCAGGTCTGAGGATGGCTACCGGCCAGGGAAGTTAAGGGCTCCAGGTGCGGTTGGGTGTCATGATCATCGACCTTGTGGAATGGACCCCGAGCTGCCGGTCATTGACCACTTCATTGAACCTCTGTCGAGTCTGAATTCGATCGATTTCGTCAAGCGCATCTTCCGGAAGCGCGGAGATGTTCAGATTCTGTCGCGCGCGGGCCGCAGTCCCGGGCGTTGCAAACAAAGTCGTGCCATGCTGGACCGCCGAAGCCAACAGCAGCTGTGCCGACGTCTTTCCAACCCATGCGGCAATTGCCAAAATGACCGGGTCTTCGAGCGGCCCCGGCCTTATTCCGTGACTCAATGGCGCGAAGGCGCGACGGCGCGAAGGCCAAAACACAAGGTACTTATCCTTGCAGAATTTCTCCTTGCAGAATTTCTCATTGCAGAATTTCTCATTGCAGAATTTCAGGGGGCGAGGGGGCTTTATGTTGGTATTCGTTGCCGAAGCACCAAAACATCTCTTCTGCGGATTTGCCCGTTGGCGCACGAGCAATAGAAAATCGGGTGTCACTTAGAAACTGTGGCAAGTGCAATGCGAGGTTCACTGTAGGCGCGAACCGGGAGTCCGTAAATTCCCCCCTTTTGAAACATCGGCTCCATCCACTTGCCCGCTGAATAGATAAACCATTGGTTGGATCGACGATGCCGGCTCTCCGCGAGCCACGGCGAAGAGTGGCCGACTTTAACGTCAAAGTGGATTTCTAAAGCTGCGCCGTCAGGAACGTTCTATTCGAGCATTCGAGTTGCTCAACCCGGCCAAGTTCCGAGTGGGTCGTAAGAATGGATGAATTGAAGCTGTGTCTGCCCACCCAATATTCGCCTTGCAGCCGACTCCGAATCTTCTGGGTAATCGCTCAGATCCACCGCACGATCCGCTGAAGGGCTAATGAGTGGTGCGGAGGCATATTGATGGCTCCGAGCCGACCCAGATGCCCGACTAACAAGCTCAACGCAAGGCTTCGACCAGCATAAGATCGGTCCCGCTGCCATCGTCGTGCCCATAGAGGACGGAACGCTCATCAGGAGAAACAGCGATGTGACCAGCAAAATTAGTGGCCTGGACCGAACCGAGAGTTTTGATCTGCCGAGTTTTGAAATCCAAGAAGCAGAGCGGCGCGCTTTCTTGTACCGAATCGTCGGAAGGTGCAGAAGTCGATTGGCCTTGGAAGAAATAGATACCTTTCCTCCCGACGGCAAACGAATGGGCGAAGAGAAGATGATCAAGCGTCCTTGTCTCTTCGCCGCCGGTCACCGGCTGACGCCATAGGGTGGCATTACCCGAGCCGCCGGATTTGGAGTAATAGAGAGATTCGCCGTCCTGGGACACAATGGGGAAGTTGCCGCCGCCTTTTGTCACTTGAATTTCAGGCCCTCCCGTTTCTGGCATCTTCCAGACTTCAAAGCGGCCCGTTCGGTCGGAAGCAAAAAAGATCCATTGTCCATCAGGTGACCAATGCGGCGTAACGTTGTTGCCCGATTGGGTGGAGAGACGGCGAACCCTGCCACCCTGTGAATGGACTGCGAAAATAGCCCAGTTCGGTACATCGTACCGGTCGAAAGCGATATTCTCCCGGTCCGGTGACCACGCAGGGGATCCGGACCATCCCGTTCTGAAATCAGTCAATTGGAATTGAGCTGAGCCGTCCCGGTCACATACCCAGATCTCTTCGCATCCTGACCGGTCCGACTCGAACGCAATTTTCCGGCCGTCGGAGGAATAATCCGGCTGGAAATCATCACGAGTAGATGCGATAAACGGGAAGATTTTGCCTTTGGTTGCTCCCGTCAGATCGAGACGCCAGATGTTGGCGTCGAATCTCCCCTCGGTATACATCAGTCGTCGGCCATCGTGCGAGATCGCCAGATTAACGCCGCGCCCCCGCCCCATGCGTTTCAAGCGAACGGGGATCTGCCCAATACCCGTCAAGGGAGTAATTGCTCGGGATCCCTTTACACGGACGCGCCAAAATCCGTTTTGTCCGTCTAGCTCACCGAAAGCCATAAGCTCGCGGCTATCCGGAGCCCAGGCGAATCCCTCAATTCGCGCACCAGATAGGATTTTTTCCGGGTAGCTCGCAGGCAGCGATTGCGATGATAAAGGAACGACGTATAAGTTAGTAACCATGTCGCTTATCTGCCGGCTGAACGCCAGCAAGTGTCCATCGGGCGAAACGGCCCCCGCACTCTCTCCGAAGTTTCTGGAACCGGGAAACGTGACTAGTCTCGTTTCACCGGTGGCGATTGATACGCGAGTGATCGCATATGAGTTTGCCGTATCGCCTGAGATATCTATCGCGAAAAGGTAATTGCCATCGGCTGACCAAGAAAGAAGCGGGGCTTCCGTCGAATAACTGGAGTACCTAACAATGCCCGTGCGAGCTATGGTCCGCTCAGGACCACCCAGCGCAGGTATGAGACAAATACTTCTTTCGGCATCGCTCACATCGCGAAGAAAAGCTATCCATCTTCCGTCCGGCGACCATACAGGATCATGGTCGTCAGCCGGGTGTACGGTCAGACGCACGGGATCTCCGGGGCCAAGCAGCTTTACATAAATGTCGAGATTGTCCTGATGGGGTCCATCCCACTCGAAGCTGACACGCGTGCCATCCGGCGAGAACGAAGGAGCCCCCTCATTGCCTTGGTAAGTTGTAAACGGCAGGGAACGATAGTTCGATACAGCACGAGGAACGTTCTGCATTCGGATGAGAAACCATCCAAGAACAACACCAACCAACAGCGACAATGTGACTGCTGCCGCATATCTGCTCGTTCTCGGATTAATGTGCCGCCCCACTGCCAAAAGTTGGCCATCATCCCCGCGCTTCGGCTTGATGGCGTTTGCGGAGGTTTCGCTGCTTCGCCTGGTGTTAACGGTGGATTGGGCTGCAGAATCGACTGAGATAGCCTCCAACGATCTGGGCGATTCGGTTCGCGCGCTACGCCATCCATCCAATTCGGATCTGAATGCAAACACCGATGGCAGACTTGTGTGCCGGTGACGGTGCACCGGTAGCCCTTGCTCCTTTTCCCAGAGCTGAACGGTACGAATGTCCCGGCTTAGATAAAAAGCAATTGCTTTCCAGGAATCTAGACGGTCATCGGCTGGCATCCGGCCCTCGGCTAAACAGTATACTGCCTCACGCAACGGTGCGAAATCGCCAAGAAACAGAGTATTTCACACCTTCTCACTTGCCCCTCTTTCCGTTCCGAGGCTACGGTGGGTTCAGAAAGGAATCACCTACAGCCGGGAAAGAACATTCGTCCCGCCCTGCATCCTTTCAGCAATCACTTTCAAAGGAGCTTTCGCATGCACAGACCGATATGGAGCGGGATGACCCAGCAAAACAGAAACCGACGGACCACAGATCGTATGCTTTCGGTGTGGGGGACTTTAGTCGGATGCACCGCGTTGTTAACGGTGTTCGCGGCAAATGGGGTTGCCAGTTGCGCGGCGGCGGCACAGGCTGCCACAGGACGGCAAGTCTTTCCGGGATTCGCCACGGTCTCGCCGCAAGATCAGACCAGGCAGCCGGATGCAGATGAGCAACTGAGCGCGTCAGAGGACAGTCGTGACAGCAATAGCTCGATTGTAGGATTTTGGAAAACGACATTCATTGCCGGTGGTTTGGTCATGGACGTCGGATTCGACCAATTTCATCCGGATGGGACCGAAATTTCAGTTGATTCACCAGCGCCCTCCTTTGGGAATATCTGCAACGGAGTGTGGGAGAGGACTGGTCGGCGGCAATATTCAGAAGTACACCCCGCATTCAACTGGGACGCGAGCAGCGGAAAGGTAGTAAGTATCTTTATTCAGCGGGTAGAAATTAGAGTTAGTCATGATGGGAAAAACTTTTCGGGAACATTCACTTGGGATTCGTACGACTTCAATGGGAATCCTCTACCCGACACTCACAGCGAAGGCAGCGTAACAGGGGAGCGCATTACGGTGAAGGGGCCTTTTCCATTTCCATTCCCTTTCTAGAGGGTAGGATCCGATGGGGCGGCGGCTGAGTTGCTTTCTTGTTTCATTGGAAGAGGCGTTCATCGTTCAACCAAAACACGACCGGCTCGCCACCGGGCACGCTTTCAAAAACCTCTTCGTGTGCGGGACGCGAATCCCGGAGTAATCGTACCGCTGCGCTGCCTGCGCTGTATACGTTACAATTTCGCGTCCCAGAGCCCCGGTGGGCAGGCCAATTTGGAAGCGATTTCGAAGATCGGGAGTCTTTATTGTGAAACATGTCGTCCTCGTGAAGGGCTGTAAACAATCAAGGTGGACTTGACGCTCTTTCACTCCCATTAGAAGCTCATATGGACTATGAATTCAAACGCCTGTCGCGCAATCTCGTGTGCGGTCGGGGAGTGGCTTCCAGTCACGGATAGATCCTGCGTTGTCGTTAGCGTTGTTCGGGAGTGACTCGGCCGGTAGTAGCGACGAAGCGGGGTAATGCCTGTGGAGCGAAGAGGCCCTGCTGTTTGTAATGGTTCCAACAACAACGGAGCAAGGGCGAAATGAGAAAAGCGGCCATCAGCTTGCAGGACCTGAGGAGGAGCCTTTATATCAAGGCGAAGGCGGAAACGTCTTGGCGTTTCTGGGGACTATATGTCCACGTCTGCAAAATGGAGACCTTGCGAGATTCCGGGGGTGCGCCGCGTGTTTATGATGGCTGACGCGGATGAAGATTCCCCTCCGGTCGGTATCGGCGGACATTCCGCTCGAAATTTGGACGGAGTAATCGCGGTCGCCGCGGGTCTGGCCGACGGCGGGCCGCGAGGCGCGTTTATTCGCGCACATTTGAGGGCCGGGCGCGCCCAGGGACGGAAACACGCGTCAAGAGCCGGTTTTCACGCCGTCCGACCGAGCGAAGCGTTCGCCAGTGGTGGATCTTGGGCTTCCATTCAAAACGGCATCGATATTGTCGAGCGCGACCATCCCCATATTGGTCCTGCTTTCGATGGTTGCGGTGCCAATGTGCGGGAGCAGAAAGGTGTTCTTGAGAGCAATATAGCCAGGGTGGAGTTTTGGCTCTCCGTCGTACACGTCAAGTCCGGCTGCAGCTATATGGCCGCTCTTAAGCGCGGCAATGAGGTCATCATCCACAATTAAGCCGCCGCGAGCCGCGTTCACCACAATCGCACCTTGAGGAAGACGCGCGATGTTTGCCGCGTTGAGGAGATGATGGGTCGTCTCCAACTCAGGAGCATGTAAGCTGAGGAACTGACTCACCTTCAGAAGCTCGATGGGATCCGCATGGAATATAGCATCACCGGCCTTCTCCCGCGGAAGCTCATGTGGGTCGGAGTAATGGATCTTCATCCCAAAGGCTCTGGCGCGTTTCGCGACAGCTTGTCCGATGCGCCCCATCCCCAGAATCCCAAGCGTCTTGCCTGTGATCTGCCAACCCAGGAGGGCAGCTGCTCGTGGAATAGTCCACTCGCCGGTTCGGACCAAGTTCTGCGCCTCAAATGCACGGCGGCTCGCACCCAGAAGCAGCAACATCGCTACATCCGCTGTAGCATCCGTTACCTCTGCTGGCGTGTATCCAATCGCGATATTGCGCTCCGCTGCCGCCCGCACGTCGATATGGTCAAAACCAACGGAATACGTAGAGATGACTTTGACAGAGGGCGAAACCCGCTTGAAGAACTCGGCATCGAGCTTGTCGAATGGCGTGATAAGCATCGCATCTGCGTCCTCAGCCGCGGCGAGGAGTTCGTCGCGGGTCGACAACGTGCCGTCGACCTTACGCCTGACTTCGTATTGGCTTTCGATCCGGCTTTCTACAGGAGTGATGAAATGCGATGTAACAACCAGGATGGGCTTCTTCATACAAGATCAGTTCTCCGGGGCCAAGGCGTGAATTCTCGCATATGATCTACAATCCGCATGTTTCAGGCGCCCAGCGAACGTCCTTCGGTACGAGAACCAACTTTCTATTGACGAATTCCTGAATCCCCAACTTTGAAAGTTCTTTGCTGTGTCCTGACGGCTTCCCTTCTCTCGGGAAGATCTTGCCGCAGCGATTCTTGTTGGCACTTCAGTCGACAAATCGGCAAACAAAGCTCCTGGTTTTGGAACTCTCCTCATACGAGACCGGTCCCAATTGAGTCGGGCCTACCAAGGAGCATTCACGAATGGCAAAGATGAGAACATTATTGGTCCTGATCTCCGCGGCCGCACTTTCCGCGAGCGCGGCGGATCAAACCCAAGCGCGGCTGCTGGATAGAGGCGCGGCTGTCTTCGCAAAGTTAACTACAGCGCCAAATGGAATCCGGCCGGAGCAGATCGATTCCGCTGACTGCATCACGGTTGTTCCCGGCTTCAGGAAGGGCGCCGCGGTAGTGGGAGTCGGATTCGGGCGTGGATTCATTTCCTGCCGTACGGATGCTGGATGGTCAGCTCCGGGCGCGGTCGCTTTCGAAAGCGGTAGCTTAGATATTAAATTGGGCGCCGACGAGATCGACATTGTAATACTGTCGATGGACAGATCGCGGCGGCCGAAGCTTCTTTCGGACCGGTTCACGATCGGCTCGGACGCCGCGGCGGCGTGGGGAAATGGTAAGGTCGCCCATGACGATCCTACTGCGCAGATCCTCTTTTTTGGCAGCACCAAGGGTGCGTTTGCGGGTTTTCGAGAGCGAACACGCGACCAATGTTGACGAGCAACTAATTCCATCATCAGTTCGTTGAGTTACTCGGATTACTTCTTGGGAGCGGTTGTTTGTTCGCTTAGTTGGAAACGAGGATCACTGTCGTGCAGCGACGTCGAAGCTTGGACATTGTGAGCGCCGCCGGGTAAGATCCGGTTACTTCTAAGAAGGAGGCGCTTCTCGTGATTTGCATTTTGTTTATAAAAGGAAACGGAGACTGCGATGGCCCGAAATGTTGCGGATGTCTTATGGGAAATGCTTGTCAGCGCCGGCGTAAAACGGTGTTACGGCATTGTCGGCGACGCCTTGAATCCAGTGATCGATGCGCTGCGTCGAAACGGGAACGTCGATTTTGTGCACGTTCGAAATGAAGAATACGGAGTCTTCGCCGCTGTTGCAGATGCTTACTTCACAGGCGCACCCGTTGTCGTGTGCGGGACAGCGGGACCTGGCGTTACTCACCTCTTTAACGGCCTGATGGATGCGCGCAAAGAGCGCGCTCCGGTGATTGCGATCGCGGGTGACGTCGAAACTATGTTGATGGACACGTCTTCGCTGGAGGAGATGAATCCTTATCAGTTCTTCCAAGCCGCGTCTCTTTACACGGCCAGGCTAGTCAATCCTGCTCAGGCTCAGGCCGTCATCGGTACGGCTATACGCACTTCGATCCTTGAGAAAGGCCCTACGGTCCTCTCGATTCCCGGGGATATCGCGGCGGCGGAGGCAGTGGGCGAGCCCGTCCATATCAGCATCCCTGGGGCGCCGGTGTTTCGTCCATCAGACTCTGACCTGAGCCGGCTCACGGGCATGATTAATGACGCCGGCACTGTCGCCATCTTTGGCGGCGATGGGTGTCGAGACGCGCGCGAAGAGGTAATCGAACTGGCTGCAAGATTGAAGGCACCCGTCGGCTACGCGTTGCGAGGCAAGCAATGGCTGGAGCACGACAATCCCTACGCTGTGGGACTGACGGGGTTGCTAGGATATGGCGGCGCTTATGGAGCGATCAACCATGCCGATCTCCTCTTGATGCTGGGGACCGATTTTCCGTTTTCGGAATTCCTTCCAGGAGCGAAAGTAAGGAAGGTGCAGATCGACCAGAATCCGAAACACATAGGCCGCCGAACCTCGCTCGATCTTGGGTTAGTCGGCGACGTTAAAGCGACCCTCCAAGCGCTACTGGAAAATGTCCAGGAAAAGGCTGATGACCGGTTCCTGCGCAAATATGTCGACGAAACGGAGTCTTTTGCCAAACTGAAACAGCATTACGTTGACAACGGACCGGGCATCAAACCAATACGTCCGGAATACCTCGCTGCTACGTTGTGTAAATTAGCCTCGGATGACGCCATGTTTTTCGCAGACACTGGCACGGCAGTAATGTGGCTGGCGAGGCATATCAAAGGTGGCAGAAATCGGAGGCTCTTCGGATCGTTCTCCTGGGCTTCCATGGCCAACGCCGCGCCGAACGCATTTGGAGCGCAACTGGCCTATCCTGGCCGCCAAACGATAGCCATTTGCGGCGACGGCGGGTTCACGATGCTTGCGATGGGCGACCTGCTGACCCAGGTAGAACGAAAGACACCTGTGATCCACATCCTGCTGAACAACGAGTCGCTTGACTTCGTGGGTATCGAGCAGCAGGAAGCCGGCTTCATTCCCTATGGAGTCGGTTTCAAGAACCCGAACTTCGCGGCGGTGGCCGAAGCAATGGGCGCGAAAGGGATTCGAATTGAGGATCCCGATGCGGTCAGCGATGGTCTAACCGAAGCTCTCGCACACAAGGGCGGTCCCGTTGTAGTAGATGTCGTGGTCGATCCATATGCGCTTGCCATGCCATCGCACGTACCTTTTCATGCCATGAAAGGCTACACCCTCAGCGCTGCGAAACAAGTGCTAAGCGGCAGAATGGACAGTATCATAAAAACGGTCGAACACAATATAAGATTGCTTTAACTGCATGTTAAACGACTCTTCGCGCGGCTCGTCAAGGAATCTGGCGATGACGGCATCACACCGATGGGTCAACCGTGTCCAACTCTTCGAAGGCGGTCCCTTGCGTCGCGCGCGCAGCAATTGAGTAAACTATTATCTACCTACTTGGATCGCGTTTTGAGGCTTGAGCTTCTGAGGGCCTGCGCAGATAGCCTGTCGTTCTTGTTGGAAATCGATTGATGGACTCGTCAGCGCCTGCTACTGTCGCCTCCGCCGGCAATGATGTGACGGGTCTGCTTATCGCCTGGAGCAACGGCAATCAAGACGCGCTGGATACGCTCGTTCCGCTGATCTATTGCGAGTTGCGGCGCATTGCACGCCGCTATATGCGGCGTGACTCCGGGGGGCAGACGCTTGAAACTACAGCGCTGGTCCACGAGGCGTACCTGCGTTTTGTCAACCAAAAGGAGATGACTTGGCGCAACCGGGCGCACTTCTTCGCAGTCTCCGCTCAATCGATGCGTCATATCCTAGTTGACATGGCGCGCGGCCGCAGAGCTCAGCGCCGTGGCTCCGGTGCCCATACCGTTTCACTCGACAGCGTTCTCGTCTTTTCTCCCGAACGTGCCACCGCCTTGGTCGCTCTCGATGATGCGCTTACCGCGCTGGCACAGCTAGATAAGCGCAAAAGCCAAATCGTCGAAATGCGCTTCTTCGGAGGCTTGACGCTCGAAGAGACAGCCGAAGTGCTGAATATTTCACCCGAAACCGTCACTCGTGAATGGAAGCGCGCGAAGGCTTGGTTGCAATCCGAATTGCCCGGCAAGCCTGCCGAGACTTGAATTCCAGATCCTGCTAAGATCTGCGCGGCATGACTTCGGAGCGCTATCGAAAAATCAATGCTCTAGTCGACTACCTGCTGGAGACCCCCGCCGATAACCGCGCGGCTCTTCTCGATGAAGCATGTGCCGGGGACCCGAGTTTGCGTGGAGAAGTCGAAAGGGTATTCCAGGCGCACGAGTCTCAAGGCGATTTTCTCGAAGCCCCCCTGCTCGAACTGATCGCCGGAGACATCGCGGGCCAGGCGACCGCTCGCGAGTTCTCCGGCCAGGTGCTGGGTGACTATGAAATCGTTTCGCGGCTCGGTGCAGGGGGTATCGGTGAAGTATGGCTCGCGCGCGATAAGCGATTGGAACGGCACGTCGCCGTCAAGCTACTTTTGCCCAAGTTTGTTCGCGATCCGCATCAAGCGCTGCGTTTCAAGAACGAGGCACGCACCGCGTCGCAACTGAGTCATCCCAATATCGTCACGATATTTGAAATCGGAGAAAGCCAAGGTCTCGATTTCATCGCCCAAGAGTTTGTCGAAGGATGCACCATTCGCCAACGGCTGGCGAACGGGCCATTGCCCTTAACAGCCTTGCTCGATATCGGCACACAGGTAATCGCGGCGCTCGGTGCTGCGCATCAAGCCGGCATCATCCACCGTGATATTAAGCCAGAAAACATTATGATCCGGCATGATGGATTGCTGAAGGTACTCGACTTCGGGCTGGCTAGAGTTGTCGAGGGCCCAGGGAAACAGAACAGCCTTTTGGTTGCCGGGCAGAGTTTGACAGTTCCGGGCATGGTTCTCGGAACCGTAAGGTACATGTCGCCCGAGCACGCCCGAGGGCTGCCGCTCGATGCACGGTCGGACATCTTCAGCTTCGGGGCCGTGCTGTACGAAATGGCTACCGGCACTCCGCCATTCAGTGGCCCAACCACTGCGGACACATTGACGTCAATCTTGCTCAACGATCCTCCAGACATGGCGGGCCTCGCGCCGAATCTGCCCGCCGAGTTCGAACGTATTGTCCGCCGCTGCTTGATGAAGGACCGCGAACAGCGCTATTCAGATGCCGAGAGTTTGCGCATGGAGCTCAAAACGCTTGCCGACCGAATCGCAGTTTCGGAGCGGCTCAGACCGGTACGCACGAAAAGACGACGATCGCGCGTTAACGTCCCGGTATTGGTTGTTGCCGCGATTGTTGGGCTCGCCGTCACCACGGTTCCGTTCTTGCGCCGGCAACCGAGGGGAGAGCCTAGCGCGTTTCCGATCACCCCGACTAAGATCAGCCGTCTCCCACTGGGCGGCGTCGTGTTGGACGCTGCGATTGCACCAGACGGCAGACAACTCGCCTACGTGCGAAAGGACGAAGCGGGCGAGAGTATATGGTTAACCGATCTCGCGACCTCCAATGAGGTGCGTCAAATCGCGTCGGAACCAGGCGGCCATTCAGGACTGACCTTCTCGCCGGACGGTCGCTACCTGTACTATCTCCGGACGCTCGCGAGCGAGGAGAATTTGTACCGGCTCGACATGAACGGTACGAACCAGCCGGTCAAGGTGCTCGACCAAATCAGGGGTGACATCGCGCTGTCGCCTGATGGGCAGGAATTGGCGTTTGTCCGGTCGGATGGATCGCGTCTGGAAACGGTCCTGGCGGTCGCTCACGCGGATGGCCGAAATCCATATACGATCGCAACCTGCCGGCGTCCGCAATATTTTTCGCAATTTGGACTTGCGTGGTCGCGGGACAAACGATGGATTGCGTGCTTCGCCGGAAGCAGCGCTGGCGTGAGCTCGGAAGCATTTCACGCCGAGCTAGTGCGAGTGGCAGATGGATGGAGGAAGCCGGTCGCCGCAAAGAACTGGAACTGGGTGGGATCCGCGGCTTGGCCCGCGGGAACCGATACATTGCTGGTGAATGGCAGTGACGCCGTGAGATACGACCTGTTTCAAATTTGGAAAGTCTCTCTGAAAAACGGCGCTTATTTCAAAGCCACGAACGATCTGAGCAGCTATACCCGGCTTCGTCTCACAAAGGACGGCAAGATCTTGAGTGCGATGCAATCGGAGCGGTTTGCATCCCTGTGGGTGAAGTCGAATCAGAGGATCGGGACAGCATCACAGGTTCCCACAGGTAACATCTACGGCCTTGAAGACCTGGCCACCCTGCCGGGTGGTCGTATCGCCTACACAGCCGATGCGGGCGAGTACCGGAACATCTGGATCACGGATTCGAGTGGCGGGAAGACGACTGAAGTGACGTTCGGCGCCGAAGACAAATCTGAGGTAAGTGCAACTCGCGATGGCCGGTATCTGCTCTACCAATCAGCCGGGAAGATCTGGCGCGTTGATCCTGACGGCCGTAATGCACGGCAACTGACTGACGGCGCTCTTGATGTGCATCCTACCGCTTCAGCAGATGGCCGACAAGTTATCTACGTATCGTTTAGAGGATGGTCTCCCGGCACCGGCGGGATGCCGAGCTTGTGGGCTGTTCCAATAGAAGGCGGCAAGGCAGTTCAGTTGGACAGCCGGCCCCTTTCCTACCCCCAAGTCTCGCCTGACGGCAAGTGGATCCTCTGCAGCTATTACCCGAAGGGCGATCCACGATTTTCGCCGCGGCAAGCAGCGGTAGTTTCTGCACATGGTGGCGGGTTCAGGCTGCTGAACGGCATGCCGGATGTCTCCGGCGACGTCACGTGGACTCCCGACGGGAAAGGCGTAAGCTTTGGCCGGACCTTGCGCGGCGTAACAAATATTTGGCAGCAGCCCGTGGATGGCGGCCCGGCCACGCAGGTTACCAACTTCGCGGAGGACGGGATAGTTACTCATCGTTGGGCGACGGACGGCAAACAGCTGGTAATCGCGCGCGGCAAAGATGTGAGTAATGTGGTCCTGCTTCAAAATTTCTAACAATGTGAGGGCCAGCTGGGCTTTTCGATCGCGGCGGGCCTACCTGGAGGCAAGCATGGCCGATTGGCGGTCCGTGAATTGTGCCTTCAGTTGGTGCAAGCTTTTTCGTGCCGATGTGATCTCCGCTGTCAGTCTCCGCATGGCGACCGCCTGCGTCCGCAACATGGTCTGCTGTTCTTCAATCTCGTGCTGCTGCTGTTTGACAGCTTCAATCAGGACTGCGGTCAAGCGTGTGTAATCCACCCCGTTCGCGTCTTTTCCGTTTTTGTCCCAACTTACGATTTCCGGAAGTACTTGGCCTACTTCTTCTGCGATCACACCTATTTCGTGCTTGCCATTCTCCTTCAGATCATACGAGACTCCACGCATTCGTTGCACTTTCGCTAGAGCGTCCGGAAGGGTCTGAATATCGGTCTTCCAGCGCCGTGAACTGTACGTAGTCCAGCCGTCGGCCAGGGCGGATCCTCTTCCCTGGCCGATTATGAAAGGAGCACCAGCAAACGAACTCGTGGTTCCGACGAAGACTTGTCCCCCGTTTGGATTTAGCGCCAGGGCTGTGTTGTAGTGCCCAGCCCAAGTGGCTTGTAGGGCGCCATAGCCGTTGTCCGCTGCGTTGTCCGCCAGATAGCCGACAAGCAACTGCTTGTTCGGGTCACTGTGGCCCTGGATCATGAACTGATGGGGAGTAAAGCGAGGCGAGCCATTGTCGTCCGCCTGAACCGTCAACGGATAAGGTGGTGTGCTGGTTCCGATGCCTACGTTGGCACCACTTCCGAGCACGACGCTGTTACTGGTGCCAACATACGCATTCGCACCGATTGCTGTTGCGTTTGTAAGCCCGTCAGCGGAATTGGTAGACACCCCGAGAAACGTGTCGTAACTACCGGTTGTATTGGTAATCCCGGCGCTTGGGCCGACATAGGTGTTGAAGCTGCCAGTCGTGTTATGGAGTCCGGCATATGGCGCTATGGCGATATTGCTAAATCCAGTTGTATTCGAGGTGAGAGTGGCGTAATTGATGGCAGTATTCGATGCACCAGTTGTGTCCGACTTCAGCGACAGGCGGCCAACGCCGAGGTTGTCGAAGCCCTGATTTGTAAAATTGCCGGCCATCATCCCCAGGAATGTGTTGTTCGCGTTGCCCCCGGCGTGAATGAACGGATTTCCGCCAAAGTAGATGATTCCTGAGTTCGTACCGCTGGTCGGCGGTATGGATAAATTGGCGGCAGTCAGCGTACCACCGAAGGTGCCCGTGCCAGCCGAAAGCAAGACATTGACAGTCAGGCTGCCCGCAATCGCCTGATTACCGGTAAACATGTTTGCGGCGTTCAGCTGCGGCACCTTTGTGGTATCCAGGTTGAGCGTGACCGTTCCCGTGGTGCCGCCGCCCGTCAGGTCCGTTCCGGCCTTGACGCCCGTGATCGTCCCTACGGCGGTGGCCGGAAATGTTTGTCCCGAAGCGAACTTGATCAAGCCACGGCTATTGATCGAGAGGCCTGTCTCTGCCGGCGCCGCGTTGTTGGCTCCGAAGAGTAGGTTCAAGGTTGCGGACGGTGCAGCGGTATTGTTGCCCGCCGGCTCGGCCTGCCACCGGAATTTCTGACTGACTGCGGTTTGAGTACCGCTGTTGAACGTCGAGGTTAAGAAGTTCTCGGTGTGCGAAGCCGATCCCGCAGTCGCTGTAGCGGTGCCTCCAGCCGTGAACTGCAAGTCCCCGCGAACGGTCGCTCCTCCATTCACATCCAGCGTCGTGGCAGGTGCGGTGGTTCCAATTCCAACGTTGTTGCCGGTTTCGAATATCGTCGAGTTGCCCAAGGTCGTGCTGTTCGCCCAGATCGGCAGAAAGTTAGTTGTACCCGTTCCCGCAAGCGCCGCCGTTAGGGCCGGAGCCACCGCCAACGATGCCGGCCGGGGCTGCGAAGCCCGCTGAGTAAGAATGCGCAGCGCTTCCGTTGTGACGTAATCCGACGCGGGCTTTCCACCCAGCGTTTCCGAATCCGCCGCCTTCAATGCGTACGGCACACCCAGCAACAGGACGCGTGGCAATTCCCCCTGAAATCCAGGAGCGTTGGGCAGCACTCCTACCCAGCGAGGTTTATCGTCATTGAACAAATCTCCCGGCAGACCGCCGGGGTCCGTCGCGCCCAACAAAACGCTGTAGTGCCCGTCCGGGCTGACGTTAACTAGTCCCGTCTGCGTCCAGAGCGGATTCCCACCCTGCTGATCCTGATACAACGAAAAACTGATGGTGATCTTTCCCGTAGGAATGTTGCCGTCATCGGGCTTCAGCGTTCCGTCGAAGCGCACTAGCCGGGGTACCCCGGGCACTTGCGCAGCGGGAGGGCTGAGCTCGAAGTTCGTGGTGCCGGTTTGTTGCGGGGCCGCGATTCCGGCCGAACTCGATGAAAGTAGTAACGTGATGCCGAGAATTACAGCCATTTGCTGCGCTCGGAAATTGGCGGTCATCCGCTTCATTTGTTTGAGAGTCCTTTTGCCCTCATCCTGAGAACCGAGATTTCCAAGATGTTTCCGTCACGCCGCACGAAAATTTCGATGGCAAGCCCGCGGGTAGATCTAGCGCTGGCCGTCACACGGTCTATAGTTGTGCTTGTCAAGCTCTGCAATTTGGGGTGGGGCAGACTGGACCTTTGGAGCCGGGAGGGGGTCCAGGGCGAGGGCGGCATTTGAGCGCGTTGCCTTGCTGTTTGTCTTCCATATTTATCCGCGTTGTGCGATGAAACCCGGGACACCTGTTTTCACCACTTCATTCAGCCTCTGCCTAATCTGGATGCGATTGATCTCGTTAAATGCGTCTTCCGGAAGGGCGGAAATGTCAAAATTCTCTCGCGCGCGAGCCGCAGTTCTGGGTGTGGTCAGCAAAGCCGTACCGCGCTGCACTGCCCATGCCAGCAGAACCTGGGCCGGCGTCTTTCCAACCTGTGCGGCGATCGCCAAAATGACTGTATCTTCGAGCGGCCCCGGCCTTATGCCGTGACCCAATGGCGCAAACGCCAAAAACACAACGCCCTTCTCCTTGCAGAATTCCAGAAGCTCCGTTTCGGGCAGATACGGATGTGACTCAACTTGCACGACTGCTGGCTTGACTCTCGCAGCTTCGTAGATGGGCAAGAATTCGTTCAAGCTGATGTCAGACAGTCCGATAGCCCGGCATCTGCCGTGATCCACCAAACTTTCCATCGCTCTCCAGGTGTCGAGCAAAGTCACTCCCTTGTCGTAGAGGATATTGCCGTTTTGATCCCGTGGGTCCTGCTCGTCTCCCGGTTGAAATGCAAACGGAGTATGAATCAGGTAGAGATCCAGATATCTGAGGCCGAGTCTGTCCAGACTCGCAGCGAAAGCCGGCTCCACGCGCTCGGGCCGATGGTTGGAGTTCCATAACTTCGTGGTAACAAAAATGTCTTCGCGCGCGATCCCGCCAGCGGCAAGTCCTACTTGCAACGCCTCGCCTACCTCGCGCTCGTTCCGGTATCGCTCTGCACAATCGAAGTGTCGGAATCCCGCTTCCAGCGCGCTTCTGGTAGCGCTTATCGTCGCGGCTGCATCGGGAATCAGGGTGCCAAACCCGAGTACGGGCATTTGGCCGGTTCCCTGGTTGAGCGGGATTCTCGTACTCCGAAATTCAGAAGATTCGATCATGATGGCACCTCGGCACTATCTCACGCCCAGCATCACCGCCGGACAGGTAATCTTCCTGCCAATAGGGAGGGCGTCTTTAATGTTAGTATCGATTGCTAAACACGTCTTGTACGGGCTTGCTCTGTGGCGCAAGAGCAATACAAATTGGCTCTCGCCCGGAAACTCTGTCAATGGCAATGCGAAGTTCGCATGATCACGTATGACTGAACCAAGCGCCCGACTCAACGAATCGCGGTAACCTAACTAACTGTCGTTCTGTATCTAACCAACACTTTGCGTGATCGATCGCGCGGACGATTGAATCCGGCCCGACGAACACCTTGGCAGCATAACCCTCCTCCATGCCACCCCTCAGACGTAAGCGTCAGAGCAACCCATCTGTTAACGGCGCGGCAAGAGTGTTGAAGTTGGAGGATGAGCGCGAAACAGAGCGAAGGAGAGCGGCGTCGGCGGAGCCGGGCAGAAGTTGAGCAATTAGTCCGGGAATACGACACGA
>DATBDT010000043.1:0-274628 GCA_036269815.1 Bryobacteraceae bacterium
CTTTGACAACCGGCGAGGCGAAACACCAATACAGTGGCGGAGCTTGCTCTCAAAGCAACAAATCTTTGCCCGCACTCCCAGAATTGATCGCGATCTGCCTGGCTCTCAGCTATGAAGCCGCCGGTGAGAAATCCGCGCTAGTGTTTCAGCCTTAAAGCTAACGCTTATTGGGGCCCGCCCCACCAGGAGCGCATTCGAATGTCCAGAGTTCACGAGCCGCTGAAAAGGCGGCTGCGGGCAGGATTGGCAGCCCTACCCTCAGAAATCGATCGACGAGAGGATTTCGGAGGGTTTGCGATGGAAGGCGCGGCAGATGGCAAGCAGACTTTCGATGCTGGGAAGATTGGCTCCGCGCTCGATCGAGCTGATCTGGGAGACGCTAAGGCGGGTGGTCGCGGCGAGATCTTTCAGCGACCAGTCGCGTTCTACGCGCAACAACTTGATGCGATGGCCAAGCCGTTCGCGTAAGCGATCCTGGGGAGCGCGTCCCAGGCTGAACTGCTCAATTGCGTTGTGGAGCGTCTGCCTTAGCTGCGCCAATGAGAACGGCTTTGCAAGATAGTCGAAGATACGCAGCTTGAAGGTTGCGCGCATATCTTCGAGCGAGGGATATCCGGTGACGATAATGATGCAGAGTTCCGGCCATCGGGAGAGCAGCTGTTCGACGACTTTGTCTCCGGTGGCAGGACCCATCTTCATGTCCAGAAGAACGATATCGGGAACACGAGTCTCGGCGGACGCGAAGAGTTGTTCCGGCTCGGCAAAGCTGCGTACCTCATATTGGCCCTCGTCCCGCAGCAGATCTTCAATGTAGTTGCGAAAATCCAGATCGTCGTCGAGGACGGCAATATCGACCAGCTCCCCGTCAGGCTCGGACATGGCGCTTAGGCAGCGGGCAGTACGACTTCCAGCGCTGCTCCTCCTTCGGGACGGTTTGAAGCGGAGATGGCACCGCCGTGCTGGGTGACAATGCCTTCGGCTACGGTAAGACCGAGGCCGGTGCCGCGAGCGTCGAGGCGCGTACTGACGAAGGCCTCGAATAAATTCGGCAGCACGTCGGGCCGAATTCCCGGGCCGTTGTCGAGCACGGTGCAGGCGATCATCGGCTGGCCACCACGCTGGCAGGTTCGCGATTGTACGGTGATGATGCCGCCGCACGAGACGGCAAGCAAAGCATTCCGGAGAAGATTCACAAACACCTGCACAAGGCGGTCTGAATTGCCGCGCACGACATGCATCTCCGAGACGTTGTTGTGGAACACAACCACTGCGGCCTTTTCATCAATCGCAACCAGGTTCCAGCTCTCTTCGATGAGCGGGCGGAGGCTGACCGGCTCCGTTTCGTGTCTGCGAACGCGCGCAAAATCGACCAGACTCTCACTGATTTTGGCCATTCGGCGAGCGACGCGCTGCATGCGTGCAAGGCGGTCAAGGGTTTGGGCATTCTGGCTGGTTTCCTGCAGTTTTTCGATAGAGCCCAAGAGGACTGCGAGCGGCGTATTGAGTTCGTGGGCGACGCTGGTGCTGAGCAAGCCGAGGCTGACGAGCCGGTCCTGTTCCTCGAGCTTGTTGAGGGCGGTGGCAAGATCTTCTTCCTGGTGCCGCAGCTGCGAGATGGTGGCATTGCGCGAGCGCATGATCTGCCCGATCTCATCGTTCAGGATGAACTGATCGTTAATCAGTTCGTTCTGGCGGTCGTCGCGTTGGGTTGCTTCGTCCGCGGCAAGCATGAGGCGCAAGGGGCGATAGACGAACTGCGGCATGATGAGGAATTCCATCACGATGATGGACAGGACGTAGATGGATCCGAGAACTGTGAACAGAGTGATTTTGGCTTGCCGCAGCGCCTGAGTATAGAACTCCGGCGAAAGGCGCACGCTGCGATAGATGGCGGGAGATTTGCCGCGCCGGAACAGTGTGTCGCCTCCCTGCTGCCAGGTGGCGGCGGGACGTTGTTCAAGGAAGAGCTGCCCGGCGGGAGACAGACCCAAGACGGACGCGCTTCCGCGCCGGAAATCGTAGATCGCGAGCTCGCTCGACTCTTCACCGATGCTCATTGGGAGCTCGGCGCTGAAGATCTGGGCCATCATGTGCAGCTCACGCTGACGCGCGGCGGCGATGCGCTGCGAAAACACGGGGATGATGGACAGATAGACGGAGCCCGCCAAAACAAAAAAGAAAAGATTGTGGAGGACGACGAGCTTATAGCGAACTTTCAGTCCACCAAAGTTGCGGATCAGCGCTGGCGGCGGGCGGTGGTCGCCGGGCCTGTCGAGGAATACGCGAACGGCGGCGGGAGATTCCTCCTCGGGCCGGCGCTGTCCGGCCGTCCTATCGCCGTTACTGAGTTGCGAGTTCTTCTCTCCCTTCAATCTCCTGCTCCTTGTACTGCAACCGGTAGAGCTTCCAATAGATTCCCCGCAACGACAATAGTTCCTGATGTGAACCAATTTCGCGGAGCTGTCCCTTGTGCATCACAATAATACGATCAGCTCGCTGGATGGTCGAGAGGCGGTGGGCGATGATCACCGACGTGCGGCCGCTGACCATTCGATCAAGAGCTTCGCGGATACGGAGTTCGGTATCGGTATCAACGCTCGACGTCGCTTCGTCGAGGATGAGAATGCGCGGATCATGCGCCAGGGCGCGGGCGAAGCTGATCAATTGTTTCTGGCCGGTGGAGAAGCCGTTGCCGCGTTCGCGTACCGGAGTATTGAAGCCTTCGGCGAGTTCCTCGACGAAATCGAGAAAATTTACTTGTGCGGAGGCGGCACGGATCTGCTGATCGGAAATGGAGTCCGTGCCGAGCCGAATATTTTCCGCAAGCGTCCCGGTGAACAGGTATGGATCCTGCAGCACCACCCCGAATTGACGCCGCAGTTCGATCAGGTCGAAGTTGCGGATGTCGATTCCGGCGATACGGATGGCTCCCTTCTGGATGTCGTAAAAGCGAAGCAGCAAGCTGGTCAGAGTGGTTTTACCAGCGCCGGTGTGCCCGACGATGGCAACGGTTTGGCAAGGGGCAATGCGAAAGCTTACGTCGCGGAGCACCCAGTCTTCGCCCTGGTAGGCGAACCAGACGCCATCGAACTCGATTGTGAGGGGACCTTTGGGGAAGGGGACGGGACGAGCCGGCGAAGTAATTTCGGGATGCGTATCGAGTAGTTTAAACACCCGTTCGGCTGCGGCCATTGCGCCCTGCAGAATGTTGTATTTCTCACTCAGGTCCTGAATGGGACGAAAGAAACGCAGCCCGTACTGGAAGAAAGCCACGAGAATCCCGAGCGAGAGCGCACCGTGCCGTATGCGGAAGCCGCCATATGCCAATAAGGAGGCCAGGGCCAGCATGCTGAGAAACTCGACGATGGGATAAAACCAGCCGTAGGCGGTAATGGAGTCCTTAAACGCAGCCATGTGAGCGTGGTTGATTTTCTCGAACTCGGCGCGACTTCGCTGTTCGCGATTGAACAGTTGCACCACAGTAATTCCGGCGACGTGCTCCTGCAGATACGCATTGATACGTGCAATCGCAATGCGAATGCGGCGGTAACTTTGGGACGCGGAACGACGAAATTGGATTGTGACCAGCACCACAAAAGGCATGACAGCGAGCATGAGGCCCATCATGCCAGGACTCAGCCGTGCCATGGTGAAGATGACCAGCGAGAGCATCAAAGTGTCGCCCAGGATGGTGACCAACCCGGAGGAAAAGAGATCGTTCAGCACGTCCACATCAGTGGTTACGCGCGTAACCAGGCGGCCAATGGGATTACGGTCGAAGTAAGCAATATCGAGAGTTTGCAGGTGCGCCATCAGTTCGGCGCGCAGATCGTACATCGCTTTTTGCCCGATCCATTGCATGAGGTAGGTTTGGCCAAAGTCAAAAAGGAAAGCTCCAACGACCACGATCAGATATAGAAATGCAATCTGCGACAGTCCGGTCCAGGGATCGCGCGAGAGCCAGCTGTTCCAAAAAGAAAGAGTTTGATGGGACGTCGAGGGCACGAGATAGCGATCTACAGCTAGCTTTGTGAGCAAAGGTCCGATAATCTGAAAAAGGGAGTCAACAAGCAGTAGACATAGGGACACGGCGATGCCGCCGCGATAGGGCTTCAGGTACCGCAGAAGCCGCTTCATGAGGCGGGAATCGTAGGCTTTTCCGAGTATTTCTTCTTCCAAAGTTGCTTTGCTCTCCGCCGCCTGAGCGATTGAATGTTGAGGCCGCGCCTGATTTCAGCCTAACCCAACGTGTTGATTCTCCTTGTTAGTCATTGAAGATGAACGGTCTTGTCCTTGTCGATAAACCAGCCGGGTGCACCAGCCATGACGTGGTTAACCGCTGGCGCAAACTTGCGAATACGCGCCGCGTCGGGCACATAGGAACGCTGGATCCGATGGCAACGGGGTTACTCGGGCTCGTGACCGGCACGGCCACTCGCCTGGCGCAGTTTTTTGGGGCAGAAGAGAAGACCTATCGGGGCGAGATCACGCTGGGATGCGTATCGGACACCTATGATCTGGATGGCGACGTGAAATATACCGGGATCGCGGCGCCTCCGAGCGAAGTGGTCTGCGCGGCGCTGGGGCAGTTCAAAGGGCGCGTCTGGCAGATGCCCCCGCCCGTTTCAGCGAAGAAGATTAACGGTGTTCCGGCTTACAAACTGGCGCGTAAAAACCTGCCGGTGGAGTTAGCGCCGGTGGAAGTCGAGATCAAGGCTCTCACGATTGACGAGATCGACGGGAACCGCGTCGGCGTTACGGTTGTGTGCTCGTCGGGAACGTATATCCGCAGCATCGCGCATGATTTAGGCCAAAAACTGGATTGCGGCGCCCTTTTGAGTAAGCTGAGGCGGACACGCATCGGTGAATTCAGTGAAGCAAATTCCTACACTCTGGAAGCACTGGCCGATCTGGCCGCGAATGGGAAGCTGGCGACTGCCGTCATTCCTTCCGGGGCATTGCTTCCGCAGATGCCCTCAGAGTATGTTGACTCGGAAGTGGAAATGAAGATACGGCAAGGACGTGATTTTCGTACGTCCCCGTTTGTGGTCCGTCCAGGGACCCCTTATGTTAAAGCGCTGTCCCGTTCGGGGGACCTGATCGCTATCGGTGAGTTACGAATTCCTAACATTTACCATCCCAGTACTGTTTTATAGGCACGGGTTACGGCTTCGGGTTAGGACTTGCTTGGTGGGGTTGAATGCTCGCGCGGCGGCAATCCTTTACGGCGGCGCGCCCAACCAGGTTTCTCTGTCTGATGCGCGCGGCCGATAGCGAGTGCATCGGGGCTGACGTTTTTCGTAATAACAGACGCGGCAGCAACGTACGCGCCCTCACCAATGCTGACGGGCGCAACTAAGGTTGCATTACTGCCGACGAAGACGCCGCCCGCGATGTTAGTGACATGTTTCTGTTTGCCGTCGTAATTGCAAGTGATTGTGCCGGCGCCGATGTTCACTCCAGGTCCCACCAGAGTATCGCCCAGGTAGGCTAGATGGCCGGCCTTCGATCCCACGCCAAATTTTGTTTTCTTTAACTCTACGAAGTTGCCGATATGAGTTCCTTCGGCCGCTTCGGAGTTCATGCGCAGGCGCGTGAAGGGACCAATGGACGCGCCTTTGCCGATCGAAGAGCTGTCGGCCACGACATAGGGCAGGGCAGTGACGCTATCGGCGATGCGGCAACTGCGCAGCACAGTGCCCGTGCCGATGCGGCAGTTCTTTCCGATTGACGTCTTGCCGCGCAGCTGGACATTGGCTTCGATGACAGTGTCCTCACCGACTTCTACAGAATGATCAATGGTGACCGTTTCCGGACTTTCAATGGTGACACCGGCCAGCATCAGATCGTTCACCTTGCGGGTTCGCAGGACTCGGTCAGCCACTGCCAGATCCACCCTGGTGTTGATGCCGAGCAGCTCGCTCTCGTCGTCAACCAGGAGGCGGGCGATCGGATGGCCATGGCGGCTGAGAATGCTCGCCATATCGGTGAGGTAGTATTCATTGGCCGGATTGTCGGGGCGAAGTTCGTCGATATGCGCCCAGAAGAGCTCGGCGTTGAAGCAATAGACACCGGGATTCACTTCGCGGATGCTCAGCTGTTCGGGTGAGCAGGCTTTCTGCTCAATGATGGCGGCGACATGGCCGCGGTCATCCCGAACGATTCGCCCGTAGCCTGTCGGGTCCGCGAGCATGGTGGTTACGATCGCGCCGCCCAAATTGCTGCCGCGCTGCAAGTTCGTAAGTGACTCAAGGGTCGATGCACGCAACAGTGGTCCATCTCCATTGAGGATGAGGATCGCGCCTTTTGCAGAAGGCAGCGCTTCGCGCGCGCTCATGACAGCATGACCCGTGCCGAGTTGTTCACGTTGTTCGGCGAACCGGATACCTGGAACTGTGACGCTGGCGCGCACTTGTTCCGCCTGATGTCCAACGACGACGATAATCCGATCGGGCTGCGTTACGGACAGGGCGGCCCGAATGACGTGGTTCAGAAGCGTGTCTCCGCCTGCCTCGTGCAGCACTTTGGCACGGGCTGAGCGCATCCGAGTGCCCAACCCGGCGGCCAAAATCACAACCGTAGGATCTTCGTTCATCTGGTTATGTATTTTGGTCCGGAGGCCAGCGCCTGCCGTCGAACCTGGTGCGCTCTGGAACGGTTTGCGAGGTCGATGGCCACCTCGGCTAACGCCTCTGGGTCGTGACGTACCCTTTCCGCAGGACCTTCACTCAGCAACTCGGAGGTAACGACTTTGATGCCCAACTCATGCAGGCTGTCGAAGTCATTTTCTACCGGCTTCACGCGCGCGCGTGCATATCTTCGAAGGAGCGCGGGAGGAATCGGCGAGATGTTCAGAACGACGCAGTCGGTGAGATTCCGTCCGGCGTGTGAGTGAATCGCTTGCACATGTTGCGACGCAGTCATGCGCATGGTCTCGCCGGGTTGCCACATCAAATTGGCGAAGTAAACTTTGAGGGCGGGAGAGCGCTCGATCGCTTCGGGAATTCCATCAATGAGCAGGTTCGGGATCACGCTTGTATAAAGCGATCCCGGACCTAGAGTAATCAGGTCCGCTTCACGAATGGCATGCAATGTTTCGGACAGAGGCTCGCAGGATTCCGGCCGGATTCGAACATGCTGAATAGGCTGCTTGCTCTTGCTGATTTTGGTCTCACCGCGTATGACTGTGCCGTCGGTCAGAACCGCTTCCAGCGTGACATCGGCAGACGTCGATGGAAATATATGCCCGCGAATTGCCAGGATTTCGGAGGAAAGGCGCACTGCGTGCGCGAAATCGCCAGTGATCTGGTGCATGGCCGCCAAAAACAAATTACCGAAAGAATGTCCTTTCAGACCGCGGCCGCTGTCAAACCGATAACGAAACAACTTCGAAAGCAAGTGCTCGTCTTCGGAGAGGGCAGTCATGCAATTCCGGATGTCGCCCGGTGGCAGGATGTCGAATTCGCGCCGCAGCCGGCCGGAACTGCCACCATCGTCGGTGACCGTGACAACGGCGGTAATGTCGACTACTGGAAGCCCTGGTTTCGGCTCGCTGCCTGACCCTCGAGCGTGTTTCTTCAATCCGGAGAGCAGGGTTGATAACCCTGTGCCCCCGCCGATAGAGACAATTCGCAGGGGAGAGGAAGCATTGGCGCCTCCCATCTGTGGAAATCGGGTTGTCTTGGACATAGGCCGATCGTTCTTAGGATCGCATGCGACTGAGGGGGCCGGAAGTTCTACGGGCGACCGGCGCCACGTCTGAAAAGTTCCGAGAACGGGGCGACTACGTTGGCGGCGATGTCGAACTTACCGCGCTTCAGGTCGTGGGCTGCTCCGCCGAGGATGGAGAGCTTTGCTTGCGCAGGGATGAGCGGCAGGGCGGCGCGGAGTTCGTCAACTGTTGCAAACGGATCTTTCGTGCCATGGACAAAGAGTGCCGGAATTTGCACGCCTGGAAAATGCCCGGTTCGCAGCTGTGAGGGTTTATCCGGCGGATGCAGCGGATATGAAAGCAGCAGAAGCCCCTTTGCGATGGTTGCATCTTCGGACGCAAGAATACTTGCCTGACGGCCGCCATAAGAATGGCCGCCCAGAAAAATGTTGCCGTGCACTCGTGAGCGTAAAGCCGCGACGGCTGCCCGCAACCCATTCCGGTCATCGGCCGCCTGGGAGGGATGAGGCGGTCCGGACTTTTTGCGCTGTCGAAACGGCAGATCGCAGCGGAGAACGTGGAAGCCGGTATCCGCGAAGGTCCTGGCTATCGAAGTCAGCAGCGGCGTTTCGCAGTTCGCGCCGGCTCCGTGCGTCAGCACCAGGCCGTGATTGTTGGGCGCGTCCGGAATGTGAAGAAAACCGGTGACATCTGGCGACGATTCGCTTTTGCTGGTGAAGCTCTCTATTCGGCTCATGCAGGGTTTATAGCGGTGGCTGGCTTGCGTCGCGCTTTACCCAAGAATAAGCGGCTTTTGAAGTCTTCCAGAAAAAGTTTTCCAGGCTGGCGCGGTCTTTCGTCGAAATGAATTCATCGGCCAGACGGAACACGCTGTCGTAATCGGCCCACTGATCGCTATTAGGCCAATCACTGCCATACATCAGCCGCTGACTGCCGAACGTTTCCCAGATGTGGTCCAAGCGGTCGCGGTAGAACGGCAAATCCAAAGGCACCCGGTTATCGACACATCGAACGATTCCGGAGATCTTTCCGAAAACTTGCGGCCGAGCGCCTAGGGTTTTGAAATCCGACTCGCAGGCTCGGCGCGCAGCGGCGTCCTGTGGCATCGCCAGTTCGGGGAGATGGTCGATGATTACTTTCAGATCGGGAACGCGGTCTGTTACCCGGACGACAGCGCGGATGAGCGCCGGATCCGGATTTGCGGTGTCGAGCACCAACCCCGCTGATGCGAGCAATTTCAAGCCTTGGACGAATTCGGGCTTCGCTATCGCTTTGCCGAGATCGCGATCCCAGATATTGCCATAGCGGATACCGCGAAACAACGGATTCTTTCGTAGCGCATCAAGCTGTTGCGCGAACCCGGGAGATCCCGGCTCCAGGTCGCCGATGGTGCCGACGATGAAGGAATCCTTCGCAGCGATGTCCAACACCCATTGGTTATCAGCAGGCCACGGACTGCACTCGATTTCGATGGCGCCGACAACGCCATGGGGAGCGGCTAGTTTTCGAAGACGATCGGGTAGAGCGGTCTTGTAGATCGTGCTGTCTTTTGGCGGCCATGGCACGCCCTGAGGACGCGAAATATCGAAGAGGTGAATGTGCGCGTCGATGATGGGAGTGTTCGACCGGTTCGCGGCGGAAAGCCGAAAGCGGAAGGCAAGCGCTGCCGCGAAGGTGGCGGATAGTAATGTTCTGCGCTTCACGCGGGCATTATATGGCGGCGGGGATGTTACGGTTCCTGAGGGCATCAGGCTTTCCTGAGCGCACCAAAACGAGCATGGACGGGATCATCGCCTGCGACCTCATGCCGGTTTGGGCGATCTTTTTCGAAATACGCCGCGCCGCCAGCCATAGAAAGCGCCTAACACCAGCCACGATGACCCGGCAATCTTCGCGACAGAACTCAGGTGCAGCCAGATGTAAAAGCAAACCACAAAACCGAGCACCGGCGGAACCCAGCTTTGCCAGCTACGTTGTCCCTGCCGTACGCAATACTCCCAAAACGCCGCGGCATTCACACCCATAAAGGCCATGAACGCCCCGAAATTCAGTAGCTCTGCACCCTGCGTGTAAGAAATACTCAGCCCGGCTGCTAACGCGACGGCACCACAAAACAGGACATTATTCCGCGGAATACGAGTGCGTTGATCCACCGCGCCAAAAAACCGCCGCGGAATCGCGTTGTCGCGTCCCATGCCCAGCAGCAGGCGCGCCGCCGCGAGTTGTGCCGTAAATCCCGAGCCGACAGTAGCAACCAGAAGAGTAAAGTTCATCACTGCAAACAACCAGGCGCCTCCGGCCCGCCCGGCTATGTGAACAAAGGCGGTGTCGACGTCGGGATATTTGGCGTAGTCGGGCCAGACCAGCTGCGCCGCATAAACTTCTATTGCCGCAAGCGCGCCTGTTATGACGCACACCAGAACCGTCGCAAGCAGGATGTTGCGCCGCGGATTTTCAACCTCTTCGCCGAGAGTCGAGACACTGTCGAATCCGATGTATGTGAGCACCGCGATGGCGACGCCCGAACCAAGGCGCGAGAAGTTGAACGACGCCGGGTCGTAAAAGGGAAGAAGCAGAGCGGCCGTCGTCAAATGCTGATGTGCGATGTACAAGCCGGCGTAAAAAAGAAAGAGCAACACGATCACGCCCATGCCTAGCGCCATCCCGAAATTAATCCGGGCGGACGTTTCGATACCGCGGAGATTCAGGAGCGTGAACAAGCCGGCAAAGAACACGGCCAACAGCCAGAACGGAAGATAAGGAAAAAAATTCTGCGCTGCCTTACTGCACCAGATGGTGCAGATAACCGGATTGAGCATGTAATCGAGCGCCACGCTCCAGCCGGCAAGATAGCCAAATCCGGGATGCAGCGCGTGAGAAACGTAGGAATAAGCCGACCCGGCGCTGGGCAGGATCCGAGCCATGCGTCCATAGCTCACCGCTGTGAACAGCATTGCGACCATCGCGATCAGGACGGCCGTGACGACGTGCCCACGCGCCGTTTGGCTCACTATGCCGAACACCGGCATTGGCGCCGTGGGCTGAATGATAATGATGCCGTAAAGAATCAGATCGCGCAGCCGCAGTGCACGTCGCAGTTGCACCGTTCCGGAAGATGAGGCTGCGTTCAGGTCAGCCATGAACGCGTCCATTGGGCAGGCATTGGAATCTAGTTTAGGCAGCGACCCGCCTGGAAAGCCAGAAGAAAAGCGTTGTCGCTTGCTCGGCTGTATGCTTTACAAAACGACACAAATGCAAACACTGCGCAAGAACGTTGCGATGATCACGTTACTGCTGACTGCACCACTTTCGCGTCCTTCGAAGCTTTGCGGGGGCCAGCAAGCGGCGGAAAGCGCCGGAAGCTCCGTGGTGGAGATACGTTCGGAAAATCTGGAGATGCAATTTGATGCGGAAAGCAGAACGACGCTGCACGCAAGCTTCAATGGCAAAAACATTCAGATAGGCCCGGCTGTAGCTTCGGAATCCCTGACCGTCGACGGTCAGGCGCTGAACAGCTGGCGCATTCGGAAACACAGCGTGAGTGCGTTTTCCGATAAACGCGGGTCGGCACGTCGCTTGTCCATCATTGCCGTGTCCGGCGACATCGAAAAACAGGAAACGGTGGATGCCTTTGAGCGCTACGGCCGGATGCTGGTCATCAACATTCGCTATATCAATCGCGGCAGCCATCCGGTGCAGCTGAACGCATGGCGAAATGCGGCCTATACGGTTTCGGCAGGCGATCAAAAGAACGGTACGGCCTTCTGGTCGCTCGAAAGCGGCTCGTATGAAAAGCGGCCCGATTGGGTTGTGCCCCTGAAAGCCGGCTTCCATCAGGAAAACTATCTCGGCATGAACGCCGATGACTACGGGGGCGGCACTCCTGTCGTGGATGTCTGGCGTCCGGATGTCGGCCTCGCCGTAGGGCACGACGAATTAACTCCACAGCTGGTATCAGAGCCGGTGGCGATGCCCGCGGGGGATGCCGCCACGCTTGCGATCGAAGCCAAGCAGAACATCGCGCTGCAACCCGGAGGCGCATTCCAAACACCGGAGACCTTTATCGCCGTGCATCAGGGCGATTATTTCGAAGTGCTCCGCGATTACCGGCGGATGATGATCGATCGCGGTGTGCAGTTTGAGGCCCCGGCTGCTGGGGCATTCGAACCGATCTGGTGTGCCTGGGGCTTCGGACGTAACTTTCAGCCGGAACAGATTGAGAAAGCGCTGCCGGAAGCGAAAAAGCTCGGCTTCGGCTGGGTAACGATGGATGATGGCTGGCAAACATCCGAAGGAGATTGGCAGCCGAATCCGAAAAAGTTTCCGCGCGGCGATGCGGACGTCCGGGCGCTAGTCGATAAGATACACGCCGCAGGGATGAAGGCCCAGTTGTGGTGGGCGCCGCTTTCGGTAAGCCCGCGCAGTGACCTGATCCGCGCGCATGCTGACTGGCTCCTGCTTGATTCGTCAGGCCAGCGGCGGCGCATCAGTTGGTGGAATGCGTTTTACCTCTGTCCAGCCCATCCGGACGTGGTTGCATACCATCGCAAACTGACCGAGCGCATTTTCAAAGACTGGGGATTTGATGGACTCAAGCTGGACGGGCAGTTTCTGAATGCGGTTCCGCGCTGCACGAATCCGGCGCATCATCACGCGACCGATCTCGACTCCGTACGCGAACTCCCGTTCTTCTTTCGCGCGATTTCGGACGCAGCACATGCGGTAAAACCGGGCGCGCAGATTGAACTTTGCCCGTGCGGAACTGCTTACTCATTCTTCTCGATGCCCTATTACAACATGAGCGTTGCGTCCGATCCCGAAAGCTCCTGGCAGGTGCGCTCGAAAGGCAAAACGTTGAAGGCGCTGATGGGAGACAAGCTGCCCTACTTCGGCGACCATGTCGAACTGAGCGATCGCGGCGACGACTTCGCTTCCACAGTTGGCGTTGGCGGAGTGATCGGAACGCAATACCGCTGGCCGCCCGATGACAAATCGGCTGCTCCGGCGAGTGACACCCACAACACCGCGAAGTTAATCCTCACGCCGGAAAAAGAAAGCGTTTGGGCGAACTGGGTTCGAATTTATCGAAAGGAGATGCTCCCCGAAGGGGAATATCTCGGCGGCCTCTATGACATCGGCTTCGACAAGCCGGAAACCCACTGCATTCGGAAAGAGGGCGTTGTCTATTACGCGTTTTTTGCCCCCGAATGGAATGGCACGGTGGAACTGCGGGGTCTGGAACCGGGGCGGTACAACGTTATTGATTACGTCAACAATAAACAGCTTGGATCGGTGAATAGTCCTAACGCGAAGCTGCAGGTTGCGTTCCGGCGCTCGCTGCTCATCAAGGTGCAGGATACAGCGCAAAACGGTCACGGGCGAAACAGCCTGAACAGATAGCGGTGGAGTACGGTTTTGCTGTTGCGGTGAGCCGAAGACGAAAAAAGGGAGAAGCCCTAAATGGAGGAGGGGTGGGTTTCTCCCATCACCTTGGTTAGGAGTAGCGCAAAGATAGTGGCTTCCGCAGCGCCGAGTTCTCGTAAATTTGGACTCGCGGTGCAAAATTGGTTTAACCCTTATATGACGCTTCTGGCATTTCTCATCGTTTGGGCGGGCTACTCGTGGACGGTTCCGCAGCCGGTCGACTGGAAGGTGGAACAGCCGGCGGAAGGCGCGGCCGTACTTCACCTGCTTACAGGTAGGGAACCTCCGAGCACCGGTCCGCGAAAGCCGTTTCAATTTGCGGTGGCGGATGCAGGTCCGTTTCAGCACGTGGTTGTGGAAGCCGATGTGCGGCCGCTTGCGCGCTCCCTGATGCTTGTGTATGCGTACCAGGATGCGGCGCATTTCGATTACGCTCACCTATCGGTCGATAGCGCGATGAAAGAACCGCATCATAACGGCGTATTTCATGTGTACGGCGGCGAGCGTGTGCGCATCAGTGACGTGGCCGGACCGGCGGCGTTTCGTGCGAGTAAGGAGTGGTATCACGTCCGGCTTGAATGGGATGGCGCGGACGGTCTTGTGCAGGTTCAAGTAGACGGTCAGGCGGTCCCGGCACTTCGGGCGGTCGATCTGAGCCTGAAGAGCGGCAAAGTGGGAGTGGGTTCGTTTGATGAAACCGCAGATTTCCGGAATGTGCGGATTCATGGTTCTTGATGGAGTATCAAATCTCCAATCCGACGGCGCGCATCAACGCCAAGGCATTGCTGTGCGTCACAATGCCTGGCCGGAGCCGGTAATCGAATTCGATCTGATCGCCGGCAATCCGATCCTCGAAGTGTACGTTCAGGGCGCGGCCGCTTAATTCATCCGCAATTTCCGCGAGGGCGAGGTCATGCGTGGTGATAAGCCCGAAGGCTCCGTCGCGAATGAGGCCGCGGACTACCGCCGCTGCTCCGACCTTGCGATCGTGAGAGTTCGTTCCGCTTAGCAGTTCATCGAGCAAGAACAAAACGGGCGGACCGGTTTTTGTCAGATCGACGACGTTGCGGAGACGCGTGATCTCGGCGAAAAAGCGTGAACGATTGTCTTGCAGCGAATCGGTGACGCGAATGGATGCTCCCAGGCGGATGGGAGAAAGGGTGAGACTCTTTGCGCAGACTGGCGCTCCCGCCCAAGCGAGCAGGGCGTTCAGTCCAATGGAGCGCAAGAGCGTACTCTTACCGGACATATTCGAACCCGAGACAATCAGGAGAAGTGTCGTCCCACCGAGTGAGACATCATTCGGTACCGCTCGGGATTGCGGAATCAAAGGATGCGCGAGTCCTTCGGCAGCAAAGCGCGCAGCAGGTTGGTCGAGAAGAGTTGGAAAACTCCACGACGGCCGTTCATACGCGAGGCAGGCCAGGGAAGACAACGCTTCCAATTCGGCGGTTGCCGCAAGCCAGCGCGCGACGTGTTGGCCATTGGCGCGCCGCCATGACTCGACGGAGACAGCGACTTGCTGTTTGAAGAGAATTAGCGGATTAATGACGCGGACAATCACATGATCTGAGGAATCGAGCAGCTCTATGAGGCGGCGCAGCCGTGCGATGCGACGGGATGCCGGGAGGCCTTCGGTTTGAAGATCTCGGTGAAGCTGCCGCAGGCGCGGCGCGGCGAAAGACTCGCGTTCGAGCCGTTCTACCAGAAGCGCGAGGATGTCCAGGTCGTGCGCGGGCGTTTCGATAGATCCTAAGATCCGGCCGACGGCGTGACGTGTGGCGAAAATCAAGCCGACGTTGCAGAGGAAGAAAATCAGGAACGGAAATAACGGTATTCCGTAGCGAAAGAATGCGAACAAGCCGGCGATATTGAGAACGGCGAGCGCTAATCCCAGCGGGCGCACGATGCGTGGTAAAGATATGGCCGGCGCATTGGCCCATTCCGCAAGGGACGCGGCATGGACGGATGTACCCACGGTTTCTCCAAGCAAGGCAATGTCCTCGCGCAGATCAAGCGCAGAGGTGAGTTCCCGGACAGCTTCATGGCGCGCAAGCACAACATCGACAGGGGCGGGATCGAGAAGCCATTCCGCCAGCGTGCGCTCGCCGAAGGCGGTACGGGCACGCGAGACGAATTGAAAGAGAGATGCTCTTCCGAAAACATCGAGATCGTCCGCAAAGACGTGATCGGGTTGACGAAAGTTTTCGCCAGTGGCGCCGGAGCCGGACCAATTATCCCGGAGCCGCTCCAGGCCTTCTTTGTAATACGCAGCGGCACGCCGGGCCGCATTGCGGCGGCGGATGATGAGTTGATGCCAGATAGCTACGAGAACGAATGCGACGACCGGAAGGAGCGCCAGCCAGGGACTTACCAGGTGCTGCGAGAGCGCAATCCACAAAATAAAAAGAGTGCCGATGGCGAGAAGTAAGCGGAGGTTGCCAAGCAGACGGAATCGTCTTTCGAGAAGATGTTCGGCTGTTTCGGCGATGGTGCGGCGTCTCTGGTATTCGGCGGAAGGATCGTCCATGCGCTGTCCTTTCGAGCATAGCGACCGATTTATTAAGTTGGACCCGTATAAAATCTTTGCAGGTAGCAAATTAGCAGCATGCAAACAAATCGGCGGCATTTTCTGGTTTCGACGGGTATGACGGCGCTCGCGGCAGGGCGCGCGATGGGAGCGAATGACACCATCCGGTTAGGAGCAATCGGGTGCGGGGGAAGAATGCGCTCCGTGCTGGGCGGGTTTGAGCAGGCTCCTGGAGTAGAACTGGTCGCGGCCTGCGATGTTTACCAGCCAAGAATGGAAGAGATTCGCGTGCGCACGAATGGCGTCGCGACGATCCACAGCACGTATCGCGAGGTGCTGGACCGGAAGGATATTGACGCCGTGGCGATTGCGACGCCGGATCACTGGCACGTAAAGATTGCTTCCGATGCGGTTGCGGCAGGGAAAGATGTCTACCTGGAAAAACCGGTGACTCACAAGCTAGAAGAAGGCGATGTGCTGATTCGCGCTGTCCGCGGAACTAAGCAGATCGTGCAGTGCGGCATGCAGCAGCGAAGCTGGGTGCATTTCCAAAGCGCAGTGGATTTAATCCAGGGCGGCAGCATCGGGCGAGTGACCCAGGTTCGGACGTATTGGTTCCAGAATTATCAGAGCTCGATGCTTGGTGAGCCGACGGATTTGAAGCTGTTGGATTGGAAGCAGTGGCTGGGGCCGGCGCCCGAACAGCCGTTTACGGAAGAGAAGGTTCGGAGATGGCGGTGGTTCTGGGATTTTGGCGGCGGCGCGATGACCGATCTTTTTTCCCACTGGATCGACGTCGTCCACTGGGCGATGAAGAGCGACGAGCCGACTCAAGCGGTTATGACGGGGGACACTTACCATTTCGATCAGTGGCAGTGTCCGGACACACTGGAAGCGGCCTTCCGTTATCCCGGATTCCAGGTTGGATATGACGGAACGATGGTGTCGTCGATCGATGACGGCGGCCTGGAGTTTCGCGGCACGGAGGCGACGCTGAAGCTGACACGCGGAGGATTCTCGGTTTACCGGGAAGGCCGGCATGTGGAGAATCCGACTCTGATGGAGCGCAGCATTGAAGACGGGACCATTACGCACGTGCGGAATTTTGTAAGTTGCGTGCGCAGCCGGAAAGAGCCGAATGCGCCGGTGGAAGCGGGAGTTGCCGCAGCGCGCGCAGGTCATATTGGAAACCTCGCGTTTCACCGCGGCGAGAAGGTAATGTGGAGCGCCGGACGTACTGCGAAGAGCTAATTTACGTGCTGTTGCGTGGTATTGTGAAGGTTCACGCCGGGCTCGTAGCTCAGTTGGTTAGAGCGCTTCCTTGACACGGAAGAGGTCGGATGTTCGAGTCATCTCGAGCCCACCATCCATCTTCGAAGACCGGAACAGAAACTACAAAGCGGCTAACGCGGACGCATCCACCGGAACGGCGATCTGTTCTTCGGAAGGCTCGAGAAGCGCTTCGAATAACGCGGTATAGAGTCCTTCACGGCTCGCCAGCCGTTCCGAGCGTTCGCGAAGGAAACCAAAGCGGAACGGCGAACACTTTTCGGCGTGGTTCAAAAAATGCGCCGAGAAGAATTGATGGGAATCGGCAACTGCCCGAATGATGAGAGAACGCCAACTCATTTTCAAAAGATTTTTCAATGCGGGCGTGCCGTGTGGCAATCTATCCATCCGAGTCCCAACTTTTTCGCTGAAATTCAGGAGTTGAATCGCCAGCGCATCCAATGGCTCACCGGCGGCGGCTTGACGCGAGAACAGAGTGAGGGAGCCGCGGCGCAGATCGTCCTTCACGTCCTGTAAATCGTCGCCAAGTTGAAGGAGCACGCCCCATTCAAAGGCAAAACGGCTTTCGGCTTTGTCGAGTGATCCGCGCACCAGGCAGGCATCGGCAAGAACCGACGTGCCGCCCTTTGCGCAACTCAGCCGCAAAGATGCGGAAGGCGGCGCGGACCCGCTGGGATGGAGCTGGTCGAGACTGTTCTCCTGAGCTCGATGGATGGCGAGCAGGCAGTCAAATACCTGGGGGAAGTCTTGGCGCGCATATTGCGCTTCGATCAAGGCGATAAGGGCCCAGACGGCGTGTTCGCGTTCATCTTCGGGTTCCAGTCCTTCGCCTGACAAGCGGCTGCGAAAGCGGCGGCTGAAGTTCAACTTTGCAGACGCAGAGATCGTCTCGTCATCGAGAAGATTATCGCTATAAGGGTAGAGAAGACTGTAGCCGAAAATCGAGGGCGTCAAAGTCACCGGCACGCCCAGCAGCGGCTGCATCCCGCAGGCTGTCCAGGCATTGCGCGCCGCTTGAATGACGTCGCTCATCGGCAGCGAGGGATCGAATCGCCGTGCACAGCGGGCGAGGCTCGTTCCGACGGGCATGAACTCATTTGTGAGTAGGGCGGTAGCGTCTCCCTGTAATCCCAAAGCACGCGCCGAGAAACGAGCAAAAGACTGCACGATCCGGTTTTGCCGCGCATGGCGTTCGTGCCCGTTCTTCAGCGGGGCTTGAAGATCGTTCTCGACGGATTCTAGAGCTTCGTCGTAGGCCTGCTCGCGCCGGGATTGTTCGGCCGGAGTATATAAGGTCGCTTCGATTTTGACCGGAGCCGTACCTTTGTTCCAAGCGCAGGCGTTCCAAATCTTCATCGTCTGCGCAACGTGCCGGGCTACCCAACCGTCATCGAACGTCTCCATACGAGTACGTTAACGAATAGACGTTGAGCTTTGTTCTGATAATGTCGCTAAAACAAAAAAAGCCAGGATGACGATTTCTCGCCATCCTGGCTATCGCTCTCTGTCCTCTACAACGGGACCATGCTGTTTACTTGGCCGGCACGACCGTGAACTGAGTTTGTCCACCGTTTACCACGGTCAACAGTACGGCCTTATTCTGGTTTTCGTTCATCAGGCGTTTGAACTCGCCGACGTTTGGCACCGGATGGCGCTCAACGGCGGTGATGATGGTGCCATGGCCGATCGCGCCTGCGCCGGCAGCAGGAGACGACTGATCGATCTCATCGACTACCACTCCGTGCACGGTTGAAGGCGCTTGCAGCTGTTGGGCAAGTTCGGGGCTCAGGTTCTCGACCGTTATTCCACGCGCCGTTACGTTATTTGCGTTGTCGTTCTGGCCCTGCTCATCGCCGCCCTGATCGCGATCGCCGCCCTTCTTGGTCCAGTCGAGAGCGGTAGGACGCTCACCCAACTTCACCTCGACTTTCATCGGCTTAGAGTTTCGAACGACATCGAGAGTAACGCTGGAATTGGGTGCGTGAGAAATGACGGCAAGCGTCAATTCGTTGAAGTCTTCGACCTTCTCACCGTTGATCGCAGTGATTACGTCGCCAGACTGCAGACCGGCTTTGGCGCCAGGCCCGTCCGGATTAACATCGTTGACCAGTGCGCCGTGAGTATCGTTGACGCCGAACTTCTGGGCGAGGTCCGGTGTCAGCGGTCCGAGCGTAACACCCATGTAGCCGCGGGAAACTTTACCGCTCTTTACAATCTGATCCATGACGCTGCGGGCCAGGTTTACCGGCACAGCGAATCCGATACCGATGTTGCCGCCTTCACCTCCGAACGCATTGCCGCCGGTGAGGATGGCGGTATTCATGCCGATCAGCTGTCCGCGAGCGTTGATCAGCGCTCCACCTGAGTTACCGGGATTGATGGCGGCGTCGGTTTGGATGAAGTTTTGAATTTGAGTAGACGTTCTGCCTTCCTGCAGGCTGCGTCCCTTCGCGCTGACAATGCCCATGGTGACGGTATGGTCATAGCCAAACGGATTGCCGATAGCAAAACACAGGTCGCCGACGCGGGCGGAATCTGAATTTCCCAACGGCAGGGCAGGTAAATTTGACGAATCAATCTTTACGACGGCCACATCCGTCTGGGGGTCCGCACCGACGACTTTCGCAGTGAACTCGCGTTTGTCGAGCAACGTCACCTTTACGGTGGTGGCCTTTTCAACCACGTGATTGTTCGTCAGAATGTATCCGCTAGGATCCACGATCACGCCTGATCCAAGTCCCGATTCGCGTTCGGCACGGGGCCGCTGCCGGGATTGACCGCCAAAGAATTGGCGGAAGAACGGATCCTGCATCATCGGATTCTCGTTTTCCTGCGCGGAGGCTTTGATAATCCGCGTCGATTGAATGTTCACGACCGCCGGCGATGCTTTTTCAATCACATCGGCAAACGAAATGGGGAGCCCTTCCCCTTTCGGGCTGTCGGCACGGGCTGTTACATACACCGGCGCGGTTGAGCGGCTCGCGACGGCGAAGGCCGCGATGAGGCCGCCACCAATCGAAGCCGCTATGAGCGTGAGGATGGCCGTCGAGCGACGAAATTGTACAAAATTAGACATCTAGTGAAACCTTTCTTCTCCTGAATCTCCCGGAATTGCTGCCACGCCGCAACCCTGCGCGGCGACCGACCGTCTGTGCCGGACCAGTACGATCTTAGTGGCGGGCATCTTTCCGGCTTGGTATCTCGCACACCCGGATTCTTTTTCTTTGACGCACCAAATTGCATTTCGATTTAGCGAATGCCGGCACTCAGCTTGCTACCGCTTCCTTTTTGCTGTCCATCGCTTGAATCGTCAGGCCGGTTCCCTCAGAATCAGCATCTACAAACAGTATCTGCCCTTCGTGGACGTCTCCCGCCAGAATCTTTTTGGCCAGCGGGGTTTCGATCTCGCGTTGAATGGCTCGCTTTAAGGGACGCGCGCCATAATTCGGATCATAGCCAGTTCTGACTAGCCGCGTCTTGGCGGCGTCAGAGAGCTCAAGTGTAAGATGACGTTCCGCCAATCTCGCGCGGAGTCCACCGAGCTGTACCTCTACAATTTGCTTCAAATGGGCCTCGCTCAGTGAATGGAAGACGACAATCTCGTCCAGCCGGTTCAGAAATTCCGGCCGAAACGCCTGCCGGAGCTCATCCAAAACCGTTTCCTTCATTCTTCGATAGGCTTCGCCGTCAAAGGCCCCGCGGTACTCCAAAATGCGGTGGCTTCCGATGTTCGAAGTCATAATGACGATCACATTTTTGAAGTCGACGGTTCGACCCTGTCCATCCGTTAGACGGCCATCATCAAGGACCTGCAACAAAGTGTTGAAGACGTCATGGTGAGCTTTTTCAATTTCATCGAATAGCACCACGGAGTACGGTCTACGACGAACCGCTTCTGTCAGCTGGCCGCCTTCGTCGTACCCGACATATCCCGGAGGGGCGCCAATCAGCCGGGAAACGGCGTGGCGTTCCTGATACTCCGACATATCGATGCGAATCATGGCGCGCTCATCGTCGAACAGGAACTCTGCCAGCGCACGCGCCAGCTCGGTTTTGCCGACGCCGGTGGGCCCGAGAAAGATGAAGCTTCCGATCGGCCGGTTCGGGTCTTTCAACCCGGATCGGGCGCGAATTACGGCTTCCGCAACGGCTTTGACGGCTTCGTCCTGGCCAATCACCCGTTCATGCAATTCGGTTTCAAGCGACAGCAGCTTCCTCATCTCTCCTTCGAGTAGTTTCGAGACGGGAACGCCGGTCCAGCGGCTTACTACCTCGGCGATATCTTCTTCATCGACCTCTTCTTTTAAGAGTCTGGAACCCAGCTTACTGTTGGCGCGCTCCTCTTCCATTTTGAGTTGGCGCTCCAATTCGGTGAGCCGGCCGTACTTTAATTCCGCTGCCTTATTCAGGTCATAGGCACGCTCAGCGCGTGCGATTTCGACTTTAGCGAGCTCGATCTGCTCGCGGATTGCGCGCAGGCGCTGCACATTCTCTTTTTCGGAGTCCCACTGAGCTTTTAATGCGCTCGACTGCGTTTTCAGCTCTGCGAGTTCCCGTTCAATTCGTGAGAGACGATCTTTGGATGCCGGATCTTTCTCCTTCTTGAGGGCTTCCCGCTCAATTTCGAGCTGCATAGTACGGCGCAGGATTTCATCGAGCTCGGCCGGCATGGAATCAATTTCGGTACGCAGTTTTGCCGCCGCCTCATCTACCAGATCGATTGCTTTGTCAGGCAGAAAGCGGTCGGAAATGTAGCGATTTGACATTACCGCCGCAGCTACCAGGGCAGTGTCCTTGATACGGACGCCGTGGTGAAGTTCATAGCGTTCACGCAAGCCCCGGAGAATGGAGATGGTGTCCTCGACGGAAGGCTGATCGACGAAAACGGTCTGGAAACGCCGCTCGAGGGCCGCATCCTTTTCGATGTATTTGCGATATTCGTCGAGAGTGGTGGCCCCAATGCAATGAAGTTCGCCGCGCGCCAACAATGGTTTCAGTAAGTTGCCGGCGTCCATGGCGCCTTCGGCTTTGCCCGCGCCCACGACGGTGTGGAGTTCGTCGATAAAAAGAATGACGCGGCCCTCGGAGTTTTGCACTTCCTTCAAAACCGCTTTCAAACGCTCTTCGAATTCACCGCGGAATTTGGCGCCGGCAATCAGCGCGCCCATGTCGAGAGCCACAACCTGTTTGTCTTTCAGGCCTTCGGGAACGTCGCCGCGGACGATGCGCTGGGCCAATCCTTCAACAATTGCCGTTTTACCGACGCCCGGTTCGCCAATCAAGACTGGATTGTTCTTGGTGCGCCGCGAAAGTACCTGAATGACGCGGCGGATCTCTTCATCGCGCCCGATAACCGGGTCGAGCTTACCCTTCTGCGCTGCCTCGGTCAAGTCGCGGCCATATTTGCTGAGGGACTCGTAGGTCGCCTCCGGATTCTGGTTAGTGACCCGCTGATTGCCGCGAACTTCGACCAGCGCCTGCATGAGGCGGTCGCGGGTGATGCCGAACTCTTTCAATAATTTACCGGCTGAACCCTGATCCTCAGTTGCGGCGAGCAGCAGATGCTCGACCGAGACGAACTCGTCTTTTAACCGCTTTGCCTCGTTTTCCGCGCGGGTAAAGAGCTGGGACAAGCGCGGGGTGAGATAGACCTGATCGGCCGAGCCGGGGCCGCTGACTTTGGGAAACTTTTGAATTTCCTGGAGAAGGCGGGTGTGCAGCGCCTCGAGATTGACGCCGGCGCGCAACAGAATCGAAGGGGCTAGACCGCTCTCCTGTTCGAGCATGGCAAGAAGCAGATGCTCGACATCGACTTGCTGATTGCCGTATTCGGCTGCCTTTGCCTGTGCTTGGCGGATGGCATCTTGGGACTTTTCTGTCAAACGATTGAAATCCATAACAATACACCCTTTGGGAGGGCCAGTACTATCTTAAGACATGAGTACGGACAAATGCAATAATCTGAGTCAACATTACTAATATTTGTGCGGCCGAGGCACTTGGTTTTCTGCGCTACAGTAGAGATGCCTATCCGCCATGAGACGGAGTCTCGTTTTTTTGCTCATTTGCACGGTGGCGGTCCCTGCCTTCGGCTGGTGGGCAACGGGACATCAGGTTGTGGCCCGGATCGCGGCCGCTCATTTGACTCCCGCGGCGCGAACGCGTATTTCTCGCATTCTGGAAGTTCCGGACACTCCGGAAGCAATCGCCGACGGCCTGGCTGCTGCATCGACCTGGGCGGACGAGACAAAGAATGATACGCATACCGGCGCGTGGCACTTTATTGACCTGAGGCTGCAGGATGCCAAATGGGACATCGCGAAGCGCTGCCCGGACGACAACTGCGCCCCGGCGCGCATCCGGATTTTCGCGGTCGAGTTGCGTTCGCACCAGCTGGACCAGCGTTGGAGTCAGCTGGATCAGCTCCGGTATCTGATCCATTTCGCCGGCGACATTCACCAACCCCTGCATACTGCGTCGGACGCGGACGAGGGCGGAAATTGCGAGTTGCTGGCTACGCCAGTCGGGAAAGCCAACAATTTGCACGCGCTATGGGATGGCGAGATTATCGCCGAAATGGGCCTGGATCAGCGAGCACTGGCGGCGGCGCTGCAAGCGCAGATTGTGACACTAAGTGAGGCAGAACGCGACAAGATTATTGCAGGCCGGGTGGATGACTGGACGTGGGAGTCCCACGAACTGGCAATTCACGATATTTATGAGCCGTTGCATATTCCCGTCGAGCGGGTGATGTTTCCGCACAGCTGCGTGTCTGCGCCGGAGGCTATCACTCAGCTGCGGCTGGCAATCGGCGAATCCTACGTTGCGGCCATGAAGCCGGTTGTCCGAGAGCAGTTGATGAAAGCCGGTTTGCGCCTTGCGAAGATATTGAATGATTCGCTCTAGCGGGGATGACGGAGACGTCGAAATTTCGCCTGACTCCACCCCGGCGACGCGCCCATTGCGAACGGCGCTGAACGGAAAACTGGTTAGCTTGGCGCCACTCGATGCCTCGGCTCACGCGCGGGATCTGTACGAGAGTTCGAGCGGACCAGAGAATGAAAAACTCTGGCAATATCTGGCAGATGGACCATTTGCCGATTACGCGTCATTTCGAGCCGTCATTGAGCAGAAGGCAAATTCGGATGATGCGGTGTTCTTTGCGATTGCGGAGAACACCCCCGGCCGAGCCGCGGGATATGCTTCGTTGATGCGCGCGGATGTGGCGAACCGTTGCGTCGAGGTCGGCAATATTTTGTATACGCCTCGCCTGCAACAGACCACTGCCGCAACGGAGGCGATGTACCTTTTGGCGCGGCATGTTTTCGAAGAGCTGCGCTACCGGCGCTATGAATGGAAGTGCAACGCGCGGAACGAACCGTCGCGCCGCGCTGCCCTGCGGCTTGGCTTTACATTTGAAGGAGTTTTCCGCCAGCACATGATCGTGAAGGGTCGAAATCGGGATACGGCGTGGTTTTCTATGCTGGATCGCGAATGGCCTGCCCGCAAAAGCGCCTTTGAGCGCTGGCTGGATCCGTCGAACTTCGATGAGGCGGGACGCCAGCGGAAGACGCTTGCGACATTGGTGAACGAATTCCGCTTAACGGGATGAACTGCCACCCGAAAGTACCGCGGCCTCCATTGGCGTCACGACATTGCCGACCGGCAAGGTAACGGTGAAGCGCGATCCGGCTCCGGGCTGGCTATCGACGTGGATCTCTCCGCAATGCGCTTTTACGATTGCGGCCACAAAGCTCAACCCAAGGCCCAAACCTTTTTCCGGGTTTGCATCGGGCACGCGATAAAAGCGATCGAATATGTGAGGCAAGTGTGTTGGCGGGATGCCGACTCCGGAATCTTCGACTACCAGACGAACAGCCTGGCCGACCCTTTCCGCGGATGCCCGCACCCACCCACCCTTCTGCGTGTACTTGATGGCATTGGCCAGCAGATTGGTAACCACGCGCTCAATTTGCGTGCGATCGACCTCGCATAAAGCGGGTGCTGATTTGGTGTTTGTCAGCCGCACGCCCTCAGCTTCGGCCGGAATTTGAAATTGTTCCACGAGATCGTCGACGATCTGAGTTAAATCAACCGACGTTTTGTTGAGCGTGCTCCGGCCGGACTCAGCCTGCGACAACATCAGTAATGCGCGGACGAGATTCGCAAGGCGTTCTACATCCTGCAGCGCATTTTCGACGGCCTCCTGCAGCTCCTCTTTTCTGGTTGCGGTAAATAAGGCCACTTCCAGTTGACCTTGGATCGCCGTCAGCGGCGTTCGAAGCTCATGCGAAACGTCGGTAGAGAACTGCCGGATCTGATCGAAGGAGGCCTTCAGGCGGCCGCTCATGGCGTTAAAGGAATCGATCAAGCGATCCAATTCGTCCTCAGCGCCTCGTTTGGCGATCTGCAAACCCAGGTTCGTCCCGGTGATTTCTTCCGCCGCTTTCTGAACCGAATGCAGCGCTTTCAGAGCGGCTCCGGTGGTATACCAGCTCACGGCGACACAGGCAAACAGCGCTATCGGGAGAAACAATAGAAAATTTCGTTCAAACTTCCGCACCAGGGCACGGTCTTCCGCCAAGCTGCGGCCTTCGGCCAGGTACCATTTGCGGCCGGTATCGGGGTCAATTGAAATGCTGGAAAGAATCTGATAGGGGATGTGGTCGGCGCCAACGACGGTTCGAATGACGGGCTGGCGAGTGACGGCCATCTGCGCCATGTCTTCGAGGATTGCCTGCCGCGTGAAGAGTTCGGCGTCGCTCGGTGCGCCATCTTTCGCGTTGCCCTGATCATCCGCAATTTCATACACGGTCTTCAGGGCGCCGATGGCGGCTTCTTCTTCCGGATCGGACGGATCCCTTTCCCAGGAGTAACCGCCGCCGCCGACATGGAGGTAGCCTTTGAGGGATCCCATCTGTTCATGCAGCTCTTCCTCGCTTTGTGTTTCCAAGATGCTTTGCAGCGTCTTTGTAGCGATGAAGCCGACGAGCACCAGCACGATCATGAGCAACAAAAGAAACGTGCTGGCAACTCGAAAGCGCAGAGTTCGGAAGAACCTGCGGGACTGAATGAGTCTTTGCTTCCAAGTCACGCTGTAACCTGCCGTCTCCGGGCGCTGCGGTCAGGCGACCACATTTTCTTGAGGCGCCGGGACTGCGGAATCGGGGAAATCCAGCATATAGCCGATTCCGCGAACCGTATGAATCATTTTGGTTGAAAACTTATCGTCGATCTTGCTGCGCAGATGACGGATGTAGACGTCTACGATGTTGGTTAACCCGTCGTAATCCATATCCCACACATGTTCGACGATCATGGTGCGGCTGAGCGGCCGGCCGCGATTGCGCATCATGTATTCCAGAATGCTGAATTCTTTCGGTGCGAGTTCGATGTTCTCGTTGCTGCGCGTCACCTTGCGCCGGATGCAGTCAAGCGAGAGATCTCCGACCTGCAACTTTTCGGGCGTCGGCTGACCGCGGCGCAGGAGGACGCGTGCCCGCGCGAGCAATTCGACGAAGGCGAATGGTTTGACGAGATAGTCATCCGCACCCTGCTCGAGGCCTTTTACGCGGTCGTCAACCGAATCGCGCGCGCTCAGAATCAGAACGGGCGGAATGGTCTTACGATTCTTAATTTTTGTGAGAACGCTGAGACCATCAATATCCGGGAGGCCAAGATCGAGAATGACTAAATCGTACTCAGTCGAATGGACGCGCTCGATCGCCTCGGAACCGGTATGAACAACATCGACGGCGTAGCCGGCGCTTTCCAGGCCGCGGGACAGGAAATCGGCGATCCGCTTTTCATCTTCCACCACTAACAAACGCATCTGTTTTATATTCGCCTATCGAATGCCGGCCCGTGTCAGTCCGCGGCGACGGCCTGCGCCTGCGGGACCTGTTGGGTCCTCGGCCTTGACCATCGAATATTCGATCCGTTTGCCTTAAAGCGTGTCCACAAGACCGACAGCGCTGTCATCAGCACTGTAAGGACAATCGTGTAAATGATTACTTGCGAAACGGACATTGCTTCCTTCCAAATGCCGAACCAGCGGCCATAGACCAGTTCGACATGCACCCAATACACCAGCAGAGATGTTGTACCGACCTGCCGGAACAAACTCCATCGCTCGCTGCCCCCGACATGGACCCACAGATACGCAACCGCGAGCAAACACATGACAAAGGACAACTTGATTGCGACCAGACCTGGGCTATCCAGCCAGAATTCGCTTTTTGGATAGATGGAGTAAGGAAGATTAGACAGATAGTAGGCGAGTAACCCAACGCCTAAACCAATTGCCATGAGCCAGAGCATCGCCCGCTCAAGGTCTTCTTTTTTCAGCAGCCGCAGGATGCTTCCCAAAGAGAGACCGAAGGCAAGAAAGGACGCCCACGGAAAGAATCCAAAGTAGTTGTAATCGGGAACTACATAAGCTCGGATCAAAGCTGGAATCTGCGGGTTATTGAACATCGATACGAAGGGTGCCAGGCCGGCGACTAAGCAGCCGACAATGGCGCTGACTCGCACCCGCGCTATGGTTGTGAGCACGGCCAGGGGCGAGAACATCAGCATTGCGAAACCCATGCAATTCAAAATGTCGACGCGGAGAATCTCGCTTGCCGGGCTCGTGGGATAGCCGGTTACATACATCTGAATCCGAAACAGAAAGGCGAGGATGAACAGGTACCGGGAACGTTTTAGCGCGGACCAAATGCGTGTTTTGGCGGTTCCGCCCTCCCGTCCTTTGCTGTCCATCAGAAATGCGAACGTAATTCCGGTAAGCAGAAGAAAAATGGCGGGAGGCAGACCGCCGGCGAATTGGGACAGCATATAAGGTCCGCCGCCGCGCAGATTCGTTCGGGTGAACGAATTGAACGTATGTCCCTGCAGCATGATGATCGCGGCAAGCCCGCGTGTCCAGTCGATGAACGCCAGACGTCCAACACTCTTCTTCTGCTGCTGCAATTCCGCCATTCAGTTCGATGTTAATCGGATTTTTTCTTGGCGCCCTTTGGGATTTGCAAATCTAAGGTTCCCTTGATTTGGGGATTGAGGTTGATATTCGAGTAAGTGACCTTCCGCCAATTGCCCGGCTTTGGCGGGTCGAAAAACTGCTGTTGAGCCGGGTATCCGGCGTCTATCGGGATCCAAAGATCTACCTTGGCTAACTTGGCCAGCACATTCGGATCCTTCGGCGTCAATTCCAACCGGCTGCAGTTTTTGCCGTCGACTTTGTCATCGCCAATCAACTTTACGTCGTAACTCTTCTCTAACTCGGAACCGGAAGTTCCAAAACCAAGCAATAACAGTTGATCGGCTGTTTGAGCTTGTTTTCCCAAATCGTAGCTTTGATACTGCTTTAAGTTTGGATAGTAAATCTTGACCAGTTTGCCGACCAAAGCGACGGTCCGTGCTTCATTAGCGCCCGTAAATTCGATGATGGCGCGAAGCTCACCGGATTTCTTTTGCATCTGAAGCGTGCCATTTTCAGTGGTCGTGTCGTCGATAACGGCGGTGTAAGTGATCATCTGCACCTGAGCCGTCATGGCCTGTATCGACGGGGCCGCTTTATCCATTCTCGCCAGTACGTCGGAGACGGTTTCGGCTCGCAAAAAGCAAGTCGACGCGAAGATACAAAGCACCACGCAAAAGAAGCGTTGCATATTCCTACCCAATTGAAAGACGCTGGACTCAGGGAGCGGTATACGCGATAAACCCTTTAATTTCCTGTGCGGCGTCATCGCGGATCGGCTCGACGCGAACCACATGCCAGGATTTGCCGGTTCGCGCCTGAATGAGAGCATGTGCGCGGGCAGGCCGCGATGCTTCAGGTTCGTTCGCCAGAAGTTCAGTTGCGATAAAGACTCGATTAATCCCGTGGGAAGCCGAAAGAAGAACCAAGCTCGACGCTTTCGGCGTGTCGTGAAACCATTCGCGCGGCGTGGCGAAAATGAAGATGAGGATCAGGCCGACGACCACATCGTACTGCCAGGAAGCGCGCGCAAAGTCCCAGAACAAAAGACGTTTGCTAAGCCCCCCAGCCGTGACGGCAGAATGCCCAGGAGCTTGACTCACTTTTTCAGTCTATCATCCGCTTGGGTAACCGGTTTCGACTAGCCGAACCTATGGTTGATATTTTCTGCATTCAATACTTGCGCATAACTGCCAGGACCCGGCCCTGAATTTCCAATCGCGACGAATCGACGAAGATCGGCTCCATGGCGGCGTTAGCGGGTTGCAGGCGGACCCGCCCATCGGGTTCATTGTAAAAGCGTTTGAGAGTGGCTTCCGAACTATCGACCAGCGCTACGACGATGTCTCCGTTTCGGACTGTATCGGTTTTTTGGACGAGCACGAAATCGCCGTTACAAATATGGTCGTCGATCATGCTTTCCCCTCTGACCTGAAGCGCAAATGTTCCTGTATCGCCCGCGAAGTCCGCAAAATGCAGCATTTCGGTGTTTGGAATAGCTTCGACAGGGGAGCCCGCGGCAATTCGGCCAAGCAGTCGAATCGCGGGGTAGGAACTCGCTTCCTCGGTATGACGCGCCCGTTCCTCATTCAAATAACGCTCCCCAATTTCAAGAGAGCGGCTGTGGTTATAGTTGCGGTGCAGGTAATGCTTCGCTTCGAGAGCCTGGATGTGCTTGTGAACCGTGGCCAGTGAAGCGAGGCCCAAGCCGTCTGCAATTTCTTCAAAGCTCGGGCTATAGCCGTGCTGCTTGATAAACGACGAGATAAAGTCCAGTACGTCTTTTTGCCGCCGCGTTAATGCCACACAATTCGCCTCCGCTTATCAGTTTGGGCGAATAAACAACGAAAGTCAACAAAGATCAATTCACTAACCGAACAATTGAAGCTATGCGCTTGGCGACCCCGGTCAAGAACGCTGCATCAGTGTATTACTTTAGGGAAAGATCACCTACGTGAGTAACCTGATTGCCCTTTACGTTGAGGACGACGATTCCACTTTTTTCTTAGTGCAGACCGCGCTGTCGGAAACTTCTCTGCCGGTGGACCTCTTCCGCGCAGCGGACGGAGATGAGGCTCTAGATTTTCTGAAAAAAACCGGGGTACACCGCGCCGCGCCACGCCCGGACATGGTTCTGCTGGATTTGAATCTCCCCAGAGTCTCTGGATTCGAAGTGTTAGAGAGCGTGCAGTCGTCCGATACTCTGCAGAACCTTCCCATCTGCGTGTTGAGCACGTCGGCCGTTGTGCGCGACCGGGAGCGCGCATTACAGCTTGGGGCGCGCGACTTCTTCACCAAGCCGTCCACTTTCGATGGGCTGGTGGATCTGATGCGTTCTATATTTGGGCCCGCTCTGGCCAATTCTTTGCCAGCCGAATAACTCAATCTCGGTAGGGCCGGCATTGTTACGACAGTGCTATTGCTTCTGGCCGGGCTAGTTCATATTCATGCCGCACATACCGCCTTGGCACATGCCGCCACCACACCCGGAGACTGGTTCTGTGGTGGTTTTTCCGGAAGCGGAGCGGGCGGCAAAGGTAGAGTACTGCGTGGTTAGATGGTCCTGTCCGCAAGACGGGCAGCGAACGGCATTGGCATCCGCCGTGCGGCGAACCAGCTTTTCAAATCGGGTTCCACAATCGTCGCAGGCGTATTCAAAAATGGGCATACTTCTTTAAGAACGCGCAAAACGGGAGCGGTGTCAAGCTCACCGCCCACAATGTTGATCGAGGGGCGTTTCTTCCGGGCGGCGTGCGTTCGCATCCTTTGCGCTCGTAAGAACGCGCAAAACGGGCGCGGTGTCAAGCTCACCGCCCAAATGTTGGTCGAGCGGCATTTCTTGCAGGGCGGCCGCAGCCGCACCCTTTGCGCTCGTAAGAACGCGCAAAACGGGCGCGGTGTCAAGCTCACTGCCCATAACGCTCTGGAATTGGTCCGCGCGTTCGTAACTTCGCCGGGTCTAAAAACGAACTAGGATGTGTATATGCGGCGTAGAGAATTTCTAAGATCGACTGTGTCCTTCGTACTGGCCGGGACGGTTTCGCCTGCTTTCGCAGGCGCGGCAAAAGCGCACCTTGTGTCGCTGGTGGAGTTTTCAGACTCCGGCGAGCCGAAAGGACGGGTAAAAGTTGAGAAAGTCCAAAAGAGCGACGCGGAGTGGAAGGCGCAACTGACCCCGGAACAGTTCGAAGTGACCCGCCGGGCTGGAACCGAACGCGCCTTCGCGAACAAATATTGGAACAACCACGAGCACGGACTGTACAAATGCATCTGCTGTGAGAACGCTCTTTTTTCATCGGATACCAAGTTCGAATCGGGCACGGGCTGGCCCAGCTTCTGGAAACCGATCGCGAAGGAAAATGTTGAAACATCGATGGACGGCACGTTGGGAATGATGCGGACGGAAGTCCGCTGCGCCAAATGTGATGCCCATCTCGGACACGTATTCGACGACGGGCCGCGGCCCACGGGGCTGCGCTACTGCATGAACTCGGCTTCACTCGATTTTGTGAAGATCTAAGCTGACGTTATGACCCTGATAGCGCTAAACTTGGCGGTCGGGGAGATCAAGTGATGAACTGTTCAAAAGCAGGGCTCGGAATAATTTTGGCGGGCGCACTGATCGGGTTCAGTTGCAGCCATAAAGCGAGCGACGATGCGCTCGCGAATTCAATCAAAGCAAGCCTGTTTTCGGATCAGACGACCAAGCAAGAGAACATCACGGTGGCGGTAAAGGATGAAGTGGTGACGCTCTCCGGCGATGTTGACAGCGCGGACGCCGCTCTCGAAGCCATGAAGATCGCCAACGGTACGGCCGGCGTAAAGGGTGTTCAGGATCAGCTAACGATCCATGGCGCGTCGGCAGCCAGCCAATTGCCCAATGCAGGCACTCCGCAAGCTGCAGCAACGCCGCCAGCGGCGGCATCTGCGCCGGCGCCCAGTTCGTCTTCCAGCGCCCCGCCGCCCGCCACGACCACTCCAGCGCAAAGCTCTGCACCGGAACCGGCTCCGGTCGCGGCCGCACCGCCGCCTCCACCCCCGCCGGTGATCGTCACCATTCCTGCCGGCGAACAGGTGTCAGTCCGTACAATCGACCCAATTGACTCAAAGGTGAATCAATCCGGCCAGGTATTTCGAGCTACTCTGAGTGCGCCGCTAGTGGCGCGCGGAGAGACGATCATCCCGGCGGGCGCAGAAGCCGAAATCCTGCTAACTGCAGCGAAGAGCGCTGGAAAAGTCAAAGGAAAAGCCGAGTTGGAAGTGGAGCTTGCGAGTATACGGTTCCGCGGAAAGCACTATCCGGTTGAGAGCACCCCGGTGACACAGCAAGGGTCGTCGCGCGGGAAACAAACGACGGTACGGACCGGTATTGGAGCGGCTGCCGGTGCGCTTATCGGTGGGATTGCGGGTGGCGGAAAGGGTGCGGCGATAGGTGCAGCGGCCGGTGGCGGCGCAGGTTTCAGTACCGCCTTCTTTACCAAGGGCCCGAAGGTGCAAATCCCGTCCGAGAGCGTAATTGCTTTCAGGCTTGAGTCGCCGCTATCAGTTCAGGTGAAGCCGTAGTTCTCCAGTAAACGCGCACAACAGAGTCGCCAGCGTGGCAAAGTCCGCCGGAGTCCCTCTTTTGTTTAGTGCCGCGTACGCCGGGTTGTGCGCTATCGGACAAACCCGCGCAAACCGAGGTTGTGCCAGGCGCCCTGCATCGGCGTTTGCGACGGCTGACTAACGACGGCAAACCGGCATTGGTTTCACGTTCATCGAGTCTAACTTGCCTTCTGCTTTCAGCTTCGGCATCGAACTGTCGACATCTTGCGGAACTTTGGCTAGCAGCAATGGCTCGGCACACTGACCCGGGTTGGCTGGCATGTTCATTGCCGAATTCGGAATTTCTAACGTCCGGCCCTGAGATGGTTGATTCTTTAACAGGATTGCGATTGCGTCGTTTGTCGCACGGTCCAAACTGATGTTGCCGAATTCCTGACCTAACGCGGGTACTTGAGTAGGCGACAGAAAATGTGTGGGGACGCTTTGCGCGGCGGCGGCAAAGGTGAAAATTCCAGCGCTAGAGAATAAGAGCAGACATCGCACAATCATTCGCGCTCCTTCGTTCTAATTCTAGATTCGAATCAAGCAATTGACCGGATAACTCGTGCCGGCAGCATAATGGCAGCTGAGACTAATTCCAATACTCCATGCACCGCCATGCCGAATATGCGGAACGGCAGCAGAAGCAGCCAAACGATCGGATACAAAACCAAGGCGAGCAGCGCCAGCGGCCAACACGCAAAAAACAGCAAGCACCACAACAGGAACTTGATCATAAAATCGGCTCGTAAATTAATACGAGCAGATGAAACATTTGGTTCCGTGTTCGTGTCAGGTGCCGGTATCTCCGTGCGGTGGTAAGCTATCTCGCGTGCAGTTCCTGCTCGAAGCTCTGCGGAACGAAAGCTCCGCGGTAATGCTGGACATGGCGGCGCTCGAGCTCGCCACAATCGAATTTCCCGGATTGGACCTGGCGGCATCGCTTTTCCGGCTGGACACGATAGCCGATCAGGTGCGTCTCAAGATCCCGCCCCACGCCAACGGACTTGAGTTCATCAGGGCTGTGAATGATCTGATGTTCGAGACCTTGCAATTTCGCGGGAACGACGAAGACTACTACGACCCGCGCAACAGCTGTTTGAATTGCGTGCTGAGCCGGCGTACCGGGATTCCGATAACCTTGTCATTGGTGTACATAGAAGTCGCCAGGCGTTTGAACCGCCCGGTCTATGGGGTCGGCCTGCCGGGCCATTTTATCGTCGCGTATGAGGACTCGGAAACCCGGTACTGGGTCGATCCTTTTCACGCCGGCCGGATTTTGTCGTTCGCCGATTGTGCCACGCTTGCAAAACAGACATCCGGGGTAGATCTCCGGTCTAATCCGGCCGTGCTTGCGCCGGTGAATAAACGCCAGATTCTGGTGAGAATGCTCAGCAACCTGAAGGCGATCTACCTGCGCGGCCAGGCATTCGAAAAGGCCAGGCAAGTGTTGGATCTGCTGATCGCGGCAGCTCCCGACTATGCGGAAGAGTATCGGCATCGTGGACTGGTTCACTTGCGGCTGCTGGATCACCGATCGGCAAAATTGGATCTGGAGACCTATCTGCGGCTGGAGCCCAGCTCACCCGAACGTGAGCAGGTGGAGAAGCAGCTTTTACTGATTGAGCGCTGGAAGGCCGGTCTGAACTAAAGGTAGCGCCGGAGGATGGCGGGAAGATCTTGGGAGAAAGCTGACCGGGCCACGACGGTGTCACACCCTTTTTCGCGGGCTGCCTGAATGAGATCCGCGTGGACGTGCGACACGAAACCGAGCAGCGGGATTTTTCTCAACTCCGGATCAGACTTCAGTTCGCCGATCAATTCCAGCGGCTGGGAGGAAGCGAAATTTAGATCAAGAATAATGGCCGCCGGATTGTTGCGGGCATGTTTTAAGGCATCCTGGCGGCACTTCACGGCCGTGACTGCAAAGCCAGTTTGTTTTGCAGCTTCTTGAATTTTAACGAGGAACATCAGGTCCGTAAGAACGGCCACAATCCTTTTGATTTCTTCCGCCACGCTAGAGAACTTAATTCTACCTTTCAAAGCCATAGCTGCCCTAAGATCAAAGAGGAAGATCATGAGCGTTCTTGTACAGCCAGTACCTGAGATTAATCCTCTTCAAGATCCGTTGCGATTCGACCGGCGGGTAGCTCCCTGTGCGATCGTCATTTTCGGGGCAAGCGGCGATCTATCAAAACGCAAATTGCTGCCTTCTCTGTATCGGCTTTTTTACGAGCGTCGAATTTCGCCCAACTTTGCCGTAATCGGAAATTCACGTACGCCCATGTCCGATGACAGCTTCCGCGAGCGGATGAAAGAGTCTGTTTCCAAGTTTTTGGAAGATGCGCCTTTCGACGAAACCGTCTGGACTTCTTTTGCGCAGAGCCTTTTTTACGTCGCGGGCGATCTGAGCGATGGAAATGCCTACGAGGCGATCGGCCGCAAGCTGGACGAAGTTGAAAAGAGCCACGAAACCGCCGGCAACGTTCTGTTCTATCTCTCGACGCAACCCAGCTACTACGCGGAAGTGGTTACGGCGCTCGGCGATCACAAATTGAATCGCGGCAAGGGTTGGCGCCGGGTGATTATCGAGAAGCCGTTCGGGCATGACCTGGAGAGCGCGCGAAAACTGAATGAAGAAATCCATAAAGTTTTCGATGAATCCGAGATCTACCGCATCGATCACTATCTGGGCAAGGAAACGGTTCAGAACATTCTGGCGTTCCGTTTCGGCAACGGCATATTTGAGCCTTTGTGGAACAGGCGCTACATCGATCACGTTCAGATCACGGCGGCGGAGTCAATCGGGGTAGAGGGCCGGGGCGCGTACTACCAGGAAGCGGGCGCCTTGCGGGATATGATCCAAAATCATCTCAGCCAGGTGATGGCGACGGTGACAATGGAGCCGCCGAACGTGTTCGACGCGGACCACGTGCGCGACGAACGCGCCAAACTGCTGCGAGCGGTGCGCATTATGAGGCACGACGAAGTGCCGAAATACTCGGTGGCCGGCCAATACGGACCTGGCTCCGTCGGCGGACAAGAACTGCCAGGGTTCCGCCAGGAACCGAGCGTGAGCCCGGATGCGCAGACCGATACTTATGCCGCGGTTACGTTCTTCATCGATAACTGGCGCTGGGCCGATGTACCGTTCTATATAAGGACGGGCAAGCGGCTGCCGAAGCGCGTAACCGACATCGCCATTCAATTCCACGCACCGCCGCTCGGGTTGTTCAAACAGGAGACGCGCAGCGGCGCAATGGCATCGCCAAGGCCAAACTTGCTCATCTTGCGCATTCAACCGGAGGAAGGCATTTCGCTGCGGTTCCTGTCGAAGGCGCCGGGCAGCGGGATGCGCGTGCGTCCGGTGTCTATGGATTTCAACTACGGCTCGAGCTTTGGGGAACGTTCGCCAACCGCATATGAGACGTTGCTGGTAGATGCGATGGCCGGGGATGCGACACTGTACACACGCCAGGATATGGTAGACGCAAGCTGGCAAATCGTGCAGCCGATTTTAGACGTCTGGTCTACAACGATTTTCGATTTTCCCAATTATCCTGCTGGAACGTGGGGCCCCAAGGAATCCGATGAGATGCTGGCGCGCCAAGGCCACGTTTGGAGAATTCCATGAGTTCAACCGTTATCTTCCCGGCTCAACCCGAACAAATCCTGAAGGGGCTGAGCAAATTATGGACGTCCCTGGGCCAGGAAGAGAAGCAGCAAGGCAAGCCGACGGTACTGCGCGCGTGCGCGATGACGCTGATTATCGCGACGGACGAGGCTGACGGCGGTTTTGCCGCCTCGCAAACGATTTCGGAATTGATGCACGAGCATCCGGGGCGGGGAATTGTGATCACCGTTTCAGATAAAACTGAGCACGAGATCGAGGCGCGAGTCACGGCGCAATGCTGGAAGCCGTTCGGCAAGGCGCAGCAGATCTGTTGCGAATATATCGAGATCACCACGCGGCCGGATAGTTGGCCGAAAGTGGGTCCGACTCTGGTAGGACTCACCGCGGCGGATTTGCCGGTTGTGCTCTGGTGCCGTCATCGCGCGGCGCTCAGTCCGCTAGCTACGCGTCGGCAGGTCGCAGGCCTTGAAGCGGTGATGAATCTCTCCACGAAAGTAATCCTCGACACCCGGGGCGAAGATTTGGAAACTTCGCTCGATCTGATTGCGGATTGGCGGGCACAGGGCCGGATCGTGGCGGACCTTGAATGGACTCGGTTGACGCCGTGGCGCCAGCCGCTGGCGCAATTGTTCGACAACTCGGCGCGCGCGAACGGGCTCTCCGACTTCCATTCGATCGAGGTGTCACATGCCGGTGACAAGCCGACCAGCGGCGTCTACTACGTCGCCGCGTGGTTGTCGGCGCCGCATCGGGCGAAAGTCTCGATTACGAAAGTTGGCGTGGACGGTATCGGAATCAAGTGCATTACTCTGCGCTCCGATACAGAGACGATTCGCTTTGAGCGAACTTCCGAAGAATGCGTGACGCTGAGCAGCACGAACGGCGCACAAAGGAAATACAGCTTTACCGACGGACCACTGGAGCGGCTGATGAACGAAGAGCTTTCCGTAACCGGAAGCGACCGGGTATTCGAGAGCACGTTTCCGAGGGCCAAGGAGATCCTGCATGGGCGGGCGTAAACCCGACCTGCGTGTGTTTCCAGAGTCTCGCGAAGCAGCCGAACAGTGCGCGATTTTTATTGCAAATGAGTTGCAGAGCAGAATTTCGGAAAAGGGTGTGACGAGGCTTGCAGTTTCGGGCGGTACCACGCCGAAGCCGATGTTTCAAGCGCTGGCGAAGGCGCCGCTCGACTGGTCAAAGGTGCACGTGTTCTTTGTGGACGAGCGCTGTGTGCCGCCGACCAGCGATCAAAGCAATTTCAAAATGGCGAAAGAGAATCTGTTATCCGGAGCGCCTTTGCTGGAGAGCAACGTTCATCGAATACACGGCGAATTGAATCCGGACGAAGCAGCGGGCAAATACATAAATGAGGTCAAGGGCCATTTTGAGCTATCCGATGGCGCTCTTCCTGTGTTCGACGTTTTGCATCGTGGCATGGGCTCTGATGCTCACACTGCCAGTCTGTTTCCAGGCGAGCCGTTGATTGCGGACCGGACCGGCATCGCGGCCCACGTCTGGGTGGATAAGTTGAAGATGGATCGTGTTACACTCCTCCCCGGAGTTCTGTTGAAGGCAGTGCGCACAGTTCTCGAGATTTCAGGGCCGGACAAGGCCGAGCCCTTGCATGAAGTGCTGTACGGCCCTGATGATCCTTTCCGCTTTCCTTGCCAAATTGCTGCGCGCGGCTCCGACACTGCGGTCTGGTTTCTCGATCAAGCGGCGGCGGCTAAGATTTAGCAGCGTTTTTGCGCTGTTCCTTTGTTCGTACGCACGTCCGCCCCAAGCGCCGCCTAAGCCGTCGACGTTGCATCTGGAACCGACGCTCGTACTGCTTGCGGGTGACGTCATGCTTTCCCGCGGAGTGCGGCGCGAGATCGTGGCCCAAGACGATCCGGCGCTTCCTTTTCGTAAGATCGCAACCTCGCTGGCGGCTGCGGATATCGCATTTGTCAATCTGGAATCGCCATTCTCCGATCGCGGCCCATATCACGATGACGGGTTGGTCTTTCATGCCGCGCCGCCGCTGATCGCAGGTTTGGAGCTTGCCCGCATCAACGTCGTTTCGACCGCCAACAACCATTCGCGGGACTGTGGTTCGCACGGCGTGGAGTTCACGGTAGGGTGGCTTCGGTCGCATGGGATGCTGCCGGTGGGTACTGGCGAATCGGCCGAAAAAACCCATGCGGGCGTTGTAATAGAGCGCCATGGCGTGCGGTTTGGGTTCCTCGGCTACACGTTTGATCAACAGAACGGCAACTGGCGTGACATCGATGACCGGATTGCCATGGCGGATCCTCTTATCGCAGCGCGCGACATCGGGAGCTTAAAAACCCGCTGTGACGTGGTAATCGTATCGATGCACAATGGGACGGAATACGCCCGGGTGCCGAATCCAAAACAGATCGAATTCGCGCACGCGGCTATTGATGCAGGTGCCGCGCTGGTGATTGGCCACCATCCTCATGTAATTCAAACTCACGAGCGATACCGGGGCAAGGATATTTTTTACTCGCTCGGCAACTTCATCTTTGATCAATACCAGCGCGAAGCCACGCAGCATGGCGCGGTAGTCGAGGCGACGTTCGTTGGAAAAAATCTTCTGGCCGCCCAGATGCTAAAAGTACGCATTACACCTACCGGGCCAGAGTTCGAATAACATTTCAGCCGCCGCTCGGGACTTCGACGTGGCCGCCGAATTTGGACCGCATGGCCGACAGAACCTTTTCAGCAAACGTATGATCCTGACGAGACCGGAAGCGCGTGAAGAGGGCGGACGCCAGAACCTCCACTGGAACGGCCTGCTCAATAGCAGCTTCAATTGTCCAGCGGCCTTCGCCCGAATCCTGAACAAAGCCCGTGAACTCCGACAGTGATGGATTTTCCGTCAGAGCCATTGACGTGAGATCTAATAGCCACGAACCAACCACGCTGCCGCGCCGCCACAACTCGGCAATATCGGCAATGTTCAATTCGAAGCGTTCGTGCTCCGGCAGCGAGGGAGCGTTTTTGTGCAGCATCAAGTCGAATCCCTCGGCGTAAGCTTGCATCAGGCCGTATTCAATGCCGTTGTGGACCATCTTGACGAAGTGTCCTGATCCGGGAGGTCCGCAATGGAGATATCCTTCCTCGGCTGTACTCTTGATTTTGTCTCGGCCCGGAGTTCTGGGGATCTCGCCTTTGCCCGGAGCCAGCGTTTTGAAAATCGGTTCGAGCGTGGCAAAAGCCTCATCGCTTCCCCCGATCATCAGGCAATAGCCGCGCTCAAATCCCCAGACGCCTCCGCTGGTGCCGGCGTCAAGGTAATGAATGCCTCGCTTCTTCAGTTCAAGGGAACGCCGGATATCGTCCTTGTAGAAGCTGTTTCCTCCATCGATGATCATGTCGCCCGATTCCATGGAGGCGGCTACCGTGTTCACGGTGTCCTCGGTCGGCTTACCTGCAGGCACCATGATCCAGACAGCTCGTGGTTTGGACAACTTTGCCACGAGATCCTGGTAAGACGTTGCTGCTTGCGCACCGTAACCCACGACTTTGTTTACGTTTTCCGCATTCAGGTCAAAGACCGTGCACGTGTGGCCCCCCTTCATCAGGCGCCGCGCCATATTCGCGCCCATCCGTCCTAGACCGACAACACCGAGTTGCATTTGTTCGCTCCTTCTTTATGATTGTGAACCAGGACAGAAAAGTACAACACTCGCAATCATAATCAACCGCTTCAGAGGAGGTCCTGCCATCGCGGAGTTTGAGCGATGCCGGCAATCTCCGGCGATTAGAGCAGGGTTTCGGCCCGGCGAGATTGGGCAATGAGGCGCGACGAAAAATTCTCAGTCCCTCCAGAGCCATGCATCTCAGATATTCCTGAGAAAAATCCGTACTCCCGCCGACTATTTGCTAGGCAGATTCGTTACCTATGCAACACGAACACCGCAAACTTCAGAATGCGCGCTCTTCGGCCGGAAGAGTCCTTGGTCTCCTCAAGCGCAAAAAGGGCACGACGGCAGTCCTGCTCGCCCTGATTCTGGTCACCTCAACACTGGAAATCACCATTCCGTTTCTAACTCAGCGGCTGATCGATGGCATCATCCGATCGGTAAAAGGTCTGGATCACTTCGCGCTGCCGGCTTTGTTCGCCTCGCTCGCCGCCATCTTTGTTTCAGTCGCTGCCACACGTGTTCTGCGGTCGGTCTACAACTACAAGCTATTCAAGACGGTGACCTGCACGGAAGACGAAGTGAAAGGCGCGGCGTTTGAAAACTTCCTTCACTCCGATATGGAGACGCTGGCGAAGACGAACAGCGGCCAGGTAATGGGATGTCTGGATCGGGGCGCAGCCGCCATTTACATCATCCTCTTCGAAATCTTTGGCCAGAACCTGGTCCCGCCACTCATCATCTTTACTGGGGTATTTGGCGCGCTACTGCTGAAGAGCTGGATCATCGCTCTCACGGTATTTCTACCGTTGCCCATTTACATGATCATCGTTGGCCGATTTTCCGCTCCCATGCACGAGCTTGAGCAAGAGGTTAACTCAGGCTTCGAACGTGTCGGCAAAGAGTATTACGACATCGCCAGCAATGTTGTTACGGTGAAAAAGTTTTCGCAGGAGAAGCGCGAAGCCGGTGTACAGCGGGAGTTGCTGTCCGGCGCCCGCGTCCCTCAATACCGGGCTGAACGCAACTGGGCTGTTATTGAAAACATTCAAACCATCATCGCCACTGCGGGCCGCGTGATTGTTATCGGGCTGGGCGGTTACTTCGTTCTCAAGAGCCGCTGCACGCTTGGCGAATACGTGTTGTTTATCGCTCTGCAAGACATGTTGTTCGGCCCGATGGGTCAGCTTTCGATTTTGCTGCCGAAACTACGCCGCAACTTGGCACGCGTCGAAGGTTTGTTCGAAGTTCTTGATCGCAAGCACAAGATCAAGGATGATCCAAATGCTGCGCCTCTTCCCCCGCTTCGGGGCAGCGTGGACGTTCGGAATCTCTCCTTCCGCTATCCGGGCGCCGAAAACTGGATCCTTCGCGACGTAAGCTTTACGGTTCCGGCCGGCGCGACCGTCGCGCTAATTGGCCGCAGCGGCACCGGTAAGACAACATTCATGAATTTGCTGTTACGCTGTTACGATCCGCAGCACGGCTCAATTTCCATCGATGGCATCGATATTCGGCTCGCCACGCAGGAAAGTCTACGAAATCAAATCGCGGTCGTCCCTCAGGAAGTGGATCTTTTCTCCAGAACCATCGCGGAAAACATCTCCTACGGTTCGGCGCATGCTACCACTTCCGACGTGGAGTCCGCGGCACGGACTGCCCTGGCGCACGACTTTATCCGGCGTTCCGAAGAAGAATATCAGACGGTTGTAGGGGAACGCGGGTTGCGTCTCTCCGGCGGGGAACGTCAGCGTATCGGTATCGCGCGCGCCATTCTCCGCGATCCGGAGATCCTGCTGCTCGACGAAGCCACCAGTCATCTCGACACGGAAAGCGAGCATCTGATCCAGCGTGCGATGCAACGTGTTGCGCGTGACCGAACGTGCTTTATCATCGCCCATCGGCTCTCCACGGTGCGGCATGCGGACCTGGTAGTAGTTTTTGCAAATGGCGGGGTTGAAGCCATCGGTACTCACAGCAAGCTTATGCACTGCAGCCCGACGTACGCGAAGCTCCACAGCGTGCACTCGGATCCCGCAGACGACCGGATCAGCGACGAAAGCTACGATTCCGAACTGATGGAACTTGCCAGCTAAGCGACCCATACCGCAAGTAGCTGTGACCCCAAATGCGGTGTGATCCCCGGCGCGTTCGAGCTTAAAAGCCGAGAACGTCCCGGAGATCACGTTTGCGCCGTCGAAAAGGTTGGTGCCGTCAGCCGAGGCTAGATTGTGACTTTGATAACTTCAGTCGTTGTCACCCCATTCGCTGGAACTTTTATAGCCGCCAGAGATTGGCTGCTGAGCCGGCTAGGCACGGCAGTGCTTGTGCCGGTCGCGGTCGAAGAAATGACGAAGCCCAGTTGAACCGAATCGGAAGTGGGCGTAGACAGGCTCCAAGAGTAGGGAATGGTGACAGTGCAGGTGGCAGTGGAACCGCTTCGCGTGGCCACTGCGGTTGCCTGTTCGTCGAAGATCTTTGAGTAATACGTGGTGGTATTCGTCTCGCTTGTGGAAGCGGTTGCCGTGCACGCGATAGGCTGGCTGGTCGAGATCGCAGAAGCCACTGTGATCGTGAAGCTGTAGACCAGCTTGCCAGTCGTCGGTGCAACCGAGGCCATGGCAATTTCACTGTCCTCGCCGGGTCCCCGGACGACGGGACGGAAAGCCCCGGTTTTTGCATCCAGGTATCCCAGGATGCCGTTAGGCGCAGCGGGACGTGCGCCAGCGGGCTCTTGTGCCTTCATAGGACCAGTCAGAATCATCATCGCGGCGAATAGGAACATTGCGCCTGGGTTCATTAGAGTTTTCATAGTCGACCTTTCGGGTTGATTTGCTGGAGTCTCTCTCCTCCACCACTCCCTAACGCGCAAACGCGAACGAAAACGGATCAGCCTGTTGCAAATTGCCCGATATCCCGCTAAGCACCCGAAGTGATCGAAGCCCCACCGCCACCTGGTTGGCTGATTTCCAAAAATCCTCGAACGAATAACGGGAAGGCTTAAGATTGTGTGGTCGTGACCAAACCCTGGAACCGCAGTCTTCTCGTCGCGGCGCTCCTCTGCGCCGCTCCTGTCCCGCCCGCCCTGGCTGTCGACATCGAAACAATGCAGCCTATCGGCGCAGTCGCAAGCTTTGAACGTACCGATCGCGGCATCCTGATTCACTGCGCCGATCATTCCCAGGTGCAAGTCGAGTTCCTCGCGCCAGACCTGGTCCGCGTCCGAGCCGCGTTTCAAAAACCTCTTGCGGCGTCAGATCGTTCCTTGGCTATCGCAAAGACCGACTGGCCCAAACTGCAGTGGACCCTGCGCGAAGATACGGCGGCCCTTACATTGATGACCAACGCTGCAGAAATCCAGGTACATCGATCGCCCCTGCTCATCTCGTTAATCGACCCCAAGACACATCAGGTGATGAATGCCGACTATCGCCCGATGCTCTTTGATCCTGGTTCTCCCGCCATCGCCACAATGAAGAAGTTCGGTTTTGATGAACACTTTTACGGCCTAGGTGAAAAGGCGGCGCGTCTCGATAAGCGCCGGAGTCGCTTCACGATGTGGAACACCGATGCGTATGGCTACAGCCTCGGAAGCGACCCGCTGTATCAAAGCATCCCCTTCTATATTGGCCTCGAAGAGGGCAGTGCGTACGGCCTGTTCTACGACAATACGTACCGCTGCAGCATCGATCTGGGCGCCGGCGCCGAAGATGCCGTCGCGTTTACGGCCGACGGCGGTCCAATGACCTACTATCTGTTCGCCGGCCCTTCCATGCAGACGATCGTCGAACGCTATACGGAACTCACCGGTCGCATTCCCATGCCGCCGCGCTGGGCCTTGGGTCATCAAACCAGTCGCTACAGCTACTACCCCGACTCCGAAGTGACCAAAATCGCCGAGACCTATCGCGCGCACGATCTGCCGCTGGACGTGATTCATCTCGACATCGACTACATGAGCGGTTATCGCGTGTTCACTTTCGACCCGGAGCGTTTCCCAAATCCCAAGCAACTCACTTCCTCGCTGCAGCGGATCGGTGTAAAAATCGTAACCATAGTGGATCCCGGGGTGAAGTTTCAGCCTTCACAGGAGCAACAGGAGGCCACTTCAAATCCGGCACTCGCGCCGCAGAACAAGAGCTACTACGTTTACAACCAGTTGAATCAGGCCGATTACTTCCTGAAGCGGAAAAACGGCGAGCCGTATGTCGGTAAGGTTTGGCCCGGCGAATCCCTCTTCGTCGACTACACAAAACCTGCTGCCGCCAAGTGGTGGGGACAAATGTTCCGGACTTACCTCGATAACGGCATCGCCGGTATCTGGTGCGATATGAATGAGCCGTCCGATTTCATCGATCAGACCGGCGAGAAGCAGATGGACGTCATGTTCTCCGATGGCACGCCGTTTGTCGGAGGCCGCAACAGCTTCGGTACTTACGAATTGAAAGCGACCTATGAAGGACTCACGGCGCTACGTCCAGACGAGAGGCCCTACCTTATTACGCGCGCCGGTTCTCCCGGTATTCAGCGGTATTCCACGGTGTGGACTGGCGATAACACGGCAAGTTGGGATTCCTTCGCCCTCAGTATCCCGATGTTCCAGACACTCGGGCTTTCCGGCGAGTCCTTCATTGGCGCCGATGTTGGCGGCTTCATTGGCCGCACCAATCCGGAGCTGCTCACCCGCTGGTATCAGGTCGGCTTCCTGACGCCGTTCTTCCGCAATCACACGCAGAAAGGCGGCTACGATCACGAGCCCTGGCGGTTTGGCCCGTATTACGAGGACATCATCCGCAAGTACATCAAGCTGCGGTATCGGCTGATTCCGTTTCTCTATTCGTTGGTTGAACAAGCTCATCGCACAGGTCTGCCAGTATTTCGTCCGTTGATCTTGAATTATCAGAACGATCCCAATGTCTTCGGGATTGACGATGAATTCATGTTGGGCGCCGACCTGCTCGCCGCTCCCATTCTCAAGCCGGATCAGGACTCGCGCTTCGTCTATCTGCCAAAGGGGATTTGGTACGACTTCTGGACGAAGAAGCAGATTCAAGGCGGTAGGCAGATCAAGGTGGATGCGCCCCTCGATACCGTCCCATTATTCGTTCGCGCCGGAGCGGTTCTGCCGCTCGGACCCGAGATGAGCTGGAGCACGGAGAAGCCCGTCGATCCGTTGACGTTCCTGGTCTACCCGGACGAAAACGGCGCCGCCGCTGGTTCCATTTATGAGGACGATGGGGTCAGCCGATCCTATGAGTCCGGCGCCTTTCGTCGCACGGCCATTCATGTAGAGCGCGGCGCGAACGGATTTGGCGTTAGCCTTGACAAACCTGACGGCAGCTACATTGTTCCAGCACGTTCTATCGTTGTAGAGATTGAGGCAGAGAGCGCGAAGTCATCGCGCCTCACGGATGATGGTCAGGCGCATCGCATTATCATCCAGTAACTTTAATGGAGCAAGGTGACAACCGTCGCGCCCCAGCCGCCGGCTTCTGCTGGCGCATCGGCAAAGCTAGCGACGAACTTGGACCGGCTTAGAACCTTCCGAGTCGTCTCCCGCTGAACACCGATGCCGCGTCCATGGACAATCCGCAATGCACGCAATCCGAGGCGATGCGCCTCCTCCAGATAAGCTTCCACGGCCGCCTTCACATCGCGGGGCGCGATGGTATGCAAATCAAAGATGTCGCCAATCGGGATAATCGCGGGTTCGTCTTCGGCGTCCACTTTACTTCGAACCGAAGCCGCTCGGCGCAGCTTCCACCGCAAGCTCTTCGCGGGTGTAAATCAACGGCCGATCCAAAACCATTTCCACCGTCGAACCCTTAGGCAAAATCGCTTCGGGACCCCGCGACAGTAAGGTGCCGATCAATCCCGCCGCCGCACCAGCGCCCGCCCCTACGCCCGCGCCCATTCCGGCATGGCCAGCCGCCGCGCCAACTCCCGATCCGATCACGGTTCCGGCGGTTGTGGCGCCAATTACCGCCACTGTATCCGTTTTCTTGCCGCTCGCCGATGTCACTTTGCTCTGTTCGTGATTCAATGTCTGATCTTGACTTGCATCCAGCGCGCCAAGGTCGGAATTGAAGCTGCGGGAGATACCGTTTCGCAGCGTCAACGAATCGAAGTGAATCTGCAGTTCTCCCTTACCTTTGACATGTCCCGGCCGCTTCACCTCGGTCACTCTTCCCGTAACCCAGCTGCCTTGCGGAATGACAACCTTGCCGTTAATGAAAATGGGAAACGCAGTCTCCAGATAAATCTTGTCGCCGATCTGCGCCTGCTTGGTGCTGACGCTGTTGATCATGCTCAACAGGATGTGAGTTCCTGTGTCCACCTGCACGGTATCCTTCGCGGGCGGCGGCTGCTCGCGTTGCTTCAGCTCCGTATTCTGGGCTGAAAGAACTGGCAATATACAGACAATCGTCACTGCGAGATATCGAAGCATTGGTCTTCCTCTTCTAATCTACTTTCCAATCGCGCGGATGGCTTTCCTCAAAATCGTACTCACCGGAATATGACTCAAGTTGTCGATGGGAAGCCATTCGCATCCTGCGTGGTCCTGCGGCAGCTCAGCTTCGACGACTCGAAATGCATAACTATGGAACGTGATCCCATGGCGAAACGCGCCGAGCGTCCGTCCCTCAACTGCTTCCGGCAGGTGCTCGCGCTCCGGCAGCTCCCAAAATCCAGCCATCAGGCGTTCGCTCCGTCCGCGCTTCCACGCCAGGATGTTCTCATCGCGCTGAATCCAAAACACGGTGCGCTGTTCAGCTACCTGCTTTTGCGGCTTAGTCTTAACCGGCAACTCATCCTGCCGTCCCGACTTGCGCGCTTTGCACAAAGTCCCAACCGGGCACAAAAGACACTGCGGATTCCTGGGTAGGCAGAGAGTGGCTCCCAATTCCATGAGCGCCTGGTTGAAATCCGCGGGACATTCCGGATCGAGCAGCTTTCCGGCGAGCGCCGCGAAATGCTTGCGTGCCCCGACGGTTCCGATGTCCGTGCGATCTTCATAAACTCGGCTGAGGACGCGAAATACATTCCCGTCGACAACCGGATGCGGCAACCGAAAAGCGATGCTTGCAATAGCAGCGGCGGTGTAGTCGCCGATCCCAGGAAGTGCGCGTATGGCCTCATACGACGTCGGAAACGTACCCGCCGCTTGTATCGCCTTTGCCGCATGCTGCATGTTGTGCGCTCGTGAATAGTACCCAAGTCCGGCCCAATGCGACAGTAAATCCGACTCGGGTGCGTTGGCGAGAGCGTCGATGTCTGGAAACCGCTTCAGGAAGCGTTCGTAGTAAGGCAGCGCCGCTTGAACCCGCGTCTGCTGCAGCATGATTTCCGAAAGCCAGATCGCATACGGATCGCGCGTGTTCCGCCAGGGGAGATCGCGCTTATGCTGTGCATACCAGGCGAGCAATGCCCTACGAAACTGATATTCTTCCCGCATTTTATACTGGTGTGGAAGTCTCCGCCCGCTCAGCACCGCGCCTTCTGTCTTGTCCAAAATGCCGGAAAACAACATCTTATCGTCTGGCGCCTCGGTTCTCGCTATTCGTGGGGCCCGCGTCCACAACCTGAAGAACATCAGCGTTGGCATCCCGCATAACCAGTTGACGGTAGTGACCGGAGTTTCGGGTTCAGGAAAATCGTCCCTCGTGTTCGACACGATCTACGCCGAGGGACAGCGCCGCTATGTGGAGTCGTTGTCCGCGTATGCGCGCCAGTTCTTAGAGCGCATGGAGAAGCCGGATGTGGACGAGATCCTTGGCATTGCACCGCCGATTGCCATCCGCCAGAAGAACCAGACCAGGAATCCGCGGTCGACCGTCGCCACGGCAACCGAGCTTTACGACTTCATGCGTCTGCTTTGGGCGCGCGCCGGACGAACTTATTGCCCGAACGATGGCACCCGTATCCAACGCGATTCAGTAGACCAGGTGGCCGAATCCATGCTCGGCGAACGAGAAGGATCGCGCTGGTACGCACTTTTCCCCGTTCGTGTCGATGGCGCGAAATCCGGAGCACCTGCTGCCGCCGCGCTGCGAGATCGCCTGTTCGATCTCCGCCAACGCGGTTTCACGCGGCTCTTCCAGAATGGAAGAACTTTTGAATTCTCTACCCCTGAATCACTGCTCGAAATCGACTTTTCGAAACCCGTGTCCGTCCTTGTCGATCGTCTCGTCATAAATTCCGGTGCGCACCAACGCATTGTCGATACTGCCGAAATCTGTTACCGCGAGGCCGGCGAGATCTTCTTCGAAGAAGCCGCTACCGCAAATCCAACGTTCCGTCATTTCAGCGAGCGTTTTGCTTGCAAAGTGTGCGGAACTAGCGCCAGTATCCCAGAGCCGACGCTCTTCAGTTTCAACAACCCGATCGGCGCCTGTCCCGTTTGTCAGGGCTTCGGCAATACCGTGGATTATGACCTCGGACTGATCATTCCCGATCCGACGATCTCGCTGGAAGCGGGTGCCGTGGACCCGTGGACGAAGCCCAACTATAGCTGGTACTACGACGAAGAGTTGAAACCAAAGGCACGCGGCAAGGTTCGGCTCAATGTTGCATACGAAGCTCTGAACCGCGATGAGAGAGAGTTTGTCCGCAAACACATATTCCGCTTCTTTGAAGAGGTCGAACGCAAGAAATACAAGGTACACGTACGCGTATTCATGAGCCGCTACCGTGCGTATACGGAGTGTCCGGCATGCCGCGGCGCCCGTCTCCGTTCAGAAGCGTTATGGGTGCGCTTAGGCGACTGCAACATCGCCGAGGTGTCACGCATGAACGTGGCCAAAGCGCGCGACTTCTTCGATAATCTACGGTTAAGTCCGGAAGAGGCAGAAATTGCCGATCGCGTGCTTGTCGAGATTCGCCAGCGCTGCAAGTTCTTGAACGATGTCGGACTCGAATATCTCACCCTCGACCGGTTGTCGTCGACGCTTTCGGGCGGGGAAGCGCAGCGCATTCAATTGGCCACCTGCCTTGGATCCCGCCTGGTCGGCGCCACCTACGTTCTGGATGAGCCGTCCATTGGATTGCATAGCCGTGACACCGCTCGCCTGGTGAACATCCTCAAAGACCTGCGCGAGCTCGGCAACACCATCATCGTCGTGGAGCATGATCCCGAAATCATGGCCGAAGCCGATCACATTCTGGACCTTGGGCCGGGAGCAGGCGAAAATGGCGGGCGTGTCATCTTCGCCGGAAGTTATCCGGAGCTGTTATCGCCCGCTTCAGCCGGCGCATCGCTGACGGGTCGTTACCTTCGCGGCGAATTGAGTGTTGGCCGGCCGCGGGAGAGGCGCAAAGTTCAGCCCAAAAAGACGATTCGCTTCTACGGCGCCCGGGCGAACAACCTGAAGAACGTGGACGTCGAGATACCGCTTTCCATGATGGTGGCGGTCACCGGCGTTTCCGGATCCGGCAAATCCAGCCTGGTCCACGACGTTATCTACAAAGCACTTGACCTGAAAGTTAATCGGGAGCGTCAGAAGGACAGCGACGAAGTGGAAAATGCGTCGATCGCGCGCAGTCTTGCATTGAAACGAATCGAGCGCGTGGAGCTGCTCACTTGCGCTGTGATGGTCGATCAATCTCCAATCGGGCGAACGCCACGCTCAAATCCGGTTACCTATATAAAAGCGTTTGATATCATCCGCGACCTGTTCGCATGCACTCCTGAAGCGGAAAAACGCGGTTACACTTCCGGCCATTTTTCTTTCAATATTCCCGGGGGCCGATGCGAAACGTGTCAGGGCGACGGCACAGTCACCGTGGAAATGCAGTTTCTTGCCGACGTGGAGTTGGTCTGCGAAGAATGCAAAGGCACTCGCTTTAAGGCATCCATCCTCGACATTCGCTACAAGGGTTTGAACATTCATCAAGTCCTGCAGCTCACGGTTCGCGAAGCGTTGTCGGTCTTTGCCGATACGCCTCGTCTCGCGGCGCGGTTGAAAGTACTGCAAGATGTCGGGCTTGGCTATCTACGACTCGGGCAATCGGCCACCACCCTCAGTGGCGGCGAAGCGCAACGCGTCAAGTTGGCATCGCATCTCGCACAGGCAAGCTGCGAGGGCACTTTATTCCTATTCGATGAGCCGACCACCGGGCTTCACTTCGAAGACATCGCGAAATTGCTGCAGGCATTTCAGCGCCTGATCGCGAATGGCGGTAGCATTCTGCTGATTGAACACAATCTCGATCTCATCCAGGCAGCGGACTGGATCATCGATCTCGGTCCGGGCGGAGGCGACTCAGGCGGACATATCGTTGCAGTCGGTACTCCGGAAACGGTCGCGGCGAGCCCCGAATCGTATACCGGACAGTATCTGAAGCAAGTTCTTGCTCAGCGCGCCATCGCGTAACAGCATCGTGAATTCGTTACGCGCTCTTCCGTCGGTCGACCAGCTACTGCGGCAATTGGAGGATCTCAACGTCCCGCATGCTCTGCTGCGCGACACAGCACGCGCCGTTCTTAACGAGAGACGCGCAGCGCTGCGCAACCGTATCGGCGATCCTGAAACTGATATCGTGGACGAGGTCCGCCGACGATTGGCCCGCCTGCTGTCGGCTTCGCTTCGTCCCGTCATCAACGCGACCGGCATCATTCTGCATACGAACCTGGGGCGCGCGCCGCTACCTGATTTTCGACCAATCGCTCGTTACTCGAATCTTGAGTACGATCTCGAAACCGGCAAACGCGGCAAGCGTGACACGCATGTTGCGCCGCTGCTCGAAGCCCTGCTTAAACGGCCGGCGTTTTTGGTCAATAACAACGCCGCCGCTGTATTCCTGGTGTTGCATGAACTGGCCTCCGGCCGCGAGGTGATCGTTTCCCGCGGGGAACTGATCGAAATAGGCGACGGCTTCCGCATTCCCGAAATCATGTCGCGGTCGAGTGCGATTCTTCGCGAGGTCGGAACCACCAATCGCACACGAATCGAAGACTATGCGAGCGCCGTGACCGAGCGCACCGCTTTAATCCTGCGCGTTCATCCATCGAACTTCCACGTCAGTGGCTTCACGGCGCGTCCGGATCTTGGCGAACTCTGTGCCTTGAGCCGCGAGCGCGGCGTCCCCATATACGAAGACCTCGGCAGCGGCAACCTGGTCGATCTTTCCGCGCTCGGGGTTTCCGAACCGGTTGTGGGACATAGCCTGGAAGCCGGAGTCAACGTCGTCTCGTTCAGCTGCGATAAGCTTCTCGGCGGCCCGCAAAGCGGTATCATCGCCGGCGACGCGGCGCTGCTCTCGCGCATCCGTAAGAATCCGATGTATCGTGCGTTCCGTGTCGACAAACTGGTTATTGAAGCGATGGAATCGACACTTCGCCGTTTGTTGCTCGGCGATTGGACCGCCATCCCAACCTTAGGCATGATTACGGCTGCTCCAGACCGCCTTCGCGCGCGAGCAGAGCGAATCGCCGCTGGAGTTGCGCAGCTAAAGCCGGAAATTGTGGAGAGCGAATCGCCTATCGGAGGTGGATCAACTCCTTCGCAGAGCTTGCCGACATATCTGGTCAGGATTCCAACGACCAGCGCGGCAGCGTTCGAAAGAAGACTCCGCGCGGCGCCCATCCCGGTTATCGCACGAATCGAAAAGGAACAGATCGTTTTCGATATGAGAACTGTCGCCGATGAAGAGGAGCAGTCACTCATCTCTGCTGCTCTCGCCGCCGAAGGGTGCTAAGAATCGAAACGCCAGACGATAGCGCCACCGACAATGGTCGCGATCGGGCCGCCGCGGAATTTGTAGCCATGGAACGGAGTGTTGCGGCTCTTCGACGGCGACCGGTTCACGTCGTACACCCATTCGTGCTCCAGCCCGAAGATAGTTACGTCAGCGGCCGCGCCAGGACGCAGGGTTCCGCGGTCGAGCGACAGAACACGCGCCGCGTTTCGCGTAAACAAAGCAACGATTCGGTCGAGAGTCATGCGGCGCGAATGGTAGAGCTGTTCAAGGGCCAGTCCAAGCGCAGTTTCAAGGCCGATGATGCCAAACGGGCAGCGCTCAAACTCCTGCCTCTTTTCATCACCGGGATGCGGAGCATGGTCCGTAGCAATCGCATCGATGGTTCCGTCAATCAGGCCCTGCGTAACTGCTTCCACGTCCGGGCGCTCGCGCAACGGCGGCTTCATCTTGTAATTGCTGTCGTACGGCCGCATATGCGCGTCTGTCAGCACAAAATGATGGGGCGTCGCTTCTGCCGTGACACGGAGTCCAAGCCGCTTCGCGTGCGTAACCATGCCGACGGAGTGTTGTGATGAGATATGCGCGACGTGATACCGTGCCCCGGTTAGTTCAGTGAGAATCAGGTCGCGGGCGACCATAACATCTTCGGAGCTTCTCGGAATACCACGCAAGCCGAGACGCGTCGATTGCATTCCTTCATGCATATCGCCGCCGGCGCTCAAGTTCAAGTCTTCACAATGCTCAATCAACGGGATATCTAAGGACCGCGCAAATTCCATCGCCCGCCGCACCAGGCGCGCATTCATGACCGGCCGTCCGTCATCCGAAATCGCGACGATACCGGCTTGTTTCATGGAAGCGATAGAAGCCAGTTCTTCGCCGCCGCTGTTCTTCGTGATGGCGCCAATCGGATAAACATTCACCACGGCGAAGCGCCGCGCCCGTTCCAGAATGTAGCTGGTAACAGTCGGGCTGTCGTTCACGGGCTGGGTGTTCGGCATGCAGGCTACGGAGGTGAATCCGCCGGCCGCCGCCGATCGCGAACCGGTCTCGATCGTCTCCGACTGTTCAAAGCCGGGCTCGCGCAAATGTACGTGAATGTCGACAAATCCAGGGGCAACGATCAGCCCCGACGCATCGAAGACTTCGCAGCCCGTTCCGTCGATTCCCTCGGCGATCTCCCGAATCACACCATCTTCAATCGCTACATCGCTAATCGTGTCGATTTCCTGGGCTGGGTCGACGACGCGGCCGTTCTTGATAATCAGGCGGCTCATTCCGCAAGCACCCGTTCCAGAACCGCCATCCGTACGGCAATCCCGTTGCCCACCTGGTTCAGGATTGCGGAGCGCTGCGAATCCGCAACTTCCGACGAGATTTCACGGCCGCGGTTGATGGGCCCTGGATGCATGACGATCATGTCTGGCTTTGCCAGCGCGATGTGTTCCGGCCGCAATCCATAGAACTGAAAGTATTCGCTGGCGCGCAGGGGCGGCTCATGCTGCCGCTCCAATTGGACGCGAAGCATCATGATGACGTCGGCGCCACGGATGGCTTGTTCCATATCATTGGTCAGTTCCACGCCCGGTGCAATGTTGCCCATTTCAAGTGGCAGCAGCGATGCCGGCCCGCAAAGCACAATCGCCGCTCCGAATTTAGAAAGCAGGAAGACGTTGGAACGGGCCACTCGGCTATGAGCAATATCGCCGATAATGGCAACGCGCAGCCGTTCGAGTGTTTCGCGGCGATCCAGGATCGTCAGCGCATCCAGCAACGCCTGCGTGGGATGTTCATGCGTGCCGTCACCGGCATTGATGATTGGAATTGGCAGATAGCGCGACAAAAACTGCGGGGCTCCGGATGCTGCATGACGCATCACGATTGCATCCGGACGCATGGCGGCGAGAGTGTTCAAGGTATCGACGAGCGATTCGCCTTTCGAAAGGCTCGAACCGGAGGCGGTTATCGAAAAAGTTTCGGCGCCCAACCGTTTTGCGGCGATTTCAAAACTTGTACGAGTACGCGTAGACGCTTCGAAAAATACGTTGACAACGCTCTTGCCGCGCAGAATATCGAAGCGCGCATACGATTTTCCGGGAAGCGGCTGAAAATCTTTGGAGCGCGTCAGGATGGATTCGATTTCCTGACGCGTCAATGACTCGATATCGAGAAGCCCGTGCGGCATCTATCCAGTGTCTCCGCTACGCTGCCGGCACTGGCGCTTCATCGACGCGCTCGACAAGCATCACCTTTTCTACCCCGTCCACCTCTTGCAATTTCACTTCGATGATCTCTCGCGCGCTGGTCTGCACCATTCTGCCGACGTAGCGCGCTTCGATGGGCAGCTCGCGATGGCCGCGATCGATCAGCACCAGCAACTGAACTCGCGCCGGGCGTCCATGATCGAAAAGCGCGTCCAGGGCGGCGCGAATTGTGCGCCCTGTATACAGCACATCATCCATGAGGATGACGTCTTTGCCGACTATCGGGAATTCAATCTGTTTGCCATGAAGCACCGGCCGCTCCGACACCGTCGTCAGATCGTCGCGATAGAGATTGATGTCGAGCGAGCCGACCGGAAGATGGAAACCTTCGAGGCTTTCGATTTTCGCGGCAAGCCTGCTGGCCAAAGGAACGCCTCGGCGTTTGATGCCGATGAAGGCCAGTCGCTGGAGATCGGATGTTTTTTCCAGAACCTCATGTGCCAGCCGCACCAGGGTGCGATCGATCTCGGAGGCGCTCATGAGCTGCTTCTTTTCTCGGACGATGGGCATGCTGACAGGTCAGATTAACACGGGCATCCGGGGCAGCCCTTACATCTTTAGACGCCCGCGGATTTTTCTCGCAAGTTTTTCAATCTCCTCAGTTTTATGCAGCGTCGATACGGGCACGACGAAATTGCCTGCCTTTTCCAGCTCTTCTTTTACCTCCGTGGCAAGTCCAACCAGGCGATTCGCTTCCTTTAATGCTTCGCTGTGTTCCTGTTCGGCCATTGCGTCCTTCTGCGATTTGCCGTTGGGCAGTTTTCTGTCCTCATCGGGACCGCCGATGTCCGGTAAGTGATGGTTGTCGCCTTGCTGGTCGCCGCTGCGTTGCGCATCCACGCCGGATGCCAACGCGGACGCGAGCAAGCACCTCACCGCCGCTCTCCGGCTGTAACCCATACGGTTGTTATCATAAGCCACTGATGACGGCTGAATTGACCTGTAGGAGCTTGAGCGTTTCATGGAGGTAGGCGTCGGCATTGTCGGCCTTGGAAACGTAGGAAAAGGAACGCTGGAAATTCTTCAGCAGAACGCGTTGTCCATCCGCGAAAAGCTGGGATTCGCGCTTAATGTGAAAGCCGTTTGCAGCCGTTCGCTGGATCGCTCCGGCCTTCCGGAACTCGACTCCGCTGTTTTGCGCACCAACAACTGGCGCGAAGTCGTGTGCGACCCAGCGGTAGACGTCGTCGTAGAAGCAATTGGCGGCATCAGCAGCGCCAGCCACATTATCAGCGAGGCACTGCTTCAACACAAGTCGGTGGTCACTGCGAACAAAGAACTGATGGCTCTTCGCGGATCGGAGTTTTGGGAGGCCGCAAACAAAAACGGCGTGAATCTGGCCATGGAAGCCAGTGTCGCCGGCGGAATTCCCATCCATACTGTATTGCGCGAGGGCATTGCCGGGGATCGCGTCACGGATCTCTACGGAATTCTAAACGGCACCAGCAACTACATCCTCACGGAAATTGAAAAGAGCAATGCGGCCTTCGACAGCGTGCTTGCGGATGCACAGCAGTTGGGCTACGCGGAAGCGGATCCCTCCGCCGATGTCGATGGCCTGGATGCGCGTTCGAAGTTATCCATTCTCGCCGCGCTGGCGTTTGGCGAAAAGCTGACGCCGGCGGACATCTTTGTCGAAGGAATTCGCCGCATCACGCCGGTGGATTTTGCCTACGCTCATCAGCTGAAGCACACCATTCGGCTTCTTTGCGTCGCTCGTCAGACCGCGGAAGGCCTGATGCTTTCGGTGCGTCCCAGTCTGATTCCGCAATCCGCGATTCTTGCCCAGGTGAGGGGCGCCTATAACGCGATTTGGATTCGCGGTTCCTTTGGCGAGGATACGTTTTACTACGGTCGTGGTGCTGGTTCAAAACCAACTGGTGTTGCAGTTGTCAGCGATTTGATGCGTGTCGCGCGCGAGATTCGCTTCGGCTGTCCGGACCGCGTCAGTCCTTTTGCGCATGAACGATTAGGCAAATATCGCCCGCTGCCGATCAACCGCTACAAGTCACCTTACTATCTGCGTTTTCGAGTAGAGGACAAGGCCGGTATCATCGCGACGCTCGCCACAATACTTGCGAAACACAATATCGGGATCGATGCCGTACTGCAGTTGCCCGCGGAAAACTGGCGCGACCTGCCATTCGTGGTAACGACCGAACCCGCGGTCGAACAATCCATCCGCGCAGCGGTGATGGACATCAGGGAAGCGGACTTTCTGATCGAACCGCCGCTGGCTGTTCCTATGGAAAAAGGATTTTAGTCGAGCTCATCTTCGCTGTCGACGTCGCGCGAACCTGGATCGTCCTCTGTATATTCAAGCGGCACGTCGTCCATTCTCATTTGTCGTGTTCGGACCCCTCCTTCGTCCGCGTTTGGCGCATCTTCCACGCCCATTACATACGCGGCTTCGAAGGCCTGCCCCTCTTCCAGGAGTTCCTCGACGCCTTCTGACTCAGAGTCAGCATCGCGGTGAAGCCCTTGCAGATCGCCCGACTGGCCCGCACTCTCCGCAGCCGAGCGGCGCTCGGTGGGTTCTTTGTAGTCATCCAGACTCATATGAATTCCTGTCCTCATCGCTCGGTTGGCTCAAGTTCCTCTCCGTATCCTTATCACACTTACTCAACGCGCCGCGCCAACCGTAGGCTCAATATCGAAAGTTGGATGCAAAGGAGCCCGGCAACGCACCTGGGAAATTCACCGAGTAATTAAAAGCATTTGCGGCCTCACGGCTGAGGCAGAATCATCAGTTGGACGCCGCTTGGGGCGTCGGGTGTGCGATAAGTCCGTTCCGTGGCCGCGCGGAAGTCGTCCGGCTTGGCGTGCGGGATGTCGACAAAGGTTTGCGGATTTCGGTCGATCAAGGGGAACCAGGAACTCTGGACTTCCACCATGATGCGATGACCTTTGCGGAACGTGTGATTCAGATCAGGCATGTCAAAATCAACCGATGTCACCTTCCCGGGTGTTAGCGGCTCCGGCTTCTCCCAGCTTTTTCGGAATTTGGCGCGCATTGGCTCGCCGCGCAACAGCTGTTGATAGCCTCCGAGATGCAGCGGCGGTTCGCCGAGAATCCGTTTATTCCCAGACGTTGTGCCGGGTGCGTCCGGCATATCCTCCGGATAAACGTCAATCAGCTTGACCACGAAGTCGGAATCCGTTCCGCTGGATGACACGTGCAGCCTGGGTGACACCGGGCCCGCGATCGTAATGTCTTCGTCGAGCGTGTCTGTCATATACGCCACCACGTCTGTTCTCCGTTGTGCCCAGCGCTGGTCATCGACCATATAACGTTGCGGGACAGTGTCGGTTGTGTATTGCGTGAACGGGACCGGATGCGCAGGATCGCTGACGTATTCGTCGTACGCCGCGTCATCACCGGAGGGCGGATCAAATGACAACTTACCGGCTGCCCGGAAATACAGCATTTTCGGAGCAGCACCCTTCGGTGGCCATTGATCATACTTGCGCCAGACATTCGTTCCCGTCTCGAACATATAGGCTGCCGGAGGCGCATGGCCTTTATCTTTCAAATAAAATTCGAAGAACGGAAACTGAATTTCTTTGCGGAAAAACTCGCCCGTCTTAACCTGAAACTGCGCGTCTCCCAGGTGGTCACCCTCGCCGCTTGCCCATCCTCCGTGCACCCAGGGTCCTTCGACAATCGTGTTCGGTGTGCCCGGATTTTCTTTCTCAATGGCGCGATAGGTACGCCATGGCCCGGCGAGATCCTCGGCATCAAACCAGCCTCCGACCGTCATCACCGCGCAGTTAATGTTATGCAGATGATCTGCTAAATTCCGGATTTTCCAGTAATCGTCGTATGTGTCGTGATAGAGCTGGTCGGAGAATAAATAATTTTGACGTTTGAGGTAGTCCGTGTCCAGCGTAGAAGTGGGTCCAGCCTTCAGATAAAACGCGTATCCGTCCGGCGTTCCCATGTTGAATGGGATTGTCACTTTGGGCGGTTTTGCGGGATGATCCATCGGCTTGAACGAGGCGTAAAAGCCGAAGTTAGCGGCGAGCATAAATGCTCCGCCGTGATAGGAATCGTCGCCTTCAAACAGATTCGTCATCGGCGCCTGCGGGCTGGCTGCTTTGATTGCCGGATGCGAGTCAATGATGCTTGCCGAAGTGTAGAAGCCGGGATACGAGATGCCCCAGATGCCCACGCGACCGTTATTATTTGGCACATGCTTCAACAGAAACTCGACTGTGTCGTACATGTCGGACGATTCGTCGACGTCGTGGGGTGATTTTTTATGGTCGATATGCGGCGTCATCTCCACGAACTTTCCGTCAGAAAGATAACGCCCGCGCACGTCCTGGTAGACGAAGATATAGCCGGCCTTCTCAAACTCATCACTCGGCCCCAATTTCTCTTTGTATTGGTCTTCTCCGTATGGGCCCACGGAATACGGCGTCCGGTCCATCAAAATAGGCCAGGCTTGCGAAGCGTCTTTGGGAACGTAGACGCTGGTGAATAAATGAACTCCATCGCGCATTGGGATACGAAATTCATACTTCGTGTAGTGCTCTCTCACGTATTCACCGGGGACAACCGGTGTTGAGGGTGTGGGCGCCGGCGCCTGGGCGCCGATACATAACGCCCAACTGAGCGTCAGGACAACAGAAATCGACTTTCGCATTCAGCAGAAATGGTCTCAAACTTGAAATTCGCATGGTCTGCTGACGCGGCGCCGTGCGCTTTTACAAAAAATTTACATCCCGATGATTCATCGCCTCACCACACCTTGCAAACTCGAAGATGGCAGCCAGCGCAGCACCTCCGCGACTAGCCTGAATTCGTCATGATTTTGCCTGTAAACGAAAGGAACATGCATTATGCGTATCGCTAAGTACGCCTTCAGCATTTGTGCGGTTGCCGCGGTGGCTTCGGCCGCGGGCTTGGACACTTATGTCCAAACGAATCTGGTCTCGGACATCCCGGGAATGGCCCGAACTCTGGACCCAAACCTGAAAAATCCGTGGGGCATCGTGGCCGGCCCCACCAGCCCGTTCTGGATTAACGATAATAAAACCGGCTTATCCACTCTTTACAACGGCAGCGGCAATATCATCCCGCTGGTTGTGACGGTTCCTGCACCGGCCGGAAGCTCGGGTCCCAGCGCCCCAACAGGTATTGTTTTCACCGGCACCATGCCTGCCTTTGGAGGAAATGCGTTCATTTTTGATACGGAAGATGGCACCATCTCCGCGTGGAAGCCGGCAGACGGTACCACCGCAGTTCTTCAAGGCCCGGGCGGAGCGGCGGGTTCCGTTTACAAAGGGTTGGCAGTTGGTACCAGTTCGGCTGGGGCTGTTCTTTATGCCACAAATTTCGGTTTAGGCCGCATCGATGTCTTTAATTCGAAGTTCCAACACACTACCCTGTCCGGCAGCTTTACGGACCCCAACCTCCCCAAGGGCTATGCACCATTTAACATCCAAAATATCGGCGACAGGTTGTATGTCACCTATGCGCTGCAGGACTCCGACCACAAAGACGACGTAGCGGGTCCCGGCCACGGTTTCGTCGATGTGTTCGATCTGAACGGGCACATGTTGAGGAGGGTGGTGTCGCAGAGTGCCTTAAACTCGCCATGGGGACTCGCGCTCGCTCCTGGTGATTTCGGAAAATTTTCGAACGATCTCTTGGTGGGCAATTTCGGGAACGGCTGGATTAATGCCTTCAATCCAAGAACCGGTGCGTTCATTGGCAGCCTGGACGGAACAGACGGAAGTCCGATAGTGATTCAGGGGTTGTGGGGATTAGACTTTGGCAACGGAGCGCAAGGGCAACTGAAAGACGCGCTCTATTTTACAGCGGGAATTCCCGGTTCGGGAGCAGTGGAAGATCACGGGTTGTATGGTTCGCTCCTCGCCACGCCTGAGCCGCAGTCCGCTTTTCTTATCGGACTGGCGGGAATCTCTATGATCGCTTTTTCGTTGGCGCAGCGAAACGGGGCGAAGGCGTCGCGGAAACGGATCCTCTAGTTTCCGCTAATCTCGACGTCGATTAGCTACTCGGACTCTCTCCTGCAAGTCGTTTATCCTCAGCGGGCGCAGCGACGTTCTGCGCCCGATTTTTATTTTTGGCTGCGTTAACAGCCGATAGAATGTAACACAAATGCAGAAAATACTGGTCATCGACGACGATGAAAGCCTGCGGGAGACAATCGGGGTCATGCTGGAGCGAGAAGGTTTTACCCCAATTCTCGCCAGCGACGGAAAGTCCGGATTTGAAAAAGCGCTGACCCTGAAGCCGCAATTATTGCTGGTTGATTTGCGATTACCCGGGATGAGCGGTGTAGATGTCTGCAAGCAGCTTCGCGCCGACCGGATTCAAACCCCAATTATCATACTCAGCGCAGTGGGCGATGAAGTCGACAAGGTCCTCTTGCTCGAAATCGGTGCAGACGATTATGTGGTGAAGCCATTTGGCACTCGGGAGTTGCTCGCGCGGATTCGAGCTCTTTTGCGGCGCGCCGGTTCCGAGACCCGCGTCCTTCACTTCGGCGATGTCGAGGTGGACCTGGACCGTAGAACAGCTTCCTCGCGGGGTCTTGAGATCAAATTGACGCCTGCCGAATACAATCTGCTGGTTTTCTTTCTGAACAATCCGGATCGCGTCTTAAGCCGCGACGTCATCTTGAATTCCGTTTGGGGGTATGAGTCCTATCCCAACACGCGAACCGTAGACGCGCATGTCGTTCGCTTGCGGCAGAAACTGGAGCCCGATTCAAGTCTTCCCCGTCACTTCGTCACGGTCCATGGTGTGGGCTATCGATTTCTGCCTTAAGGCACCATGGCGCGCAGTATCCTGATTGTTGAAGATGAATCTGACGTGGCGCCGCTTGAAATCGCTTTGGCTTCTCTAGGCGACGTTGGCGTGCACGTGGTTTCCGACGCGCGGGCGGCCCTCCGCTTCCTGGAACAGAATGGCCATTCAATCGCTGGTGTGATCACGGATCTCAATCTGCCTCATGTGGACGGGTTTGAGCTTGTGACGGCCATTCGGTCAAATAGCAAGCATGCCCGCTTGCCCATCATTGTGGTCAGCGGCAATGCTAACCCCGATGTGCCAAAACGGGCGCTTCAAATCGGTGCTGATGCATTCTTTGCGAAGCCCTATTCCCCTGCCGAAATTCGGCAAACCCTAGCGAGGCTGCTCCATGTTTCGCCATCTATTTCTCCGTAAAACAATACCTGTACTTTTCTTTTCTTTCCCGCTGCTCGCACAGCAGCAACAACAGGAATCGGTTAACCCTAAGCTGCTGCAGCAGATTTTGGACAGACTCAGCACCCTCGAAGAACAGAATCGCCAGTTGATAGAACAAGTGCGTAGTTTGAAGGAGCAGTTACACCCTCAGAGCGCGGAAGCTGGGCCTGCTAATGCAAACTCGGTAATGGCGCCGTCTGCGCCACCCATCGAGGAACGTGTAACGGTGAATGAGGGTCGCATCGCCGAGCAGGCTCAAACCAAGGTGGAAAGCTCCCAAAAATTTCCGATCCGGCTAACCGGGATGCTTCTGTTTAATGCATTCGATAACAGCCACTACGGTGCTGGGGAAAGCGCAGCAGACTATGGTTTGCTGACTGGGCCGGCCGGAGCGGGCGCCACATTTCGGCAGACCCTGCTCGGATTGGAATTCGATGGGCCACATCTGCCGGGAAATGGCAGAGTAAGCGGCGATTTGATGATGGACTTCTGGGCTGGTTATCCCGATCCGGGCGGCAGTTGGATCCGGCTTCGACAGGCACGGGTTTCTTTGGACTGGGCAAATCGAAGCTTCTCGGTGGGCCAGGACCAGCCCCTCATCTCGCCGCATCAGCCGGATTCGCTGGCGGAAGTCGGCGTGCCGCCGCTGGCAGGCGCCGGCAATCTTTGGCAGTGGCTGCCTCAGGCCCGATATGAAGAGCGCTTCCACCTCGGATCAAACAACGGGATCACCGCGCAAGCCGCCGTGATCCAGACCGAAGAAGGCTATAACAGCTCCATTGCTTATCCTGTTTACCTCGAGAAAGCGCGACCCGGCATCGAAGGCCGCGCCGCCTTTTGGCATAAGTTCGACGACACACGGCGAATCGAAATAGGCGGTGGGTTCCATTTCAGTGCCTCGCACATTGCCGGGCAGTCCGTGAACTCGCATATCGGTTCGTTCGATTGGCTTGCATCCCCCGAACGGCATTTTCAGATCTCGGGCACTTTCTTCGATGGCGACAACATCCAAGGGCTGGGGACCTTTACAAACGGATTTGCATTCGATCCCGAAGGACGTGTTCTTCCGGTACACAGCAGGGGTGGTTGGACGCAGTTTGCATTTCCAATTACGGACCGCCTGACGCTAAACATTTTCGGAGGAATGCAACACGACCAAAGCGAGTATTTACTATCGGGCGCGACCTGGCGGAATTTTACTTACGCTTCGAATGTTGTCTATCGTCTCGGGCCCAATCTTCTGCTCAGCGCCGAAGCCTTACAAGTCCGGGCGAATAACGTTGGCGGATCAAGAGACATCCACAATCACTATGACGTCGCGATCGGCTATCTTTTTTAGTCTCGCCGCCTTAGCTTTGTGGCAAGTGCCTGGATCGTCCATGGCCGGAAGTGTGTCTGGCCATGTCACGTTGATCGACTCGAGTAACTCCGCGGTGAAACGCAAGAACGACTACTCTAACGTCGTTGTCTGGCTTACCGGTCCAAATACCGGCGCCGCGCAAGCGCCGAAAAAACGCGTGGAGATGGTGCAAAAAGACAAGAGCTTTTCACCCCATATTCTTGTGGTACCGGTGGGAACGAGAGTAGATTTCCCGAATCTGGACCCAATCTTCCACAACGCGTTCTCCAGCTTCGACGGGCAGATCTTTGATGTGGCGTTGTATCCGCCCGGCACGTCGCGCTCGGTACAATTCAGTCGCCCCGGTATCGTGCGTGTCTTTTGTAACATTCATCCGTCTATGTCCGCGATCATCGTAGTGATTGACTCGACTTACTTTGCAACCAGCAACATGGGGGGGGACTTCCGCATCCCGGATGTCGCCGCGGGTACCTATCGATTGCAGTTTTTCCACGAGCGCGCTACCCCCGATACCCTCCAACATCTGCGGCGCACCGTCGTGGTTCCGGACGGACCGCTTACGCTGGATCCAGTGGTCATTTCGGAAGCCGGCTATCTCCCAACTTCGCATAAAAACAAATATGGGCGCGACTATCCGGCCGGCAGCGATCAGACAAAGACTTATTCATGGCCGGGCCAGTAACCAGCCGCAAACAGAAGGGCGGGTCACTTCTCTTACGCATCTTGGTCGCTACATCGCTGGCGGTGACTGCGGTGTTCGCGCTTGCCGGATGGATGGTGGAGCAATACGCGGCGCGTGTCAGCAACCGCGGTATTGAAGAAGAAGTACGTACCAGCCTGGAGGCATATCAAGCTCTCTGGAGCACTCGCGTACATGATCTGACATCCATTAGCCGGATCATTAGTTCCATGTCCGACGTGCGCGCTGCCTTTATGACACGCGACCGCGCTACGATTCGGGATACGGCAGAACAACTCTGGAGCCAGATCTCCGTGCAGGATGCAAACTTTCTGGTTCTTGATCCTACCGGCGCAGTCATCACATCGCTGGGCGGAGACCCGGATTTTTCCGTTGGCGACGCTCTCCCCCGGTTGGTCGCGCCGCGTTTCCCAAACCAGGTATCTGGATACGTACAACACGCGTCGCATCTTTATTACGTGGTATTCACGCCGGTTTACGTTCAGAGCAGCGATGGCCAGGCATTGCTCAATATTCTTTTGGTTGCGTTTGGCATAGACGATACGCTCGCCAGCTCACTTAAGCACTCGACGCACGGGAGCGACTTTGCGTTTGTCGCGTCAAATCGCGTCATTGCCTCCACTTTGCCGGGAGTGACGCCAGCCATTTTGGAGGCCGGCGCTCAGTCTGCAAACGGCCTGCATCACGTTACTCTGAACGATTCGGATTATCTGTCGCTCGGAGCCGATCTGCCGGACCCGACCGGCAAAGTAATTGGGAAACTTTTCATCATTCGCTCTGCCGAAAGCGCGCAGGCAGTGCTCGCCGAATTGCAGCGTAATGTCGGTGTGTTCTGGGGTCTGGCTATTCTGGTTGCCCTCGGTCTCACGTTTTTACTTGCCCGGCGCATCCTGCGGCCGGTGCACCGGCTGGACCGGGCCGCTGAGGAAGTCATCCGGCGGAACTATAAATACCGTGTGCCGGTTGAAACGAACGATGAACTTGGCCGGCTGGCAACGACCTTTAACACGATGTGCGAATCGATTCAGGACGCGCGCGAAGAGCTGGTTCGTCAGGAGCAAATCGCCACCATTGGCCGGCTCTCCAGTTCTATCGTTCACGACCTGCGAAATCCGTTGGCGGCCGTGTACGGGGGTGCCGAAATGTTGGTTGACGCGGACCTTACACAGGAGCAGCGGCAGCGTCTTGCCAGCAGTATCTATGTCGCCTCGCGTCGCATACAGGAGCTGTTGAAGGAGTTAGTAGACGTGTCTCGATCCAAAAGTCATCCGGTGGAGACCTGCAAGCTATCGGACATCGTTGCGGATGCCCTGCAGTCGGCTTCGAGAAATGCAACCGCGGAGACGGCCGAGATTAACACGGATGTTCCGGAAGAAATTTGGATTTCGGGAGATCGCGATCGTCTGCAGCGTGTGTTTGTCAATCTGATCGACAACGCTGTAGATGCAATGCCGGAAGGAGGCAGGATCGAAATACGGGCGCGCACCGAAAATGGCGCCGCTGTAGTTGAAGTAGAAGATTCGGGGCGGGGCATTGCGGAAGAAGCGTGGCCCAAGTTGTTTCAACCGTTCGCCAGTTATGGCAAAAAAAACGGCCTCGGGCTGGGGCTCGCCCTATCGCGGCAAACTCTTCTCGACCATGCCGGCGATCTTTGGGCGGATAGATCGAACGGCGGAGGTGCACGTTTCTCTATGCGCATTCCCTTGGCTCAATCCTGAACTAACCTCTGATCGCCGCGACTGCGACCGCGCTACTTTTGTCTGTATGCTTTCCTACCGGCTCGCTCTCCTTCTATTAGCCGCACCTGTAGTTTGGGCCGCGCCCCCCATCGTCGTTCATGCTGCGCGCATGCTGGATGTTGTCACCGGCCAGATGAGCGCGCCAGGCGAAGTTCTGGTGGAGGGCGAGCATATCACTGCTGCCGGCACTTCCGTTCCTCACCCCTCCGGCGCGACGGTCATCGACCTCGGCGACAGGACATTGCTGCCCGGTCTGATCGATGCACACGTTCATCTTTTCTTACATCCCGGAGCGGAAGATCTTCAAACCGTAAAGGAGTCGGTGCCGCAGCGAACACTCATGGCCGTCCTGGCCGCGCGCGCCGATCTCTTCGCCGGTTTCACCGCTGAACGGGACATGGGCACGGAGGGCGCGGGCTCGGCTGATACTGCGGTGCGTAATGCTATCAACCAGGGCCTCTTTCCCGGCCCCCGGCTGCGTATCAGCGGAAATGCCGTCGATATTCTGGGCGGCCATGAAGACGCTATCGATTTCAATCCGGCACAGCAAGTGCTGCCGAACGCTACCCAGGCTAACAGCGCGGCGGAGCTCGTTACGGTGATTCGCCAACAGTTCAAAGAAGGCTCGGATTTCGTGAAGATCTATGAGACCGGTGCGGACAGCATTCACGACGGCAATTTCTCCTCGCCTTATCAGTACACCCAAGCGGAACTCTCGGCGGCCGTACAGGAAGCGGCACGAACCGGCAAGACAGTTGCGGTGCACGCCATGGCTGAACCCGGAACGGGCTACGCCGCGCGCGCCGGCGTCATCTCCGTCGATCATGCGTTTCAGCTTAGCGATGAGACGATGGCGCTCATGCGCAAAAAACAGATATTCGCCGTTCCGACATTTACGATCAGTGAGTATTTTGCCGATCATGCGGCCACTCCGGAGCGAGCGGCGCGAGAACGTCAAATGCACGAATTTCATATCGCAGAGTTTCGCAAGCAAATTGCCGCCGGCGTGCCGATTGCGATGGGCTCGGACGTGGGACCGTTTCCGCACGGAACGCAAGCCCGCGAATTCGTACTGATGGTGAATTACGGCATGACGCCGCTCGCCGCGCTGCAAGCCGGCACCGTTAATGGCGCCAAATTACTTGGCTGGCAGGATCAAATCGGGCAATTGAAGCCGAGCTTTCTGGCAGACATCGTTGCCGTTCCTGGTAACCCGCTCGACGACATCACAGCCTTGCAGCGAGTCGCGTTCGTGATGAAAGGCGGCGTCGTCGTTAGGCAGCCGTAACTCCGTCTAGCTCACCGGTTTCAGGAACACAGCCCCCAGCGGCGGAATTGTCAAAAGCGCGGACGCAGGCCGGCCATGCGATTCATCTTCATCCGCATAAACATATCCGCCATTGCCCAGGTTGCTGCCGCCAAACATCTCCGCGTCTGAGTTGAAAACTTCCCGATAACCGCCCGGGCAAGGTAATCCGATGCGATATTGCAGCTGCGGCGTAGGAGTAAAGTTGCAAACGACAACAATGAAGTCGCTGCGGTCTTTGGCGTAGCGCACCAGCGACACGATCGAGTTATCCTGATCGTGAAAATCGATCCATTCGAAACCCTGGTACGTGAAATCGACTTCGTAGAGCGCGGGTTCGCTCTTGTAAAGGCTGTTCAGCGCAGCGCAAAAGTTTTGCAGCTTTTGATGAATCGGAAATTGGAGCAGCCACCACGGCAGGTCGGTTTCCGAATTCCATTCGGAGGTCTGCCCGAATTCACAGCCCATGAACAAAAGCTTCTTCCCGGGGTGCGCCCACATATAGCTCAGAAATGCTCGTGTGTTCGCAAAGCGCTGCCATTCATCGCCCGGCATCTTGCTCAGCAGCGCCTGTTTTCCGTAGACTACCTCGTCATGTGAAATCGGAAGCACAAAGTTTTCCGTAAATGCATAAACCATGCTGAACGTAATCGCATTCTGGTGATACTTGCGATGGATTGGGTCTTTTTGGAAGTAGTTAAGCATGTCGTGCATCCAGCCCATGTTCCACTTCATCGTGAACCCAAGTCCGTTCAGGTACACGGGTCGTGAGACGCCTGTGAACGCGGTGGATTCCTCCGCTACCGTGATCGCACCGGGCACCTCGTGTATCACTTCGTTCGCTTTGCGCAGAAACGCAATGGCCGCCAGATTCTCATTCCCGCCGTATTGATTGGGAATCCATTCGCCCGGCTTGCGCGAGTAATCCAGATACAGCATGGAAGCAACAGCATCGACACGGAGACCATCGATATGATGTTTCTTCAACCAGAAAAGCGCGTTTGAAATCAGGAAAGACTTCACTTCATTGCGGCCGAAGTTGAAAATCAGCGTGCCCCAGTCGCGATGCTCGCCAAGCCGCGGGTCTTCGTGTTCGTAAAGCGCCGTACCATCAAAAAACGCGAGACCATGTGCATCTTTTGGAAAATGGGCCGGTACCCAGTCCATAATCACGCCGATGTCAGCCTGGTGGCATGCATCGATGAAATACCGGAAGTCATCCGGCGTTCCGAAACGGCTGGTTGGCGCGTAGTATCCGGTTACCTGATAGCCCCAGGAAGGAGCATAGGGATGTTCGGCTATCGGCATTAGTTCGATGTGCGTATAGCCCATCTTCTTGACGTAATCCACCAGCCGGATCGCGAGTTCCCGATACGACATGGGCTGGCCGTTCTCGCTATAGCGCCACGAGCCCAGGTGCACTTCATAAACCGAAATTGGACTTTCGAGAGGCTTTGAAGTTGCGCGCTTTGCCAACCAGTCGCTGTCGTGCCAGACGTATTGATCCATGTCCGCAACCAATGAGGCAGACTTGGGTGGCGTTTCCATCCAAAACCCGAATGGATCGCATTTCTCCTGGCTATGCCCCCGAAACCGCGATTTGACGTTGTATTTGTATGGTGTTCCCGGGCGAATCTCAGGCATGAAAATTTCCCACACTCCACCATCGCGGTGACGCATGGGATTCTGCCGGGTGTCCCATCCGTTGAAATCGCCGATCAAGCTGACGACCAACGCGTTCGGCGCCCACACTGCAAAGCGAGTGCCGGGCACTCCCTCAACGGTTGTAAGATGCGCTCCAAATGCGTTATACGCTTCGTAATTGGTGCCTTCGAGAAATAAATGGATGTCAAAATCGCTGAGCACCGGCGCAAAGCGGTACGGGTCTTCCATTTCGGCCGACGTGCCGTCCGCGCCTTTGATGCGCAAGCGGTAAGCTCCGGGAGCGGATGGCAGTTCGGCTTCGAACAACCCGGTGGCACTCACTTTCTCAGCCGCAACTGTGGCGCTGTCTGTGATCACCTCTACGTCCGTCACTAATGGAAGGAAGACACGCACGAGCCACGGCCCATCGGGTCCCGCGGGTCCGGGGTGCGGCCCAAGAAGAGAAAACGGATCCGCGTGATAGCCGCCCGTGATTGCGTCCAACTCTTGATCAGTCATATTTTTTACCATTCCGGTCGCATCTGTTATTGTGAACTGTCATCGATCGTCCACCTGACGGATTAGCAGCAGATCAGGCAAAGCCCCAGGCGCACCACTGAGGAGAATATCAGTCATCCCCGACTCCATCAGCCTTTCATCAGGCGACACCCTTCAAGACTTCCTGCGCGCGTTGCCGAAAGCAGAGTTGCATCTGCACCTTGAGGGTTCTGTCGAACCGGAGACCTTGCATGAGCTGGACCCTTCACTAACCTTGGATGCAATTAGAGAAAACTTTCACTACAGTGGTTTCGCTGGCTTTCTGAAAACTTACGTATGGGTCAGCCGCAGGTTGAACAGCCCATCGGCGTATGCGCTGGCGACGCGCCGCCTGCTGGAAAGGCTCGTTTCACAAAATGTTCAATACGCCGAGATCACATTGTCGGTTGGAGTCATTCTCTGGAAACAGCAAAACGTTGAATCAATTTTTGAGGCAGTGTGCCTGGAAGCAAACAGGTTCGCGTCGCAAATTGAAGTTCAGTGGATCTTTGACGCGGTGCGGCAGTTCGGTGTCAATGAGGCTTCCCGAGTGTTTGCGATCGCGCGTGACTTCCGTCCGCAAGGCGTTGTTGCAATCGGCATCGGTGGTGACGAAGAACGCGGCCCTGCCGCTTGGTTCAATGCTCTTTATAAGGACGCGCGCAACGCCGGACTTCGCTTGACCTGCCATGCCGGTGAGGTTTCCGGTCCAGAGAGTGTGTGGCAGGCGATAGAAATCGGTGCGCAACGGATCGGACACGGCATCCGCAGTATTGAGGATCCTCGGCTGCTCCGCGAACTACGCAAGCGCGACGTTCCTTTGGAGGTATGCCCTTCGAGCAATGTCTCGACTGGCGCCGTCGCCCGGCTGGTGGAACATCCATTGCGGCGATTATGGGATGCCGGGGTGCCGCTGGTTTTGGGAACGGACGATCCGGCGCTCTTTTTTACCGACCTGACACACGAGTACACGCTCGCGGCAGAGATTTTTGGCTTCTCGCGTGACGACATCCGCCGTTTGGTCGAGAATAGCTTTCAATATGCTTTCCGGATTTGAAGGCACGCCACAGTGAGTATTACGGCTGTGTTTCTACTGGTTGTCCGTCGGCGGCTGCTGCCTTGCGCAATCTTTTCACTCGAGCTTTTGGCCGGTGCGGCGGTGGCAACGGCGACCGACCTGACGATTCGTTTGCCGGACACATTGTCAATCACCCGCAAGACCGTTACTTACACCTGCGATGTGGAGGGCACGAAGATCGGCGTACCTTCCGGTTCGTTTTCCGTCGAGTACATCAATGGAGGTGGGAACAGCCTCGCGCTGGTTCCCATTTCCGGCAAACTACTGATTTTCGCGAACGTCGTTTCCGGTTCCGGAGCGCGTTACACTGCGCAGCAATACACCTGGTGGGAGGCGCACGGAGAAGCTACGCTGTTTTCGGACTCGTTAAGCGGCAGGACACAATCTACCTGCGTCCCGTCTAATCGCAAATAACTTGCCCAGGAGGCTAACCCCGGGCGCGACCGACGCTGTCTTCCACCAGAAGCCGGATCAGCGCTTCCAATTCGCGAATACGATCGTTGATCTGCTCAATGTCGGGGGAATCATTTTCTGCTGATGCCGCGACTCTGTCGTGTTCCAGCATGCCGAGCGTGGTGCCCAGTCCGCGGATGATGCGACCCGGAATGCCGACCACTGTTGCACCTTCCGGTACTGAGTGCACCACAACCGATCCAGCGCCGACTTTTACGTTGTCTCCGAGGATGATGTTCCCCAGCACTTTAGCGCCCGCGCCCACCACGATGCGATTCCCTAAAGTCGGGTGGCGCTTTCCGCCCTGATTTCCCGTGCCGCCGATGGTTACGCCTTGATACAGCAGAACGTCGTCGCCGATCTCCGCTGTCTCTCCAATCACCACGCCCATGCCGTGATCAATGAACAGCCGGCGGCCAATTTTTGCCCCGGGGTGAATTTCGATTCCGGTAAAAAACCGTCCGAGGTGCGAAACCAGCCGCGCGAGGACAAAGAAGTTATGTTTGTAGAAGAAGTGGGAAACGCGGTGCAACAGTACTGCATGCAAGCCGGGATAGCAAAGCAGGATCTCCACTGCGCTCTTAGCGGCAGGGTCCTCCCTTTTGATCGCCTGGATGTGCTCACGCAGCCACATCAAACAGTCTATTCCTCCTTATGATGCACGCAACCTGGCGAAAGCTTCCGCTGTGCTAGCCTGAATTTGTCCGATGCCGAACGGTTATTTGCTGCTTTTTGGCTTCGCGCTTCTAGCTGCCATCGTCCCACTGGTGGCGTTGACCGTTGGCCGGTTCGTTCGACCCGATAACCCCTCCAAAGTGAAGCTCGAGCCGTACGAGTGCGGAATTGAACCCGAGTCCACAGCTCGGGGCCGGTATTCCGTTCGCTTCTACCTGGTTGCCATGCTGTTCGTCATCTTTGACGTGGAAACAGTCTTCCTTTTTCCGTGGGCGCTTCGCTACAAACAGCTTGGCTGGTTCGGTGCCGCAGAGGCCGGCGTGTTTCTTGCTTTCCTCGTGATCGGCTATCTCTGGATCTTTCGCAAAGGCGCGCTTGACTGGGTTTAGTAACGACTTTGGCGACAACTCCAGCAACCGAACGGCTGTATTACGACGATTGTTATCTTAAGGCGTTTGAGGCGACCGCAACGGTTGCGGACGACGGGCGCGTCTATCTTGATCGCACTGCGTTTTATCCCACGTCCGGCGGACAACCTCACGACCTTGGACGCATCAATGGTCAGCCGGTAATCGATGTCATCGACGAAGCGGACGGCGCTGTCGTCCACGTCATGGATGCGCCAATTTCTCCCGGGCCGGTTGTCTGTGATGTGAACTGGCCGCGGCGCTACGATCACATGCAACAGCACACGGCCCAGCACCTGCTTTCGGCTGTTTTTTCCGAGCTCTTTTCTTATCCGACAGTAAGCTTTCATCTCGGACCCAGCGTTTCCACAGTCGAATTAAAGGTTCGTGACCTTTCCGAAAAGCAGATCGAGGAAGCGGAAGCGCGTGCCAACGCGATTGCCGCCGAATCCCGTCCGGTGATCATCTCCTACGATGACGCGGAAACCGTCGAAGGTCTTCGAAAGCCCAGCTCGCGCGCCGGCAAACTGCGCATCATAACCATCGAAAAGCTGGACCGGAGCGCGTGCGGCGGCACCCATGTTCGCTCTACTGCCGAATTAGGACCGATCCAGGTGCGCGGGATCGAGAAAATCCGCGGCAACGTCCGAATAGAGTATGTTGCCGGCCAGCGCGCGCTGCGGCGGGCTAAGCAGGATTATCGCATCGCAGCCACGCTATCGCGGTCAGCCGCTGTCGGCATTGATGAGCTTCCCGGCTTTGTCGGATCGCTGCAAGCAAGATCAGCGCAGGCCGAAAAAGAGCGAAGGCGGCTGGCAACCGAGCTGGCGCAGCTTCAGGGCCGCGCGCTCTACTTGGACGCCCAAGGTTCGGCAGACGGCATTAAGCGCATGTTTCTGGAAGTGCCTTCGGTCGATGACGCTGTGCGCGCCAAGCTGCAGTCATTCGCCGGGCAAGGGCGAGCTATCGCCGTTGCGGCTGGAGAAAATCCACCAGGCGTTGCAGTTGCCTGTTCGATCGATAGCGGAGTGCATGCGGGAAACGCTTTGAGATCCGCGCTTACGGCTGCCGGAGGTTCCGGCGGTGGCTCGGCCACGCTGGCGCAAGGAAGTCTGCCGGATCGAACCGTTCTTCAAACGCTTCTCGCCAGCCTTGGGTTTGACGCTACCGGCTGAATTGGAAAGCCAGGCATCCCAGGCCCGCGCAAAAGCACACGATTGCCAGCGAAATCCGCAGCCTCGATCTGGGCAGCGTTCCACGGAATTCGCCCCACGCTATCATTCCCCAGAAGACGGCCAGAAGCACCGAGCCCTCTGCCGCTACAAGCGTAATAGCATAGCCAGGTTGTTGCGCGAGCGGCGTGGACTGCGCAAGCAGCCAGCAAAGTGTACCCACGGCCCACAGTGCGCCGCCCGCCAGACCAAACAGATGCTGCCGGACGGTGCCCCTCAAATAGGCAGACAAGGGCAGCCGTCCGCCTTCGATGGCAATGTTCAAAAAATAGAGGCTGAAAAGGGCGGTGGAAATGACCATTCCGATGCAGAACATCAGCAGGCCTGCATACGCCCCCAGGCCCAGGTCGCCCCAGAACGACATTTCGGCCAGGGGATAGGCAAGGCCCATCAGGATGCCCGCCATTATCCCGGTGACAATGCCTTTCGTGCTCTTCCGTATCGGGTCCGGCGTGCTGCGTTTCCCCATGGCTTTTCTCGCCGGACGTTGATAACGCGCAAAGATCGTCAGCACGGCTGCCGCAACCAGCGCGATGACTCCAAGGGTGAGGAACGGAAGCCGTGCGTTCGTGCTTCCAGCCAGAGACCAGACAACCAGCATCGTCGAGATCACCAGCGGAAAAGCCGCCGACATTCCAAGCAGCGCTATGGTGGCCATCAGCAGCGTGTTCCCGATACTGAAGATAAAACCGCCTGCCATCGCGAACGCCTGGGAACGCAGACCTGCGACCGCCACTCGGTCGACGAACGATAAATCTGAACCGAAGGTGCCGAACGTCCAGGCGGCTATGGTGGCCAGCAGAATTGCGCCGGCAGCAAAGTCGAAAGAGTACAGTTCAAACCGCCATCCGGCGGCCATTTTTACTGTATTCGCCCAGGACCCGAGGCAGAAAAACGAGAAGAGGAGTAAAACGAGTGCTGCTATGTGAGTGGACGGAAGTAGCAAGCCGAGACCACTCTCCGGATGCAGATTTGACTACTGAAGAACAGGACTCTGGAAGGATAGCAAACCCGCTTGGTCGGGCACCTGCTGCGGCCGGCCGGGCTGATTCGTCTCGAAATAGTGAACGGTCGCAAGGTTGTGGTAGACGTTCCCGGCGATTCCGGATGCGATCGGGCCGCTAATCCCGCGTCCTCCTGTCAGCAGAACCACAACCGCAATCCGATTTTTCGGCGTATCGTTGAAGGACCCGAACCAGCCGAGATGCACGCCCGGCTGAGCGGTATCGGTGCAGGTGCCGGTTTTGCCGTAGACCGGGCTGTTCGGATCGAAAACGGCTCGGCGCGCGGTCCCGTATTCAACTGCCCCCATCATTCCCGGGCGGATCTCCCGAGTCAAATTCCCGACGTCCAGCGTGCGCTTGATGCGCGGAATGAATCTGTCGATCTCCGCGGCGCTCTTCGGGTATTGCAGGTAATACAACGTACCGCCGTTTGCCACAGCGCTGATGATGCCGGTCAATTCAAGCGGGGTCAGACGGATTCCATCGCCAAAGCTGGTCATCATACCCACGCCCGTCTGCGGCGCTTCGTCAGCTAGAAAACCGGCTTCTTCACCCGGGATATCAAGGCCGGCCTTCTCGCCCAGGCCAAACTCTTTTCCATACTTCTGTACCCGATCAAACCCAAGCTCCTGGCCCAAGTGGGCAAAATACATGTTGTTCGACATCGCGAGCGCCGTTGTCATCGATAAGGAAGTTCGGCGCGTGATACGAACTTTCGTATCCGGGTCCACAAGCCCCTCGCCCAAAGAAGCAAGGGAAACCATAACCTTTACGGTGGAGCAGGGCTGATAGGCGCCCTTCAAGGCAAGTTTCTGATTTACGATGCTCAAAATGCGGCCGGAATCGGGATCAGTCACCACGACCGTCCCGTTATAAGGACCAAGGGCGTCCACCGCCGCCTTCCTTATGACAAGATCCTCTCCATCGGTATTGTCGCCCGCCGTCGAGTCGGCAAATGTGGGTTCCGTCCAGGGACTGTAAAAAACCTTTTTCCCGCGGGTACGGCGCTTTGCCAAAGCTACCTGCGCAGGAACCGTCGCACTCTGGTGAATAACCGCTGCCTGTGTGGTCGTTCTCGGGCGGCGGGTCGCCGCAACTGAGGAGTGTGTGGTGGCCGGCGCTACCGCGGCCGCTTGGACATGCCGGTGATGCCGCGACTTTTTCGTTGCGGTCTTCGGCTTATCGGGTGCCGGCTTTTGCTGCGGCGCCGCAGTTTGAATCCCATACGACGGGAGCGCCGCCAGGAAAGCAATCAACAGACCGGGGGCTAATCTGCCGATAATGCGCATGAAAGAAGGTCCCATCAATCTAACGTCCTAACGTCCCTATAGGTTCCGGCCGAAGCAAAAGCCCCGGCATGAAGATTACTTATATCCTAAGTAGTTTTGATAATCCGGTCAACGGAAACATTCCGTTAAGCTACTGTTTTCACGCCGCTGTCCAACCGCCGTCGATTGCGACTACCGAGCCATGCATAAAATCCGCTGCAGGCGAAGAGATATACAGGGCCAACTTCGCGATCTCATCCGGCCGGCCCAATCGGCCAATTGGCTGTCTCTGATTTAGTTCGGCGCGCACCTTTTCTTTCTCGTTACGGTGATACTTTTCCAGATATCCCTCCACAAACGGGCTATCGACGGTCCCGGGAGCGATACAATTCGCCCGAATTTCAGTTGGATAGTCCACGGCCAGCTGTTTTGTCATTGCAATTACCGCTCCTTTAGTCGCGCAATAGCCAAACCTCCGTTTCACTCCCACCAAACCCGCTACCGAACCGATGTTCAAAACCGAGCCGCGCACCTGCTTCAGCAGTGGCAGGGCGGCCCGTGTCATCAGATGGAGACCGTAGACGTTCACGCTAAATAATCGCTGAAGGTCGGCGAGTTCCGTCTCCTCGACTGTGCCGACGTGCCCGATGCCGGCGCAGTTAACCAAAATATCCAGTTTCGGGATCTGCTGAAAGAGCCGGGTGACAGCCGATTCGTCGGTAATATCGCAGCCAAACGCAACTGAGTTCGGAATTGTGGCTGAACTCGCTTGCACCTTCAGACTGTCAATATCCACCAGAATCACCTGAGCGCCCGACTGCGCGAAAAGCTGCGCTGTCGATTCTCCAATTCCACTTGCGGCGCCGGTGATGAGGGCGGTCTTTCCGTCCAATCGGAAAACGTCAGTCATAGAACTGATGATAGTGGTGACCATTTCGGCGCTGAAACGAATTTCTTTTTTTCAGCGAGGCATTGAGTGTCATGCACCAGCGGTACGAGTTTGCTAGTACTACTTCCATTCCCCCCCACTGAAACGGTAATACAGGCCGGTTCACTATACTTCGACCCTCTCCCATTGGGCCACTTCGGGAAATCCTGAGGGTCAGCACCATAAGCAGCAGTAAAGGCAAATTTCAGAATGAATAATACAAAATTTCGCAGCTGTCCTACGGCCGCTGTCGCTTTTGCTCTTCTGTCAGGGACATTAGCGTTCGCGCAAGGGCCGGCGACAATCGCCGGCCTCACTCCAAAGGAAGTCCACACCGGCTCTGCAAAGCTCCTTGGTCACTCTGACCCGAAGCAAATGCTCCGGCTCGTCATCGGATTGCAACATCCACATCTTGCGGAAGAGGAGGAGTTTCTGCAAGAACTCGGGACTAAAGGATCGCCAAACTTTCAACATTTTCTATCCGCGGACGAATGGAATCGCCGGTTTGGACCTTCGGCCGCCGATGAACAAGCGGTGGTCGATTGGGCCAAATCTCAGGGCCTGACTGTTTCGCACCGTTTCGGCAACCGCCTTGTGGTTGACGTTGAGGCACCCGTGGAAAATATCGAAAAAGCGCTCAGCGTATCGATCAACAGCTATCAGCTTGGCGCGCGAGCGGCGTTTTCGAATGACCGCGATCCGGTGATTCCGGCTGCATTGTCCGGTGTTGTTCACTCGATCGGCGGTTTGAACAGCATCCAGGTTTACGTGCCGAAGTCGAAACTGCCCGAACCAAACTTTCAGAATTATGTTGCTGGTCCTGCCATCGCAGCGGCCGGTTCTGGCGCACACGACGCGGTTGCGGGAAGCAAGAAGCCCAAAAGCCTGACCGGGCCAACGGCGAACATCACCGGCGGAGCCTACGATCCAACGGATATCTACAGCTCACAAGCGTACGATGTGCAAGCACTGTACAACCAGGGACACTGCTGCAACCCGCTGCATGCGAGCGGTGTAACACCACCCGAAAGCTCGATCGCGATCGCCACTGCAGGTACGCAGAACGGTAACGATTTCAGCGGCTTTCATAACTCTTATCCCTACCTGGCAGACCACTGGCAACAGTTTTATATTGACGGCACCCCGTCCTGCTGCGATGGGGAAGGGACGCTCGATTTTGACTGGTCTACTGCCTGGTCGAACAGCTTCGGCAGCTACGTAGACACGGCGATGATTTATATGTATGACGGCGTGAACAACCAGTTTTCGACTTTCACCGACGTATACAACCACATCCTGAACGATGGAAAAGCTAAAGTCTTCAGCACGAGCTGGGGATGCAAAGAGCTGGCTTGCACGCCACAATCGGTGATGGACACCGATCACGGTATTTTCAACGCCATGATCGGACAGGGTATGACGCTGGTAGCCGCTTCGGGCGATCAGGGTGCGACAGCCGATTGCTCTGCTGCGCTGGGTGTTCAGTATCCGGCTTCGGATCCGGACATCGTCGGCGCGGGCGGCACGACGCTGCGCCTGTATTCGAACGGGAACTTCTATAGTGAAACCGCATGGTCGGGCGGCCCCGATGGCTGCGGCTCAAATGACGGCGGTAGCACTGGCGGACGGAGCGCGTACTATGCAACGCCCAGCTATCAATCATCGCTTGGCGTATCTTCGCGCGCAGTACCCGATATCGCACTCAACGCGGACTGGTACAACACTCCCCAGAATTACTTCTTCAACGGCTCGCTTTCCGGCAACGGCGGCACCAGCATTGTTGCCCCCGAAGTAGCGGGCTTTTTCGCGCAGGCCAACTCCTATATGGATTATGTAGCCACGCAGAACGGCGGCTGCTACGGCGGAACCACATGCGCTCCGATCGGAAACGGCAACTGGTACCTGTATTATTTTGGCGAAAACAGGAGTTACGCGCCTCATTATCCGTTCTACGATGTCACCTCTGGCTGCAATAACAACGACATTACAGCAGCCTATGGTGTGAGCTATTGGTGCGCGGGGACCGGCTATGACGAAGTGACCGGATGGGGATCGTTCAATGCGCTGCAACTCGCATGGGCGATCAATACTTATCGAGCTGGAGACTTCGGGTCGCCAGGCGCTAAATTCAGCGGTCCGACGACGAATCACTGGTTCAATACCGATCAGCTAGTATCCTGGACCGTTGCCGACACCGGCAGCGGGTCACTGCACGCGACCGGGGTTGCCGGCTTTAGCAGAGCCTGGGACGCCGCTCCGTCGAACGCTTTCTCCGAAGCGCATGGCGGCTCGGGCGATAGCTTCTACAGCGGACCGCAATTTGTGAATGCAACCAGCGGCTCCATGAATATCTCCTCGGCCGGCCAAGGCTGTCACACGGCCAACGTGCGGTCATGGGACAACAGCGGATTCTCCGCCAACAATACCTATGGCCCGGTTTGCTTCGACACAGTGGCCCCGGTCAGTTCCGCAACTCTCAGCGGGACATTGAGCGGCGGCGTCTACACTACCAGCGTGCAGGTAACGCAGTCGGCAACGGATGCCAGCAGCGGCGTTTCGTCGAAGTCCTATAAGGTGGATGGCGGCTCCTACGTAACCTACAGCGCGCCCTTTACCGTTTCGTCGACGGGTTCGCATACGGTGACTATCTATAGCCGGGATGCGGCGGGCAACTCCGAGACGCCCCACAGCTACTCCTTCACGATCAAATCTCCGACCACCACGACGGTTACTTCTTCGCTAAACGCTTCCAACTATGGACTGTCCGTGAAGTTTACCGCCACGGTTCATGTCAACTTCGGAAGCGCGGCAACCGGCACGGCAACGTTCAAAGACGGAGCTACCGTTCTCGGAACCGGCACGCTCAGCGCCGGAATCGCGAGCTTCACGACGAGCAAGTTGCACGGCGGCTCGCATAGCATCACAGCGTCCTATGCCGGCAGCGCCAACGACGTATCCAGCAATTCGGGGGCACTTACTCAAAAAGTAACTGCGGCAACTTCCACAACGACGCTCACGTCTTCGGCTAACCCGTCGAGTTACGGCTCGCCCGTCACATTCACGGCCACCATTGCTTCCGTGCATGGCGGATCGGTAATGGGAACCGTAACCTTCAAGAGCAGCGGCACCACGATCGGAACCGCTGCCGTAAACACATCCACGAATAAGGCGACGTTTACCTACCCGAAATTTTCGGTTGGTAGCCATGCCATCACTGCAACATACGGCGGAAGCACAGACGATACAGGCAGCACGTCGGCGCAGCTGACGCAAGTGGCGAAGGCAGCGGCCACCACAACGGCGGTTGTCGCTTCACCGAATCCGGCGACTCACGGGACAGCCGTGACCTTCACGGCGACCGTTACCCGGACGCCAGCAGGAACGGTGACGGGAACAGTGACGTTCAAGAGCAGCGGCACCACCATCGGCACCGGTACGGTGGGCAGCGGCAACAAAGCAACGTTCACGTACCCCGGCTTCAGCACCGGTAATCATTTCATCACGGCGACCTATGGTGGGAGTACCAATTACGCGGGCAGCACTTCAGCACAGATCACGGAGGTTGCGAATTAGTCCGAAATAACGCGATTTGATTTCCAATCTCCGTATACAGCGAAAGGGGCGGACCGCGATGCGGTCCGCCCCTTTTGCTATCAGATCCACAGCTTCAGTGGGCCGCTGCGATCATCGCCTTGAATTTTGTTTCCGCACAACCAGGCGAGAAGGTTTTCTATCTCGGGTTCCATTCCCATTCCGTGCTTTGCGACCGACAGGCAAACGGCCTCACTGTTCGGATCGAGCAAGCAAGAATATCCGCGCGCGAATCGGGTCGTCGGATGGACGGGTATAGATTATGAAACTATGGGCAACGAAACTCGTGCATCGCGTCGGGATTTGCTGAAGGGAGCGGCCATGCTGGGCGTAGCCGCCAGTGCGCCACACATCGTCGTGGCTCAAACCGGCGCGGCGGCAAACTCGACCGGGGATAAAGTGGTCGTGTCCGACTCGCGCAATGTAGTGGAGACGACCGCCGGCAAAGTGCGCGGCTATGCGCATAACGGCATTCATGTCTTCAAGGGCATTCCGTATGGTGCTTCCACCGCAGGCAAGAACCGTTTCATGCCGCCGCAGAAGCCGGAACCTTGGACCGGCGTTCGCAGCGCGCTCTGGTTCGGCGAAGTGGCGCCTTATGCGCCGCGTTCCGGGTGGCACCAGGACGAGAACGCTTTCATGTTCCAGTGGAACGACGGTCTTCCCGGCGAAGATTGCCTGCGAGTTAATCTCTGGACCCCAGCCGTCAACGATCATCAAAAGCGCCCCGTAATGGTCTGGCTGCATGGAGGCGGGTACGCGTCCGGTTCGGGACAGGAACTGCTTTCGTATGACGGCGAGAATCTCGCGCGTCGGGGCGATGTCGTGGTGGTGTCGCTCAATCACCGCCTGAACACGTTTGGCTATCTCGACCTCTCGCAACTTGGTGGCGAGAAGTACGCGAGTTCGGGGAACGTGGGCATGCTCGACATCGTTGCGGCACTCGAGTGGGTACGCGACAACGTTGCAAATTTCGGAGGCGATCCGAATACCGTCATGATCTTCGGGCAGTCGGGCGGCGGAGGGAAGGTGAATACGCTGATGGCGATGCCGTCGGCGCAAGGCCTGTATCACCGGGCGTCCGTCCAGAGTGGCTCGCTGCTGCAAGTCGGCGATCCAGAGGATGCGACGAAAATGGCGACCGCTGTATTGGCGGAACTGAACATCTCGAAGAACAATATCGACCAGATCCAGACAGTTCCCATGGAGCGACTGCTTGAAGGCGCATTTGCGGCGCAGCGCATCATCACGCCGCCGCGTTCAGGGCCGCCGAATTTCCGGCGCATCGGCCGCCAGCTCGGATGGGCGCCCGTCGTCGATGGCAAAGTGATTCCCGTGCAGATCTGGGAACCCAAGGCGCCCGATATGTCCGCCGGTATTCCGCTGATGGTCGGCACCGTGCTGAACGAGTTCGTCAACGGCATCGATCATCCCGACGCGTTCTCGATGACCAATGAGCAGTTGAGCGAGCGATTAAAGCCGGTTTGCGGCGGGCGTGAGCGGGAAGCGATCGACATCGCACGGCAGCTGTTCCCGAACAGCAATCCGTTCCAGCTGTACTCGATTATTTTCACGTCTTCGGTCCGCGGCAGCGCCGTAAAGCAGGCAAATCTCAAGGCCGCCCAGGCGAAAGCGCCGGCCTACAATTACTGGTTCCAATGGCAGACGCCGATCCTGGACGGACGTCCCATGGCGTTCCACTGCTCGGAATTGAGCTTCTGTTTCGATAACACGGACCGCTGCGAAACGATGACGGGAGGCGGTGAGCGGGCGCGCGCTCTGGGAGCAAAGATGAGCGCGGCGTGGATCCGGTTCGCCCGGACCGGCAACCCGAATCATGAAGGCCTGCCGGAATGGGCGGCGTTCACAGCGGAGAAAGTGCCGACCATGATCTTCGATGACCGGTGCAGGGTCGAGAATAATCCAGATGGCGCGTTGCGCAGTTTGATGGACTCGGCCGGTTAGCAGTATAGAGCGATACGCGACGAAGCGGCGACAGTCCCGGTCTAAGAAGACCGGTTTGGCTGCCTACTCCAGCAGGGCTGCAGTGGGAGCCCACGCCGGCGGAGGTCCGGTTGGCGTAATCTGCAGATTTGAACTGCCCGAGAATGTGATTTGATCGGCGATCAGGAAACTGGAACTGTTAGCTCCTGAGAAGTTGCCCGCAAACTTGACGGTACTCTTCGGAAAGTACATCACCCCATTCACCTGCGCGCTGCTACCGCCGAGAATAGACTCGTTTTGGGAAGTTTTCGGGGAGACACTGCGGTCCTGGAAGAACAGGAGACCGGACAATGATCCACTGGTTGGCGCGGACAAATTCACCGAACCATTCCCGCCGATGTTGACTGGGGAGTAACCACTATTTCCGCCGCCGCAGGATCCGGAATTACATGTGTTGTAGAAAGTTACTCCGCTTCCGCTGAGATTGCACCCGGCACTGCAGCTCAACCCACCGCCCTTCAGGATATAGGTACCTGGATTCAGCGTGACGGTTCCGCTGTTGATGGTCATCCCGCCGCAATACGTGCCGGGCTGAAGAGTGACGGATTTCCCGGATGTGATCTTGTAATTGTTTTGATCACAGGTCGTTGGAACGGACGGGGGCGCTACGGCGAAAAACGGGTCCCCCATCGCGTTTGCAGACGTCGTAGCTGACGGAGTGGTGCACCCGGTGGTGCTGGCTCCGCCAACCACCTGGATCGCTGTTGCCGAGAGGCACGCCGATCCGTTCATGGATAGCGCCGTCCCCGCGTTAGAGTTGACCTGAACGCTGCAATTCGTCAAAGCAACGTTGGAGGTGCCGCCGATCGAGATGGCCCCGCTGGCGGTTGCGTTAAGCGAAGCCACGCAGGTATTCGGCGCCAGATTCACAACAGCGGCGGTGGACCGCACGGAAACTCTGGGCGCCGTGATTCCTAACACACCGACGAAAAAGGCCGGATTTGTCTGAGTAATCCGGGCAGTGGCCCAGTACAGCACGGTCACACCTGCGACGGTGGGGGCGGGGCTTGTGGTATTTGCCTCGATGGTAACCGTCTGACGGCCATTTAGTCCTCCGTTGCTGAAACCATTCGCTCCGGCATAGGCGCAGGCGGCTTGCAAGTTGTTAGTTAGGGTGCCACTGGTAGATCCACAGGCCGTGGGCTGCTGGCATTGCATACCGGTGCTAGTCCCTGCACAGGTGTATGTCGCACCCGCAGTTGCATAGTCCATCGCTGTGCGCACCGCTGCGGTCGAAGCAGCCTCCGCCGCCGAGATCGCAGTCTCTGAAGTGTAGTAGTACCAACCCATATCGCTGACCAGACCGGCGAAGCCGATGATCGGCAGCAGGCTGAAGAGAAAGAGCAGCAACGTCGTACCTTTTTCGCCGGGAAGGCGTTCACCGGGACGGCGCTGAAGACGATTTTTTGAAGGGCTTGGCATCGTTAGAAGAGCACGTTCACCTGCGCTTTTGCACTTAGAGCGCCGGAACTGATAATGGCTTGGTTGGCGAAGAACGGAACGAAGGTTATTGCGTACGGATAGTTTCCGGAGATCGCTATGTAATCTCCGCGCACGAGCGAGCGCGGCGGCCAGACTGCGGTGCTGCTGGTACACGTGCTCAAAGGCGTACAGGAGGTTGAACCGGCGCTGCTGGTGAAAGTGACATTCAGTTGTGCCTGATTAATGCCGACGGCGAACGAGCTGACGCGTTGTGCCACGGCGCCTAATGTGACGGCACAGGAATTTCCTGGGTTTGAGCAATTCGGCCCCTTCGTGGAGGCATAACGCAATCCTTCCCGGAAGGCGTACGCCATGGATTCGTATGCGCTGAGTGCGAGGCTCACCTGGAAGATGCTGATGACCAGCATCAGGATCGGAATCGTGACCAGTGCGAATTCCACCATTGTGGTTCCTTTTTCACCGCGGGCACGCATCATTGGCCTCTCACCCGCATTTCGGCAAATCCGGTGGCGTTGAACGTATTCGGCAACCAGGGGAATTGCAACAGAGGCAGGGAGTACTGAACTGCTACTAATGTGGCGGCTGCTCCGTCAGGTCCGTTTACCAGGTGCGCGGAAACAGTGAGCGGCCCGGTGGCGCACGTCGAGGAGAACGAAGAAGAGTTGATCAGAGATTGAAGATCGGACCGGACATCGGCGCACGCCAGAGCCGAATTCGCAGCCGTGAGGCTGCTTGCCGCGGTATCGAGTGCTGCAACACGCGCCGCATCTCCGATAGACACGTACGCGTAAAGGTAGAAGCCAAGATCGAACACACCCAAAAGGAAGAAGATCAGCAACGGCAGGACGATAGCAGCTTCGACCATTTGACTGCCTCGTTCGCGTGATCGACCCGTCGGATATGCCGCGACAACTCTCATCTCTGGTCTTATCGACCAAGATCCCGAATATTTACGGGAACGCTGTTTGGCGAGGCGAAGCGGTCCGGCCGACGATGATTCCAGCGAGCTATTTCACGCCGGCCTGGTCGCCGGATGATGGTGTAGGCCGCTTTCTTCCTGTGCCCGCCCGGGGTTTCGGTTTCGCTGACGTCTACCACCTCCTTTCGACACCGGTGAGAACCCAGAAAAGTGGTTCAACTCCGGCATGAGCTATATAACCGCGAAGGGTTCTTTGCGCGGAAAACTTCCCGCAGGATGGTTTCCGCGAAAGCGCCGGTGTCCGCCGAGTCATTCAGCCGATTGCGCAACTTACTAAGTGGCGATGTACTCGCGTCACGCGCGATGTTGCCAAGCCTGTGTTCCCGGCGCAACGATCCCGCAGTTCTTCGCGTATAAGTAGCTCAGCCCGTCGCTCTACGAGTACGATCCAAGTCCGGAATGCCGCTCGGGAACTGTATGTGAATGCCGTTAGCCCGGAGTGATCCGGATGCGCTCGTGATTAGCGCATCGATAGCACACGGCCCACGGCAGCCAATTAAAATTCTCGTTATTCTACGTTGCCCGCATTTACACCGCGCCGCGCATCAACTTGTTTGAGATCGATTCGATATGCACGAATTGCGTCTCAAAATTCAGGCCGGGAGCAGTAAGGAGTAATTGTGAAAGCCAGAAGTAAAGCGGGCATAGCAACTCTCGTCTTTGCATTGAACTCGGGGCTGGTTATTGGAGCGCAAACCGATATCAGAAGCAATACCGAACATTCGCCGGAGCTGCACGCACAACGCGACGAATGGCAGCGGCAGATCAGCCAGGCCTCAGATCTTATTTCCGAGGGACGCTGCGCGGAAGCAGAGCGCATACTCGTTGCCTCCGTTCGCGGAGCGGAGCAACCCGGCTCCGATCCCTTATGGCTGCCATGGGCGCTGGATCGTCTGTGTGCTTTGTATCAGCATATTGGCCGCAATCGCCAAGCCGAACAGCTGGGCGTTCGTGCGATTGATATTTGGCAGACGCGCTTTGGAGCATCGAGCCTCGGCCTTGCCCTGACGCTGAGCGATGTCGCGTGGGCATACGTTGCGCTCGAAGACCCTGCCCGCGCGGAGGCGCTGTGGCAGCGCTCGCTGGAGATTCGAAAGGTAGTTCTCGGTCCGTTTGATCCGGCCGTTGCCAGAATTTATGGCTACATGGGAGTGGGGGCCTTTGCTGCTGGCCGTTTACATGACTCCGAGCTGTATTGCGAACAGGCGCTTCACATCTACAAGCGAACCGGACAAATTCCTGGCGAGACCGACCGAGTGCTGAGCACGCTTGCCTCGGTGCGGATCCGCCAGGAGCGTGCCTCGGAAGCAATACAGTTCGCAACGGAGGCGATTGAGCTCACTCAAAAGGCGACGCCGCCCTCCCCGATATTGCTCAGCGGCTACTTTTACAACCTGGCTTTGGCAGAGGCTGCAACGGAGCAAACGGCGGAAGCTAACGCAGATTTTCTCCATGCCCTCTCGTTGTCGCCGGACGCTCCCTATACAAACCAGATGCTCCGAAGCAACATCTTGCAGAGTTATGCCGCTTTTCTTGCCGCCACTGGCCGCAAGAAAGAAGCGAAAACGGTACAAAAGCAAGAAGCGAGTTTAGTGAAGGCTATGCGGCAGGAGATTCACGCCGATGCCGTTGTTGATGTTTCGTCGTTTCGATGAAGCTGCTCGCGGGCGGATCTGAGATGTCCCAGCGATTTAAGCCGTTTTGCGGCACGCACGAGCGGGAAGCCATCGAAATAGCATGGCAACTGTTCTTGAAGAGTAATCCATTCCAGCTGCATTCGATTATTTTCAGGTCCTCACTTATCTTTTCTGCAAACCGTTGACCATCAGCAAATCTCCGCCGGCGCTGTTGACCACGGCGTAAAGCAGACGCTTCTCATCGGGCGATGGTGCAGCGCCGTTCATCCTGATGCCGCCTTCGACCACCTTACAGATGCGTCCCGTCGAGAGGTCATACGAATAAATTGAATTGCTAAGCTGACGAACATTTGGGGTGCTGGCAACGAAATAGAGGTGCCGGCTTCCCATTGTCAAATCCCCCATGCCGAACTCGGACGGAAAGAGCCGCTCCTCGGCCCCTGTGGCAAATGACATCCGCCAGAGATAAGGCTTGCCCGCAAATTCTTTTCCGTAATACAGGTACTTTTCATCGGGGCTTTCCAGGGGATGTGAGCCGCCCGTCTTGGTGACTTGAATTTCAGGGCCGCCGCCGCCAGGCACCTTCCAGATCTCAGGCCGGCCCGTACGATCCGAATCGAAATAGATCCAACGGCCATCGTGAGACCAGTAACCGTTTAGATCGCTCGATTTCCCAAACGTGATTTGATGAAGATCTCCGGTCTCCGGGTCAGCGGTAAACAAGTTCCCGCGCGGAGACCCCAGGCTCGCATTCATCACGATTCTGCCCCCATCCGGCGACCAGCGAGGGTAACCAACGTTTCCGTTATGTGTTAGTTGGCGAAGCCTGGTTCCATCTGCCATAACGATCCAGGCGTCATCCCCGCCGTTTCGAGTCGATTTGAACACGATTCGCCGCCCGTCGGGCGAGTAGTCCGGGTTTAAATCACGGAATGTAGAGTTGATGAACTTCCTTCCATGCGCACCGGTTCCATCGGGCAAAATATCCGCCTGCCAGATGTGCACATCCCAGCGGAAGAGGCCAACAGCCATATGATGCCCCTCACTCGCGATACTGCCCGACACCGATCCAATTCGAGCGGTCATCCCGTCTATATCAGGAATTTGAAATTTCGAGATGGCTCCCGAAGGAGACCAGCGGAAAAAGTTGGGCTGGTCCCATCTGCTGGAGAACACAAGGTCGTTTCCGATCCAGCCGATCGGAGCGATATTGTAGCCGTGCGAAAGTAGCTTTACCTTACCTATCGGCTTGCCTTCCTCGCTCAACCGGACTATTGCGAGCGAAAAGTAATATGGACCCCCAACTTGCTGATATGCCAGCATGCGACTATCGCCTCGAACGCTTGGCAGCGAATGACCGATTACCGGCGGTTCCGGGTCCGTCAATTGCGTCCGCAGTCCCGTGTGCAAATTCACGCTCCAGATTGCCGTTCGCTCGGTTCCGGCAGCATCCGGGAACAGCAGCGACTTCCCATCAGGCATCCATGTCAGGAGTTCTTCCTGGTAGGCCAGATACCCTAAGGAGTAATAAATTTGGGTGATCTTGCGGGGTTCGCCGCCGCTGGGCGCCACCAGCATGACATCGAAATTGGACCCGGAAGTGTTCCTCAAAAAGGCGATCCCGCTACCGTCGGGTGACCAGGCAGGGCCAATCTCGTCGCGAGTCGAATCAGTGAGTCGCCGCGGTTCTGCCGCCCCGATAGTCTGAACATAGATGTCGACGTCAGTCGCACCTGGCGGTTGCCAGGAGAACGCCACTTGTGAACCATCAGGCGAGAGGGAAGGCGACCGGACCACGCCGGCGTAGCTGGTAAGCGGGAACGCTTGCAGATTCTCAGTATTGGATGGCAGCCAAAAAGCCCGGTAACCAAACCAGGCCAGTGCACCGGCGGTCAACAAGCCCAGAGCAGCCCAAAAACCGGAACGGACAGAACGAGTACGTTTCTTCTCGATTTCGGGCACATACGGTTCAGTTGATAAGACGGGATCCGGGGAGTTCAATCCGTTGTTGGAAAGCTTCTCATCAACTCCTGGAATTTTCTGAACATCGGCTAAGAAACGGTATCCGTGACGTGGAATTGTTTCCACGAAGCGTGGGCTGGCGGTCGAGTCGTTCAGGACGTCGCGCAACGTACTGATGGCGGTGTTCAGGCCCTTATCAAAGTTGCCGAAAGTGTCATTGGGCCATAAATGCTCCCGGAGTTCTTCGCGTGTAATTAGCTCGCCGGGCCGCTCTAACAGTACGACCAAAATTCGGAATGCCTGCTCGCGAAGCTTAATCCGAATGCCGTTTTTACGAAGTTCGAGCGAGTCGGGGTTTACTTCGTACACCCCGAAGCGATACCGAATGCGCTCATTGACTCCCGCATCCATAGCGCAACGCCGAAAAGCAGTGTAACACCCAAACTTCCGGTTATTGTACGTTCCCTGCATTTACAACGCGTTACACGTCAATCCTAATTTGACATCGATTCGATATCCCGCGGATTGCTTCCCAACCCGGACGAGCACACAATCCGGGCGTCTCGATCCCGCACAGCCGGGACGCGTAAAGGAGCAAGCTTGAAAGCCAGAAGCGCAAAGGGCGCGAATACGCGCCGCCACACAGTGAAGGAACTCGCTGGTCCTTTGGGTGGCGCGTTTTATTTCGTGGCCGCCTTGCGCGGGTTCCTCAGGAATAGAGCGGGCCTCGCAGTTCTCGTCGTCGCATTGAATGCGAGGTTCCTTGTCGCCGCGCAGATCGATAGCGGAAGCAATACCGAAAATTCGCCGGCGTTTCAGGCACAACGCGATGACTGGCAACGGCAGTTGCGCCGTTCCGCAGATCTCGTTTCGGACGGAAACTTCGCGGAGGCAGAGCGCACACTGATTGCCTCAGTTCACAAAGCGGAGCAGCCTGGCTCCGACCCCTTGTGGCTGCCCGCGGCGCTGGACCGTCTCGCCGGTTTCGCTCGGCATCTCGGTCGCAACCGCCAAGCCGAACAGTTTTATCTTCGTGCGGTCGATCTTTGGCAGACGCGCTTTGGATCCTTGAGCCTCGGCCTTGCCATGACGTTGAGCGATCTCGCGTGGGTATACGTTGCGCTTGGCGATCCTTCGCGTGCGGAGTCACTGTGGCGGCGTTCCATCGAGATTCGAACGGCAGTTCTCGGTCCGTTTGATCCGGCCGTTGCCCGAGTTTATGGGTACTTGGCAGTAGGGTCCTTTGCTGCTCACCGCTTAAATGACTCCGAGTCGTTTTGCGAACAGGCGCTTCGGATCTACGAGCGAACTGGAAAGCTCCCTGGGGACACCGACCAGGTGCTGAACTCGCTTGCCTCAGTGCGGCTTCGGCAGGGACGCGCCTCGGAAGCGGTGCAGTTCGCGAGAGAGGCCATCGACCTCGATGAGGCGGCGACGCACCCTTCTCCGAAATTGCTCAGCGGGTACTTTTACAACCTGGCTTTGGCAGAGGCTGCAACGGAGCAAACGGCGGAAGCTGACGCAGATTTTCTCCACGCCCTCTCGTTGTCGCCGGACGCTCCCTATACAAACCAGATGCTCCGAAGCAACATTTTGCAGAGTTATGCCGCTTTTCTTGCTGCCACTGGCCGCAAGAAAGAAGCGAAAACGGTACGAAAGCAAGAAGCGAGTTTAGTGAAGGCTATGCGGCAGGAGACTTACGCCGACGATATTGTCGATGTTTTATCGTTTCATTGAAGCTGCTCACCGCTTGCCACCAACGATCTGCCGTCAAGCGGCTCGCTTTTCCTCGCTGGGGAGTTGGGCTTCCATTGCCAAAATTTCCTGCTCAATCGCTTCGAGCGTCTTCGAAAATTCGAAGCCATTGTTCTGTCGTGAGGCCGGGAGTGCGGCGGCCAGTTGGGGTTCAGGGGCTACGAGCCGCTCCGTCTGCAACGCCTTCAATTCGGCCAGATCGTTTTGATACTGCCGGCGGATGCGGGTTTCCTGTGTGTGGAGATTGCGGAGCTCGCGCTGCTAGACGACGAGGGTTTCGGCATCAGTGAGCGCGGCAGCCAGCGTGTTGTCGTAGTCGGCGTATTTCTCGGCGAACTGGACGCGTCCACGCGCGAAGATCGCCATTTCGAGGCCGGGGAGCCGGTTCAAGCGCCATTGTGCGTCGGTCAGGCTCTGGACGAGTTCGGATTCGCGGTCGCTTTCGGGTTGGTGATCGGCAACAAAGCGCTTGACGTGGCGTTCGTACAGCGCGGCATCGTCGGACGGAAGAAGAACCGTCTGGCCGGTGAGGCCCGTTTTGACCGCGTTCAACGAGGAAACGCGCTTTCCGGTGGCAGTAACGGGACCAGTGGAGAGCTGTGCGTTGGCGCGGTTGGCGGCGAGTTGGGCAGAGGAGACGGAACTTTCGGCTTGGCCGCCGGGCTTGGTTGATCTTGTCTTCACGGTTTGGACGCTACCACGGAGATGGTCAAAACCGGCATCGGCAGCACGGGAAATTCAGAGCAAACCTCATGAAATGAAGAGCATGAATTTTTTTCGCAGAGTTGTGAACGGGCTGGCGGGCAGGTCGCGACGCGCGCGTAAATTCCGTAGCCTCGATCACATTCGGTACACTGAAGGAAACCCCACAATCAGGATGAATTGCCGAGATGCTTCGCATCGCTAACGTTATGTGTGTCGCTGCCGCGCTAGCAGCCCTGAGTACCACTCTTTTGGCGCAAAATGCAGCTCCTCCTGCGGCTCCGACCAACGTCCCGCCAACGCCGTCCGCTCCCCGCACGGATAAAAAGCCGGACGTGGACATGGTCGAAAGCGGTCAGAAGATCTTTCAAACCAACTGTTCGTTTTGCCATGGCGCCAACGCCAAAGGAGGCGAGAGCGGACCCGATCTGCTGCGGTCCGTGATCGTTCTGGATGATGAAGCCGGCAACAAAATCGGAGTGGTGATTCATGAAGGCCGGCCCGACAAGGGTATGCCGAAATTTCCGCTGACGGATGAGCAGATCGCCGATATCTCTGCTTTCCTGCACGATCGGATACATGCCGCAGCCGAACGCGGTTCGTATCAGATCTTGAATATCGTCACCGGAGACGCCGCAAAAGGCGAGGCCTATTTTAAAGGTTCCGGCGGTTGTACGTCATGTCATTCGGTTACCGGAGATCTGGCGCATATCGGATCCAAAATGGATCCGGTTTCGGTGCAGCAACACATCGTGATGCCGCGGGAATTCCGCTGGGGACCCCGCGCCGCCTCCGCCCCGCCGCCCTCGAAGAGACAGACGGTGACGGTCACGGTGACTCAGCCGAATGGTGAGATCAGCAGCGGGAAGCTCACGCAATTTGACGATTTTACGGTTGCTCTGATCACCGACGAAGGCGAGTATCGTTCCTTCACGCGAAACGGCGATACTCCGAAAGTCGAAGTCCACGATCCCTTGAAAGCTCATTCCGACATGCTCTTGAAGTACACTGACGCCGTTATTCATAACCTCACGGCGTATCTGGTTTCGGTGAAATGAAGATGTGCCGTTTTGGATTTCTGCTGCCGCTGGCGCTTGCGGCATCCCTGAGTGCGCAATTACTGGACCCAGCCTGGCTGCTGAAACCGCCGGCCGATACCTGGCCAACTTTCAACGGCGACTACACCGGCCGCCGCTATAGTTCGCTCAAGCAAATCGATCAGTCGAACGTGAAGCAGCTCGGGCTTGCCTGGACGATGCGCATCCGTCCGGGTCAAACGCCCGGAGCGATCACAGGCGGGGAAGCAACCGAAGAACAATTTAAACAAGGCACGTCCGCGGCGAACGATTGGGGCTCCTCGATCAAATCCAGTGCGCTTGTTTTGAACGGGGTGATGTACTTCACGACGCCCGACAATACCTGGGCGGTGGATGCGCGCACGGGCCACGAACTCTGGCACTACTTCTGGCGCACCAAAGGCGGCATCCACATCGGCAATCGCGGGGTGGGCATCTACGGAAACTGGCTTTACTTTGAAACGCCGGATAACTATCTTGTTTCGCTCGACGCACGCACGGGGAAAGAGCGCTGGCACAAAGAAATTGCGGATGTGAAACAGGAATACTTTTCCACGCCTGCGCCGGTGATCGTCGGCAACCATGTGCTGGTGGGAACCGGAGGCGATTCGTTGGACGTTCCGGGGTTTCTTGAAGCGCGCGATCCCGAGACCGGCGATGTGCAGTGGCGCTGGTGGACGGAGCCGACCAAGAAAGGCGATCCCGGCTCCGAAACGTGGCCCGATCAGTACGCCATGCGCCATGGCGGCGGCATGACTTGGATGCCCGGCACATACGATCCTGATCTGCATCTTTACTACATCGGCACCGGCAATCCGAATCCTGTGCTGGCGGGGCAGAGCCGCAAGGGAGACGATCTCTGGACCTGCTCGATTGTGGCGATCAATGTCGACACCGGCAAGCTGGCCTGGTGGTTTCAGGCTTCTCCTCACGACACGCATGACTGGGATGCCGTGCAAACGCCCGTGCTGATTGACGGCACCTGGGAAGGGAAGCCGCGTAAAATGTTGGCCCAAGCCAGCCGCAACGGCTACTTCTTTGTCCTGGACCGCGCTACGGGCGAGCATCTGCTCACGAAGCCTTTCATCGAGACCTTGAACTGGTCGCTGGGTGTCGATAAGCGCGGCGAACCGATCCCGAATCCCGCGAAGGAAGCATCGATCGATGGCGTTCTGGTTTCGCCGGCGACCGGTGGCGCAACCAACTGGCCGGCCCCGAGCTTCGACCCGGACACGAACCTGTTTTATGTCAGCAGTTCGCAATCCTTCAGCGAGTTTTATTTGACCGATACCGATCCACATCCCGAGGGATGGGGCGCCGCGGAACGAAATGCCGGAGGGCTCGGCAACACGCTGCGCGCGATCGATTATCGAACCGGCAAGCTTGTGTGGCGGCACGATTATCCGGGCGGCGGAGGATTCTCCGGGATTCTGACCACCGCTGGGAACCTGCTTTTTACCGGTGACGGAGCTCGCCACCTTATCGCTTTCGATCCAACCAATGGCAAGATCGTCTGGCATGCCGGCCTTGGTTCGAACATCAGCAACGGGCCGCAGACCTATATGCTCGGTGGCAAGCAATATTTGCTCGTCGGTGCGGGCGACTCTCTTTACGCTTTCACGCTATCGGAATAAGCCGGTTTTAAATAGCTATCATTGCTCATGCAGGTAAGCATGGCGGATGCAAAGAACAAATTACCGGAGTTGATCAAAGCCGTCGAAAATGGCGAACCGGTCACGATCACCCGCCATGGCCAGCCGGTGGTCGACATCGTTCGAACGAAGAACGCGGGCACTCGTAAACCGAATTTGGAACTCTGCGCGATCGGGTGAAAGAAATAGACCCGGATTGGTGGAAGCCGATGGCCGAGGAAGAGGCGGACGCCTTTTTGGAAGGGCGCTACTGAGTTGCGTCTTTTGCTCGATACGGTCACATTCATTTGGTCCGTGCGTTCGCCGGAACGGATTTCCAAAAGGGCGATGGCGGCGCTGGTAAAGGAAGACGCTCTGCGTGAGCTGAGTACTCTTTCCCTTTCCAAAATTGCGATTAAGGGAACGCCGGCAAGCTGAATCTGTTGAAAGCAGGGCGCTCTTGCAGAACATAGCCTTCTGAGGTCACCGAGGTTACGTACAAACTGTACAAATGGTACATTACGTACATGAAGGTCAGTCTTTCCCAAGCAAGGATCGCGCTGCCAGAGCTTGTAAACCGCGCCGCTTATGGAAAAGAGCGCTCTGTAATATCTCGTCGCGGCACCGAACTGGCGGCCGTTATTCCCATTGAAGACTTACGTTTGTTGGAGCGTTTACAGGATCGTCGCGATCTGGCAGCGGCAAAACGCCGATTGGCCAACAAGGATAAGACCATCTCTCACGCGGCTATGAAGCGCAAGTACGGTCTTTAACGCTTGTATCGGATCGAGTATCTCTCTGCCGCCGATCGCGACATTCGAAAGCTCGATCCAGCCATTCGAAACCGCATTCTTTTAGATATCGAAAAGCTTGCGAAGGACCCGCGACCTCATGGGTTTGTCAAGCTTAGCGGCAGTGAGGACATTTTCCGGGTCAAGGCCGGCCCAAGAAAGAACTATCGCGTTCTGTATCAGATCCAAGATAAAGCCCTTATAGTCATCGTGATCAAAGTCGCCGACCGCAAAGACGTTTATAAAACCTGTGACGCTTTGCATTCAGCGCGGGCTATGCTCCTTCGATGGACAGGCTTGTTCGCGTCAGCGGTCACTGTGTCCCGCGTTCGGCTAACAACGTCGATGCTGCCGGTCTATGTTTGTCGTATCTGGAGCTGCTAGATGAGCTGTTGCGTCAATGTCTGTTCGGATTCAGGGGCGGCAACTGATCGTTATCAGATCCAGAAGCGACGCGACCCCAACCCTTGCTAAACTGAGCCGATGGCAGATTCAACTTCGTCGCCTCGGACAACGGTTTTGAGAGGAAATCCGGTACCGCTTGCCGGCCCCGAGCTGAAGGTCGGGGACAAGGCGCCGGATTTTCAGGTGGTTAACTCTTCTTTGCAGAAGGTATCGCTGGCGGATACGGGTTCGGGCGTTCGCATTTTCAGCGTGGTGCCGTCCTTAGACACGCCGGTATGCGATGCGCAGACCAAGCGCTTTGAGGAAGAAGCGACGAAGCTTCCGAGCCTGGCGGTCTATACGTTGAGCATGGACTTGCCGTTCGCGCAGCAGCGCTGGTGCGGCACCTTCGGAGTGGATCACGTCGTGATGCTTTCCGATCACCTCAGCGGCAGTTTTGGTGAAAACTACGGAACGTTGATACCCGATGTACGGATTGAAAGCCGAGCGATCTTTGTGGTCGACCCCAACAACACGTTAATTCACGTGGAATATGTCAACGAGGTCGGGAAACACCCCGATTACGAGGCGGCTCTGGCCGCAGCCAAAGCCGCAATTCCCGTCGCTCAAGCACAAGCCTAGCGGATATACCTATGCCGTTTGGGGCATTGCTCCCGAGAGGTTATTTAGTGGGGGGACGGCTGTGCTGCGCAGTCTCCCCACGGGAAAACTTTCCGGCAGCGTGACGGTGCCGAACCAGAATTCCTCAATTGTTCGAACAACGTCAATATAATCTTGCAGGTCGTTCGGCTTTGTAATGTAGCAGTTAGCGTTCAGGCTGTAGCACTGAGCAATATCTTCGTCCGCTTGAGAACTGGTCATGACGATCACCGGAATTTGCTTTAAATTGGGTGAAGTTTTGACCTCGGCCAACACCTCCCGGCCATTTTTGCGGGGCAGATTCAGATCCAGCAGGATCAAGTCGGGTCGCGGTGATCTCCCCTGTTCGGAATTCCGGAGCATCTCCATAGCCTCCATTCCGTCCTGCGCCACCGTCATTTGCACGGCTACGCCACCGCCCTTAAGCGCTTCTCTAATCAGTCGAACGTCGCTAGCGCTATCCTCGACAAGCAGCATTTTGAGAGATCTCATTGGTTAGCCCCAGACGCTCATCTGTCTTGCACTTCCCTCGCCATTCGCCCCAGGTGCCGTAAGCTGCACATTTTAAGGGTTCTTTGTGCGACAGGTATCCTTAACCTTGTAAGTTTGCTCTAATGCCGGAACTATATGCGGCAAATTTGCCGAAAACATTTCTCTGAAGCGTTTGCATTGACACTCGCCTTAAGTCCTTCTTATCATTGACATGCGGTCATTCATTCCGGATGGGTCCGGTTTGCGGCCGGATGCGGCTATCCGTGGAGGATCTTTTGATCAAGCTAGACATCATCAACGAGGTTGTCAACAGGACCGGCATCACGAAAACCAAAGCCGAAGCGGCTGTGGAAACGGTCTTTGAAACCATGAAAAAGGCCCTCAGCGAAGGCGACCGCATTGAGCTGCGCGGCTTTGGCATCTTCAATGTCCGCCCGCGTAAGACGGGCATCGGCCGCAACCCAAGAACCGGTGCGGAAGTGGCAATCCCACCCGGGAAAGCGGTCCGTTTCAAGCCGGGCAAGGAATTGCAAACTTTGCAATAACCCGAAGTGGCCGAAACGCAGTTTACCCGTGACGCGGATGGCGAAACCGTGTTCCATTCGAAAGCGGAGGTTCGCCGGTGGCCGCGCTTCTGGTGGATTAATGTTCTTCTACTGGCGCTGACTTTACTGACAACGACGGCGTTCGGCTCTGTTTTGGCCGAAAGTTTCCGGCTTGGTTTGCCGCTTGAGGCGGACTCGGTGTATCGGGGGTATTTGCGTTTGATCCATATGGATCAGTCCATCTGGTCCGGCCTGCCGTTTTCGGTCTCACTGCTCACCATCCTGCTGGCGCACGAGCTTGGGCATTACCTGGCCTGCCGGCATTGGAACGTAGACGCAAGCCTGCCGTACTTTCTGCCGTCGCCCACTCTGCTCGGCACCTTCGGCGCTTTCATACGGATCCGTTCTCCGATCTACACTCGTACGATCCTGTTCGACATTGGGGCATCCGGACCATTCGCCGGGTTTGCGGTACTCCTGCCGTTCCTTGCCGTCGGTATCGGGCTGTCGCGTATTGCGCCGGGGCTTGCACAACGCGGGGAGTTTACGCTCAGTACCCCACTGCTTTGCCGGTTTGCGGAGTACCTACGCTTCGGCCCCGTGCCATCGGCCAATATTCTGCTGCATCCGATCGCGGTAGCCGCGTGGGCTGGTCTGCTCGCCACCGCGATCAATTTGCTGCCGATCGGACAACTCGATGGCGGGCATGTGATCTACAGCCTGTTTGGCGAACAGGGGCATCGCTTTGTGGCAACGGCTTTCGTGGGCGTGCTGGTTGTTCTGGGATTCTTCTACTGGCCCTGGTGGGGATGGGCTGTCCTGATGTTCTTTTTCGGAAGGCGGCATCCGCTGGTCTATGACAGCAGCCCGCTGCCCCGTGGGCGCGCTACGCTGAGTGCCGCTGCTTTGTTGGTGTTCATTCTGTCGATTTCGGTAATACCCGTGGCGACGCGATGACTCCGGCCAAAATCAAGATTTCTGCCACCATCATCACGTATAACGAAGAGCGGAATGTGGCCCGGGTGATCGAAAGCCTGCGCTGCTGCGACGAGATTCTGGTTCTGGACAGCGGGTCAAACGATCGTACTGTGGAGATCGCAACCAAGCTGGGCGCGCGCGTGGAAGAAGCATCCTGGCATGGCTACGCAGCCCAGAAGAACATTGCGGCTGAGCTTGCCAGCCATGACTGGATATTGGCGCTTGACGCCGACGAGAGCCTGAGCGAGGCGCTCGAAGCCGAGATCTGGCAGATCAAGAAAGCCGGGCCAATGTTCGATGGGTATACGGTGCCGCGTCTGGCGCAGTATCTCGGCCGCTGGATCCTGCATTCCGGGTGGTATCCCGACCGCAAAGTGCGGTTGTTCGATAGGCGGAAAGCGAAATGGATCGGCGAATTTGTGCATGAATCGGTCACTGTCGAGGGATCCATCGGCCACCTGCAATCGAACCTGCTGCACTTCACCTGCAGTTCGCTATCGGAGCACTTGCGGTCAATGGATCGCTACACCACGCTCGCAGCGCAGGAGATCGCGGCGCGAGAGAAGCAGATGAGCGTCGCGCGCCTGCTTTTCGATCCCATCTGGACCTTTCTGCAAACATATATTCTGAAGTTCGGATTTCTGGATGGAGTGGAGGGAATGGCAATCGCCTATATGGCGGCGCTGTATAACTTCGTGAAGTATGCGAAGGCTCGCGGAATGATGCCAGGACGAAAGGTATAGCCGGAAACCGCGGGTGCGTATTCTGCATATCGACACCGGCGCTGAGATGCGCGGCGGCCAGCATCAGGTGTTGCTGCTGATGAAGGAATTGCGGGAGGCGGGCCACGAGTGCGAGTTACTCGCGCGGGAGCACAGCCCGCTATGGCGCGCCGGGATCGGCGCCGACTTTCCGACGGATGCCGCGAAATCCAGCGCAGTTTTAGGCCGCTCCGGTAAATTCGACATCGTTCATGTTCACGATGCACGTGCCCACTCGATGGCGGCTGTTTCCAGCAGACGGCGCTTCGTCGTGTCGCGCCGGGTCGCGTTCCCGGTGCGAAAATCCGCGGCCTCGAGCGTCAAATACAAGCGGGCGGCCCGCTATCTGGCGGTCTCACGGTTCGTGGCAGCAGAGCTGCAGAAAGCAGGCGTTCCGGAGAAGAAGATCGACGTGGTCTATGACGCGGTGGACTCGCCCGTCCTGTCTCAAGCGTGGAATCCCGAGTATCCGGCGGTTGCGCTGACGACGGACGATCCGCAAAAGGGACGCGATCTTATTGAGAGCTCGGCCAAGACATCGGGGGTTGAAGTTCTTTACTCAGACGATTTGATACGAGACCTGGTACGCGCTTCGATGTTCGTTTATATCAGCCGGTCGGAGGGTCTTGGTTCGGGGGTGCTGCTGGCTATGCAGATGGGCGTGCCGGTAATCGCCAGTTCAGTGGGCGGGCTGGCGGAAATCTTTTCGGACGGCGTGTCCGGGATTTACGTGGAGAACGATGCCACCGACATCGCGCGCGCGATGCGCCGCGTGCTGGCGAATCGGACGCTCTCGTTGCAGCTGATTGAAAACGGCCGCAAGCGCATTGCGGAAGCCTTCACGAAGGATCATCTGCTCGCCGGAACGACGGCGGCTTACGAGAGGGCTCTTGGGCGGGGCTGAATTGCCTGGTCTTTTCGTCGCCGGTGCGGTACTGCTGGGGCTGTTGTCCGGCAGCTTTCTGAACGTATGTATCTACCGGACGCCGCGAGATCTCTCGGTGGTAGCCCCGCGTTCTTTTTGCCCGGAATGCGGTAAACCGATCGCCTGGTATGACAACGTACCGGTGCTGAGTTTTTTATTGCTGCGGGGCCGCTGCCGGAATTGTTCGCAGCCAATCGGCTGGCGGTATCCGGTAGTGGAAATTGTGACGGCCGTCCTGTTTGCATTGATTGTTCTCCGTTACGGCTGGACGGGCGCGGGATTGAAATGGCTGGTGTTTGAAGCTCTGCTGGTGATTCTTTTCTTTACGGATCTGGAAGAGCGTCTGCTTCCTGACGAGTTGACCATTGGCGGCGCGGTTGCCGGTTTCATCTTTGCTTTTTTTGTTCCGGTCCACGGCGCGGTTCTGGATCTTCTTTTGCCTGTTCAGCGGGTGACGATGCGATCTGTCCTGAACTCGCTGTTCGCCGGTTTGGTTTTCTCGCTGCCGATCTGGGGCTTTGCCAAGCTGTACGAAAAGATCCGGCGACTTGATACCGACGCGATGGGGTTCGGCGACATCAAACTATTGGCAATGCTCGGAATATATCTGGGCTTTGATGCTGGTCTTTTAGCGTTGCTGATCGGATCGGTAACGGGCTCGATTTTCGGAATCGTCTACGTGGTTCGGACGAGATCGAAGCTGCACGCCGCAAGTTTGCCGTTCGGGACCTTTTTATGTCTGGGCGGAGCGCTCGTACCGCTGCTCTCGGCAGTGTAGAGATGGCTGTTACCGTGTCGTACCATAGACCTTTGTTGCGATGAAGCACGCGGTGTTGTCATGAAGGCGCTGCTAAAAACACTGACGCAGGGCAGTCGGGATTGGCAGATGGCTACCCAACTGGACGCGAAGCGATTACCTGCGCATATCGCAGTCATTATGGATGGCAACGGCCGCTGGGCGAAGCAGCGGAATTATCCGCGCATCCTGGGGCATAAAGCGGGTATCGATTCCGTGCGCGCGGTCTGCACCTGTTGCGCTCTGATGGGCATTGAGATTCTTACGCTGTATGCATTCTCGGTCGAGAATTGGAAGCGGCCACGCCACGAGGTAGAGGGACTTTGGCGCCTGCTGCGCTTTTATCTTCGCCGGGAGTTGGCGACGTTTCAGAAAAACGATATTCAGGTGGTGGCGATTGGCAGGCTGGAGTCGCTTCCGCAGGCTGTGCAGCAAGAACTGCGTTTTGTGATTGAAAAGACGGCAAACAACAAAGGCATGCGGCTGAACCTGGCGATCAACTACGGCGGCCGCACGGACATTTTAGATGCTGTCAATTCCATCATCGAGAATGCCCGCGCGGAAGGGAACCTGGAGTCGCTCGAGATTACGGAAGAAGCGATCAGCAGCCATTTATATACGGCCGGTTTGAAGGATCCGGATTTGTTGATACGGACCTCCGGCGAGATGCGTATCAGTAATTTTCTTCTGTGGCAAATTGCTTATTCCGAGCTTTACGTCACGGAGACTCTCTGGCCGGATTTTGGTCAGACCGAGCTGTTATCGTCGTTGCTCTCGTATCAGGAGCGTGACCGCCGCTTCGGAGGATTGTCGAGCAATACGCTTTTGCCGGCTGATACCGCGGCGCTGCTGGGCGAAGAGATTGAGCTGCCCCTTGCTTAGGATTTCCGCCGTGCATCGGAACGACCACTCCTGACATGACGCGTCTGCTGACGGCGCTCGCACTCCTCGCCTTATCGTTTTATCTAGTTTTTTGGGCATCAAGCAGAGTATTCATTGGCGCCGCGGTGGTCACGGGCTTTCTTTGCTATCGCGAATACTCGGTTATCGCGGCGGGGCATGGCATTCCCAAACCGGGTTGGCTCGGCGTCGCCGGCGGGGTGTTGGTGCTTCTTCTGCCCCAATACACGCTTACGAGCGTGTTATTGATCCTGGTGGTCGTGACCACAATTGCGCTTCGACTGGATAATCTGAAGGAGGTGCTGGGGCATGCGGCGGCAACTATCTTTGGCATCTTCTATACGTTTGCGCCGTGGCGTTTCGCCATCGATCTGCGGGAGCAAAGCGTACACCTTCTTTTTTTCGCGCTGGCTTTGAACTGGGCGGGCGATTCGAGCGCTTACTATATGGGGCGCAGCTTCGGAAAACACCGGCTGGCTCCGATTGTCAGTCCGAAGAAGAGCTGGGAAGGCGCGGCCGCGGCCGTAGCCGGGTCTGTGATCTTTGGTCTCTTGTATGTGGGTTACTTCGTTCCGGCTGTTCCGAAGTGGCAGGTGGTGGTGATCGCAATTGTGGCCAATATCGCAGGCCAATTTGGCGACTTAGTGGAATCGGCGATCAAGCGCGGCGCGGGGCTTAAAGATAGCGGCACGATGCTTCCTGGTCATGGGGGAGTTCTTGATCGGCTGGATAGCAGCCTGTTTGCTTTGCCGGTCGCTTATACGTTATTGGCATTGTTCAAGCTGCGGTAGCGCCAGCTGTGGCACCATTGTGCATGCCTCTCGGGCGCACAGGTAAGTTAGCCAGGTAAGCTAAACCAGGTAAGTTAATGACGATAAACAAGGGCGAAGAGATCCGGGTTGGGCAATTGGCGATTCGATTTCTGGTCGAAGGAATACAGTCGGGCGGTTCGGTCGCAGTCTTCGAGTTCGATGTTCCCGCTGGCGCCAAGGTGCCGATTGCACATAGCCATGATGGCTACGAAGAAACCATTTATGGGCTTGCCGGCGTGCTGACTTTCACAGTGAACGGAAGTCCCATTGAGATAGGACAAGGCGCGGTACTTTGCATTCCTCGCGGCATGGTGCATCGTTTCGACAACAAACATGCATCGGATGCCAAGATGCTCGCGATCGTGAGCCCCGGAGTTCTTGGTCCGGATTACTTTCGCGAAATTGCTGAAGTTATGAAGGCTGCTTCCGGCCGCCCGCCCGATCCGGCGGTTATCGGTGAAGTGATGCGGCGCCATGGTCTGACTCCGGCACCGTGAGGCTTCGGTTTCGCGGCTACTGAACCTTTTGGCGAATGCCGTAAACCGAGGTAGACGGATTGTAGTTGCGCCAGTCGAACCAGTAATCTTTGATAGCGTTCACTTGCTGCAAGCAAGTTCCGTTCAGTTTGCCTGAGACTGCGCAGCCGCGAAAGTTCCAGCGGCTTCCGGTATCGGCATCGATCAGCAACTCCGTACCCTCGGCAATGCGGTAGAACTGAGCGGTCCTCGAAAGCCCCGCTGCGGCGCGGCGGAACAAACGAACCGAAACGTTATCAGGGCCCAACACCACAAGCACCGGCTCGGCGCCAACATAATCCTGAATCAGCTTCTCTTTCAAAACTGCGTTGTAGGGGAACGCGCGGATGGCCCCGAATGCCTGGACTCCGAGCATCTGGTCGCGCGGCTTCAGCCCAGCCTGAGCGAAGCTGACGACAACCGGCACGCGTGCCATCTCCACATCCCAGTTCTTGGGTGCGTAATCCCGAGCATAGCTGGGTGCGTCCTCGAGCACCGTGCCCTTCGGCTGTTCGGATTTCCACAGCTTGAAGGTCAGTTCGTCGGCCGGCACCAGTTTCAAACGTTGTCCCGCAAGTGGACCCGATACGGCTAAACCAGATATTTGCTGCCAATACGTTCCGGTCTGCTCATCTCTCATCAGGAAGTTCTGGTTGTTGATCCCAGCCAGATGAAACGTGAGGACCATTCCGTTCACTGTTCGTTGAAACACCAGACCGGTGTGGCAAAGCGTTCAATACGTGGCGACCACCGGAAGGCCTGCCAGGAAGTCGTTCACGATGTGGTGATAGGAAATGATTCGAATCGGATAAGCCCGCGCGGTGTTGTTCACGCTGATCGCAATAACTTGTTCCGCTCCGTCCAACTTAGTTCTGGACGCATCCGCAAATACCGGCTGCTTCAACGGATGAAACATCAGCTCATAGACATTGAAGCGTGATAGATAGGCAGAGCCCAACGTGCAAAGCAGCAGCAGCGCGGCAACCACCCGGTCACGTATTCGTCGCACGCTGCTTCTCCAGCACCAGACAAATAGTCCGAGTGCGATAAGCGCCGAAGCAATTTGCAAGTAGGGCCGGATTTGGACGATGACCAACGCAATCGCTAGCTCCGTCGATCCCTGGTATCGGAATGGACGGATCACGTACATGGGATAGGCTAACAGGAAAAAGGAAAGAATCAGGCAACAGACAAGCCAAAAATATTGCTTGTGAAGAAAGCGCTGGAGCATACGTCTTTAGCGGAGTTTAGCAGTTCCGCCTAGATAGCCGAATCCACCTAACGATTGAGAAGACTAGCGCGAGTTCCACTCGACGCGTTCCACCCCTTGCCGCTGCGCGAGCGTCTCAACAAACGGTGGGATGGTATCTGTCTTACCCCTGTTGCGCCATCTTACGTCAAAGCGCAGGCGGCGCTTCTGATCACGATTCTCAAGAAGAATAGAAGACGAGACGATGCGCGCGCCGGCATCCGCCATTACACCGGTTACCTTCTCCTCGCCCGGACCATCCAGCGCCGCGACCACAACGAGCTCCCCCCGTTGGTCCTGCTTCATTCGCTTCTCCACTGACCTGAGCAGCCATAGGATCAGAAAACCAAGAGCGAGAGCGGTTAATCCTAAAGCAAGCTGCCCACCACCCAAACAAAGACCGATGACAGTAACGAACCATAGCGTAGCGGCCGTGGTCACGCCCGTGACCATGTTTCCTTTTCGAAGGATGGCTCCGCCTCCGATAAAGCCCATTCCCGTAAGAATGCCAAGCGGCAGACGCATGACATCGAGGTTCAAGAAAGAAGTGCTTGACTTGCCGCTCATGCCCAGTAGCAGATTTACCTGAATCATCGAAAGCGAGGCGGCCAGACAGACTAGCATTGTGGTGCGTAGGCCGGCAGCAAGCCCACGCTCGCCACGATTCACTCCGATCACGCCGCCCGCAAAGAGCGTTAGAGCAATCCGAATTGCGATTTCCTGCCAGGTGATAGTTACGTTCATAACTCGAGAGCGATAACAACGACGGCGCTGCCGCGATCATTTTATAAGAGCCGAGAGCTTCTATGTGATCGTGCCACTCGGAATTCGGAGCACAATGTAACCAGGCGAGCATCATGCTCGCCGACGCACCCGCGGGCAGTCCGTCCTTATCCGGAATCTCAAGCAGCCAGTAGTCAGCCAACGCAGTTAATGTCCCGCCGCCGGATCGTCTGTCGGGGCCGGCGCGTGATCATCCGCTGCTGGCCTTCCCACTACCTCCGTAAAAATCGGCTTCAGGGCGTCTGCCCAGATTTGATATGCCTTCACGGTCGGATGGAGCTTGTCTTTTTCGTTCATCATACCGTCGAGCAGCCTTCCATCGCTGTCGGCGAGTTTATCGTTGATGTCCAGATATCGAATCTTTTGTCCATCGGCAAGCTTGGACAAGTTGCGGTTGATCCCATCAATGATGGGCATCAGAGCCATCTGATCGTTTCTCGGAAAAATTCCTACCACGACAAGCGTAGCCATCGGCGCCTTGCTCTGAATCGCATGTACAATCGCTTCAAGCCCGCGCGTCACGTCGTCCACTCGCGCGCCGACGTCTCCTGAAACGGCTTGGTTACCGACATTGTTCGTGCCGGCCAGCAGAACGACCAATTTCGGATTCACACCGTCCAGCTCACCGTTATCTAAACGCCAAAGGATGTTCTGTGTTTGATCCGCTCCCCACCCGAAATCTGCCGCGTTCCATCCGAAGAAATTTTGTTTCCAGTTGGCCAGCAGATCCGGATAGTCGGTTGCGCCCCATCGCCGGGTGATGGAATCGCCTTCGAAGTAAATAGTGATCCCGCCCTGTTTCGCCTTCGCCAGCAATTGAGAATGAGCAACCAGCGAGTTTGCGTCGGTTCGAAAAACCGGCTCATCTGCCGGAAGCTGCCAGGGCGTTCCGTGATAGCTGAGCATGTTGTCCGCCCACGGAATAAAATACTTCCAGTTCGGAGCATCGGTGTGGCCGCCATCATGCTGCCGCCATGCCAGTTTTCCATCGAGCAGTCCTGTATTCACTGGCGGCATCTTCGCGCTCCGAAAGTCCTCGCTCGCTCCCAATAGCCGATAGACAGCACTCGCCGCCACAGTCGCCTGAAAGCTGCCCTGCTGGTCCAGCCATTTGGCATCTCCGGCTTCGGGAATGCCGTAGCTGATGAACGTTAGCCGCGGGGCGCACAATGCAATCAGTTCGTTCGAGTCCACCGGCAAATCGCCTGCGTTCTTGCTGCCGAAAGAAGCCTGCGCCGCCCCGTACTTCAGGAAATTCCCGGCCATCCAGTGATACTCGCCGGACCCCGTCAGATTCTCCACCGCTTCCCCGAAATTGCGGCGGTGCGGTTTGGCGCCGCCTTCGCCCGACGACCCTATTAATGCGACCGCAAAGCGAGGATCGAACGCCATCGTCACAAGCGCGGCTTTTCCGTAACGAGACACGCCTTCGATGCCAACCCGCTTTGCATCGATGCTCTTGTCCGTCTCGAGATAATCGAGCGCGCGCGAAGCGCCCCAGCCCCACGCCCGCAGCGCGCCCCAGTCTTCCGGTTTCCTCGGCTGACCCTTGTTCGTAAGGCCAATAATCCCTTTCGTCAGTCCTGCACCGTTATCCGCTTGAATGCTGCTGGTGTCGAGCAGCGCGTAACCCCAACCTCCGGCGATCAGTTGTTCCGTGGCAGGCGGATCGCTCCCCATCATCTTCTTGAACTCCGGATGGATCGCGAGGAACTGGCGAATCATCGCGCTGCTGAACATGATCATCACCGGCACGGGTCCCTTCGCATTGCGCGGCACCGCCAGCGTCATTTCGATATTCACGTCAATCGCCGGGTACGCCGAGTTGTCGACCTGTCCAATCAACTGCTTTTCAACGATCGGGAAAACCCCTGCCTTCGAGCCGGTCGTACTCTTGACGGTCCACGTAACCTTCGGCACGTTGGGCGGGATGCGGCCGATCACCTCGCGCTCGAAGTCCTCCACGATCTCCGGGCGCCGCTGGTTCCACCACTGTTCCGCTGTCGTCACCTTCTGCCCATTGTTCAACGTAAGCGCATCGGGGAGATCGCCGTATGGGTTCGCCTTCGCTTCGTCGTAGTTGGCATGGTTGGGATCTTTCTCGTTCCCGCTCGGCCCTGGACGGAGAGCCTTGATCCCCAGCTGATCCATCATGTTCTGATGGTCTTGTTCCGCTGTCCAGTTCGTGGTGGGCGCCTGCTGTCCACTCGCCATGTGACAGGCCAGGACAGCCAAAGCTGTGAAGGCGCCAACCTTCGGCACTCCTCGTTTCGCGTGCGTGGAGAAAATCATTTCGACTCTGAAACAAGATGTTATCCGACAGCGATCAGGCAATCCGCCGGCTCAGGAGGAAGATTCGAATCTTGATATGCTGAGCTGTTTAATTTGAACGCACAGCTGTCTTCCAGGTTTCTTTGCTGTTTGCCGGAGTCATCTTTAGCGGCGTGTCCGCTTCCGCTCTCTCCATTGCAATCGGCGCCATCAGCGTCGGACTGGGCATCGGGATTCTTCGGCGCTCAGCGATCGCCTGGAAGGGAGCCCTCGCTTACAATGCGGTTGGCTTGTTCTCCGTTCTCGTCCTGTTGCTTCCGGGGTACCAATCTGTGCTTGGAAGTTACCAGCAGGAACTCATGCCGCGCAGGTACGCGTTAGGACTGCCAAACGCTAATCCTATCGGCCCTCATATGCAAGTGATCTCGGCCGTCAGCAGCGCTTTGTTGGCCTGCGCAATCTTGCGGCTGCTGTGGCAAGCCCGTCCGCTTTTTGAAAGCCGGCGGGAACCCGGTCGCGCTGCATGATTGCCCGGCCTTAGCAAACAGGGCACCACAGCGCCGCCCAAGGCGCGCATCTGAATTCCTTCTAGATGAAGAATGTTTCAGAATCTGCTCTAATATAGAGTTTAGCCTCTAGGAACATGTACCAGAATCCGTCGGCCGTGCACGCCGGCCGGACGTAGTTGCTGTTGAATCCATCTGAGGAATCCATCCATTTGACAAATCACGAGTTTCTTGTCATTGCCCCAGCCCGGCACATCGCGGAGCGTTTCTTTCCGTCCGTTTCCGTCGATCGCCACCTTCATTCCGAGATTCTTGGCGGCATCCACACCCTGCGGGAAGAAGCATTAAGGGAGACAGCCGCATCGGACAAGCAGTCAGCCGCCGCGGCCCATCATTTTCACGTCTTGGACCGCTCCAGCTGGCATGTGGTCTTGCGGAGTGCCTGCCAGCGCGTTGTTGGATGTGCGCGATACCGGCAGATTGCGGGTGGCTTCGAGGAGTTCAGGGCAAGCGAATCTGCCATTGCCCGCTCGACCCGATACGGCCCTATGTTGAAGGACTCATTCGAAAAGCTGGTTGCCGGCGTGCGCCAGCGCGGCAAAGAATACGGTGAAGCTGGCGGATGGGCATTGCGTCCCGAGGTGCGCGGCACCACCGCCGGCTTCAACGTCGCCTTAATGACCTATGCTTTGGCGGAACACCTTGGAAGCGGCCTGGCGGTGACAACAGCCACCCGACTTAATCAATCCGCATCCATTTTGCGCCGGATTGGCGCACGTAGGTTATCGGGGCTGCCTGGCTATTATGAACCGGAGTTTTCCAGCGTTATGGAGATCGTACACTTCGACCTGCCGTGCCTGAACACTCTGTATGCTTCAAAGCTGCAGAGCCTGCAACAGGTACTCACAAAACTTCGGGTAGTCTGTGCGGGGCCGGCTTCGACGCGAACTTCCGTGGTTTAGACTTTCTCGATAGCCTGAATGTCGTTGTATGCGACCCAAAACTCAGAGCCCGCTTCGCCCTCTGGAACGGAGACTCCGCGGCAGAGCACTCCGTCCACATCAACAGCGATAACCATTACTTCAACTAGGCTGCTGGTGAGCCTCATGCGTATTGTCTTACCTAGATTTGCCGCTAACTCACCTGCTAATTCGACCCGGGTCATGCTACCCGTTGGCATGGTTACATCCGATGCACGATGCCACGGAAGTGATTAGCTCTTTCTGGCCTGCGACTTCCTTCGTAGGCCGATGCAAGCTAGCAGAGCGCCAAACCCCACAGTCAGCCATCGCGGCTCGGGGACAGTGGTCGCGGGTATAATCGTGAAATTCGCAGTATACCCAATTGGGGGGATGTTGCCGTTTGTGTTGAAGAAGTTTTCGAAATCAGCAATTGTCTCAAAGTTCGTGCTCGGTGAGACGAACAAGCCCCTAAACTCGACATCGTTGGTCTGGTTTCCCGTATGTGCCATTCCAAACGTGGCGACGACGGCGCCCACGCCGTTGGCACCCTGGGTGAGGACGACAGGCGATTTAGCATTCACAAGGCAGCTAAACCCAACCGCCACAGTCCCGCTAGTCGGGCACGCAGAAAGGCTGGGAATAGGAATGCTCATCAGATCTAAGTTGATACCGTTGGTTAACTGGACCCAATTCTTGAAATCAAAGTTCGTGCCTGGAACAACTCCATTCGCGACAGTGGCGTCCAGAATAGTTTGAGTGTCGCCGGCGGTGAGATCAGAGAAGCTTCCCGTTGTGGGAAGCGCGATCGTGCCCGTGTGATCTCCCGGCGTGTTTTTATAAAACGAAAGGCCGCCCGTCATCCCTGATACTGTGCCGTCCAAAAAGAACGAGCCAGTAATGGGTGCCGCGGCTGCTTTGTTTGGAATCAAAAGCAAACTAACTACGAGACAGGTCGGCGCGAAAACGTCGATCAGTCGCATCTTTCCTCCTTGAGCAAACACTCGCAACGTTACGAATCCCGCCGCACAGTTGTACGACAGAACCCCCTCATGCAGTTTGACACGGAATAAAAGCCGGTTATACCTAGTGATTTACCCAGCGAAGAATCGGATAGTACTATATGCGTCTCGAAACTGTTGGGTTGTATATGATTAAATTATACTTTTATTTATAAGTGTTACGTTGTTGCAGTGATTTAGGCGATCGGCCCGTCGCCCGAAATTAAAAAAAGCCTCGCAGATCAGCTGTCGACCGGTCCTTATGTACATTTTCGAGGGCTCGACGGTTCCGGATCACCTTGATTCGGCGTTTCCTGCATTAGGGGGCTGTTTCCAGTAGTCACTAGTTTTTGGTACCAGTACATCTGCTTAGCACACACACCAGCTTCGAAGCGGGTTATTAAAAGTTGTGCAGAAATCAATGTGCGCGGCTACGACCCCTTGACAGATACTATATTTCGGAAATAATACAAATATGGAAGCGAGTAAAACGTCGGGAACCTTCCGGCGATGAGGAATCAGACTATGGCAAGATCGAAGGTTGAGCCCGATGTCGTGCGATACGCGGACATGTTCTCAGCTATAGGGACCGAGCCGCGCCTGCGCATTATGCGCGCTCTCCTGGCCGCTCATCCTGAAGGGATGATTGCGGGCGACATCGGTTCGGAGCTCGACATTCCTGCCTCGACCCTCTCTCACCACCTGGACAAATTGAAAAATGAGGATCTGGTGAACGTTCGTCGTGAAAGCACCTACCTTTGGTATTCCGCCAATACGGATGCCCTTCAGGAACTGCTTGGCTTTCTTTACGCCGAATGTTGCACCCGCAATAAGGCCATCGAACCAACGACAATTGTCCAGCTCTGCAAATAGCGCCGGAAGGGAAAATATGGAACTGAAGGAACTTGTCACAGAGAAATACGGCGAGGCCGCGCGCCGCGTCACCGCCGGCACAGGACTGCCATCAGATTGTTGCGCCGCCACCTCCTGTTGCGACGGTTTCGCGGCGGCCTCATGTGATCCCATCACGTCGAATCTGTACGATGAGTCGCAAGCCGGGCAGATCCCGGAAGAGGCGCTGAGAGCCTCGCTCGGCTGCGGCAATCCAACCGCGCTTGCACAACTCAATCCGGGAGAGACGGTACTGGATCTCGGATCGGGCGGGGGCATCGACGTTCTGCTCTCTGCTCGTCGTGTGGGACGAACTGGAAAAGCGTACGGTCTCGACATGACCGATGACATGCTTGCGCTCGCGCGTGAAAACCAGCGTAAGGCAGGCGTGGAGAACGTTGAGTTCCTGAAAGGCGAAATCGAAAACATCCCACTGCCCGATAACAGCGTTGACGTAGTCATTTCCAATTGCGTGATCAACTTGTCGGGCGACAAGGACCAAGTCCTGCGGGAGGCCTTCCGCGTGTTGAAACCAGGCGGCCGCTTCGCCGTCTCGGACGTGGTCGTGCGTGGCGAAGTGCCAATAGAAGTGCGCCGCAGCATGGAGCTCTGGGTGGGTTGCGTAGCCGGCGCGCTTCAGGAATCCGAATACATCGGCAAACTTACCCAGGCCGGCTTTGCCGCCATCGGGATCGAGCCCACCCGAATCTACAACATTGAGCATGCGCGCGCCTTCCTCTCAAATCAGGGCATTGACGTAGACGCGATTGCTCCGATGGTCGCCGATAAATTTATGGGCGCGTTTATTCGAGCGACCAAACCCACGAGTTGCTGTGGACCGGGCTGCTGTTCGTAGAGCTTTTGATGGCAAGCACCATTGATAGATCGTTGACACCTGTTGCCGCCGGGCTTGGATTCTTCGAGCGCTACCTCTCGCTTTGGGTAGCGCTCTGCATGGCCGGGGGCATCCTGCTAGGAAAACTGTTGCCGGGCTTCACCACAGCACTGCGCGGCCTTGAGTTTGGCAAAGGCAGCCAAATCAACGAGCCGATCGCCGTCCTGATTTGGCTGATGATCACGCCGATGATGATGAAGGTCGACTTTCGTCGGTAAAGAATGTCGGACGCCGTCCGGCCGGGTTGCTTATCACCTTGCTGGTCAACTGGATCGTTAAGCCGTTCTCAATGGCCCTGCTCGCCTGGGCGTTTTTTCGCATTCTCTTCGCGCACTTTCTAACGTCGGCGGAAGCCGATCAATATATTGCGGCGTGCATCATTCTGGCCGCGGCACCTTGTACCGCCATGGTGTTCGTCTGGAGCCATCTCACCAGCGGCGATCCCGCTTATACGCTTGTGCAAGTCTCCGTAAACGACCTCATCATGCTGGTGCTGTTCGTGCCCATCGTGCAATTTCTGGTGCATGGCACCTCATCTCTCACGGTGCCATTCCAGGTGTTGCTCACCTCTGTAATCGTCTTCATCGTTGTGCCGCTGTTTGCCGGAACGCTTTTGCGTGCTTTGCTCTTGAAACGGCATGGCCGGGCCTGGTTCGAAGACCAGTTGTTGCCAAAGTTCGCTCCCGTCACGATTGCGGCGCTCCTCGCGACGCTCGTTTTGATCTTTGCCTTTCAGGCCGATAACATTACCGGCCGGCTCTCGCACGTGTTGCTCATTGCCGTGCCTATCACGCTGCAGGTGTATTTCAATGCCGGGATCACATACATGTTGATGAAATGGCTGAAAGTAGAACACTCCGTCGCCGCCCCGGGCGCGCTGATTGGCGCATCGAACTTTTTTGAGCTTGCCGTTGCCACTGCAATCGCGCTCTTCGGGCCGGGCTCCGGTGCGGCTCTCGCTACGGTAGTCGGCGTCCTGGTGGAGGTGCCGGTGATGCTATCGGTCTGCGCGGCCTGTAACCGCACAGGGCACTGGTTCCCTGCACGCGCGGCATAGACAACTCTTATGCGGCTGGTCATCATCCGCTGCAGTGACGCAGGAAACGAGCAGCGCTTCGGAGCGCCACGAATTAACCGTGTCGGCAGAGATAACCGTGCCTGGTCAGGAGATCGTAAATGTCTAAGCAATCCGTGCTGATTCTCTGCACAGGAAACTCCGCACGAAGTCAGATGGCGGAAGGCCTACTCCGGCATATGGCTGGCGATCGCTTTGACGTGGCAAGCGCGGGGACGATGCCAAGCAGCGTGCGGCCCGAAGCCATCCAGGCTATGCAGGAAATCGGAATCAGCCTCGAGGGCCACCGCTCGAAATCAGCCGACGAGTTTGTCGGCAAGCCGATCGACTACGTCATCACGGTTTGCGATAACGCGAAGGAGAGCTGTCCGATATTTCCAGGCCAATCAACCAGAATGCACTGGCGTTTCGAGGACCCTCCGCCTGCATCCGAAGGCACGGAAGAAGAGCGCCTGGCGATCTTTCGAACGGTCAGGGATCAGATGAAAGCACGCTTTGCTTCAGAACTGGAAAGCGGCGCGTTTGCATCGGCACGCAACTGACGGGGTGGAATGTAGCTCGTGCTAATTGGTCCGTGCTGCGGCGCTGCAGTGCGTGACAAGCACGTCTTGACTGGAGCCGGTTCGACCTTCATCGCGCTTTCACCCGCCGGGTATGGCATTGAATACCGTAAAAAAGTGTCGTCCGGTGATAGGGTCTGCCGTTCGTTTACGCCTTTGGGCGTGGAGGGATGAAACGACATGGCTGATCCAGGGCAGTTCAAGAACACGCGGCGAGGGAACAAGCGGGGGCGAGATTGTCTGTCCGCATTGACGCGCAGTGTCGCGCTCGCATCTGTTCTAGTGGCAGCCGTTTACGGGCAGGAGCCTCCACCGCAGCCGGCTCCGGTGACTCTTGCTTCGGGCGCGGTTCTGGGTTTCGAAACACCTACCGGATGGGTGGTGACGGGTCCGGCAGCGGGCTTCACCACGTCTCTGAGTACAAACCGGACCCAGGGATCAGCTGCATTGGCGCTCGTGAATCCCCCGAACTCGTTGCAGCTTTTCAGCATTCCGGTGGCTTCGTCCGCTTCCGCCTTGGCGGGGTTGGGCGAGCAAGGGTCTATCTTTCAGCTGGATCTGATGGTGCCAATGCAGGACAGCGAGGAGGTCAAATCCTCTATAGAAGGCTTCGTAAGTTCGCCGTCCCGTCATTTGAAGCGGATCGCGCTCGCAAAACTGTCGCTGAGCGCCTGCAAGCCCGGCGCGTATACGACTCTGCGATTTCCGATTTCGGATGCCATTCGTTCCGCGCTTGGTGGCGCGAATTACAACGACCTCGCGTTTGAGTTTGACATTACTTCGCCGGATCACGTAAGCGGCAGCTACATATTTGACAACCTGCGCGTGCACTCCGTAAGTGCCCCATCTACGACAGGAACAACCCCACCCGGGTATGGCGGATCTGTCGAGGTGGACTTCCATGGCAATGCACCTATCAGCCAGAGCTTCGCACTGGGCCCGGTTCAAATTCCGGAAGGCTTTCACCTGAAGAGCGGCGCTGCAACCGGGACGCGAGTCGATTTAGAGCTGGGATTGGATGGCATTGCTTCCGTTAAGTGCGAATACGGTCCCGATGCAGCCGACACGAGCCATGCTTCCTACATTGTTGACTCATGTACGAACGGATTTGAGCCGGGTGATTTAGTGAATGCCAATTGGACAAACATGGTTATCGCCGGAGCCACGACTGCGATGATCCTGCAGGCGCAGCTGGCAAAGGCTCCGGTGGGAGACCTGCTGGGTAGAGGAGTTCTACCGCCTATGCCGACCTTTTGGGGCAACTCCGATACCTGCATTCCACCGCCCTCCACTTTTCCTTCGGGGGCGCGCGGAGCGGCCAAGCCGGTGAACGTGTCATCGAGTTGCTCGCAGCAGCTGGCTGAGGCGAATCAGATCGTAAGCAATTATTTCAAGCGGGTGAACAGTAGTGATCAGACCGTCACTTCGCCATCGTGGGTGGTTGCGCCCGTGCCGGAGTTTGCCAAACGCCACGGCGATGCGAAGCCCAAGCAGAATGTGGCGCCGCGCGCGCTCGACGGCGCCAACGCGCTGCCTTTCGATGACAGCGGAGACTTAAATCCCGGCGGTACCTTCGATGCGTATTGGCGGTTAAACGGCAATCTGACGCCGACAGCCTACGCCGGTACGGACCGCGATACGACTCACTTTGAAGCGAACCTGACTGCACACGGCGTGGTTTTCGGAGATGACGTGGACGTAGTGGACATGCGGGCCGTGGCCGACACTGACAGCGGCGAGACAACCCCGCAGTACATGGCCACGAAATCGAGCGGCACGCTGCAGGTATATGTCTTCGGTTCGGAGATTTACAGCGACACCGTCGACCCGAGCACCGGCTTCACGTATGACAAGACGTGGAGTCAGGATTTTGATCTGCCTCCGATTGACTTCTGGATCTTCAGTCTGACGGCAGGCGCCAGCGTCAACGCTGAACTCTCGGCCCAAGCCTCGGCGGCGCTGCAGGGCGCAGACTTGAGCGTCACACCCAGCGCATCGCTGAGCGCGCATGTGAAAGGCGGAGTCAACATCGTTGTGGCGAGCGGTGATGTGGATGCCAGCGTTGATCTGGTCAAAGTATCTACGCCTCTTCGCGCACAGGCGAAATGGGCCGTGAACACGACCCCCAACATATGCGCGCTCACGCTGGGTGGTTCCCTGAGGGGGGATTTGACGGTGAGTTCGGGCGGCGGCAATGTCAAGCTCAATGCGAGCTTTGGCCCCTGCCCGTTCTGCTACACCGACTCGGAGACGCTGGTGAGTTGGGGAGCGCTCGCCAGCACGACGGTGAACCTGTTTAATGCTTCGCCAGAGACGCCTTTCTTCGGCTTGCCTGCTTCGATGTGCGGGTTCCCGGTTAACGTCAGCATTGGTGCTCCTATACAAGGAGCAACACTGTCAGCAGGCTTGCCAGTGACGATGCAGGGTATTGCCGCGCCAACTGATCCGAATACGAGGTCGACCAGCACGTACACATGGACGTTCACGCCGGCGAACCCGACTGACACAGTGACGGTGAACTCCGGGGCAAACACTGCGAACCCGGTGGTCACCTTCGGGCCGCCGCATTCAGGATCTAAAGCGTCCTGGATAATCAAGATGACAGCGAAAGTGACCTCGGACGGCTTCACCAGAGTTACGGAGACAGGGTCGGCCACTCCGGTGGCCATCACTGTCCAGCAGCTGCCGCGCTCGGCGAGTGTCACGGAACTGGTCGGAGCCAGCGACGGGACAATCGTGACACCCGACGCCACCGGACTGGTTACGATTCCCGTTCCCCAGTACTATACCGCGCAAGGGCTGGTTTCCGGCGCGAGTGGAAAGCTGAACACAACGTTCACGCTTGCCACTTGCGCCGACGGCACGGCCACCTGCACAAATCCGGTTACGCCCACCGCCTTAACGACTACCAGTCCGGCGTCTACGACACCGTCGGTTGCTTTGCCAGCTCTGACGACCTACACCTATTACAAGCTGACGATAGCGACGACAGCCAACGGCAACCCCTTTGCCTCGTCTTCTGTGATCGTGTACGCGCCGATTCTTTTTTGAACTTGGATGAAAGTGACCAACATGCAGAATCCAAATTTTAGATTTTCGCGCTTGAGCGCCGCTGCTGTCTTCTGGACAGTGGCGGCCTGCGCGGCGCAAAAGCATCCAGGCGACCAGAATCGCTGGTCGCTTGATCTTCGAGTTCGTCTGGAACAAGCCGAACAGCGCCCAGCACAAGTCCGTTTGAGCGGGCATTGGGTTTCGACCGTGAGCGCAGTTCGAGCCGGTGAGTACGATCTGCAGCTTCAACTTTCGGATTTGCAATTCAGCGACGAGGGCGGAAGCACCGCAGGTGTTGAGCAACTGCGGCGCGCTCTGGAACGCCCATTTTGGGCAACCTATCGCGAAAACGGCGAGTTGATGACGGTCCATTTTTATAAAGATGTGGAGCCGTCCCAGCGTAATCTGCTGCAAATGATCGCAACGGAAACACAATCGGTCGCGCCCGATGCGGCTCGAGGGGTGTGGACGGTGCTGGAGCGTGACGGCGCCGGAACCTACCTGGCGCTGTACCAACAGGCAGACGCACGCACGGTGATGAAACACAAGCTGAAATATATCTACACCGACGGAGTGGCGGGCGCGCCCGCAGATATGGTTCGTGCCTTTGTCGATGAATCGGAGGTTCGCTTCTCTCTGGATGCGGCTGGATTGGTTCGAGAAGTGAACGGAGCGAACCGGGTGCGCATGGATGTTGTGCTCGGGGAGAAGCAGAGCTTTAGCACGGCAACGGCTGTCCACCTGAGTCTGCTTCAGACAACAAAGGCGGAAGATCTGATTGGGAGCCTGGATCGAGTACGGGCCGAGATTGTCACATTCCCAGTGGTTACGCAGCGGCAGGATCATTCCGAGATCCGGGCTCGAAAGGATGAGCGTCTGCTGCAGGGACATTCGACGGAAGATCTGCTGAAGGCAGCGGGGCAGTCTGAAATCCAGGACTCTGAGTTGCCGGAACGCTTGAGCGCCTTGTTCCGGCACCGGCCGGACGCAATTACTTCGGCCGTGAAGCTGCTTCAGACGGGACAGGCGCAGACACGCCTGACGATCGCGCTCGGGCGGGCGGCAACACCCGCTGCGGTGGACGCGCTCTCGTCGCTTGCTCGGGATCAGGAATTGCCGGCGCACTTGCGGATCGAGGCACTCAATGGCTTTGTGCAAACGCAGCGTCCTTTGCAGGATGCGATGCGAGTGCCGCTGAAGCTGATGGACGATCCGGATTCAGGCGTACGATCCGCGGCGCGAATTGTCGCGGGCGCGATGGCTCGCGCCGGGCGTGCAGAACATCCGCAAGAAGCCGAAGAGCTGGATTCGGGGTTGCTGGAACGTTATCGGGCTGCAGAGGACGTCGCCAGCCGGTGCAACTTGCTGGCGGCTCTAGGAAACAGCGTAGGCGCGGAGGTGGTCCCCGTGATTGAAAAGGCAACGGGCGACTCGCAGAATGCGATTCGCGCAACTGCGGCACGCGCCCTCCGGCTAGCGCAGGGGGACGCCATCGATCGTCTTCTCGCCGCAGCCATCACATCCGATAGTGCTGCAAACGTCCGCGCTGACGCACTGTTTGCGGTTCGCTTTCGTCCAGCAGTTACTCCGCCACTGGGCGAGGCGCTGGTCCAGGCGGCTACCACCGATGCGGTCGAATATTTGCGCAGCGATGCGATCGGGCTGCTGCGGCAACACCCGGATGCGTCGCCGCATACCCTTGAGGCTCTCAAAAGAATTGCAGAGAAGGACTGCAAGCCTGCGATCCGGCGGCAAGCTGCGGATGCGCTCGAGGCTATTAACGGCAAGCCCGGTTAGCGTCCGGCTATCGAGTCTTTGACCCTTTGCGTTGAATGGTGACGGGTTGACTCGGACCCAGGCGTGAAGATACGTTACTCCTGGTGAGGGACGCGATCACGGAATAACGTGGACGCCTCCGGCATCGGGAGGAAACATGTCGAGTGCAATGACATCAACGGTAACGCTGCACGTAGTTTCAAGCCTTGATGGCTTCATCGCCAAGAAGGACAACAGTATTTCGTGGATGGACAGTCCCGCCGACGTCTATGAACGAGGGGTTACTGACGACGGCGCTGAGGTCATCGAGTCGATAGATTGCTACGTGCTCGGTTCGCGCACCTATGAGCATGCGTTGCAACTCGGCTGGCCGTATGGCGATACCCCGACGGTCGTGACGACAACTAGAGAACTGCCATGCACGCGGGACAGCGTGGAGTTCTATTCAGGCGACCTCGCGAGATTGGTGCGTGAGATACTCGCGCCGCGATACCGAAACATTTGGCTGGTGGGCGGGGCGATGTTAGGCCAGAGTTTTCTCAGGCTCGGTTTGGTGGATGAAATCCGATTGATGATCGCGCCGGTCCTCTTGGGTGACGGGCTGCATCTATTCGGTGATTCCGGTGCGGAGCAGAGGTGGCAGCTGAAGAACGTAGTGGCTTACAAGAACGGCTATGTTGACTTATCGTACAGGCGCCAAGCCAACATGAGCTGCTGAGAACTCGCGTGCGAGCAGGCGATTTTCGTCCTATGTTTTATCTTTGTGGAAGCGGCAAGCGCGTTTTGCCGTCCATATTCTCGTATCTCAGCTCCCACACGGCATCCTTCGCTTTGTGTGATGGTTTGGGGAAATACAAATAGCCCGCAACAGCACGGGCTGTTTTTCCGTCCGGCAGCGACATCTCCCAGAGATCTTGTGTAATCGTGTTCGTAGTCTGGACAGTGGAAGGTTGCGAGACGGGTGGAGCGGGGTAAGTCGGTTCACAGCCGTAGCCACGGCAACTCTGGGGGGGAGGTCCGCCGACACCTACGCCTGCCTCTGTTTCGGTGACGGTCCCACTCGTTCGGCGTCCGGTGACGGGGTCCGGATAGGACACCCGGCCGACAGAGGCGCCAACGGAAGTATTGATATCGTGAGGACCCTGCACGGAGGGCGGCTGTTTTTTGCCGGCTACAAGTTCGGCGATGGTATCGGCGGAAACGGGCCGGAGAGCTGCAAATTTGTCACCAACAGAAAGCGTGAAGTCGGCCGGATCCAGGTCAACGTCCTTTCCGCCGGCCGGGAAGACTCCAACTTCGACCACGATATAACCCTCGTGATTCAGATCTGGCTTGAACATCTTCTTGACCTGATCCGCGGGTATCAGAACCGCTCCGATTGCGAAGTCCGGCTGGTCCTGATGGACGGGATAACTATTCGCATCCGCCCTCGGCCGAATACCCGGCGAGGCTGCGCTGAGGGCGACTGCAGACACCAACAGAGACAGAACGGCTTTTTTCATGCCTATCTCCTACGCGTATTCTACGCCAGGCGAAGGGAGGCGTTTCTCAACTGTTCCAAGCTCTGTATGAAAGTATTAGATCCGCGCACTCAAAAACCGCATCATGGCTATGCGTAGTGTGTGACTGCTCGACGGAGCGGCGCAGCGCGGTCTGTCCAATTCACTCTTGACGTACGCTGTTCGCTCTGATGGGCTCACATACCGCTGAAGCACTTCGGTAGAAACGTGCGTAGCCTCACGTTCAGGAGTCTAGCGTTGTCGAACATCCGAGCATCTATTTATTTGAGAAACGCGCCGTTTCCGGTTTTAACCCTCGTTTGTTTGGTGCTAGGCGCAGGTACATCTGTTTTCGGGCAGGACGCGCCGAATGCAGCCGGGGGGGCGAAGGACGACAGCGATGTGCGCCAGGCAGACGTCGTCATTGATGGCAACCGGCTGTTCTCGGTGCGAGGCGTTCAAGCTCACCCGGCGGAGCGCCGTGCGGAAGAGATCGAGAACCGGATAGAGGCCGTCGCCGGGAACTCGAAGCTCGGCGCGGACTCGCTGATATTGGAGGACCATTCCGAAGGAACCTGGATCATGGCCGGCGGGCAGCGCATACTGGCCGTCTTCGACGCGGACGCCTCATTGGAAGGAATCTCTCCGCGCCCGCTTGCCGAGATCTACCGGGGCCGCATCGCCGGTGCCATCGAGGCATATCGCCGTGACAGGCGCCTGGGATCTTTATGGTTGCGCGTTTTATACGCACTCGGGGCGACACTTCTGTTACTGGTTGTATGGCGCATCGGGCGGCGGATTGTGGCGTTATTGCGAGCGGGATTCGAGCGGCGCTATCGGGCGCGTATTGAGGGAATTGAAAGCACGGCGCATCACATCATCAAAGTCGAGCAGATCTGGCGAGTTCTCACGGGCCTGCTGAACCTCATGTCCGGCCTGGCAGCCGCGGCGGCAATCTATGCTTACCTCCACTACGTCCTCTCCCTCTTTCCCTGGACGCGAGGGTTTGCAAACAGCATGTACGTCATGGCTGTTGACCCGTTGCGGACGATGGGCTCAGGATTGGTTGGCATAATTCCAAACCTAATTTTTCTAGCGATTCTTATCGTCGTCACGCGTTACGCGCTGAAGTTGATTAGAGCAGTCTTCGACAATCTGGAGACTGGAGCCATGACGTGGAAGGGGTTTGACCCGGAATGGGCCTTGCCGACGTACCGGCTGGTACGGATCCTCGTCGTCGCGTTCGCGCTCGTTGTCGCTTATCCCCACATTCCCGGTTCGGAATCAGGGGCTTTCAAGGGTGTTTCGCTATTATTTGGAGTTCTCTTCTCGCTGGGTTCCTCTTCGCTGATCGGGAACCTGATCGCCGGCTACAGCATGACATACCGGCGTGCGTTTCGCGTTGGCGAGATCGTGAAAATCGGGGAGCACATGGGCAATGTCGAGCAGATCCGGCTGCTGGTTACACACCTGCGCACCATCAAGAACGAGGAAGTGATTGTGCCCAACTCCTCTATTCTGAGCAGCGAAGTCATCAATTACAGCTCAATCGCCAGGACGAGGGGCTTGATTTTGCATACGGCTGTGGGTATACGGTATGACGTGCCCTGGAGACAGGTGGAAGCAATGTTGCTGGAAGCTGCGGCGCGGACTGAAGGACTGCGGCGCGACCTATCGCCATTTGTGCTGCAGAAGGCGCTTCGGGACTTCTCGGTGATGTACGAAATCAACGTTTTCTGCGATAAGCCACACTCGATGGGTGCGTTGATAACTGCGCTCCATCGGAGCATTCTCGATGTCTTCAACGAGTACGGGATACAGGTCATGGTGCCGGCCTATGAGGGCGATCCGGATCAACCGAAGATCGTTTCCAAGGAGCATTGGTATGCGGCTCCCGCGAGGGATGACGCGTCCAACGGATTGAGCATCGAAATGAACCGTGAAATTCGTGCGCCCGGACGACTATAATCAGACTTTTCGAGCGGCGCGAAGGTGCGCCAGCAAGCATTAGATTAAGGAGATGAGAGATGCTGGGCGTCAATCCGTATATTGCATTTAAGGGAAATTGCCGGGAAGCCATCGAATTCTACAAAAGCGCACTGGATGCCGAAGTGGTGTTCATTCAAAAGGTGGGTGAGTCGCCGATGTCCGATATGGGGCCCGCGGAAAACATCATGCACTGCACCATCAAAGTAGGAGCTTCGACCATCATGATGTGCGACGATCCGAGACCCGAAGCCGCGGCAAGCGGCGGGAATATCAGCCTGGCAATCGGATTAAATGACCCGGAGCGAGCCAAACAAATGTTTGACGGGCTCGCCCACGGCGGTTCGGTGGTCATGCCGCTAGAAAAGACGTACTGGGCGGAGGCATTCGGGATGGTGACCGATAAATTCGGCATCAAATGGATGGTCAATTGTGACGCACCGCAGTAGGACTTCGGGTCCGCGCCTAGTTTGAGTCTGTAGTGCGCTATAGCTCGTGACGGTATTGTTCAAGCGCGACTTTTACGGCCTGAGCGCGGGTACGGACTTTCAACTTTTCGAACAACTGACGCAGAGAGGCTTTTACGGCGCCTTCGGAAATTCCAATTTCGCCGCCAATCTCTTTATTGGTCAGGCCTTGAAAGATGAAGCGCAGCAGATGCTTCTCCCGCTCCGACAAAGCCGGTTTGTCTTGCGGCTTGCTTCGGTCAACGGTTTTGAACAGCGCACCCAGATAAGCATCCTCGAGCCACACCCCGCCTGCAGCTACGCGTTGAATGCTTTCCCAAAGCGCTACGCCGGACTGATGCTTATGGACGATACCGGAAACTCCCGAACGCACCAGTTGAACGGCCTCCGCCGGACTGACGCCCGCGGTGACAACCAGGACGCGTCCTTCAAAGCCGCGACGGTGGGCCTCCAGGAGGAAGTCCACGGCGCGTTCGGTTCCAAGGTCCACATCCAGCAAAATCATATTTGCGCCGCTGGTTTTTAAATTCGCCAAAGCTTCGGCGGACGAGCCGCACTGTCCGACAATCTGCACCGGCGGTTCTTTTTCGAGCAGACGCGCCACGCCTTCCCGAAACATGGCATGGTCGTCAACGAGGAGAATCTTCACGGCGCCTTCAGCCAATGCAGTCAACGAGGTTACTCCGCCATCTGTAATTCAACCACGAAGGAGGTCCCGGAGGACGCAGGCTCAAATCGGAGGTCGCCGCCATAACTCCGCAGCAACGCTCGCGAGATGTACAAGCCTAAGCCTGCGCCGTCGTTTGCCGAACGAAACGCTTGAAACAATTGTTCCGGTGCGACGACGCCGGGGCCGCTATCGGTCAGCCGCAGCAACACGTGCGACGCACTTGATCGGACTTCGATTTTCATCGCCTTCCGGGGACAGCCGCTTACCGCACGATGCGCATTCTTCACAATGTTCAGCAGCGCCTGGAGCAAGCCGTCCGCATCCGCCAACACGCCGGGAATGTTGTGCGCGCCTGGCCAGAGGATCTCACCGCCAATGTCCGTCCATTCCGGCTCGACTACGATGCGCAAACAATCTAGGACGCCCTGCAGCGCGATGGGATGAAGCGTTTCGAGCGGGCGGGATTGCATTTGCGAGCGCAGCGTCAGCGCCGCGACATTTTCCATTCCATCCAGCAGCCGCAGCACGGCCTGGTAGTCTTCGTCTCCTGCAAGCCCGTGCTTTTCGCCCAGCCTTACTGAGACGAGCGAAGCTGCCGCGCACAGATTACGTACTTCGTGCGAAATCGCGCCGGCTGCGATCCGGTTATACCGGTGCAACTGCCGCAGATTCTGTTCTTCGCGATCGCGCATCTCTTCGGATGAATCGACCACAATCGCTGCCAGCCGCGTGCCTTCGGGTGATCGATAAGAAGAGAACCACGTATTTGCAAGGAACACCTCGCCGCTATGCCGGTATCCGTAGCATTGGGCCGCAGTGCGAAATGTCTGTGCTCCGAGATGCATCTGCAGCGCATCCGAGAGTACTGGCAGGTACCTGCCGATATCTACCCCACGCAATCCGCGCTCCGAAGCTACCCCGAATAATTTTGATGCGGAATCGTTTGCGGCCAGGACGATGCCGGACTCATCCAAGGTCAGAATGGCGGCGGGACTGCTTTCGACAAGCACGCGCAATTGCTCTTCCGCCTCGCGGCGCAGATCTTGTTCGCGTTCCACAGTGGCCAGATGATGCAGCAACAGGGTGCGATTGCGGGTGAGCGCCGTAACAAACAAACCTGATCCGAAATACGCCGCCCAGGCAAACAGAAAACGCAACATCACCTCGGCGTGTGAACCCGGCGTGTCAAAGCAGGACCGCAGAAACGCGCACAGGATGGCGACGCCCGCAGTCTCGATGGGACGAAGCACCACGGCGCCCAGCATCGCGGGAATGATGTAGAGCACACCTAGAGACACGGTGTTGCCGCTCGCCCAATCGCAAATGGCCGTGAGGACGATCAGCAAGGCTGTGATCAGCAGAACTTTGGGGCGGCCAGCTTCCAGGCAAGACGAAATGAGGTTCTCCAGCCTGCCGCGTGGACCCAAACGTTGACCTTCCAGTAACTGCACGTTCACATCTTCAGGCTAACGGGTTTGACCAGAAGTTTCAAAGACGGGCAACCCGAGCTGCTAAGGAAGAGGCCAAGTTTTTGACGTATTTGAGGAGTTTCAACGCATTTCGAACTATCTTTCGGCCATTTCGAGAAGCAATCGGTCAGCTGTATCGACAATCCTTTGCCTGCATATCGAAGTTACTAATTGGCCGTTCGCGGCCTTCTCTTTCTAAACTGACGTTTCAGGCAAAACCCACGTCGTTCTCCGCACCGCCCCGTTCGCGCCGGTCTGGCTCTCTTTTTCGATCACAATCACTGGAGGTTTTCCCGGGTGAGTTCCACGCTTATCCTTTTTCTGACCGTAGTGGTAATGTCGTTCGGCCTTCTCTCTTTGAGGCGATCTCGTAAGAAGAATCACCCGCAGATTCATTCCGGTGGCAGCTTCTGGTCGCGTCTGAAGATGCGGCTAGGCAACCGAGAGTGGCGGCGCTACGGATCGCTGCTGCTGGTGGGCAAACTGGCGGGCTTAGCACTTCTTTTGGCCGCTACGTATTTCATTAACCCCGACCTTTACGGGTTCAAAGTATTCGCTGCCGATCCATCGTTAAAGGGCAATGACATTGTCAACCCAATCAACACCGTGTGGACGCTGCTGGCGGCGTTTCTCGTGTTTGGCATGCAGGTGGGATTCACAATGCTCGAGGCCGGCTTCTGCCGCTCCCGCGAAACGGTAAATGTGCTGATGGAGTGTATTGTCGACACGTGTCTCTGCGGCATTCTGTTCTACGCATTTGGTTTCTCGTTCATGTTCAGCCACGGCAACGGGTTCATCGGGCACAACTGGTTCTTTCTGCAGGGCGCGCCCACAACCTATGAAGGAACGGGCGTTGCATTCCTCGCGTTCTGGTTGTTCCAATTCGCGTTTGCCGATACTTGCTCGACCATCACGTCCGGCGCCATGATCGGCCGTACCGGTTTCGTAGGCGATTTGTTATACAGCGTCGGCGTGTCGGGCTTTATCTATCCGATCATCGGCCACTGGGCCTGGGGGCCGGACGGTTTCCTGGCCACTATGGGGAGCACGGGTTTTTGGCTGCCGACGCTGGGCACAAGCTTTCACGATTTCGCCGGATCGACGGTGGTTCACACCATCGGAGGCTTCATCGCACTGGCGGGAGCGATTGTTCTTGGCCCGCGCCTCGGCCGCGTATTTAAGCGCGACGGCGGCGGCCCCATGCAGCCGCACGATCTCACGATTGCCGCGTCGGGCGGACTGATCCTCTGGTTCGGCTGGTACGGATTCAATCCCGGCAGCACCTTGTCCGCCATGGATTTTACCGGGATCGGGCGTGTGGCCGCGAATACAACTCTAGCCGCCTGCGCTGCGGGTCTCTCGGCGATGGCATACGCCTACATCTTCAGCAAGAAGTGGGACATCAGTTTCACGGTTAACGGCTTCCTTGCCGGACTGGTCGCGATCACGTGTCCGTGTTACTGGGTTACCCCGACGGGCGCGATTCTTTTAGGCACAGTTGCGGGCGTGATTGTGGTTATCGGCGTCGAAGTGCTGGAATGGCTGCGCATCGACGATCCAATCGGCGCGGTTCCGGTTCACGGTTTTTGCGGTATCTGGGGAACCTGGTCACTGGGCCTGTTCGCCTGCGGCCAATATGGCGCCTCGGGTCCGTTCGCCGCGGATAACTCGGCGCCACTGAGAGGACTCTTCTACGGAGGCGGCTTTACGTTGCTTGAAGCACAAGTGCTCGGTAACGCCATTGTCACGGTTGCTACGTTTAGCGTGGCGATGGCCGTGATGTATGCCGTTCATAAGATGGGCTTCCTGCGCGTATCGAAAGAAGGCGAGGAGTATGGGCTGGATCTTCACGAGCATGGTATTTCGGCTTATCCCGAATATCTCATCGCCTCGGCAGGCCGGCCGAGCGGGATGACGCTCGATCTGGGCGCGAAAGAGCCGATTGTTTCACACGCGTCTTCTCCTGTCCGCACCACGATGAAGACGACCGGGGGCCCGCAACCGAGCACCCTATAAGACAGGGCTTGACCAAACTGGCGTGCAAACGGGCGCTTGACGTCGTTTGTGCGTTGCTTGATCTCCTGCAGAGGTGGCGTCACTCAGCCGGCGCCACACCCAGGTCGAAACCGGAGAACTATTCCTTCGACTAGTTCTCCGGTTTCCATTTTATGAGTGACAATATTGCGAGTACCTGCCCATGAAAAAGATTGAAGCCATTATTCAGCCGTTTAAACTTGACGAGGTCAAGTCCGCTCTGTATGCGATCGGCATCACGGGCCTGACGATCAGCGAAGTGCGCGGACACGGACGCCAAATGGGTCACAAAGAGGTATATCGCGGGGCTGAGTATGAGGTGGATTTATTGCCGAAGGTGAAGCTGGAAGTCGTGGTGAGCAATCCGCGCGCCGACGATGTGGTCTCGACTATCAGCGCGGCAGCGCGTACGGGGAAAGTGGGCGATGGCAAGATTTTCATTTCCGACATCGCGGAGGCGGTGCGAATTCGGAATGACGAACGAGGCGAAGGGGTGTTGTAGCTGCGGCTGGAACCCTGCCCGCGGACCAGAACGCGGTCCAAGCCGCTAATGAAACAACGCTTTTATCTTTGCCTGGTCAGCAGGGCCGAGCTGGTCGTAGAGTGTGGTGAAAACCGCATTTGTCCAGCCAAATCCGGCTTCGTTGGTGCTATATCCAAAGTGAATATTTGAGCTTACGTCGGCGCCTGGGCGAACCACATCGTACTTTTCGACGATAAATCCCTTCACCAGAAACTGCCGGACCACCATGGAGAGAAATTTCAACGAAATCCGGTCGGCATCTTCCTTGTAACCGTAGCGTCGCAGTCCTTCGACGGCAATCATCTGAAGCGGCGCCCAGCCGAAGGGAGAGTCCCATTGATTACCGCTCACATAGGTGCTCGTTTGCAGTCCGCCATCGCGTTCGAATAACTTCAGATTGTTTCGAACTGCCGCGGCCTGTTCTTTGCTCGCTATCCCGGCCCATAACGGATAAAACGTAGTGAGGAAGGGATACTTGCGAACCTTCCTGGTCTCGAAATTGTAATCGAAATAGAGGCCATCCTCTGCCGACCACATCTCATGATTGATTCGCTGCGCCCTCAGTTGCGCGGCATCCCGATATTCTTTGCCATCTTTCTTGCCCAAGGCGTCGTGGATCTCCGCAATCTGCATCTCCGTCATATAGAGCAACGAATTCAGGCAGACCGGGTCGTAATGAATGATGTCCAGATTGAACGGACCGAAGCGGTTGGAGGGATCAAAGCCCGATTCGCGCATCGACCGATCGCCTTTATAAAAGAGCGGTGTAACATTGCCCGTCGCCTTGTCGTAGTATTCAGCCAAATCGTAATCGGTCACTTCGTGAGTTTGAAAGTACTGTTTCAAGAGATCGTAGTGGGTTAGCCCGCTTGCCGTTCGCTCGCCGGACAGGACTTCGGGCGCGGGGCCTTCGCCCGAATCGTAGTAGCGCGCCAATCCAGTCTCGGTAAAGTGCTTACCTGAGTTCCAGAATTTGTTGTAATTCTCGACTGCGGGCAGCGCATCCGCCAGCCATTTACGGTCGTGCGTCCGGGTGTAAACGTTCCAAACCATCTCTGCCAGGAACGGAGGCTGCGATCGCGACATGTAATAGGTGCGATTCGCGTTCAATACTTTTCCGTAGTGCTTCACTTCATATACAAAGTTTTCCGCCATGTCCCGGGCGAGCTCGATGCGGCCGTCACGCAGCAATCCGAGCTGAATGAAATAACTGTCCCAGCCGTACATTTCATTGAACCGTCCACCCGGAACGACGTACGGCTTGGGAAGGTAGAGAAGCCCTTGCTGCGTCAAGCCGGAAGTATCCTCGGGCAAAACGAGAAGCGTGATTCTCTTGAAATCATCCGGAGCCATCTGACTTCGCAAAAGCGTTGTCACTTTGGAGATATCTTCTGTTTTGGGAATGTAGACCGCCCATTTGCCGTCAGCATCCGGCTGGAACTTCGGATCGACCGCGGCCTTGGCTATGTTGGCGCCCGAACGTGTCAGCGCATCCCAGTTTTGCTGGATATAGACAAAGATGTCCGGCGCTTGATTCGTTTGCGCCGTCAGCAGCGCCGCAGCACAGAACGCAGCAGCAACTGAAAACAACTTACTTGCTCGCCAAAATGTTTTCATGTCGTGTTACCAGCTAAACCATATGGTCTGCTTCTGGAAATCGGAGCCCTCCGGGAAACGGACGGTAAGCTGCTTGTCACCCGAACGAAAGCCGTCCGCATGCGCGCCACCTACGTTGTCGCGGACGTAAATGGAATGAACCGAACCGCCAGGCGCGGTTAGAGTGAACCCTGCCCGGTGGCTCTCATGAGTTTCGGCAAGGACTTTCAGTGCATGGGTCGAGTCGCCTTCGCGAGGCTCATCATCCCTGATCGAGATTTCCACCGGCGGCAGCGCCACTCTTTCGCGATGGACCGTTTCCGGGCTGGTTTTACACGGATCGCTTTTCGGAACCGTGTCAAGGCAAACGGCAGCGGGAGTTTTTGTGGTTGCGGTCACGTCCAGGTGCTGGCCGGTACGTTGATATGTCACGTCCAGCAACAACGATCCCAGATGAACATTATGGACAACGGCATGTTCCCATTCAGGCGGCAGATGAGGTTGAATAGTTAGTCGCTGCTGCGCTGCATCCGGCTGAATTCCGAAAAGTCCGCGTAAGAGTGGAATGAGAATCATGGCGGAGGACCACATCTGGTGAGAACTACTGCGGCCCAAGGGTGCATAGAATGCTCCACTTAGTAACTCGGTTGTGGAGCCGAGGTCCTGCAGCCAGGTGAGGCGGGCGTTTTGCATCAGATGCGCATAGCCCGATGCCGGATGGCCGGAACGATACTCCGCAAGCGAAACCCATCCGGTAAATAAGGGCCATACCGAACCTTGGTGATAACTGATGGGGTCGTATAGCGGAGAACTTGCTGCGATATCGCGTGTTCCCCAATCGGTTGAAAAATCATCTGATGCCCAATGCGAAAGCATTGCATCGGCATTCGGCAGACTCCCGGTGTTTTGCCACCAGGCCACTGCCGGGTAGATGCTGGGAGTCCGGTCCAAAGTGCCATCGGCATTCCGACTGAACGCGTAGCTGTTTTCCTTCGGCTCAAAATACTCGGACGCAATGGTCTTTGCGATGCGTCCCGCAGTTGCGGCGGCGTCACGAGCAACATCAGGTTCATTCACCAACGATGCTAGGTTCGACATTGCCTCGGACGCCTGCTGATCGAGCGCGGCCAAATAGATCTCCTGATGCGGCATACCCGGGGGCCAGGATTCCACCCAGCCCGTTCCTTCCGTGTTCTCGTAAATTCCGTCGCCATCCGAATCGTGCGAGCGCTCGAATTGATATGCCTTCCGCACCGCCGGCCAGCGTTGCTTCAGGAAATCAATGTCGCCACTCGCCCGCTCGTAATCCCACATCGCCATCACCAGCAGCGGCACGGAATCGGCGGCCGCGTAGAAATAAGGTGTCGACTTCCAGTCGATCGCACCGGCGGATTGTGAAAACTCGTGCATGATCTTGCCATCGGCGCGCTGTCTCTCCAGCAGGAAGTCAATGGCTGCTTTAGTGAGTGAGAAGTCGCCATAGCTATTGATGGCGTAGGTGGTAAACAACGTGTCACGTCCGAAGAACCACGCGTATCCGGGGCGTGCCGAGGCGGCGGATTCGTAATATCCTGCGACCAAACCGATCTCCGCTCCGATCCGCACCTGCATCTGGTCGACTGCAACCTCTGCCCAACGGGTGGCTTCGTCTAATTGTGGCTGCGGAGTTTCTATCGTGGTGCGCGTCTTAAAGAAATCGCTGTAGTATTCCTGTGTTGTTTTAAAGCTGCTCTCCATTCCGTTTTCGATGGCAAGCGCCTGGTCTTTGGGAGAGGTCGTCGCGCTCAAAACACCTAAAATCAACGGGAATAATTTACCGGTATCGCGTTTTGGATCGAAAGTGAGCTTCAGTTGCAGCGGATAGCTCTGCGGGTGCTCTTGATAAGGGGGCAAAATTCCTGGTTTCGTCCCGGGCATGGCAACAATGCCGGAGAACGCCGGATTATCCGTATGCAGGACGTAAATTCCGCTGTCGCCGCCTGAAACCCACTCTCCGTCCGGACGCCCGAAGTTCGGCGCCGGCCATTGGCGAAGCATCTCCGGAGTAAATGAGAATGTGAATTCGATCGGCCGGATAGAGCGAATTTCGAAATACATTGCAACCGGCGCCGGAGAATCTTGCGTTCCGCGCGTAGCGAACGCATGTTGGATTAACGTGAAGGCGGCATGTGAGTAAGTGATTGCGGTTTCGGCCGGCGTAACGCTGATTCGGGCGGAGAGCGCATTGACGTCAATCGGAACCGGATAGTTCGCCAGTTGTGCAGCGATTTTGAATTGGCTAAGTATCTTGACCGGCCAGATCCACGCTTCAAACGTCCCATCCTGGCGCCCCAGGAACGCCCCGCGCTCTCCGGCGACGGTCCACGGCGGGCGGGAGGACACCCTCGCCTGGATGCGAGGGCTGCTCTGATCATGGAGTGAGGCCGTCAGCGGTTGAAGATCTGCACAGAATGCCGGCGCCAGACTGAGCGCGGCCAAAAAGAAACGCCACATATCAGCCACTCGTCATATCACACTCACTACTTCTTGTCGGGCAGCGGGTGCGTCTTAAGTTTTCAAGCGCGAACAACATTCTTATGCTGGCGCGTGCTATTTATTAAAACTACAGCTAAAATCGCAAAACCATGGTGGGTAATCCGGCATATAAAGTGTCTGTTTACGTAATATAAGCGGCATTCACTGTAAACCCGCGAAAAGAAATGGCTAAATGGCTTCTGAACGCCAGCTTGAAATACTTCTTGTAGAAGACAATCCGTCAGATGTTTTACTCCTGCGCGAAGCGCCAGAAGAAAATTTTAAAAAGACGTACCGGCTATTAGTAGCGGAGGACGGCGACGAGGCAATTCGCTTTTTAAAACGGGAATCCGGTTGCTTTGCGTCAATCCCTCGACCGGATCTTGTTTTACTTGATTTGACCTTGCCGAAGGTGGATGGTCATTCCGTTCTTTCGGCAATCAAATCGGATTCCGAGCTAAGGACGATTCCGACCGTGATCCTCAGCTCCTCTCGTGCGGATCGCGACGTCTCGCAAGCGTATGACCGGCACGCCAATGCCTACTTAAGCAAACCTGCGAGTCTTAAAGAGTACCCGGAGCTTGTCAAAGCGATTGAAAGCTTCTGGTTTGAAGTTACAGCGCTGCCGCCGGCGCTGTCGCGCAATGCTACCCGATAACGTAGCGTTGGCGGTGGATACTCGCTCAGTTAACGCGAGCGCACTTCATTAGCATTTCGAGCGATACGACGTCGAGCGCCGCTTCATGCGTGGCCTCTAGCCGGACGGGTGCGATTATTCCGGCCTGGAACGATTTCTCCCACAGCTCAACGCAAACGCACCAGCCGTCGCCGGCTTTCAATCCTGGAAATCCGAACTCCGGCCGCGGCGTAATCAAGTCGTTTCCGATGGACGCCTGGTGCCGCAAGAAGTCGTCGTTGACCAGGACGCAAACGGTGTGTTGTCCCACGTCGTCGGGACCGGTGTTGCATTTCCCGTCTCGATAAAACCCGGTGACAGGATCGGTGCAGCACGTTTGCAGGATCCCTCCCAATACATTCTTCGTCATGTTGTCTGTAACCAGGGTAACCCGCGCCATGCTCTTGCAAGACACGGAATGCTATCACTATAGGCGGGCGGAGAGGGAACAAATCAGAAATGGCGGCGCGCGGCCTTCGAAAAGGTTTAACGAGTTACGGCGATACGGAGTTCTCTCTCTTTCTGCGGAGAGCTTTTATCAAGGCAATGGGCTACTCGGACGATGCTCTCGATCGACCCATTGTCGGCATTACAAATACATACAGCGACTACAACCCGTGCCACGGTAACGTCCCCGACTTGGTTGAAGCGGTAAAACGCGGCGTGCTTCTCGCGGGCGCACTGCCCATGGTTTTTCCGACCATGACGATTCACGAAAGCTTTGCGCACCCGACATCGATGTACCTGCGCAATTTGATGGCGATGGAAACGGAAGAGCAGATCCGATCTCAGCCCATGGATGCGGTGGTCTTGATCGGCGGCTGCGATAAGACACTACCGGCGCAAATGATGGCGGCGGTGAGCGCGAATCTTCCTGCGATCGTGCTTCCGGTCGGCCCGATGGTCGCGGGCCGCTACAAAGGCGAAGTTCTCGGCGCGTGTACGGACTGCCGCCGCTTGTGGTCAAAGTTCAGGGCAGGGGAGATGACGAAATCCGAAATCGACGACGTGAATGCGCGATTGGCGCCGTCGGTGGGGACATGCACGGTAATGGGCACGGCGAGCACGATGGCGTGCATTGTGGAGGCGCTCGGGATATCGCTTCCGATGGCTGCATCCATCCCCGCAACGCATGCGGAGCGAAGGCGGGTGGCGGAGGCGACCGGTAAGCGAGCCGCTGAGATGGCGCATTCCGGAGGGCCTTTGCCTTGCGAATTCGTGACGGCGAAAAGCATTCGCAACGCTCTGCTGGTTCTGCAATCCATTGGCGGCTCAACGAATGGCTTGATTCATCTCACCGCGATCGCCGGCCGTGCCGGGTACAAGATCGATTTGGATGAAGTCGATCAATTGGGACGCAGCGTTCCGTTGCTGGTTGATCTGAAGCCCTCGGGCGACCATTACATGGAAGACTTTCATCATTCCGGCGGTATGCCGCGTTTGATGAAGGAACTTGCAAGTGATCTTTCCCTCGATGCTCCGTCAATCGAGGGTGGAACGCTTGCGGATATCGTTGCTGGTGTTCAAGAATTTTCCGGCGAAGTCGCGATCCGAGCGCGCAACAATCCGCTGCAGCCTCGCGGCGCGGTCGCGGTTTTGAGAGGAACGCTTGCGCCGAACGGCGCCGTCATCAAGCAATCGACCGCATCGCAAAAGCTGTTGCAGCACACTGGCCCTGCGGTTGTGTTCGATTCCGTTCGAGAAATGACGGAGCGCCTGGATGCGGACGATTTAGAAGTCACTGCCGACAGCGTTCTGGTACTGCGTAACGCCGGGCCGAAGGGCGCGCCAGGGATGCCGGAGGCCGGCTACATTCCGATTCCGCGAAAACTAGCGCGCCTGGGCATAAAGGACATGGTGCGGATTTCGGATGCCCGCATGAGCGGTACTGCGTTTGGAACAATTGTTCTGCACATCTCGCCCGAGGCCGCGATTGGCGGTCCGTTAGGCGTTGTTCGATCCGGTGATCTGATACGCCTGGACGTCCCGGCGCGGCGGATTGATCTGCTGGTTTCGGATGACGAACTACGGGGGCGCATGGACGACTGGCAGTCTCGGCAGAACCCGGGGTGGGACGCTTCACGCGGCTATGCACAGTTGTTCCAGGAAACAGTTCTGCAAGCTGAAGACGGCTGCGACTTCAATTTCCTGCGCGCAGCGGCTCCTAAATAGTGCTTTCGATGACATTCGAGAGCACGGTTATATACTCGTCCGTTGCATAACGGCATTTATCTCGCTCTTATCACCATAGTCGCCATCGCGCTGCTGTTAGTTCTCGTTCTTTACGCGCGGCTGCACGCTTTTCTTGCATTGTTTGTGGTTTCCATGGCGTTGGGGCTTGCGGCCGGCATGCCGCCCGGCAAGGTGCTTACGTCGATGCAGTTCGGTGTGGGCGACGCACTCAGTTTCATCGCGGTGGTGGTCGGCCTTGGCGCCATCATCGGCCGTTTTATTCAGTATTCGGACGGCGGCCGCGTGCTTGCGGATTGGCTGCTCGCCAGAACAGGGCGCGAACATGCTCCTTGGGCAGTGCTGATTGCCGCCTTCCTGGTTGGCTTGCCTGTCTTTTTCGAAGTTGGCTTCATCATCCTCGCTCCGCTTGCCTGGAGCCTCGCGCGAGAGTCCAAACGTTCGCTGCTTCTGTTCGGATTGCCCATTGCCGGAGCATTAACCATCACCCATGCCCTGGTGCCGCCGCATCCCGCTCCCGCAGTCGCTGCGCAGCTCATGGGCGCGGATGTTGGCCGCACAATTTTGTACGGCGCGCTGCTGTCCGTACCGTTAATGGTCATCGGAGGTATCTTTTATGGGCGTTGGATTTCCGGAAGAATTTCACCTCCGATTCCGGCGATCGCGGGAGCCGAGTTAACGCGTTCCGAAAGCCAGTCCGCGCCACCATCGCTGCTGTTAACTGTCTCGCTGCTGCTTCTTCCGGTGTTGTTGATTTTGGGCGGGACCGTTTCAGACGTCATTCAACTGCCGGGGCGAACGGCCTATAAGTTCCTGGGGCATCCGTTCACGGCCTTGCTCATCACGGCGCTCGCAGCGATGCTTTTCCTCGGCCGATTGCGTGGCCTGAAGGGAGAGCGCATCACCAAAGTCGCGACCGAAGCCTTGGCGCCTCTTGCTACTTTGCTGCTCATCATCTCCGGCGGCGGTGCGCTCAAGCAAATCATCGTCGATTCGGGGATCGGACCATATCTCGGAAAGCTGCTTGCGGGCAGTCCGCTTTCGCCGCTGCTTGTTTGCTTCTTAACCTCAGCCGGACTGCGCGCCGCACAGGGTTCGGCGACCGTGGCAATCGTCACTGCCGCAGGAATTCTTGCGCCGCTAATGAAACAGGTTCATGGATACACACCGGAGATGCTGGTGCTTGCCGTGTGCTGCGGCGGAACGATGATTTCCCACGTGAACGATGCGGGATTCTGGCTCGTAAAGGAATACATGGGCATGACAGTCGCCGAAACGCTGCGCAGCTGGACTGGTATGAAGATTGTCATGGGCGTAATCGGCATCGCCGTTCTGCTGATTTGGCAGAGTGTGTTCTTCCGCCGTTAAATATTCAGCGCACCAGGCACGGGCGCTTCGGATCGAACTTCCAATCCGGCAAGAGACATCGCATGGCAACCGAGTCATCGCGTCCAGCCGATCCCATACGCCGGTACAGCGCGTGCGCGTTTTCAACCTCCGCCATATCGAGGTCGACACCAAGGCCGGGCATCGTGGGCACAGCAACTTTGCCGTGAACTATTTTGAGCGGCTCTTTCGTTAACCGTTGGCCGTCTTGCCATATCCAATGGGTGTCAATCGCGGTGATGTTTCCGGGTGCAGCAGCCGCGGTGTGCGCAATCATCGCGAGCGAAACCTCGAAATGATTGTTCGAGTGCGAACCCCAGACGAGCCCCCATTCGTGACACATTTGTGCGACGCGGACGGCGCCCCGCATGGTCCAGAAATGCGGGTCGGCCAAAGGAATATCCACGGCCTGCAATTGAATGGCGTGTCGCATCTGACGCCAGTCTGTCGCGATCATGTTGGTCGCGGTTGGTAAATTTGTTGCACGCCGAAATTCTGCCATGGTTTCGCGGCCGGAGTAGCCGCTTTCCGCTCCGCAGGGATCTTCCACATAGGCGAGAATGCGCTGTCGCCCTGCGCAGAGCCGGATCGCTTCTTCGAGCGACCATGCGCCGTTCGGGTCGATGGAGATGCGAGCCTGCGGGAAACATTCGGCCATCGCCGCGATGATTTCCATCTCCTGCACGCCATCGAGAACACCGCCCTTCAACTTGAAGTGGCGAAAACCGTAGCGCCCGGCGGCGGCCGCCGCAAGCCGTAGCACTGCCTCTGTTGTTAAAGCGGGATCGCGGCGCAGGCGCATCCAATCGTCGTCATTCGGAGCGCCCGCTTCGTACGGCAAATCCGTTCTGGTCCGATCGCCAATAAAGAAAAGATACCCGAGCATCTCCACTTCCTGCCGCTGCTGCCCTTCGCCCAGCAGCGCGGCAACCGGTACGCCGAGATGCTGTCCTAACAGATCCAGTAATGCGGATTCCAACCCGGTGACGGCGTGAATCGTCGTACGAAGGTCAAACGTCTGCACACCCCGGCCGGCAGCGTCTCGATCTCCGAACCGATTGCCAACGGCTGCCAGGATCTTGTTGTACTCGCCGATGCGTTGCTGAACAACGAACGGCTTCGATTCTTCGAGCGTCTGCCGGATGCGATCGCCGCCAGGTACTTCGCCCAGGCCGGTATGTCCGCTGCTGTCGTTCAAGACCACGAGATTCCGAGTAAAGAAAGGACCATGCGCACCGCTGAGATTCAGCAGCATACTGTCGTAGCCTGCCACCGGAATTACAGTCATCCCGGTGATGGTTGGCGCGCCAGACAAACTGGACGGTTCGTTCATAGCCCCATACTAAATCGCACAAGATAGAATTCGGCATGTGCCTCCTTTATTCATAACTGTTCACGACTTCGACAATGTCGGCATCATTGTCGATCCCGAAGGAGCAGCGGCCGGCCGGATCGATCCATCGGGAATTATCGTGGAGGAGCGCATTCCGCAATCTCACAAAATTGCTCTTTGCAGCATTGAAGCAGGACAGCCCGTGCTGCGTTACGGGCAAATCATCGGCCATGCGAATCGGTTCATCAGAGCAGGATCGTGGGTTCGCGAGGAAATGATCGATCCTCCGCCGGCACCCGCGCTCGAAGACCTGCCGCTGGCAACGAGTGTGCCGCCTGCTCTTCCCGCGCTTTCGGATTACTCGTTTGAAGGCTACTTGAACAAGGATGGGACGGTCGGCACCAAGAACATTCTGGGAATTACCACAACCGTGCAATGCGTCGCCCCGACAGTCGAATACGCTATGCGGCGGATCAAGGCCGAGCTGTTACCTCGCTTTTCTCAGGTAGACGACGTTGTTTCGATTACCCACGGATACGGCTGCGGCATTGCTATTGACGCGCCTGGCGCGGCGATTCCCATCCGCACTTTGAAAAATATCAGCCTGCATCCGAACATCGCGGCGCAGCCATTAGTGGTGAGTCTCGGCTGCGAAAAGCTTCAGTCCGAGCGTCTCTTTCGCTCTGACCTTCCGATTTTGGAGAGTCTGGACATCATCCGTTTGCAGGACGAGCGCGGCTTCGCGGACAGCATTGCTGCGATCCTGCGTGCCGCCGAGAAGAAGCTGGAGATCTTGAATGCGCGCCGGCGGCAACGTTGCCCGGCATCGAGCTTAACGGTCGGCCTGCAATGCGGCGGCAGCGACGCGTTTTCGGGGGTCACGTGCAATCCCGCGGTGGGCTTCGCGGCCGATCTGTTGGTCAGAGCCGGCGCTACGGTGCTCTTTTCGGAAGTAACGGAAGTGCGCGATGCTATTCATCTGCTGACGCCGCGCGCTGTGAACCGCGAGGTGGGTCGCGCTCTGGTGAATGAGATGCGCTGGTATGACGAATATCTTGCCAAAGGCTTCGCCGATCGCAGTGCGAATCCGACGCCGGGGAATAAGCGCGGCGGCCTGGCCAATGTCGTGGAGAAAGCATTAGGCTCGATCGCCAAGGCAGGCACAAGCGCGATTACCGCCGTCACCAGCCACGGTGAAAAGGTTGTCCAGAAAGGACTGGTGTTTGCTGCGACTCCCGCCAGTGACTTCATCTGTGGGACGCTGCAACTCGCATCCATGAATCTTCATGTCTTCACAACCGGCGAAGGCAGCCCGTATGGCTTGTCGCTGGCGCCGGTAGTAAAAGTGTCGTCGCGTTCCGCGCTAGCCGAAAAGTGGCACGATCTGATCGATATCGATGCCGGCCGGATTGCAGAAGGCACGGCAACCATCGAACAAGTAGGATGGGAGATCTTTCACTTCATACTCGACGTCGCGAGCGGACGCAAGAAAACCTGGGCAGAGCATTGGGGATTGGGAAATAATCTCGTGCTCTTCAATCCCGGGCCAATCACCTAAGAACCTATGAACCGACGAACCTTTGCAACAGCAGCCACAGCCTCGATAGCATTCGCCTCACTGCGTTTCAGAAGTGCAGCGGATGTGCCAGGCCGCATGAAGCTCGGAACGCAGCATGGCTCTACGGACGAGATTCTTCGCACCATCGCGGCGCTCGGCGTCACGCACATCTGCAGTAGTTTGCCCTCGCACACCTTCGATGAAAACTGGTCGGTCGAAGGCCTGACCAAATTGCGCGAGCGCGTCGAGTCGTTCGGGATTCAACTCGAGTCCGTCCCGCTTCCGCTCAGTTCGCTCTATATCGCGAAGTCTGAAAATCCGGACATCATGCTGGGCAAAAGTCCGGAGCGCGATCGTGAAATCGACAACATCTGCAAGATGATTGAAAATTGCGCACGCGCCGGTATCAGTGCAGTCAAGTACAACCTGACGATTCTGGGCGTGGTCCGCAGCGAATCCACACCAGGCCGCGGCGGGTCAAAATACAGCACATTCGATTACAATCGCGCCCGGCAAAATGCCAGCGTCGCCGATTCCGGTCCGGTATCAAGCGATGAAATGTGGGAGCGGATCACCTATTTTCTGAAGCGCGTCATTCCCGTCGCGGAGCAAAACAAGGTGCGCATGGCGTGTCATCCGCACGATCCCGGCATGCCGGAGAAGGACGGCTATCGCGGAGTGCATCGCGTGCTCGGCAGCGTGGATGGCCTGAAGCGCTTCATCGAAATTCAGGCGAGCCCGTACCACGGCCTAAATTTCTGCCAGGGCACGGTTTCCGAAATGCTGGAGGATCCCGCAACGCAGATTTTCGATGTCATCCGCTACTTCGGCAGCCGTAACAAAATATTCAACGTTCACTTCCGCAACATTCACGGCCGCTTCCTCAACTTTCAGGAGACTTTTCCGGATTGCGGCGATGTCGACATGCTACAGGCGGTTCGCGTGTACAAAGAAGTGAACTACACTGGCATGTTGATGCCGGATCACGTTCCGATCATTGAAGGCGATGAGGGAGGACGTCAGGCATTTGCTTTTGCGTTCGGCTACATTCGCGGCCTGATGCAGGCAGCCGGCGCATAGCTGGACGAACTGAATCTAAACTATGAACCCACGCGAGTTTACGGCGTCTCTGCACGGCGTCTTCGGATTTCCAGTCACACCGTTTAAGCGCGATCTCTCGCTCGATCTGGCGGCACTCGAACGCAACATCGATGAGATGGCGCGCTATCCGTTTTGCGCGATGGTCGCCGCCGGCGGAACCGGGGAGATGTATTCGCTGACTGTCGACGAGATCGAGCAAGTCGTCGCCACGACGGTCAAGACGGTAAACGGACGCATGCCCGTCGTGGCCGGAACAGGTTTCAATGCAGTGCTGGGCGCCGACATCGCGCGCCGGGCAGAACGTGCTGGAGCGGCCTGTCTGCTTGCGCTGCCGCCTTACTACATTCAGGCGCCGGAAGAAGGGCTCTTTGCGTTTTATGAAAGCATCGGCGCCGCGAGCGCGCTGCCGCTGATGGTCTATAGCCGCGACTGGGTGGTCTTCACGCCAGAGATGGTTGCGAAACTGGCCGATCGCGTTCCGACATTGGCGGCCTGGAAGGAAGGACAGGGAGACGTCCGCCGGTATCGGCGCATCATGGAACACAACGGAGATCGCCTCGCCTGGTTCGGCGGTCTCGGCGACGACTGCGTGCCCGGCTACTTCGCTATTGGCGTGCAGGCCTTCACGTCGAGTATTTCGAACATCTCACCGCGGCTTTCGCTTGCTTTGGCGGATGCCGGATTAAAGCGCCAGTGGGATCGCCTCACTCACTTGATGCAGCGCTACGTCAATCCGCTTTATGCGCTTCGCGAACGCGCGCGCGGCTATGAAGTCGCCGTCATGAAAGACGCCATGGAGTTTATGGGAATGCCTGCCGGACCGGTTCGGCCGCCGCTGATGAACACGCGTCCGGCGGACGTGGCGGAGTTGCGCAAGATCCTCGATATCTATCGCGAGCTCCCGGACGATCCACTGGCATAACGCTTTAAGTTTCGATTGGTAGCTTATGCTGGAGTTGCTGGACGCCACCGCGTTCGCATGCAGGGAATGCCTGGCGTTTCGATCAAGGACATCGCGCGTATCGCAGGGGTCTCTCACTCCACTGTTTCCCGAGCTTTGCGTAGCAGCCCGCTGATTCCGGAAAAAACGCGCCAGCGCATCCAGCGCATTGCTGAGAAGCACGGCTATTCTGCCGACGCGGTCGCGCGCAGCCTCACCACGCGCAAGACCCTTACTATCGGGGTTGTCGTCACCAGCATTGCGGATCCATTCAACTCCGACGTTGTGGACGGAATTGAAGACGTCGCGAATAAAGCCGGGTATTCCGTGGTGCTTGCAACTTCCCAAGCCGATCCCGAGCGCGAACTGGCGGTGGTCAGGACACTCTGCGAACGCCGCATGGATGGCGTATTGGTGGCTTCCTCGCGCGTTGGGGCGCTGTACACGGAACACTTTGCAAATCTGGAAATTCCGCTTGTTCTATTGAATAACCAGCACCCGGCGGATGTTGTGCATTCCGTCACGATCGACAACCGCGACGGGGGGGCACAAGTTGCCGAACATCTTGCTTCTCTGGGACACACGAAGGTCGGTTACGTGGGAGACCGTCTGGGCTTGCACTCGGACCGGGAGCGATACGAAGGCTTTCGCGACGCACTGCGCTCCCGCGGGATCCGGTTGTTGAAAGAGTTTGTCGTCCGGGGAGATGGCAAACTACAAGGTGCGCGCGAGGCTGCGGCGCCGCTGCTCCAGAAGACCGGCCGGCCGACCGCGATCTTCTGTTACAACGATATGTCCGCGCTCGGTGTAATGGAGGAAGCGGAACGATGCGGCATCGAGGTTCCGCGCCAACTTTCAATCTGCGGCTTCGACGGACTTTTCTTCGCGCCTTTTCTTAAAATCCCGCTCACCACTGTTCATCAGCCGCGAACGGAGATCGGCCGCCAGGCGATGGAAATGCTGCTGTCGCGGCTACGTGCCGAGGATGTGCGAAACGCGCAGGGACAGAACACCGTGAAGATTAAGGGCCGGCTTGTCGTCCGGGGGTCGACCGCTCCGCCGCCCGCTTAGGCCGTTAGATTACCACTCGATGGTGTCCGGGAAATATTCGGCCACCAGGTCTTCGTAATACGGACGGATCTCTTTCAGGTTGGGGCGTTCACGTCCTTTGGAATACAGATCGTACGGGTTGAACGCACGCACCCAGTGGAACATTTGCTCGTCCTGTTCGTTCATCAGATATCCGTACGCGCCATGTTTATGTGCCGGGTAGAACGAGTGATAGCGCAACATATATTGCGCCTCCTGGGGCAGATAGTGCCGGGTGATCTGATAGATGTATTCATCGTGGCCCCAGGACAGATGAACGTTGTCGAGGCCGCAGCGGGGCTCATAGATGCCAAGTTTGGTTTGATACTCCCGAACCTTGCTGTCCGGATTGGCGGCGAAAAATTCTGGAAACACGATCTGATCCGAATAGGCGCAGCCGACGGGAAACGTATCGCCCACTACCGCCCACTGCGGCTCGCCGTACAAGCAGAGCACCTTGCCCAGGTCGTGCACCAAGCCCGCAAGCACGAACCAGCGCGGATGTCCGTCCTTCCGGATCGCCTCGGAAGTTTGCAGCAGATGTTCAATCTGCGTCAAATCCGTGTCGGGGTCGCTATCGTCAACTAACGTATTCAGGAACTCCGCCATCTCCCAAATGCTCTTGCGACCTCGCTGCAATCCGCCGTACTCGGCCTTTTTCCGCAGAACGAAATCGAGGGTCTGGTTAGTATGATTTTGGCGGTAGAATTCGGTGACGCCGGGATTTGCATCCTGCGCGTAGTTCCGAAACTCTGTCTCGGTTTTTCCTTTTTTGTAACGAGTTGCGACGAAATCGTCCCACTCCTCGAGTTCTTTCATCGGACTATCGGCGACCGGAATTCCGGCCGTAGTTACATGCATGGCGGACCTCTTCCTTCTTAGATTGATTATGCACACGTGTGCACGTGCGTAGCAACACCAACCAGTCAGCATCTGTTTTATCGCAAAATCGGAGTATCGCCGTCAGCCTCAGGCGGATTCTACGATGATATTGGCGTACTGCGTGGTATCGCCGGTACGAATCAACCCGATAGCCTGCGGAACCCGCTTTTTGAACCCCACGTGCGGTTCGAACGAGATGGGGATTGGGCCAATGGCGCGCTGGAACTCCTGGCAGATCTGCGCCGTGTTGTGCGCCCGGAACTCCTCAGCCATAAACGCGTTTCCGATCTGGAAATTCGGAAGGACCGCACGCAAAACGTCCAGCACTCGGGGTATGTCGTCCACCAGCGAAATATCCACCGTTTCCAATCCCGGCCAATAAGGAAATCCCCGGTCTGCAATCACCAGAGTGTTGGTATGGCGCACGCGGCTTAAGAGCGAGTTGATCGCAGGGTTTAGGATTCCCGTCTTTAACATGCCGTTCGCTATTTCGCGGCTTGCGAAATCTTGAATGTGTAGGCGTACTCGCCTGTTTTCTCCCCGGGGAGCGCGATGGTCAAGCCGTTGCGGTCCCGCGACCACTTGAGTTGTGCGTTGGAGCCCAACAATTTCACATCGCTCACGGCGCCTCCGCCCGATGCCGATCCCTCCGCCAACGAACGAATCGTCAGCTTTCCACCATTCGGCCAGCCGAGGGCAATCGCGTACAGTGCGTTCCCCTTCGTAGTAAACCGGATATCCGCGCTCGAAAACTTCTCGTTGCTGGTATCGTGAAACGCGCCGCCGGTCACCTTTGTCGGCCCTTCACCATAAATGGTCCACGGCCGCGTTCCGTAAATTGCTTCTCCATTCACCGCCAGCCAGCGGCCCATGTCGAGCAGGATTTTTTGCGCTTCTTCCGGAATCGTGCCATCCGGTTTCGGGCCTACATTCAGCAGCAATGCTCCGTTCTTGCTGACAATGTCCACCAGTTCATCAATCAGCGACTCGGCCGACCGGAACGTATCGTTCTGAATGTAGCCCCAGGACTTCTCACTGATCGACGTATCTGTCTGCCAGAACAGCTTTCGCGATGAATCCAGTTGGCCACGTTCGATATCCAACACAGCCGCGCCGTCGGGATATGCCTCATATTTGTAGTTGATCGCCGCCGTCGATCCGCGCGCCGCCGCATCGTTGTAATAGAACGCCGCGAAACGCTGCAGATACGGCGCAAATTCCTTGGTGTTGATCCACCAGTCGTACCAGACAATTTCCGGATGATATTTGGTGACAAGTTCGGCCGACCGCGCCAGCCAGTCATCCAGATAAGCTGCGTCCGGGTGCGCCGCCCATTTCTGATCATTCTTATCCGTCACGCCGGCGTGGGCCGGTCCGTAAAATGATGCGTAGCGCGGATCTTGCACATCCGACGGAAACCCCCGGCCGCCGTTCATAAAAAAGTAATGTTCCGCGCGATGGCTCGAGACCGCGAAGTGCAGTCCCGCTGCCCGCACCGCCGATTCCAACTCACCGACCACATCCCGTTTGGGTCCCATCCGCGCCGCCGACCAGTCGCTAAGATCCGAATCATACATGGCGAACCCGTCGTGATGCTCCCCCACCGGCATCACGAACTTCGCTCCGGCATTTTTGAACAATTCGGCCCAGGCCTTCGCATCGAAGTTCCCGGCCGTAAACTTCGGGATGAAATCCTTATATCCGAATGTCGTCTGCGGACCGTATGTTTCAACGTGATGTTTAAACTCACGGGTCCCCTGTAAGTACATTTCGCGCGGATACCATTCGCTGCCGAACGCCGGCACCGCATAAACGCCCCAATGCAGAAAGATTCCGAACTTCGCGTCTTGGTACCAGTCGGGAACCTTGTAGGTTTTAAGCGATTCCCAAGTTGGCCGGAATGGACCGCTGTTTGCCTGCTGGTCCACGTGGTCCAGAATTGCGCGGCGCTTCGCGTCAAACTTTTGGACCGATTTCTGCCAGATCAGGTCATCGGCGTTGGGAGTCTGTGCCGCGGCGACGGCTGTAGCCGCGGCAGCAAGGAGAAGAAATTTCAATCGCATTGTACAGATGGCGAAGTGCCGCAGTACGGCACGCGCCAACGAGCGATTGTATCGTAAGAATCATCGCTAAAAAGGATTTGCCAGTAGTTCCCCCCGCTCACCGTCTTCGAAGCCAATCCAGTTCACGGCGGTCCCGCTTTGATGGTTTGCCTTCGCGAAGCGCCTCGAAATGGGGCATAGTCTTTCGTTCTTCCGCTAACTGCTGCCGACGCGCTTTGCTTTCTTCTGTCTCCTGATAAAGGGTCTGCGCCACCGTCGCCGGCCCGCGCATTGAACTGAGGCCGAGCACCGTTACAGTGAACTCACCGCCATCGTTCTTGATCAGAAGGGAATCACCCGCATGAATCTCGCGCGAAGCTTTCACCGCATGTCCATTACATTCGATCCTTCCAAGCTCACAAGCTCGCGTGGCCAGCGCGCGTGTCTTAAAGAATCGAGCGGCCCACAACCACTTATCAATTCTCATTCCGGCTGAACACCGACCTCATATGTACCTTTTTACTCGATGGCGAAGCTAGGAAATTTCGCCTCAGTCATAGAGAATGAAATCCTGTGGCTGTCGAAAAACTTTTAGAGGGAATCTCGCATTTCCAAAGGCGCGTCTATCCAAAACACCAGGACCTGTTCGAGCAATTAGCGCGGGGCCAGCAACCGGAAGTGCTCTTCATCGCTTGCGCCGACTCTCGTATCGATCCATCGCTCCTGACGCAAACCAAACCGGGTGAATTGTTCATCTGCCGCGTGATTGGCAATATTGTCCCGCCGTATCCGGAGACTATCGGCGGCGTCTCGGCCACAATCGAATATGCCGTCGGAATCCTGCGTGTCCCGCTGGTCATCGTCTGCGGCCACACCGACTGCGGGGTTATAAAAGGTGCGCTGAATCCGGAACCGCTACTCGCTTATCCAAATGTGGCCTCGTGGCTGCGACACGCCAAAGTGGAGCACCGCACAAGCGAACCCAGCGACGAATTTCTCCTTGCGCTTACCGAGCAGAATGTCGTAACCCAACTCAGCAATCTCCGCTCGCATCCGGCCGTTGCATCACGCCTGCACGAGCAGGAATTTCTTTTGCAGGGCTGGGTCTATCACATCGGCCCAGGCACCGTTACTGCGTATGACGAAGAGACTCGTGAGTTCCGACCACTTGGCTTGCCATCGAGTTCTTCTGGCGACTGACAACAGTGTCGGCGGCCGTCCGGCTTGCCATCTCCGCATCCAAGGCTACCTTCGTCTGCTGAAGAGAGGTCGCCATCGAATCTCGCGACACGCGGCGCACAATCGGCGTCACGAATACGCGAAATGCGGCAGGAATATCGCGGCTTAACGCAATCGCTTCCAGTTCCGCATACACGCCCCCGTCGCGTTCCTCCAAGCGGGTGATGCTGGATAGCCGCCAAATCAACCCGGTGCCTTCGTCCTCGGGAAGGGTTCGTTGCTGAGGCGTTCCGAATTTCTCGATTTCCTGGATGTGAATGGTATTCGAAAAACCGTACCAGTGCCGATCGTCCACGCGGATGTAGGAGGCTTCACAATCGGTATCGAGAGCCGTCTTCGCTACAACCGATCTGTTCGCAAGACGCAACGTAAACAGGTCTTTCGGCCCATCGGTACCGTGAGAAATGGAATCGATTACGCCGGGGCGGTAGACGTCCTTGTACCGGTCATAGTCCCGCACGACGCGCAAAATGTCTTCGATCTTCGCATTCGGGACAAAGCCAACACCAATCCAATCGTGTATGAGTCCAGACGGAACTTTCTTTGGAATGTGCGGACCCACCGGCGCAATATATGGTCCGTGTGTCCGGACAAACGCTGCCCGGTCCGGCTCCTCATCAATCCAAAGGAAGTGCACGCCGGGCTTCAGTCGTGCCTGCATCGCGGCAGTCGCGTCCTGAAGATAGGCGTCCCAAGCGGCTTTCGTCTCCGGTTTTAAAGTGCCCGCAACCACGGCGGGATGAAATCGCAGGACCACCAGACACAGCACGAGTCCAACTTTATTGGTCATAGCGTTTGGCCGCCGCCTCCATTTCAGAACTCCATTTATGTGGATTCTGGCGATTGGATTTTTGTTGGAAGAAGAAAGTCGCAGCATTTCTTAAGATGCTTGGGTCTGAAGTACGGAAATCGTTGTTGCAGCGATACGAACGGTGTGTTGTGTTACAGATTTGGGAGATGACGGGTCGCGTCGTCGAGTTTCGTTCTATTCCGCGCGCAGCGTGCGGATTGGATCGATGCGCGCCGCGCGCCACGCCGGAATAGAACTGGCTGCCATTGCAACGAGGAATACAAGAGCAACCACGCACACAAAGGTCAACGGATCGGTCGCAGTAACTCCGAACAACAGTGCCGACAGAAAGCGAGTCAACAGAAGCGAGGCTATAAGACCGGCAATCGTGCCCCACATTGTAATGCGCAGGCTTTGTCCGAAGATGAGACCGATGACGCGACCGGCTTGCGCCCCGATTGCCATCCGTACGCTGATCTCGTAGCTGCGCTGCGAAACTGAGTAGGACATCAATCCGTAGAGTCCAATGGCCGCCAGTGCCAGCGCAGCTGCCGCAAAGCTGAGAAAGATCCATATCGTTAACCGGAACCCGGAAATCGAGTCGCCAGCCATCTTTGTCATTGTCACGACCTTTCCCACCGGAATGTCGGGATTGGCCTCAAGCGCCAGCCGCCGCAGCATCTGCGGAATCTGTTCCGCGCTCCCGGATGCCTTCACCAGCAGATTCATCGCGGCCGGTATATGGCCGGTGTCTTCTACGGATTGCGCATATGGCATATACATCGCGCCGCTAATCGAACCGGGCGATTGATTGGCAAGGTTAAACTGTCTGACGTCTGCGACAACGCCGATGATCGTTCTCCATTCCGCCGCGCCGGCCTTTCGAATGTGTTTGCCGATTGGATTGCCGCGCGGCCAAAAGCGCTTGGCTGTGGAAGCTGAAATGAGAACCACCGGCGGCGCGTTCGCAGTGTCTGTATTGCGAAACAGGCGTCCGGAAATCAACGGAATTTGCATCAAACGAAAATAGTCGGGTGTCACCGCTCCGTTCCACAGCATGGGCGATGGAAAGTCGGCGGTTCTGGGATGATCCTCGACGTCGGCCGGGATCTCGGGAAGTTTGCCATCCAGCGGCACCGTATTGGCAGCGGCCGCATCCACCACTCCCTTCAGTCCGCGGGCGTCCGCAATCAGCCGGTTATAGAACGCAACGCAGGAATCGCGCTGCTTGCAGAAGGATTCATTCGGACTGATTCCGATAGTAAAAATCTTTTCCGAATTAAACCCGCGCTTCACCGTAGTCAGGTCATAAAGACTTTTTGTCAGCAGCCCTGCTCCCATCACCAGCACAACCGTTAATGCGATCTCTCCCGCAATCAGCCAGTTGCGAAAGGCCGTCCACGTCTTTGTTACAGAACGTTGGCTGCCGGCTCTCATCGCTTCCACTAAATCGATCTTCCGCGCATTCAATGCGGGAACGATGCCGAACGACAGGCCGGTCACAAGAGAGAGGGTGGCGGCAAATGCGCAGACTCGCCAATCGATGCTGATCGGCCCTAGGCCGGCCATCTCCGGGGGAACCGCAAAACGAAATAGCGCGAGTAAGATTGTTCCGAGAGTAACGCCAAGCGCACCTGCGGCCGCCGATAGCACCAGACTCTCGGTCAGTAGCTGGCGTACGATTCGTCCCATCCCCGCGCCCAAAGCCGCGCGCATTGCGATTTCTTTACGCCGCGACATTGCCCGTACCAGCAGCAGGCTTGCGACATTGGCGCAGGCAATTACCAACACAGTTCCGACCGCGCCGAGAAGAATAAACAGCTTCGTGCTCGATTCGCCGGCGAGATCCGCTTGGAGCGGGATCACCGTGGAATCGGCGTTCCAATGTTTGGGCATCGGCCACGGGAAAAGTGTCCACACATTCGCTGCAAGCGAATGAATTTCGTTCTGAGTCTGCTGCAGGTTGTTATCCGGTCGCAGCCTTCCAATCAGGGGAGCAAACGTACCGCCCCAATAATCCTCGGCTTTGCTTGCATCCATTCGCACGGGAATCCAGAACTGCACCTTCGTGGATGGGAAGGCGAACCTTGGTCCGGTAATACCGACAATCCGCCGATCAACTCCGGCAATGGTAATTGTGCGGCCTAAAATGTTCGGATCACGGCGGAATTTGCTCTGCCACAGCTCGTGGCTCAGCACCACGACGCCATCGTTTCCCGGCAGGTTTTCGTCTGGCTCGAACGCGCGACCTTGGATCACCGGCGTTCCAAGAACTCGAAAGAAATTCACCGACGTTTCACTTCCGGTTAAGCGTATCGCCGGCCCCACGCCGGTTAGATTGAAGTCGCTGCCCGGACTGATGTAAGCGATCTCGATTGTGCGCGCGTGCTTTTGAAAATGGTCGAGAATCGCCTTTGGATAGAGCCCCGTGATCCGTACCAGACGGTTCGGCTCCGGAAAAGGCAAAGGTTTAATCAAAAGTGCATCAATAATGCTGAAGATTGCCGTGTTGCCGGCGATGCCGAGAGAAAGGGAAAGAAGCGCGATCAAAGCAAAACCGGGATTCTTTCGCAACGTCCGAAGCGCGTAGCGAATATCCTGAACCCAACGTTCGAGCCAAACGAACCCCCACTGATCTCGGCTCTCTTCTTTAGCGAGTGTCAGGTTGCCCATTTCGCGGTAACACTGTTCCTCGCTTGCGTGCGCTTGCTTCAGCTGAATATGCGTTTCGAGTTCTTCTGCGAGCTCCCGATCAAGACGGCCGCGCTGCATCCAAAACAGAAATTTTCGTCCGGTTCGCCCCAAAACGTCCCACATCGCCTACGCCATTTCCAGAACTTTTCGAATTGCGCCGATCATTAGGTCGAACTCTTCGCGCTCCGCAGTGAGCTGTTGTTCGCCCGCCGAGGTAAGTGTGTAGTAGCGCGCCCGTCGGTTGTTTTCAGAAGCACCCCATTTGGCCTTCACCCAGCCGTTTACCAGCAGCCTTTGTAATGCCGGGTAAAGCGAGCTTTCGCCAACCTTCAGCACGTCATCGGATACCTGCTTTAATCGCTGGGCAATGCCGTATCCGTGCATTGGCCCGGCGGCGAGCACGCGTAATAGCAGCAAATCCAATGTCCCGGGGAGCAGATCCGCTGACAGGTTTCTTCCCATCGTCTACTGATGGGAGTCTCCCAAATTAACTGAGAACTGTCAAGTCCCATCGACAAACGATGGAGAGATTGTGCCGTTGACGCTGCGGGGCGTTCGTTCGGATTTTTCCCCGCTTCCTTCCGGGTTAAGCCGAGTGTCTGGCGTAAAGATCTCGCGGTCAGCCTCCGATGAGTAGGCAGTACCCCCAGTACTGCAAACGCCAGCTGCGAGCCGCGAGCCCACTCCGGCTTTTTAGCTGCGCACCGAATTAGACCAGAGGCTTAGGGAGGCTTTTTTGCTGACGAAATCCAGATATGGCTTGCTGAAGTGCGCGCCGCTCGCTGCGATGGCGCTCTTATGCGCGGGAGGTATGCGAGCTGCCACGACCCCGCCGCCGATCTCGGTTGCGATCAACACCTCTTCGGCTACCGTTCGGGTTCAAGCGACGCGCCAGTTCAGCGCGCACGTAGTAAACTCGACGAACCAGACCATCAGCTGGCGCGTAAACGGCGTTACCGGCGGCAACGCAACCATCGGCACCATTACGACTGCCGGGATGTATACCGCGCCGGCAATCGTTCCGTCTCCAAACACTGTAACCGTTGCAGCGGTCAGCGCAGCCGACCCAACTAAAAATGTGACGGCCGCCGTTCAAGTCTTGAATCTTGTACCGCAACTCACCGCGCTCATCCCGCCGAAAGTAAATACCGGTCTTAAGTTCTCGATGACGGTTACCGGTTCGAATTTCACTCCTAAAGCAGTGGTCACGTTGGATGACAACACCGCGGTGACGATCACGTCGCGTTCGTCAACGCAACTCACGTTCAGCGGTACGAGCATGTCGGTGCCCGGAACGAACGTTCGTGTGGTCGTTACTAATCCGAACCCCGGCGCCGCCAACTCACAGGCACTGGTGTTTCTGGTAATTTCTCCAATTTCTGTTTCTGTCAATCACAAAACGGCTACCATTCGTGGGCTTACGAGCGCGACGTTTACCGGGTCCATATCGAATGCTCTCGATAAATCGCTCGCTTGGTCTGTAAACGGAGTTCCGGGCGGAAATGCCACGCTCGGCACGATCACGGCGAATGGCGTCTACACTGCGCCGGTTCTCGTTCCCGCATCGGTGACGATTGCTGTGACGAGCGGCGCGGACCCGACCAAATCCGCCGCTGCGGCAGTCACACTTCAGAATCCATGGCCGGTTATCACTTCTGCGCCCGCCTCCATCACGGCCGGAACGAGCGCGACGTTGAATATCGCGGGCACAGGCTTCGCTCAAGGGGCTCAGGTAAAGCTCGCCGGCGCCAGCCTCAGTGTGAAATGGAACAGCCCAACCTCGCTGACAGCCACCTCCGGTGTCGTGCAAAGTCCGTCGGGCGGCATCGTGGGTCTGCAGGTCATCAATCCGAATCCGGGCGCCATCGGCTCGAATGTCGTGGGCATTTCCGTACCCAATACCGGGACAAAACTAAAGTATGCGGCTGCGCATCGCTTCCTTGAGCAAGCTACCTGGGGTTCCACACCGGCAAGTATTGCCCATCTGCAGAGCATCGGCATCGATGCCTGGCTGACGGAACAATTCGATACCAGCAAGACCCCGATATCGACTTACTCGCCGGCGGTTGACACCACGTCGAATCTCAGCTCCCTGCAAGCTCAATTCTTTGCCCACGCGCTCACCGGACCGGACCAGCTGCGCCAGCGGGTTGCTTTTGCGCTGGGCCAAATCGCGGTTGTATCCGGCCTCAAGCTTACAAACTACGACACGATGGTGGAGTATCAGCAGCTTCTGTTGAATGACGCATTCGGCAAATACTCGCAGTTCATTAAAGACGTGACGTTGAGCCCGGGAATGGGTCATTACCTGGATATGGTGAACAACTCTCTGGCAACCGCAACCACGTCCCCCAACGAAAACTATGCCCGTGAACTGATGCAGCTGTTTACGATCGGCCTCATGCCGCTTAATCCCGATGGCACAGCACCTGCCGGGTCGGCTCCGATCTACACGCAGGATGACATAACCGCAATTGCGCGCGTGCTGACCGGCTGGACCTATCCCGCCTGTTCCGGCACATCGAAGTGGGCTAACCCGCCTTGCTTCCACGGGCCAATGGTCGTATTCGAAAATCACCACGACAACACGGCCAAAGAAGTTTTGGGTACAACTATCCAGACCGGGTCAGCCGAAGGCGATTTGGATCTCGCGCTAACAACCATCGAGAACTATCGCGGACCAAACCAGACTATTCCGAACATCGCTCCGTTCATTTCGAAGAACCTCATCCAACATCTGGTGACCAGCAACCCGAGTCCGGCGTACGTGACGCGCGTTTCCACGGTGTTTGCCCAGAGCGGTGGAGACCTGAAGCAGGTGGTTAAAGGGATTCTCGAGGACACCGAGGCAGGTTACGGCAACGGCGGCGCGGCGCTCCCGAATGATCAGGGACACCTGCGCGAGCCTGTGCTCTACGCGGTATCAATCCTTCGTTCCTTGGGAGCGACACTGACCACCGCCACGTCGCTCAATTCCTCTACGAACGCGATGGGGCAGGATCTGTTTAACTCGCCGAGCGTATTCAATTACTATTCGCCGTTTTACACGCTTCCGACAACCGCAATCCTTGCGCCGGAATTTGAAACGTTGAATGAGGCGTCTGCATTTTCAAGAGCGAATTACGCCTCCTACGCCGCGCATAACCAAGTGAGCCCAAACATCAGTATCGACGTGAGCAACTTCATCACAATGGCGTCCGACACGAGCACCGCGACTCAGACCACCAGCCTCACTACCCTGTTGAACGCGGTGAGCCAGACGCTGCTGGGAACCCCGATGTCGTCCGGCATGTTGAATGCGATCATGCCGGCCATGCTTGCCACCCAGGACCCCGTGATCCGCGCCCACAACGCGGTCTATCTGGTAGCCGCTTCACCGCAATATCAGGTCGTCCGTTAGATTCCCGAACACTTATTCATTGCCATGATCAATAACTTTTTATCTCGCCGACATCTTCTGAAAAATGGTTTGCGGATGGCCACCACGATCGGCGGCGCAGCCGCGTTCGGCCATCTCGGAAAAATCTCCGCATGGGCACAAAGCGCGCCGAGTGACTATAAAGCGCTTGTCTGCGTGTTTCTCTTTGGCGGCAACGATGCAAACGACATGGTGATTCCCATGTCCGGAGCCGCCGCCACACAATATACGACTGTCCGCGGCGGCTTAGCTATCAAGAATCCAGTGGCCCTCGGCAGTACGGGCTTTGGTTTCCATAACGACATGACCTCGCTTGCGAGTTTGTTCAACCAAACCCAGAACGTGGCGATTATGTGCAACGTCGGCACGCTGGTTGCTCCCGTCACGCGCGATCAGTTTAAATCCGGAACGGGTAAGTTGCCGGTCAATTTGTTCTCGCATACCGATCAGCAGCTCGAGTGGCAATCGGCGGCGCCGCTGCAGAACCTGACAACCGGTTGGGGCGGGCGCATCGCGGATCTGTATCCACCTTCCTGCGTTCAGTGCGCCCCTACGGCAATTTCAGTCAACGGCAATACCACGCTGTTAGTGGGGCAAAACTCTGAGCCGTCCACGATCGGCGGAGCCGGTACCGGTCTGATCGGTAACGATGGATCGGCGCAGGCGAATGCTCGCACTAACGCGCTTCAGCAGATCTTCAAGTTGGATAGCGGCGTCACGCTCGTCCAGGCCGCCGGAAGTGTGCTACAGGAAGGCATCGAGATGGCCGCGCTGATTCGCAACACCATGAGCTCCTCGCCGTTGCCGGTGACCTTTCCGAACACTCCGCTTGGCCAGCAGCTTTCGCAGGTTACGCAGATTATCCGCTCACGCGCGGCGTTCGGCGCCAAACGGCAGATCTTCTTCGCGTCGCTTGGTGGGTTCGACACTCATTTTAATCAGAGCGGGATGCATGCCGGTCTTATGCAGCAGGTCAGTGATGCGTTGACGGTGTTCTACAAAGCTCTTGCGGATTCGTCGGTCGCGGCTGCCGATAGCGTCACGCTGTTCACCGAATCGGAGTTTGGCCGCAGTCTTCAACCGAACACCACCGGCGGTACGGACCACGCCTGGGGCAGTCATCACATTGTGATGGGCGGCGCCGTGAAAGGTGGAATCTACGGACAATTCCCGTCATTGGCGATGGGCGGAGAAGGGGACGTCGGCCAGCGCGGCAATTGGATACCGACCACGTCACTCGATCAGTACGGAGCAACGCTTGCAAGTTGGTTTGGGGTGGAGAATCCATTGACCATCTTCCCGAATCTCAAAAATTTCGATTCTTCCACTTACAATTTGGGTTTCGTTTAGTAACTTAGGTGGCGGTGCTCGGGTGTTAGCATTGCAGTACCGCCACCAGCTACCTCGTGACCATCAAAACGTTCCTTGCCTCCTGTGTTGTTGCATTTCAGCTAAGCGCCGCCGATTCCATAGACAATGTTGCTGCCGATTTCTGGCAGTGGCGCGCCCGTGAGCAACCCGTCACGACTGACGATATTCCGAGGCTTGAACGGCCGCAGTCGTGGGTTCCTAACTGGTCGCCCGACGCGCTCGCTTTGTACCGGAAACAGCTAACGAAATTCGAGCAGCAGCTCGAAGCAATTCAAGTTGCATCCGAACCGGTCGCCGCGCAGGTGGATTACCGGCTACTGCAATCCGCAGTTGCGCGTGTGCGTTGGGAGCTTGAGGTTCTTCAGTTGCCACAGCGCGATCCGGCATTTTATGTGGATCAAACGCTCGGCGCCTATCTGGCTTCGATCTTGCCACCTCCGCCGTTCACGCCGGAACGAAGCAACGAGCTGCTGACTATTCTCGATTCCATTCCGGCGACCATTCAGAATGCTGAGCTGAATCTCAGCGATGCCAGAGCGCCGTTTGCCCAGATTGCTCTGGTTCAACTTACAGACTGCAGGACTCGCCTTCAGACTTCGGTGGAGAAAATAAAGCCGCTGCTGAGTGCTGATACCGCCGCGAAGATAGACGAAAGCGCGGCCGGCGCCATTCGGGCTTTAGAATCCTACTCGCAGTGGTTGACGACCAATCTGCCGAAGATGCGCGAAGAAACCGCCGTGGGAAAGGATGGCTATGTGTTCTTTCTCCGGCAAGTCGCAGTGCTTCCGTATACGCCCGAAGAGTTGCTCGCCATCGGCAGACAGGAGTGGGCGCGCGCGGTTACTTCGCAGATCCTGGAAGAGCACCGTAACGAAGAGCTCCCACCGCTGCGGATGTTCTTCAGCAGTAAGACCCAGATCGAACGGGAGGCCGCGGATGAGGTCGCTGTTCGAAAGTATCTGAGTGTCAAAAAGCTTCTGACCGTTCCGGAGTCGATGGCGCACTACCGGTTCGCAGCCATGCCCGATTACATCAAGCCGCTGGCTGATTTGGGGGAAGCCGACGACTTCACATCGCCGAATCGTCTCGATCAAAACGGTATACGGTATATCGACCCGCCGAGCCCCAGCCTTGGCTACTTCGCGCGCGCGATGGCGACCGATCCGCGTACTCTCACTGTTCACGAAGGCGTTCCGGGTCATTACTTTCAACTTGCCCTCAGTTGGACGAATCAGGATCCGATTCGCCGCCACTACTACGACTCTTGCGCGAATGAAGGAATCGGCTATTACGCGGAGGAGATGATGCTCAACGCCGGCTTGTTCGATAACAGCCCGCGCTCGCGCGAAATTATTTGGAATTTCATGCGGCTTCGCGCGCTGCGAGTCGAGGTAGACGTGAAATTGGCGACCGGCCAGTTCACGTTACAGCAGGCCGCTGACTACCTGGCTGCCTCTGTGCCGATGGATCGTGGAACAGCGCAGGCAGAAGCATCGTTCTTTGCGGCCACGCCCGGCCAGGCAATTTCGTATCTGATCGGCAAAGTTCAGATCCAGCAATTTCTTGCGGATACTCAACGCAGCCAGGGCGCGCGCTTCGATTTACAAGCGTTCCAGGACTTTCTCTGGAAGAATGGCAATGTGCCGATTGCACTGCAACGTCAGGAACTACTTGGTGCAGAGGGCGGCAAGTAGCCGTGCTTTCAGAGACCATAGAACGCGTTTCCATCATTGATTCTCATACCGCCGGGGAGCCGACACGCACCGTCATCGGTGGCGGCCCGCATCTTGGGGCAGGCACGATGGCGGACCGGCTGCGCTGGTTTCGCGAAAAGTTCGATACGTTCCGTTCGGCGGTGGTGAATGAACCCCGCGGCTCTGATGTGATTGTGGGCGCGCTGCTGCAGACTCCGGTCGATCCGGGGAGCGCCTGCGGAGTCATTTTCTTTAACAACACCGGCTTTCTCGGCATGTGCGGACATGGCACCATCGGGATTGTGGCGACCTTGGCGCATCTCGGACGCATTCGCGAAGGCATGCACCGCATCGAGACACCAGTCGGTCCGGTACACGCGACCTGGCATTCAGGTGGGCGTGTCAGCGTAGAGAACGTGCCGGCGTATTGCCATGCCCAGGATGTTTTTGTCAATGTGCCCGGCATTGGGCGGCTGAGTGGTGACGTCGCCTGGGGTGGAAACTGGTTCTTTCTGGTGGAGAACCATTCGCTGCCGCTCGAATTCTTGAGAGTGGAAGAACTGGTCGCGGCAACAACGGCGATCCGGCGCACTCTTGGGGCGAACGGCATAACGGGCGCGGGTGGCGAAGAGATCGAACATATTGAGCTTTGCGGACCGCCAGGCATTGAAGGAGCAGATAGTAAGAATTTCGTCTTGTGCCCAGGCGGCGCTTACGATCGTTCGCCGTGCGGGACCGGCACGAGTGCGCGGCTGGCATGCCTGGCCGAGAAGGGAATGTTAAAGCCCGGACAACTTTGGCGGCAGGAAAGTATCATCGGCAGTACCTTCGAGGCGAGCTATCGGATCGAGCAAGACAAGATCATCCCGACTATCACCGGGTCCGCTTTTATCACTGCCGAGGCTACTTTAATCATGGATCCGGATGATCCGTTTCGCACCGGAATCCGTTAGTAACCATGCCGCTGACGTTCGATGCCGTGGTGATTGGCGCAGGAATCGTAGGCGCGGCCTGCGCGCATCGGCTTACGCGCGACGGCATGAGTGTGGCAATCGTCGAAGATAGAACAATCGGCGGCGGCGCCACTGCGGCCGGCATGGGACACATTGTCGTCATGGACGATTCGCCGGCGCAACTTACGTTGACGCGTTTTTCGCAACAGTTGTGGTCCGATTTGCGGACGCAGTTGCCAGCGAGCGCGGAGTTCCAGCAGATCGGGACGCTTTGGATTGCCGCGGACGACGAGGAGATGGCGGAGGTAGAGCGGAAGCACGAGGTTTACGAACGCAACGGTATGCCGGCGGAAGTGCTCGCCGCGGGTCAACTCGCCAAGCTAGAGCCCAACCTGCGGGCAGGGTTGGCCGGGGCATTGCGGGTCGCCTGCGATTCGATTGTGATGGCGCCGGTCGTAGCTGTTTTTCTGGTCAAGGCTTGTTTGAAATCCGGGGGCCGTCTCTTTCCACATAGCGCGGCGCGGGCGGAAAATGGAATCGTCGAATTGAGCGATGGTACGGAGCTTCGTTCTGACCGGATTATCAATGCCTCGGGTGCATCCGCCGGAGCGATTACGCCTAATTTGCCTATTCGCCTTCGAAAAGGACATCTGGCGATAACGAATAGGAGTCCTGGATTCGTTCAGCATGAAGTGATCGAGCTTGGCTATCTGAAGAGTGCGCACTCGCTCAACACGGACTCGGTTGCGTTCAACGTTCAGCCCCGCGCCGGTGGAGAAATTCTGATCGGCTCCTCGCGTGAATTTGGAAGCACGACGGCGGAGGTTGAGCAGCCGATGCTTTCCCGCATGCTCGCGCGTGCGTTTGAGTTCATGCCGCGGTTGAAGGACTTGCCGATAGAGCGCTCCTGGGCCGGTTTTCGGGCGGCCACTCCGGACAAGCTTCCACTCATCGGCCGATGGAACGACCCATCCATTTATCTTGCGGCAGGTCATGAAGGCCTGGGCATCACGACATCTTTGGCGACGGCGGAATTGCTGGCGGCTGCCATTGCCGGAAGATCCGCACCCATCGATCCGGAACCTTATTTGCCGACCCGCGCCATCCCTGGGTGGCCGGCCTAAATTCTCGTGTAAAGGAGCAATTGACATGATCTGGAATGGCGTAATGCCTGCCATGACCACAGCGTTCGACAAGAACCTCAACGTGGATCACGCTTTCATGGCGAAACACGCGCAGCAATTGATCGAAGCTGGTTGCACCGGGCTGGTGATGCTCGGTTCACTGGGCGAAGCGGCCACGCTCGAAGCCGAAGAAAAACGAGACATTCTTTCGAATGTAAAATCCGTGGTTGGCAAAAACGCGCCGGTAGTCGCCGCTATTTCAGCACTCTCGACACGCCAGGCGACGAGGCTTGCGGAAATGGCCGCCGATCTCGGCTGCGATGGGCTGATGGTGCTCCCGCCGTATGTTTATCAAGGCGATTGGCGAGAAACAAAGCATCACATCAGCGCGATCTTTCGTTCGACCACGCTTTCCTGCATGCTGTACAACAATCCGATCGCGTACGGAACAGATTTCACGCCGGAGCAGATTGCCGAGCTGGCTGGCGAGCATGCGAACTTCGAAGCGGTGAAGGAATCGAGCGCCGACGTGCGAAGAGTATCGGCGATTCGCGCATTGTTGGGCGACCGCCTCGCCGTTTTCGTCGGTGTGGACGATGTGATTCTGGAGGCGTGCGCCGCGGGCGCCTGCGGCTGGATCGCCGGCCTTGTCAATGCATTTCCAGTTGAGTCGGTACAGCTTTTTAACTTGTGTGCCGCAGCGCGATTTGCAGAGGCAACGGCGCTGTATCGCTGGTTTCTGCCATTGCTTCGCATGGATACCGTTCCGAAGTTCGTACAACTGATCAAACTCGTACAAGAACTTGCCGGCATGGGCAGCGCGCGGGTCCGTCCCCCGCGGCTTGAACTCGCGGGCGAAGAATTGGACGCGGCCAAAGCGACGTTTGAACGGGCGCTTGAGCAACGCCCGAAGCTTGCTGCATTCGCGCAGGTATAAATGTTGCGGCTTTCTTTTCTTTTTGCGGCTCTCGGCTGTGTCAGCTCGATTTGGGCGAGTGATACAAACTTTGCGGCGCTTGTCGAGGAGCAGTGGCAGTATCGCCTTCGAAACGATCCGGAGATGGCGACACATGCAGGCGACTACCGGTACAACGACAAACTGTCCGACAGGTCGGCAGCGGCGCACTTGCGCGATGTCGACCACGCGCGCAGCATGCTGAAGCGCTTCGAGGCGGTTGACAACACGCGGCTCTCAGCCGAAGACAAAATCACGCGGGCGCTGCTGATAGGCGATTTGCGGGATACGGTGGAGGAAGGAAAGTTCAAGCCGTGGGAGATGCCGATCAATCAATTCGATGGCTTTCACCTCGAATTCGCCGAACTGGCGTCTGACTCGCCATTCCGGTCGGTCAAAGAGTACCAAGACTACGCGAAGCGGCTTCACGCGCTGCCGGTGGTGTTCGATCAGGAAATCGCCAATATGCGTGCAGGGATGGCAGACCATCTGATGCCGCCCCGTTTTCTTTTGGAAAAGGCCGCTCAACAAATTCAAACCATCGCTGGATACGACATCACAAACAGTCCTTTCGTCCAACCTGTTTTGCATTTTCCGGGCACCATTGCGCAAGCGCAGCGTGGCGAATTAAAAGCCGCTGTGATTGCCGCGGTGAAAGACGATGTAACGCCGGCGTATCGACGTCTCTATGAGTTTGTTCACACCGCATATGCACCCGCCGGTCGCGCGGATCCTGGTGTGTGGTCGCTGCCGGACGGGCAGGCGCGGTACCGCTTCGCCGTGCGACGGATGACGACGACCGATTTGGGACCGGATGAAATCCACAAGATGGGTCTGTCGTTAGTGGCGGAGATCGAAAACGCAATGCTCGCGATTGCACGCAAGCAAGGGTATGCGGATCTGAAGAGCTTCAACGCGCATATCCGCTCGGATCGAGCGCTTTACGCCAAGTCAGGCAAGCAGCTGCTTGATTTATATCAGCACTACACGGACCAGATGTATACGCGGCTACCCCAGTTGTTTCGCGAACTGCCGCGCAACAAACTGGCTGTTGTGCCGATGGAACAAAGCCGCTCGGCCGATGCGGTTCCAGCCGACTATTCGATCGGCGCGGGCGATGGTTCGAGGCCTGGGCGCATCAATGTAAATCTGTATGATCCGAGTCATCGCTTGCTGTTGAATGTGGAGGCCATTGCGTATCACGAAGGCGTTCCCGGACATCATTTGCAGTTTTCGATTGCGCAGGAGACGAAGGATCTGCCTCCCATTCGTAAGTTCGATCTCAACTACAACGCGTTCTCCGAAGGTTGGGCTTTCTATGCGGAGCGTCTGGGGAAAGAAGCCGGTTTCTACCAGGATCCATACAGCGACTATGGCCGTTTGGGCAACGAGATGTGGCGCGCGGTTCGCCTGGTTGTCGATACCGGCGTTCATTACAAGCATTGGACGCGACAGCAGATGGTGGACTACTTCCGCGAACACACGGCGATGGACGAGCCGAATATACAAACGGAAGTTGATCGCTATATCGCGTGGCCGGCGCAGGCGCTTTCGTACAAGGCCGGGCAAATGAAGATCGTCGAGCTGCGGGAGAAGGCGAAGCGGGAGCTTGGAGCGCGTTTTGATATTCGAGATTTTCATGCCGCCGTGCTGGGGCATGGCGCGCTGCCGCTCAACATTCTGGAGCAGCAAGTGGACGAGTGGATTGCATCGGTAAAGAGCCGCAGCTGAGGGGTTTTTCCCGTCTATAAAAAGCGTTCTTTGCGGGAAGCAACAACCGTGGACGGCTATATCCCTTTAGAATCAATAACTTGCGTTACGTTTTGCTGACTGTTGCGGGGGTACGGGGACGGTTTTGGGTAGATTCCGGCGGGGAATAACCCTTTTTTGAGCGGAATGCTCAAGTTATACGATGAAGGCGTGATCCATGAAATTCTCGCGGTCGGCCTTCTCGAGTGCAACTGCTCGATCTTCGGAGACGAGGAAACCCGGGAAGCGATTGTGATCGATCCGGGCGATGACGTCTCGCGCATTGTGCAGATCCTGGAGCGGCATCAACTAAAAGTGAAGGCGATCGTGATTACTCACGGTCACATCGATCACGTCATGGGCGCAAATAAACTGCGTGAGTTGTCCGGCGCGCCTGTCTATATGAACCAGCGCGATGCGGACATGCTGGATGCGCTGCCGCTGCAGGCCAGCTGGCTTGGGGTGGACACGCCCGAACGCCCGCCGGTGGATACCGATGCCGTCGATGGTACGACGATCACGTTGGCAAACGCCCGGTTTCATGTGATGCATACGCCGGGACACACGCCGGGCAGTTCAAGCGTTTGGATTCCGGAAGAAAACAAGCTTGTGGCGGGCGACACACTGTTTCGCGACTCCGTCGGGCGAACGGACCTGCCCGGCGGCAACTCGCGGCGGCTTCTGAGCTCTATCAAAACGAGGCTGTACGAGCTGCCGGATGAGACCGTGGTGATTCCGGGGCACGGGGCGAACACGACGATCGGGCGCGAGAAGGAGCACAACCCGTTTGTGCGCGGCTAGGGCGCGTCAGGCCGCATCTCCGTTGCGGAAGTGAATTGCGCCGAAGCTGACAACACTCTCGGGGTCGATCTGCCAGTGGGAGTAGTCTTCCAGTTTGCCTTGAAGGCCGGGATTGGTCTTCAGAAATGTATAGAAGGGTGATGATCCGCACCACTTCAGATCGTCGTGATTTTCCTGTACAAGCGACCAGTAGCCGGTGAGATTGCCGCTGACGATTTTGTCGATGCGGATGCGATCGCGCTGCTCGACGGCCATCATTTCGCCGACGCGTGCCGTGGCGCGAAGCGGATCGCCATAGCGGCGCCCGATATGGGCCATGTCGACGCCCAACACCCAAAACAGCTTGCGGCCTTCCCGCGCAGAGATGTTGCCTAACGCGTCAAAAAAACGCTGAACGTCTTCGTTGTCTTCGGGCATACCGCCTTCGTACAGGCTTTTAACGAACGGCCCGCACAAGATGGGAAGGATCTTTACACCGGGTCCATACAGATACTGCAAAAAGACGACTTGAAATTCAATCGAGTGTTCCACCGCATGGCAATAGTCTTCCATGCGGATGGCGCCCGGCGCCAGTTGCTGAAGTTCATCCACGATGCCGGTGTGTGTGGCTGCTTCGCCGAACGGGGTGACAAACCGTTTGCGCGTCAGGCCGAACTTTTCGGGAGCGCCGTAATGCGATGTCCCTAATACGACGAACGTCAAACCTTTGGCGGCTTCGGGCGAGGGCATCGCGCCGTACGCGGCGCGGTAGGTATCCCATCCGCCATCCGGGCTGGCGTGGGGTGCGGCGATGGCCACGGTTTTGCCGTTTGCGCCGGGCGGTCCTATGCGAAGACGCAACACGTCCCGCAAACTTTCGGCGTTCTCGGGGTAAGCCGCGCCTGCAAATGCCGCTTCCCGCCGCGGTTCGCCCGCAAATTCCTGTTCGCGCTGCGCTTTCATTTCGCGATAGCGGTCATTTTCGAGAAATCCCGCTTGATCGAGCGAGTCGTAGAGATGCTTTTCCAGATCCGCAGTCTGAATATCGCCGGTAATGCGGACCAACTCCGCACGGAGATCAAGCGTGGACTGCACGCCGTCGAAACACTCCAGCGTTTGTACTAGCGGGGGAGGTACGAGCAGGGTCGCGTCCGAATAATGATAGGGATCGCGGATGAACAAGCCTGGGCGCTCCGGGTCGGGCGACGGCATGAAATCCAGGTTGAAACGGAGCCTTGGCAAGACGACTGACACACTTGCCATTGTAGGTGGCGATCGCTAGAGAACTCGCGCACCATTGGATTTGAAAGCGGGGAACTTCTCGGCTGTAAATGATTCCAGACGATTGGGCGTCGTTCGCGGGGCGGATCAGATGGCCTCAGGGCAGGGTGGCTCGCGGGTCTGGCCCCGTTTCAACTTCCGAGTGGCCCGTCAACCTCACGCAACCCATGAAGTCGTTTTTCAATGGTCCTAGAGAACCTCCCAATGAGGGGATCGGATATTCCGCGCTCTTCACAATTCCGTGCACTACTTCCCCAATCTTCGGTCAAAGAATTCCGCCATGAGCAAGTGCGCTTCCTTGCTTTCCGGCAGAGACGGGTCATTCCAGAAACCATGCGGCAGCGCCTCAAACACTACTAGCCTTGCATCTACTCCGGCCTTCAGGTATGCGCGATGCAATATCGTCGTCCCGCTTAACATCATGTCCCGCCCTCCGGTGATGAGTAGAATTGGCGGCATTCCATGTAAGTCTGCAAATATCGGCGACCACACGGGATCCCGAGGGTCGGCCGTTCCCATATAGTCCGCTTCGGGTCCGCCTTTGCCCGGCGGATCGAGATGTCCCGCCAGTCCCGCCCGCCCGTAGATTGACCGGGAGTCTCCCACCTTGCTGAAATCTCCAAAGGCCGAGAACGCACCCAATGCCGCAGGCAGCGGCAGCCCAAGCTGCTTCAACCGCACTGCCACCTCAGCTGTCAAAACCGCCCCAGCAGACGTCCCATACAGCCCGATGTTTCGCGGCTCATACGTGTTCAATAATTCCTTGTAAACAGCGACGGTATCGTTCACTGCCGCCGGAAATGGATGTTCGGGAGCTAACCGGTACATCACCGCAACTACTTTGGTCTGCGTTAGATTCGCGATCGGAATCGTTTCCGTCATTGATCCTGCGTCCAAAAAAAAGGCTCCGCCGTGCAGATTGATCAGCACACGATTGCGTTTTGCATCTGGAATTGCAACGGGAGTGACGATCTTGACTGGTACACTAGCGACCGTACCCGTTGAAACATTTGCCGGATAGATCGTGCGGAACTCTTCACCTGCATGCGCCTGCCACATAGCAAGGCCCCTACGCTGCGCGGCGATGTCGTCAGTTTCAGGTGCATCCGATACTGCTCGCGCCAACATCTTCTGCGCCTCAGGACTTATGGTCGCCGGCACTGGTACAACTCTCGTCACATGTGCCGTGCCGTCCGCGTCAATGAAGCTCGTGTCCCGCTGGGGTGCTTCCTTCGCCGTCGTGATTTTGTCTTGTGCAATTGCCACGCGCGCGAATTGTAAACCAAGTAAAGCGGTTATCGATATCATCGCCGCCAAGTTATGAGATCGCATTTCGGTCCTCGAATCTCGCGCTGATAAGCGCACAATTTTCTCTTTCTCTCTCTGCCTGTGTTTTCCATTTCGATAGTGTGAGTTCTTCATCCTCGTACGCGGAAAGGGGAAGCGGCCGCCTTCATGGACGGGCTTCTTCATGCGGTTTTGCCCAATGGGCCGGCTCAAGGTCCCGAACTGCCTAGAACGAAAGCGTCCCTGAGAACTGCAACCGGCGCATGCTGCCGGCGGCAGCGAGTCCGGTAATCTGACCCGCGTTTGCGGCCTGCACGTCGCTATTCGGCCAGCCTAGATTGGTGTGGTTGAATGCGTTGGCGGCATCGGCACGCAGCCTGAACGAATACCGTTCGGTGATTCTGAACGACTTCGCAAGGGTCAGGTCCTGCTGGATGAACTGAGGCCCAATAAGGGTGTTTATGGGATAAGTCCCAAAAGTCTGAGCGGCTGGCGCCAGGAAGGCAGCTCCTATTCCTCCCACGAACCATTGGCTGCGATCATGAGCGGCGCCGGCGTACGGATCGCCGCTGCCCAGATCAGGACGGCTGTTCGGCCCCGTATTCGGCTGGCCCGGATAGCTCTCAAGCCTGGGAGAAAATGGAAACCCGCTGTAATAGGTCATCACCCCGCTGACCGTCCAGCCGCCAATCGCAAGGTCGATGAGCTTGTTCAAATTTGAAGCGTACTTCCTGCCGCGGCCGAAAGGAATATCATACGTCTGAGCAATGGTGATTTGATTGTGAGGGAAGGAGTTGCCATATCCCTCGCCGCCTCCGCGGTTGTAGAGGAAATAGTAGTTGGGATCATAAAAGTCCCACCCGGGGCCCCATTGCGTTTGGTACGTGTAACTGCCTTGCAACGTCCAACTGTGCCAGGCGTTTATCTTTACTTGTCCCTGAAATGAGTCGTAATGTTCATTCGAGCAGTTGCAGTAGTATTGCAGATCGTTTCCAAACGGCAGGATTCCGCTCAAGGGCCTGACTGGGCGGGAGCCGGGTACGAACATCGGCTCGTTGGGATTAACAGTTTGATTCTGCCCGAGGAATCCGTGCCGGTTTGAATTGCCAACATAGGCCCCGGTAACCGCAATTTTACTGCTCACCTGATACTGAACGGCGGCATTGTACAGATAGGTAGTAGGTAGCGTGACCGTTGCCGGTCGGAAGGTCGGATTGACATCAGCTGGCAACGGAAAGGTACCGTTCGATCCCACGGTGAAGGCAGACGGAGCGGACGGACCTTGTGCGAGATTGAATACTTTGGCGAAGGGTGCGGTGGCGTTCGTATTGTTCTGGTAAAGCAGTACCGGCACGTTCTGTGTGACGCTGTGTCCGAAGTTCGACCCGAACACACCCAAATCGTAGCCCCAGCCATAGCCTGCGCGAATAACAATCTTGGGATTGACTTGGTACGCAAAGCCCGCGCGCGGCGCGAAATTGTGCCAGTTCATGGTTTGTATCCCGTGCCGCGAAACTCCGCCCACGCCGAACACATACATCAGTCCATCGCTCGGGTTGAAGGTCGCACCATTTCCGTTGGCGTTCACGGATTCGGGGAAGATCATTTCCCATCGCATGCCAAAGGTGAGCGTCAGCTTCGGGGTGGGACGCCATGTGTACTGCCCATACGAGAAGTAGCGGGGCTGGCTTTCCGATGCGGTGGTGTTGGTGCTGACGTAGCGCCGGAACGTCGTCACGTCGCCCAAAAGGAAGGTGGCCAGCCCGATACCTGGAGTGGGGTCCTCGCCCAGCGTAGGTACGTTGCCGGTTACTGCACCGGCGAATGACAGCTCGCCGGCACGGTGGAGGCCACTCGGAATCCGCAGGTTTTGCGCATAGCGAAGGTCTGCACCGAGCTTGAAGTTGTGCTTGCCCCTGCTGATGCTCACGTTGTCGACGAACTGGATCTGTTTCTCCGTCTGAGTGAGCGGGCAATTACATCCGTTCACGTTCAGCGCATACCCCAGTTGGTAAGCGCTGTTCGGGGCATTGATGTCGAAGAAGGGCATTCCCGACGTGTACGTTTTATCCAGATTGAGACCCGGAATACCAGCCTGCGTCGCGGGATCCGTTCCGTAGCCGTTCGGGATGTCGAACACATGGTATTTCATCCAGCCAAAACGAAACTCGTTGACCAGAGTCGGACTAATGGCAGTTGTCCACCCGACGGCGACACTCTGATTCGAAGCCGACGCATCGCCGGCGTAGTTGCCGAACGCGGGACCGCCGGCAAGCAGGCCGAACGCTCCCGGCCCTTGAGTGGTGAAGCCCTGATAGCTGTAGCGTCCGAAGATGGAGTGTCTTTGATTGAAGTAATAATCTTCACGCGTATCCCAGGCGTTGCTTTTGATGGCAAGAGCGCCGTTCGCAGCGTAGTTCTCGACAAACGGCTGGCCGGCAATCTGCTGGGTATTGGGAAGCGGGAAATACGCCAGCAGCGCCTGGGCTTGCGGGCTGAGTTGGCTTGCCGGTATTGTGTTTTTCAAATAAGGTGAGCGGCCCATGCCGGTCGCCGGATCGCCGGTGTGTGGATCGTAAATCTGGTAGTTGGGGTTATTTGCCAGCCAATCGCCAAAATTGCCTCGTCGGTTGAGAGCCGTAGGCACGCTGGTGAGCAGAGATGCTCCTTGCGACTGCCGGTTTAACTGCACATCACCGAAGAAAAAGAGCTTGTCTTTGATAAGGGGTCCGCCAATTGAGCCGCCAAACTGGTTCTGCCGGTATGTGGCAGCGGGCAAGCCTATAAAGGGATTGGCCGCGAACGTGGTAAATCCCGGAGTATTGAGTTGCAGGTACTCAAAGGCATCTCCGTGGATCTCGCTAGTTCCAGATCGGGTCGAGTAGCTCGCAAGACCGCCGCCTACATATGAGAATTCGGCGTCAAAGTTCTGGTTAGCCTGTTTCACCTCGGAAACGGCGTCAAAGTTCGGATTGATGACAATGATGCCCAAAATGGGGTCTTGGTTTGTTGTACCGTCAAGTTCATAGCCCATAGCGGAGAAGAACTGGCCGTTGACCACCATCTGCACGCTTCCCTGAGGGTTCTCGTCCGCGGCGTGCTGGAAACCCACCTTAGCGGTTCCGGGATTCAACAATTCCATCGACTGGAGATTCCTCCCGATATTCGGGAGATCGTTGATCTCCTTCGCGTTAAACGTCTGAGCAACGTCGGCTCGATCCGATTCCAACAACGGCGCGGACGCCGTGACTTCTACTTCAGTGGTGAGGTCGCCAACCGCCAAAGTAGCGTCGAAGCGGATTGCGTCATCAACTCGGACCTGGAGCGGACTTGACACGATTTTTTGAAATCCCACGGCCTGAATAGTTAGTCGGTAGTCGTCGGGAATCAACTGGCCTTTGGAATAGTTGCCGGAAGTGTCCGTGGTTAGCTCGAATGCCGTTCCTTTTGCCAAGTCTGTAACGATGATCTTTGAATTCGGGACAACCCTTCCTTTCGGGTCGGTGACATTTCCGAAAATGCTGCCAAAAATCTGCTGTGCGCTGGCGTCCCGGGTGCAACAGAGCAGAAGCCCCAAAGCGACCCAGAGAGTGCACGCAAGTAATCTCACGAGGTCTTATCAGCATACTCTTTTGCAAACGGAATTCGTTGGGCGTTATGGTACCGCCGGCGAGGGGCCATCGCGCCAATTGGCATGCCGGGTGGTTAGTGCGCGCGGAGTGCATCGGCTTCAACGGTGTATTGGTAAGCGCTGCTTTTCATGAGTTGTATTGCTTCTTTTTTCGCCCGGCTCTGAATGCTGAGTGCCTGATGCGTTTGTCCCATACGAGCCAAAAGCTGCGAATAATCCCTGAGAACTCCAACCCGCATCATCAATTCAGTTTTTTTGGAGTCAAGAAGATCTAACGAGTCTTGAAAAGATTTGACTGCGGCCTGTACGTCCCCGTTCTTCTCCTCCGCCAGCGCCAAGGTGTACTTATACCCCGCCAACTGTACGGGGCTTTTCCCGTGATCGTCGTTGAATGTCTGAATGGCAAGCTGTGCAGAGCTTATCGCGGACCGGGTGTCTCCCTCAAGTAACTGAATCCTCGCCAGCGTGTTGTAGGCAAGGTCTGCCTGATTTTTTTCTTTGTCGCATCGGTCCCATATCTTGGCAGCCAACTGAGCATGCTCCTCCGCTTCGTCATATTGGCCGCGCCGCAACAGATCGGATGCCAAATTCGAATGAGAAAGAGCGACCTTCGGATCGGTATTACCCAGAAGTTGAATACGGAGCGCCAAGCTACGCCTTCGAACAGTGACGGCCCTTTCCAACTGCCCGATTTCGGAATACAGCGAAGCAAGATTGTTCAACTCGGTTGCCAATCCAATGCCCGGGGAATTCGGCCGGGCTTCCCACAGCTGTACCGCGGACTCGAACAGGTGCTCAGCCTCTCGATAGTTCCCTTGCTGTTGTTCCAGGGAGGCGAGCCGATCTGTCGCGGCCGGCAACAGGTCGCCTGATGGTTGAGATCGTTTCAAGCAGGCAACCAGTTTCTCGACGACGTTTCTCGCCGCCGGCAGATTGCCCTGCTGCTCCAAGCCATTCACCTCTGCAATCATTGCCGCCAGATTCAGTTCTTCGGCTGTTTGCGCCGCCCCAGGCTTTAGGACTTGCTCCACAGTTGCGCTGCGAGAACTCGTTCCCGGGGCCACAGTCGGGCCGGATTGTGCTGCCAGTTCGGCCACCACCAGGCACAGGGCCACTCCTCCGAACGTATTCCGTATCGATCCCATGTCGTCCTCCACTGCGGGTTGCACAGCCAAAGCAATAGTGGGCCGATTGAGCTCGTGGAGCGATGCAGTGGTCCTGACATTGATCTGACATCTGTCTGACAAACTTAGGCTGCTGATAACAAGGCTGATAACAAGAAGACGGGGAGGCCATCATGGCCGGCCCGTGCTAGACTTGCTGCCCAGGAGAGCTTTCCATGGGCGTAGCCAACCCGTCGCGCTATATCGGCTTTGGCGCGTTTCAACTGGATCTCCGAGCTCGTGAGCTTCGCCGTAATGGGGTCAAGATCCGGGTTCCTGACCAATCCATTCAAGTATTGGCGATGCTGCTGGAACACCCGGGCGAGTTGGTGACGCGGGAGGAAGTGCACCGGAAGCTTTGGCCCAACGGGACAATAGTCGAGTTCGATCACAGCATTAACGCGGCAATCAAACGGCTGCGCCAGGCGCTGGAGGATTCCGCGGGGGCCCCGCAGTACATCGAGACGCTGCCGCGCCTGGGCTATCGGTTCATCGGTCAGGCGGAGCAAGGCCCACCCGATGATGACGCTCGCCCTGAAAAGCTTGAGACGCAATCCAGCGAACGAGACGGCGAGATTGTTTCTCACTACCGCATGCAAGAGAAGATCGGCGGCGGTGGAATGGGCGTGGTCTATAGGGCCGAAGACACTCGCCTCGGCCGCGTCGTCGCTCTGAAGTTTCTTCCCGACGTATTCTCCGACGACAAGGCTTCACTGGAGCGCTTTCGACGGGAAGGATATGCCGCTTCGGCACTGAATCACCCCAATATCTGCACGCTTTACGATGTTGGCCAAATTGATGGACGCCCGTTCCTGGCGATGGAATTTTTGGAGGGCCAGACACTCCTTCACCTGATGGAGGCCGGGCCATTGGCGACCGATATGATTTGCGACGCCGGTATCCAGATTGCCGATGCGCTCGACGCGGCACATGCAAAAGGCATCGTGCATCGGGACATCAAGCCGTCGAACATTTTTGTAACGACGCGCGGACCGGTGAAGGTAATGGATTTCGGTCTGGCCAAACTGGCCCTCGGACAACTGAGCTCTTTCCCGAAGAGTGCGGGCAGTGAGGAACTGCAGACTAATGCCGGTTCACCAGTGGGAACGGTAGCTTACATGTCGCCCGAACAGGCGCGGGGTGAGAAAATAGACGGGCGCACCGATCTGTTTTCCTTTGGTGTGGTTCTGTACGAGATGGCCACGGGCCAGCAGCCGTTTCGAGGCGATACGACGGCCGTGATCTTTGACGCCATTCTTAACAAGGCGCCCGTCCCGCCTGTTCATTTGCGGCCGGAACTGCCCGCCGAGTTGGAACTCATCATCTATAAAGCGCTGGAGAAGGACCGGGAGGTGCGCTGCCAGACTGCGTCGGAGTTGAGTGCCGATCTAAGGCGCTTAAAGCGGGACACAGCATCGGGCCAATCAGTGACGGTTGCCGGTTCCGGGCCGTCGGATCACTATGCGCTGGCCCAGGGTTCCGCGGCCAGAAGCGCCGCCAAATCCATATCGACACGACGCCGATGGCCGCTCATTGCTGGCGCTATTATTGCGTCCGATAAACGGCAGGAGCCGAATGCCCCGGTTCAAAAGGCCGGGCGGCGATTTTGGCTTGCGGCCGGGCTGGGTGTCCTGCTGGCGTTTCTCTTGACGCTCGGGAGCGTTTTCATTCGAAAGCCCCGTCAAGCCGCGCTGCAAACGGGACCGATCCTCACCAAGCTGACTTCAGATGCAGGCCTGACGACCGACCCCGCGTTTTCCGCCGATGGAAAACTGCTCGCTTATGCGTCCGATCATTCTAGCGCCAGCGGATTGGAGATCTGGCTGCGGCAGGTTTCGGGCGGCGAGCCACTGCAACTGACGCGCGACGGCTTCGATAACCGGGAACCTTCGTTCTCAGCCGACGGGTCGATGATTGTCTTCAGCTCCAAGCGTGCGGGCGGCGGTATTTACGTGATCCCGGTTCTGGGCGGCGATCCGCATCGCATCGCATCGCAGGGAAGGCGTCCAAGGTTTTCCCCGGACGGGAAGCAAGTTGCATACTGGGTGGGCTCCAACATCGAAGTCGGGCCGCGAAACTCGCAGCAAGTGGTTCTTGTGCCGGCTGCTGGTGGTCCTGCCCGCACGATAACCAGTGACTTTCGAGTGGCCCGCTCTCCAGTCTGGGCGCCGGACGGAAAGCATTTGCTTTTCCTGGGCGCGAAGCGTGGCGCACTTTACCAATATGGCGACAATTTCGACTGGTGGGTTGCCCCCGTTTCAGGCGGAGCGCCCCAGGCTCTGCATTTGATGGACAAACAGTTGCTGCCCGAGATGTACTATCCCGATCCTTGGGTTTGGACTGCGGATCAACAGATTATTTTCACGGGATTGAGCGGGGAGACCAGAAATGCGTGGCGAATCCCCATCGCAGCGGATGGCAGCCGTGTGGCCGGACCCGCTGAACGCCTCACCGTGAGCGATGGCAGCGAGACCGCATTGTCATGGGGAGGTTCAAGGCTCGCTTTTGCCAGCGAGAAAAGCGAGATCGATCTTTGGAGCATCGGCGCAGATACCAATCATGGCGTGACGCGGCAGGAGATGCAGCGGCTTACTGCGGACGCGGGCTCAAACTACTATCCGGCAGCTACCAGCGACGGCAGCCGCATGGTCTTCCTCTCCGACCGGCGTGGACCATTGGAGGTGTGGTTGAAAGACTTCGCGCACGGCACAGAAAAACCTATTTTCGGCTCCGCCGATAGCGGGCACCTGCCGTCCATCAGCTCGGATGGGTCAACGGTGATCTACTCGGCCGCAAATGGAAGGCTTCTGGCTAATTTTCTCCTTCATATCGAAGCGGACGGAAGCTTTGGCGTTCCGCGAGCTATTTGCCCGGAGTGCGGCAATCCGTGGATGAGTTCGTCGGATGCAAGAATACTGCTGTATTCCACGCAGCCTTTGCAACGTGAAATCTTTGCGCTGAGTATCGACTCGGGGGAGAAGCGACTAGCTGTTTCAGCGGCGACACCCATGCTGGCCCGCCCGCGCTTTTCACCAGACAGCCGATGGATTGCTTTTCTGCAACGCAACGAAGCCGCGTGGCGCATTTATGTCGCTCCTTACGATGGAACGGTGAAGAGGGAAGATCAGTGGATCGCCATCACCGACGGCCGGGTCGCCGACCTGATCCCGGAGTGGTCACCCAGCGGCACCTTGCTCTACTTCTACTCCGAACGCGATGGGAATCTGTGCATCTGGGCGCAGCAGCTGGATCCTAAATCGAAGCATCCCGTTGGCACACCCTTCGGAGTGAAGCACTTTCACGAGGCGAGGCAGTCACTAAAGAATGTTCCCCTCATCGAACTCGGAATGAGCTTGACGCACGATCGAATCATTCTGAATCAGGGCGCCGCTAAAGGGAACATCTGGATGGCTGACTACGTCACGAAGAGGCCGTGAGGCTCGCAGAGTTGCCGCTTAAGTGATCATCTGCAGTCCGGAACAGGTCTCACCGACTCCGCAATCCGCGGCACGTCATGTTACCCGTCTTGCCCGAACTCTTCATTCCTCCTCGTCTCCATCGGGTGGCTCAACACGAGTTGCCGACGCAACGGCGCAGCCGCTCATCGTGAGATTTTTAGCAGTATCGAAGAACTGAGTAGTGGCCGTGCTGTTGTATTTGCCGTTTTTGATTTCTATGGCCTCGGTGATTTTCTGAATTCCGGTCCACGCTCCGGCAGCATTGAACAGGAAGGCTATATGTATCGCACTGAACGTATGCCGGCCGGTCTGTTCCCATGCTCCATGATCAGGACTGCGTTGGGTAGGGCCGAAAGCCGATGTCGTACCGATCAGCGTCCCTCCTGGTGAGAAGGTTACAAGCGATGGAAAGGATTTCAGGTCGTGGGTTGTCCCACACTCGCGGATGGTGACCTGGGTGTACCAGGTTCCAACCAGGCTTCCACCGTCCCTTTTCCATTCCCCAGCAACCGCGTGTTGGGCGGTTAATACCGTCATACCCACAAGAGCGAAGACCGAAAGTATATTTCGGCTCACGAGCGGGTTCAATATTTTCAGTTCCATTTGAACAACCTTTCGAAAACTTGCCCGGATCTTTCCCGGGGTAAAATCAGGGTCGTTCCAGGAAGGCCGGAAAGTCCATAGTCGCGTTCTGAAAACTTCTGAACTTTCCTGAAAGGGCGGCCCTGAAAATGCCAGAGCCCGATTTTTACGAAATCGATGACTTCGAAATCGACACGAAACGGCGTTTGCTTCTATCAGGCGGTAAGCCTGTTCCGCTGAAGCCAAGAGTATTCGACACTCTCCTGTACTTAGCCTCGAACCACGGGAGGGTGCTGGAAAAGGACGAGCTCATGCGGGCAATTTGGCCGGATACCACGGTCGAAGAAAACAACCTCAATCAGAATGTTTCCACCTTGCGGCGCGTCCTGGGCGAGCAGCGTGGCGAGAACCGATACATCGTGACGGTACCGGGGCGCGGCTATAAATTTGTTACAGCCAAGCCCAAGTTCAGGGACGAAGCAGCAGAACCGCAATGGGGCAGGATTTCCATTCGGCTGGCTGACAGATCCCGTACGGTTGGCACGAGCGGAAATGGCGGGCACTCGCAAATCATTCGCTTGGCTTCCGTGCGGAGCTGGCTTATCCTCGCTCTCGGCATCGCCGTAATGGTTGCGGTTCTGGGGTTTCGGCCGGGGCACAACCGATCGCCGCGGGCTGAGCTGATGGAGCGAAGGCTGACCGCGAATTCAGCAGAGAACAGGGTTCGCAGCATGGCCATCGCGCCGAATCGCAAACAGCTCGCCTTCGCTGATAAGACGGGTATTTACGTGAAGTCCATTCAGCGCGGCGACATCCATCGCGTGCCTTTGCCTCCAGGTTTTTTGGGTGAAGTGGACGAGTGGTTTCAGGACGGATCTCACTTACTTGTTTCTCGAACAGAAGAACCGGGAAGAGTGAGCCTGTGGAGGGTCCCGGCCTCTGGTGGTTCACCCGGCCGGCTGGCGGATGATGCATCCGGAGCATCGCTGTCTCCTGATGGGACTCACATCGCTTTCCACCGGAGCCAATTGACTTACGACGGTTTATGGGGCCAGGAAGAGTGGGTGATGCGTTCCGACGGAACAGATCAGGTTAAGGTTGCCTCCGGAGCGTCCGACGGCTCTCAAATGGGAGCACCAACCTGGTCGCCGGATGGCAAACAAATCGCGTACGTCCAGTCGACCTGGGCGCACAATGCGCGAAGGAGTTCAATTCAGGTGAATGAATGGGCGAAAGGGAAGGCGGTCACGTCCTTTTCGGATACTCGCCTGAGTCCCGCACTGCGCTGGCTCCCGGATGGCCGTCTCATCTATGCCTTTGGCTCAACACAGCATCAGCAAGACTCAAGCTTGTGGTCGGCTTCGCTACAGGCGTCGAAAGTTGTTTCCTTATCGTCCAGGCGCCTCATTGAAGGACATGGTTGGATTTCAAGAATCGTCTCCAGCGCCGACGGGAAGGTTCTTGTTTTTCTGAGGGGAGACTGGCTGTCGAGTGTCTATTTAGGCGCCTGGTCTGCCGATGGCATACACGTCGTTGCGAATAGAAGATTGACGCTTGACGAAAACGAGAACATACCGACTGCGTGGACGCCCGACAGCAAGGCGGTCCTCTTTAGTTCGGATCGAAATGGCAGACGTGAGATATTCAAGCAGCCGATCGATCAAAATCTACCAGAAAACCTGGCGAGCAGCAGTTCAGACGATCTTTCACACCCCACGCTGACGCCCGACGGTTCGGAGATCCTATACATCTCCACCCCCAAAACGCAGAGCCCTGAAACCCGTTCCTCCATTCTCGCCATCCCATCGGCGGGAGGCGCTCCTCGCAAGGTCCTCTCGGATTTCCGCATATGGAATGTGCAGTGTGCGAGCTTCTCATCCACAACGTGCATGTATAGCGTCACAAACGGAGCCACCGCGGAGACGTTTCGCTTTGACGTGAAGAGTGGTAAATCCGCGGGTCCTTTACAAACTGACCCTGATTGCAACTGGAGCTTGTCTCCGGACGGTTCTCAACGAGCCATTGTCGCGTTCGGCCCTCGCCAAAAGACTATTAAGCTTCGCTCTGCGTCCACGGGCGAAACAAACGAGCTGATCGTGAACGGGTGGAGTGGCTTGATGGGCATCAACTGGTCGCAAAATGGGAAGAGCCTCCTGGTTTGCTGGCATCCTCATGAATGGGATAGTGCCTTGTTGAATATCGGCCTCAATGGCAAAGCTGATGTGCTCATTCGCTCGAACGATTTGGAGATCTGGCATGCAGTCCCTTCCCCAAACGGGCACTGGCTAGCGATAGCCGGGGCTAGCGGGGCCAGGAATGTCTGGCAGCTGGAGGGCTTCTAAAGGCCCGGATTTGCGTCGCCGCCGCGGGTCGGACTTGTTCGCCGCTCGCTCGACTTCAGATAGCTGCGTAGGCAACACGGTGGGCAGCCGCGCCCTTTGGGCCTTCAGTGAATGCTTGCTAGAATACGGGTTCCCCACGATGCGATACCTCGTCACAGGTGCAGCCGGATTTCTCGGATCTCATTTATGCGATGCGTTGCTGGCGGAAGGTCACTCTGTTGTTGGGCTTGACAACCTAAGCACCGGTAGCTTGCGGAATATCGAACATCTGAAGCACGAACCCCGGATGGAGTTTGTCGAATACGACATTTGCCAACCTTTTGACTTTGGATCGGTTGACTATGTTTTTAATTTCGCCTCACCTGCCAGTCCGCCGGGCTACATGCGGCTGGGAATCGAGACGCTTCTTGTAGGTTCCGAGGGCACGAAGAACGCGCTCGATGTTGCGCATAAGTATGGCGCCAAGTTTCTTCACGCCTCGACATCGGAGTGCTACGGCGATCCCACGGTGCATCCGCAGCCGGAGTCGTATTGGGGGCACGTTAATCCAATCGGCCCGCGATCGGTATACGACGAGGCAAAACGATACGCCGAGGCCCTTACCATGGCGTATCACCGGTATCGTAACGTCGATACGCATCTTGTCCGGATCTTCAATACCTATGGTCCGCGGCTTGATCCGGGAGATGGGCGCGTCATTTCAAACTTTGTGACGCAGGCGCTTGCGGGCTCCGATATTACCGTCTATGGCGACGGCCGGCAAACTCGCAGCTTTTGTTATGTCAGCGACTTGATTGAGGGCATTCTGCGATTGTCTCGATCAAACGAGCATTCGCCGGTAAACATCGGCAACCCGGTGGAATGGACGATTCTCGAATGCGCTCGCGAGGTGCTGGCGTTGACCGGATCAAACAGCCAGATTCGGCATGAACCGATTCCGCAAGACGATCCTGTCCGGCGGCGGCCGGATATCACGCGCGCGATGCAGATCCTGGATTGGAAGCCGAAGATTGAGTTGCGAAGCGGCCTCTCGTTTTGTATCGAGTATTTCCGCACGCATTCAGAATCGGGCGTTCGCACACATGTGCCGGCGTAGTCGCGCGCCGCAAAAACGATGAGTGAGCGCCGCTCGTTGTGTTTAGTTGTTCCCTGCTACAACGAGGCGCAGCGGTTAAAGACCGATGTGTTCCGGAACTGGCTCCAACAGGAGCATCAGACAGATATCGAGACGCGCATCATTTTTGTGGACGACGGGAGTCGTGATGCGACTCTGGCCGTACTGGATCAACTGCGGAAAGGTCTGGAGCCTTGCGTTTCGGTACTGTCTCTGCCGCAAAACCGCGGTAAGGCAGAGGCTGTCCGGGCGGGGCTGATGACCGCCCTCGACGAGTTTTCGCCTGAGTTTATTGGCTATTGGGACGCAGATTTGGCCACGCCCCTTGCCGCTGTCGATAACTTTCTCCGTCTGCTGGATTCGCGGCCGGATATCGAGATGATTTTCGGTTCGCGGGTGAAGTTGCTGGGGCGCGATGTCGTTCGTAAGCCGGCCCGGCACTATCTGGGCCGCGTTTTTGCGACCGTTGTGTCGAACATTCTGGAACTGCCGATCTACGACACACAGTGCGGCGCGAAGATTTTTCGCGTCACCGGGACAACGCGGCACATATTCGGAGCGCCGTTTCTTTCAAAATGGGTTTTCGACGTGGAGATTCTGGCGCGCTACATACAGGTGCTGGGAGGTGATCCGACGCACCTGGAGCGGCTTATCTATGAATACCCGCTCGAGACCTGGATGGACGTGGGCGGTTCGAAAGTACGCCCGAGCGATTTTTTTGTAGCGTTTCGGGATGTTTTTCGCATCCGGCGCAGATATCTGAGATAAAAACCGCCTCAGGCTATTGTTTGATGAGTTCGACGCGCCGGTTTTTTGGGTTGATGGCTGCATGACCGGTTCGCGAACGGATGTTCTGATCATTGGGGCGGGTGCGGCCGGCTTGATGTGCGCCATCGAAGCAGGGAAGCGCGGCCGGCAGGTGCTGGTGGTGGATCATGCACGCCGCCCGGGGGAAAAGATTCGCATTTCCGGCGGAGGGAGGTGCAATTTCACCAACCTCCACACGACGCCCGGGAATTTTCTTTCGCAGAATCCGCGGTTTTGTATTTCTGCGCTGGCCCGCTACACGCCGGACGATTTCGTGGCGCTGGTGAAGAAGCATAAGATCGCGTTTCACGAAAAAACCTTGGGCCAGCTCTTCTGCGATGGATTGTCGCAACAGATTATTGCGATGCTAATGGAAGAATGCCGGGTGGCGAATGTTGACATCCGCCTGGGTACCGATATCGAATTGATAGCGCAAAACGGTACTGGCTTCGTGGCGCGAACGTCTATGGGAGAGATCGCCGCCGAATCCCTGGTGGTTGCATCGGGCGGACTATCGGTACCGAAGATGGGCGCAAGCGGCCTTGGTTATCAGATCGCGCGGCAGTTCGGAATCAGCATCGTCCCTACGCAGCCGGCTTTGGTTCCGTTCACGTTTACGGAACCGCAAATGAAAGCGTGGCGCGAACTTGCGGGCGTATCGGTGAATGTGAGGGCGCAATGCGGAAAGCAGGAATTCCGCGAAGCGATGCTGTTTACCCATCGCGGCCTCAGCGGGCCGGCCATGCTGCAGATCTCGTCTTACTGGCGTCCGGGAGGCACGCTGCGTATCGATCTTGCTCCCGATGCGCGGGTGGCGGATGCTTTGCTAGAAGCCAAAGCCGTTCGTCCAGGTCAGGAGATCGCTACAGCGCTGAGTTTGCTATTGCCGAAGCGGTTGGCGCAACGGATTGTCGAGCAGCATGTTTCCGGATCGGGGGAGGGACGGCTGGGCGAGATGTCCGACCGGCAACTCGGCAGCATTGGCTGTGCGGTCAACGACTGGCGGATTGTGCCGAATGGTACCGAGGGGTACCGGACCGCGGAGGTGACGCTGGGCGGTGTAGACACGGCCGATCTTTCTTCGAAGACGATGGAGTGCCGAAAGGTACCGAATTTGTACTTCATTGGCGAAGTGGTGGATGTGACCGGCCATCTCGGCGGATTCAATTTCCAGTGGGCGTGGGCTTCAGGATTCGTATCGGGTCAGTATGTGTGAGGAAGTCTCGAAAACGTCGGATGGCCGCGGATGCGCTCGGCGTAAGTAGCGTAAGATTGGCTACATCTACCCATAGGAGTTGAAATGCGTATAATTTCGGCCGCCGGATCTCTGGCGATTGCCTTGGCAGTGTCAGTGGCGGCCTTTGCTCAAGCGCCTGAAGTGTCGGGCTCTGACCACGGTCATTCGGACAAAGTTAAAAACATGCCGGTTGGCGGTTACACGAACGAATACCGCAAAGAAAAGCCGCTTCGCTTGCCCCATGGCATTCTCGCCACTCAGAATCAGCCGGATGGAGCCCAACAAAAATCAGTGCTTCCGAACGCTGCCGTTACTTCAGGGGCCAGCTTTCCAGGAGTGGGCGAAGGCGACTACGGTTATTCGCCGGATTCCGCGCCGCCGGACACGAACGGCGCAGTGGGCGCCAATCAGTACGTGCAGTGGGTGAACGAGTCCTTTGCCGTTTTCGATAAGGCGGGACACTTAATTAGCGGTCCTGTTGAAGGGAATCAGCTTTTTAAAGATCTGGGCCCGGCACACCCTTGCGCAGTCAACAATGATGGCGATCCGATCGCCCAATATGATAAGGCCGCCGGCCGCTGGGTGATGACGCAGTTTTCGGTAACAAACGGCTCGTCGCAGGGCTTCTATCAATGCGTCGCGGTTTCGGATACATCGGATGCTACAGGCGCATACAGCGTGTACGCGTTCAAGGAACCGAATTTCAATGACTACCCAAAGTTAGGGGTGTGGCCGGATGCTTACTATGTCACGTTTAACATCTTCAGCGGAAATAGCTTTGTGGGTTCCCGGGCGTGTGCTCTTAACCGGAGTGCGATGTTGGCCGGACAGCCCGCAACGCAAGTCTGCTTCCAGGAGAGCAGCAGCGTGGCCAGCCTGTTGCCGTCGGACCTTGATGGCATGATCGCGCCGCCTGCGGGCGCCCCCAATTTCCTGCTTACTTACAGTTCCAGTGCGCTGAAGCTGTATAAGTTCCACGTGGATTTCACTAAAACCAGCAACTCAACTTTTACCGGGCCGACGTCGCTTTCCGTTTCGTCTTTTACTCCGGCGTGCAATGGCGGGACATGTATCCCCCAACCAGGCACGAAGCAGCAACTCGACTCGCTTGCGGACCGGTTGATGTATCGACTCGCTTACCGGCATTTCGCTGACGGCCACGAGGCGCTGGTGGTGAATCATTCCGTGGCAACCTCCACAGCGGCAAGCGGGATCCGCTGGTACGAGATCCGCAACCCCAGCACCACACCGGTTGTTTATCAGCAGGGCACGTTTTCGCCAGACAGCACGTCCCGTTGGATGGGCAGCATAACCATGGACAAGGTTGGAAACATCATTGTCGGTTACAGCGCCTCAAGCTCGAGCGTGCACCCGTCCATCCGATATACAGTGCATACCAGTGCGGATGCACTGGGAGCAATGGAATCGGAAAACACCATCATTGCGGGTTCCGGTTCGCAACAGAAGCGGTTGAATCGCTGGGGCGACTACAGTGCGATGACGGTGGACCCCGGGGACGACTGCACAGTGTTCTATACCAACGAATATCTCAAGACCGACGGGACGTTCAACTGGAGCACCTGGGTCAGCAGTTTTAAGCTACCGAGTTGTCACTAAAGAGTTCGGGCGCCGGATGTCTTTCCAGCTAGTACCAAGTTGCGAAATTTCGCGTATACCGCTCCCTGGCGGTCGCGGCTCGGAAGACCGTGCAGAGCCGCGCGCGCAAGCAAGCGGTTTCGGAATTCAACCAGACGTCAATTTCCGCAACTTGGCACTAGATGGAAGCAGCCGGCGCAGCTACTTAAGCAGCAGCGTCCTTAAAGATCGCAGGTCTCGCAACACGCGGAGGCTGGACTGAGTATTCGCTTGAAGTTGGTTCAATTTATGAACCACCAGCCGTAGGGCCTCCTCTCTTCTCGGCAAAGTTCCGTCCTCCTGCAGGAGTGTCTCTATTTCGTCGTACACTTTTCCGGTCTCAACATAAAGAAGTTGCAGGAACTCCTCAGCACTTTCGATCGTAGTGAAAGGGGTGTCTTCCATTCAGCCTAAGGATCTAAGGGTATCAGCCCGTTCGTAGCATATTGAGCCGTCGATAGCATATTGAGGAGAGCCAGTGCCGATTTCCGGACTTCCGGCCGAGGGTCAAGATGATTGATCGATTGCGAGCGCGCGCTGAGTGGCAATTCTTCAGCGTTTTAGCGAAAGCCGATGCCATGGCTGCGTTCGCGTGGTGGTTCGTGCTGGTGTTGCGCGGTCTTCTTCCGGCGCTGTTTTCGATCGCGATGGGCATTCTGGTCGGCGCGGTCCAGCATCGGAGCTCGCTCGTGCTGCCGCTAAGCGCGGCCGGCGTGATTTTCGTACTCTTGCAAATTCTGTCGCCGCTGCATCGTGTGCTCAGCGCCAACCTTGGGAGCCGGACTGCCGCGTGGCTCTACGACGAGTTGACGACAGCATGCATCCGGCCGCCCGGCATGGGACATCTGGAGGACCCGCGCGTGACCACCGACCTCACGATGGCGCGCGACTTCGATCTGGCAATCACGGGACCTCCTTTATTTATATCGATGGATTTCATTGCGTCGGGGATGGTGGAGATGACCGGCGGATTGGCAGCCGCTCTGGTGTTGGCGGCGTATTCCTGGTGGGCGCCGCTGGTGTTGGCTGGAGGATGGATCGCGACGCATTGGCTGCTGCGCGAAAGCGCCGTCTGGAAAGATCGCAACACGCAGGAAGTGCGCGAGGCGCAGCGTCATGCCGAGTATGCTTATCGCCTTGCAGTGGATCCTCCGGCGGCGAAGGAGGTGCGGCTTTTCGGGCTTTCCGATTGGGTTGTCGAGCGCTTTTCGTCGCGGCGGAAGCGTTTGTTGGAGCTGCAATGGCAGGCGACGCGGCTGCGCGAACGTCCCGTGCTGTGGAGTCTGCTGGTGGTGCTGGCTGCGAATGTCCTGGTGTTCTGGGCTATTTCGGCGGATGCGGTTGCCGGGCGATTGAGCTTAAGCCAGGCAGTGACGTTCGTAGCCGCAGCCGCCACGACCGGCATGATCGCCTTCGGCGGCTTATCGTGGGCTCTGGACGGGGCCGCGGCGCCGGTTCAAGCGGTGTTGCGCCTTCGCCCGGCAATGGCGGCTGGGGGTGCTCTGGTCTCCGGACGGGAGACGGCGAAAAATCTTCCGGCGAGGCACATCCGCTTCCGCGATGTCAGCTTTGCCTATAGTCCAGATGGTCCGCTGGTATTGGATGGATTTGATCTGACGATTCCGGCGGGTTCGTCGCTGGCCATCGTGGGACAAAACGGCGCGGGCAAGACGACGCTCGCAAAATTGTTGTGCCGCTTATACGATCCGCAAAGCGGGTTGATCGAAGTAGATGGCATCAATCTGCGGGACCTGGATATCGATGACTGGCGCGGACGGCTGGCGGCTGTGTTCCAGGACTTCATCCGCTTTGAATTGCCCCTCCGCGACAATGTTTCGCCATACGGCGCTCCCGACTGGGATATCCGTGAGGCGCTGGCCGAAGCGGGCGGCGACGAACTGGCGGGCCTGGAAACAATCCTCTCGCGGGCATATGAAGGCGGAACGGACCTTTCCGGCGGCCAGTGGCAGCGGATCGCGCTGGCCCGTGCATTGTGTGCGGTGAAGATGGGCGCGGGCGTTGTGCTGCTGGACGAGCCGACGGCACAGTTGGACGTTCGAGGCGAGGCGGAAATCTTCGAGCGCATTCTTACCGCAACCCGGCACGTTACGACGATTTTGATTTCGCACCGGTTTTCGACGGTGCGGCGCGCGGACCGCATCTGCGTTCTGGAGCATGGAAAAGTGATCGAGCTTGGCACGCATGATGAGTTGATGGCCGCCGGCGGCCGGTATCGCACGATGTTCGATTTGCAGGCGTCGCGTTTCGACGATGAAACGGCAGATGCGGAAGAAGCAGGAATGGACCTTAATGCCACGGCCTGATAAACGCTTGCAGCAGGATCTGCCGCCCGGGCTGTCTTCGATGTGGCGGGCTCTGAAGCGCGCTCACGAAGCCGAGCCCCGGCTGTTGGCCGTTGCATTCACGCTTTCGATGATCGCGGCGCTGCCGGACGCCCTGCTGGCTCTCTGGATGAAGCTGCTGGCGGATGGAGTTGTGCGGCATGAGCGCAATCTGGCGATCGCTGCCGGCGTCGGCTTAGGGGTTTCGACCGTTGGCACCTGGTTTCTCCGGGTAACCAGCGACCGGATGCAGCGCCGTTTTCGGGACCGCATCGCGATTGCGCTGGAGTCGCATGTCGCCAAGCTGCAGGCTTCGGTGGTCAGCATCGCGCACCACGAACGTCCGGAGTATCTGGACCGGCTCTCGATGTTGCGCAACCAGGTTTTCGTGCTCGACCACATGTACATGTCGCTGTTCTCCACCTGTGGATGGATTTTGAGGCTTGGCGTGACTGTCGCGCTGCTGATGTCCATTCATCCGCTGCTTGCGTTGCTGGTGGTGGCGGCGCTTCCGACGGTGTTTACGTCCACCTGGCGTCCGGGGGTGGAGCGTGCGGCCGAAGAACACGTTGCCTGGGCGGCCCGTCTGGCGCGCCATCTGTTCGACCTTGCAACCACCGCGCCGCCAGGGAAAGAGGTGCGTGTTACGAGGATCAGCGACCGGCTCACCAGGGAACGGCGCAGCATTTGGGAGCAGTGGTACGGGCCAGTGTCGAAAGCGCGTTGGAGCAGCGCGCTCTGGTATTCGCTCGGCTGGGCGATTTTCGGCATTGCCTATGTCGGTGCGGTCATCTTTGTGGCTTCACGGCCGCATGCTTCCGCGGGGCAAGTGCTGTTGGTTTTGGCTGCGGGGTCCCGCCTGTCAGCGTATCTCGGTGCGACGGTCGGTGAAATTGGCTTCCTTCGCGGATTCTGGCTGGATGGCTCACGGCGGCTGGCGTGGCTTGAAGATTATGCGGCGTCTTTTACCGAGCGTGCGAAGCTTTCCGCGCCCAAGCGCCTTACTGAAGGCATCCAAATGGAGCACGTTTCATTTGCCTATCCGGGAACACAGCGGCGCGTTCTGGATGATGTCAACCTGGCGCTGAAGGCTGGTTCCGTTGTGGCGATTGTGGGAGAAAACGGCGCAGGCAAGAGTACGCTGGTAAAGCTATTGTGCCGTCTGTATCAGCCTGACGCGGGACGCATTCTCGTCGATGGCACCGATCTGGCGCAAATCTCCGCGGCCGATTGGCGATCGCGTATTGCCGGCGCATTCCAGGATTTTTTCCGGTTTGAGTTCCGTGCTCGTCACACGGTGGGGCTTGGGGATCGTCCGCGGCTAGATGACGAACCGGCGGTGATCGCGGCGGTTGATCGCGCCGGCGCCGATGACGTTATTCACAAGCTGTCGGCGGGTCTTGAGACGCAACTCGGTCCGACCTGGCCGAGCGGCGTAGATGTCAGTTTCGGGCAGTGGCAGAAACTGGCGCTGGCGCGGGGGTTCATGCGCGACCATCCGTTATTGCTGGCGCTCGATGAACCGACAGCGGCGCTTGATGCGGAGACGGAGCATGCGCTGTTCGAACGCTATGCCGCGGCCGCGCGCGCCCATGCGGAAGACGGGCGCATCACAATTCTTGTTTCGCATCGCTTCAGCACTGTGCGGATGGCCGATCTGATTGTGGTTCTCGACGGCGCCAAGGTGGTTGAAGTGGGGACGCATGAAGAGTTGATCGCAAAGAACGGGCAATACGCCGAATTGTATGAAATTCAGGCATCGGCGTATCGCTGAGCGCAACTGCCAGTGGCGAGCTAAACTGCCCGCGTCAAAACGCGATTCAATCGTTGTACGAAGACCGCGGGACTTTCGATGGGAAGTCCTTCGACCAGGAGGGCCTGATCCAACAAGAGCCAGGCCGCATCGTTGACCAGCGAATCGTCAGCCGCCTCGACTAGCTTCTTCACAATTTCGTGATCCGGATTTACTTCGAGGATCGGCTTCGACTCCGGGACGTTGCCTTGCCCCATGGAGCGAAGCATCTGCTGCATTTTGAGCGAGGGCATGTCTTCATCGGAGACGATGCACGAGGGACTGTCCGCCAGCCGGGTCGACACCTTTACATCTTTTACGCTGTCGCCCAACGCGGCCTTTAGTTTTTCGAGTAGAGGCTTCAAGCTTTCCGTCTGGTCCTCGGCGCCGGTTTCTTCTTTGAGGTCCTCGCTGGCAGAACCCTTGTTGATGGCTTTGAGTTCGACGTCCTGATACTTGTCGAAGCGGCCGAAGACGAACTCGTCGATTTCGTCGTCGAGAATCAGAACTTCTATGTCCTTCTTCTTATAGATTTCGAGCAGAGGCGAGCTACGCAGCACGTTGGCCGGACCGCCGGTGATGAAGTAAATGGCTTTCTGGCCTTCCTTCATGCGCCCTTTGGCGTCAGCCAGGCTGGTCCAGCCTTCGGCTTTGGTCGATTTCACCCGGATCAGGTCGAGCAGTATTTCGCGGTTGGCATAGTCGCTGTACAGGCCTTCCTTCAAGGGGCGGTTAAATTCGTCGATGAACTTTGTGTACTGCTCCGGGTTATTGCTCGCAATCGTTTTCAGCTCCGACAGTACCTTCTTGACGCTGGCGGTTTTGATGGTACTCAGGACCCGATTCTGTTGCAGGATTTCGCGGCTGACGTTCAGCGGCAGATCCTCGCTGTCGATAATTCCGCGCAGGAAGCGCAGATAACCGGGCATCAGCTCTTTTGCATCGTCGGTGATGAACACGCGCTTGACGTAGAGTTTGACGCCCGATTTGTACTCGGGCTGATACAGATCGACTGGCGCTTTCGAGGGAACGTAGAAGAGCGTTGTGTATTCCATTGTCCCTTCGGCCTTGGTGTGGAACCAGAACATCGGATCTTCCCAATCGCCGGAAATGGTCTTGTACAGCTCTTTGTAGTCTTCGTCTTTTAATTCGGTTTTGGAGCGCTTCCACAAAGCACTGGCGGAGTTGATTTGTTCGGTGGTGCGCTTTTTAACGGTCTTTTTTTCAAGTTCGCTCCACTCGCTTTTGTCGGCCGTTAGGTAGATAGGGAATGGAATGTGGTTGGAGTACTTCTTGATGATCTCCTGCAGTCGCCAGCTGTTGGCATAGGTTTTGCCTTCTTCGTTCAGGTACAGCTTGACGGTTGTGCCTTGCTGGGCGCGCTCGGCCGGTTCGATATCGAATCCGGTTTTGCCGTCGCTGGTCCAGCGCCAGGCTTTCTCCTCGCCCGCCTTTCGCGATATCACTTCGACCTGATCGGCAACCATGAACGCGCTGTAAAACCCGACCCCGAACTGGCCAATCAGGTTGGAATCGCGCTTGGCGTCGCCGGACAGGCTGGCCAGGAAGTTTTTGGTGCCGGAACGGGCAATTGTGCCCAGGTGAGAGCTTAGATCTTCTTCGTTCATTCCGATGCCGGTATCGCTGACGGTGAGCGTTTTCTGCTCTTCGTCGAGGTCGATATCGATGCGGGGGTCGAAGGCAAGCGATCGGTAGGCCTCGTCTGTCAGTGTCAGGTACTTTAGCTTGTCGAGCGCGTCGGAGGCGTTCGACACCAGCTCGCGAAGGAAGATTTCCGGATGGGAATAGAGCGAATGAACAATCAGTGTCAGTAACTGATTTACTTCTGTTTGGAATTCATGTTTGGACATGCGGGTTCAAAAACCCATTATCCTAAGTGACGGAAAAATTCGGTTTAGGGCAAAAGAACGGTTTTGCTTTCCCAGTGCCGGAGAAAGCCTTCGGCCTGCGAATGGCCGCTTTGGATGCCGCGAAAGCGGGTCAGCTCAGTTTGGTGCGGATACCACTTTTCGGGCAGCTGGGAGGCGTGTGCGTAACACGCTGCGCGGCGGCGTGCCTCTACCTCCGGGGCTGAGATGTCGACGTATTCCATTGGCGAAAACATCATGGTGTCATCGGCCACTTCGTAGTAGTAGAGGGCAAATTTCTTACCGCTTTTGATCCACGCATCCAGGACGAGCAGCGAAAGGGCGCGGTGATCCGGGTGTTCATCGATCGGCCATTGGGCGAAGACGGCGTCGGGCTTTTCCGAATCGAGGAGCTGCCGAAAGCTCTGGTAATGTGCATTGTCGACAATCGACTGGCCGTCGATTTGTCCGGCGAAAGCCGGCCGCGCTTTCAGGACCTGGCAAGCTTTACGAGCTTCTTCCGTGCGGATGACTCCGCACTGGCTGGGGTCAGCACCATGACAGTAGCCTTCGCCGCGATTCATGTAGAGAAGAACGACGTCGTGGCCAAGATCGGTATAGCGGGCGATGGTGCCGGCGCAGCCGCATTCTGGATCGCCGGGATGGCCGCCGGTGACTACAATCTTCAGGCGCGCCGAAGGCTGTTGATGGCCGGCCGCGATGCCGGTGGCGGCAGCCAGCTGAAGAATAGTTCGACGGGAAAGAAGGGAGCTGCGTTGGATCAAGGAATCACGTCGTTTCAGGCGACGCCCTGGGCAAGCTGGCGATACCGCGCAGATTCTGATCCGTCGAGCGCGGCGACTTCGGACCTGGTCAGATAGCGAATCGGCGTGTCGGCTTCCAGCCGTTCCACCACCTGAAGAAGACCTTCCAGAATCTCCAATTGAACCGGACTAATATTCGAGGAAAGAAGTACGCATTCATCTTTCACAATCAAAAAGGCCGGAGGACGCCCCGAATCCCGCTTGTGCGCGGCAATGGATTCGGCCACCTGGTCGAGCGAAGATGCAAAAGCGACTGCCGGCCCGAGGAAGATTGCATGGCACGGATAGAGCGTTCCGCCGCGCAAGATGCCCTGGGATACCGGATCGAGAGCAAGCCGTTGGAGCGGCTGCCGGGGGCAGGGAAGCCACGATGTTTCCGCCGCGCGGACCGGTTCGTTCGGCAGCTTCATTTCCGGTTCCGAGATGCTCCGCGGCCGCGGGCTGGCCTTCCGGGGTGGGATGGCCAAGCGCTGCTCCAAATCCTCCAACAGTCTTTCCGCCGATTTGCAATCGGGCGCGCCGACCACCACACCATGATTCGCCAAAATAAGGACTTCCGGAGTGGGACGCAACGCTTTCTGAATCTCGAGTGCAAGCGGCAGGCCCGAGGCTACATAGGGAATCCAGCGCCAGGCGAGCCCGTGCAAGCGCCGTGCCACAACCTCCTGGCCGTCCCTGCGCACGGCATGGGCAATGGCGCTAACCGAGTGTACGTGAACAACCACTCGATGAGGCAGCACTGCGTGCATGGCGGTCTCAACCGATGGCTGCAATTTGCCATTATGGCCCGATTCATCGAAAACGTACCGTGTATTGGTTCGGATCGACTGCCGGACGTCCTCCAGCGGCACGGGCAGAAAGATGTCATCGGATTTTGCATGCAGCAGCCACTTCCCCGAGGCTTTAATCCAAAGTGTGCCGCCCAGCTTTATTGATGTATTGCCGGTGGCGCCCTGCACCAGCAAAGGATCCCTGCCAATACGGGCCGAGAAATCCTGAAGAGCGTTGAGTTCGTCGTCAGTTGATCGACCGTGTACTGGGTGCGGCGTCATCAATGCCTATATTCCCGTTGCCATAACCACGATGCGTTCACCTAGCGTAAAGCTTTTTAAAGTGAGGCGCTACATGGACCACTTGATGGTTTTATCAAAAATCGCCCGAAGCCGCTTGTAATTTTGAGCCGGATGCCGGTTGCAACCGTCAGAATCGTCCAACGTGCGCCGAAAAATCGAATCACGCAATCGTATCATTCTCTCCGCCGCGTCCTGAAATTCTGGTATATCTGTAACTGGTAACGCCGCTGGCCGCCACTGTCTAATTTCTTGTGCTTCCATTGGCTCTCGTAGTTCGAGCGCCAGAGTCTCAGTGTGTTTTGACGAGCATAAGGAATTAGAAATGGATTTGAAAGAAGTTGGCTGGGCGTGTTACAGCCCGGCGCAATCGAATAATACCTCGTATGGCAGAGTCGCTCTCGCGAACCGGGAGCGCTTCGTGGTATGGACGAGTCAGGGCGAACTGGAAGCGAACATCAGCGGTCATTTTCGTCACACCCGGACAGATTTTCCGTGCGTAGGCGATTGGGTGGAAATCCGGGACGCCAACATCATCACGGAAGTCCTCCCGAGGCGGACGAAACTGTCACGCAAGGAACCGGGAAAGGCCATGCGGGAACAGGTTCTTGCCGCGAACATGGACGTCCTCTTCATCGTGAGCGGGCTCGATCGGGACTATAATCCCCGCCGGTTGGAGAGATATCTCGTGCTGGCTTATGAAAGCGGAGCCCGGCCGGTCATTTTGCTGAATAAAGCAGATCTGCATGACGATGTGTCGGATTTCGTCCTGCGCACGCGGCAACACGCTCCGGGAGTTCCGGTTCTGACGGTCAGCGCCCTTTGTGGCTGGGGGCTGGATTTGGTTCCCGGCCAGATGTCGTTTGGGGAAACGGGCGCCCTGATTGGGTCATCGGGCGCCGGTAAATCGACGATTCTGAACCGGCTGCTCGGGCGGGATATGCAAGCGACAACGCCGGTGAGAGAGGCAGACAGCAAAGGCCGTCACACGACCACGCAGCGACAGCTAGTCCGGATGCCGGGTGGTTGGTTGTTGATGGATCTTCCCGGATTGCGGGAGTTACAGCTATGGGCGGACCCGGAGCAAGTCGGGACGGTGTTTTGCGAGATCTCGGACCTGGCGCAAAATTGCAAGTTTAGAGACTGCACTCATCAACACGAGCCAGGCTGCGCGGTTCGGGGCGCGGGTCTCGATGAGGATCGCGTTGCGAGTTATCGCAAGTTACAAAAGGAACTTGCGTACCTGGAACGGCAAGCCGACCCGCACTCGGCGCGCGCCGACCGGAAGAAATGGAATGCACTAGAAAAGAATATGCGGCTTCATCCTAAGCGGATGACTTGAATTGGTGGTCCGGCCGTGAAGTTGCAGTGCAGACGTTCAGCCAGCTCTCGAGCGGAGTAGAAGAACAGTGTCAAACTTGATCCGCTGCCGGTTTTTCTCGTAGGCTGAAAAGCATGGATTTGCTCACCCCTGAAGAAATCGTTCGCTTGACGCCCCCCGAACGTCTGGCGCTCATCGCGCAGCTTTGGGATAGTCTGAAAGATGGGCAGCTACCCTTGACGAGTGCGCAGGAAGCGGAGCTTCAATGCCGCTTGGCTTCGCTCGACGAGGATAGGCGCGCCGGGGTAACCTGGGCATCGCTGAAAGCCGAGCTTGAGCAGCGTTGCCCGTAGTGTATTCGGTTATCTTTACTCAGGCCGCGCGCGCGGAGTTGATTGCGGCGCAGGATTGGTACGAAAGCGAGGCCAGCGGGCTAGGCCGACGCTTCCGTGAAGCGGTCGACGTGCTCGCTAAACGGATGAGCGAAAACCCACATCAGTTTCCGGTCGTCCTCAACGATGTTCGACGCGCCCTCTTGCGCCGCTTTCCGTATGCGTTGTTTTTCGTCATCGAAGACGACGAGTTGATCGTGATCGCCTGTTTTCATGCCAGCCGCGATCCGTCGCGCTGGCAAAACCGAACCTGAGCAGGAAATAAGAGCGGGTTGTGGGCGCCCCTGACCCGGTACACAAAGCGTCGCCGATAATCGAAAAAGACCCGATGGTCGATGCGATCAGTAAACCCGGTGATTTACGGCAAATTCTCAGCCGGGTGTTTGGATATTCCACGTTCCGGCCGAGCCAGGAAACCGTTTGCTCGGCGGTTGCGGCGGGGCGGGATGTGCTGGTGGTCATGCCGACGGGATCAGGCAAGTCGCTTTGCTACCAGTTGCCTGCGGTTGCCCGAAGCGGAACGGCCCTGATAGTCAGTCCGCTGATTGCACTCATGGAAGACCAAGTGGCGAAGCTGTCTGCGAAGGGCTTGCATGCCGATCGTATTCATTCCGGGCGGCCCCGGGAAGCTGCACAATTCGCTTTCCGGCAATTTCGCGACGGCCAGCTTCAATTTTTGTTTGTGGCGCCGGAACGCTTCCGCGTCCCGGGATTCCTGCGCGCGCTTGCCGCTCATCCTCCGTCATTAATCGCGGTGGACGAAGCGCATTGCATCTCGCAATGGGGGCACGACTTTCGACCCGATTACCGGATGCTGAACGAATGTGTTGCGTCACTTCGTCCGGCGCCCGTCATCGCGTTAACGGCAACGGCAACTCCTGCGGTGCAGCGCGATATTGCGCGGCAGCTTGGACTCCAGAATCCTGAGCGCGTGGTGCAAGGCTTCCGGCGGGACAACATTGCGATTGAAGTGGTAGATGCTCCGCCGTCGGAGCGATCTCCGCTCCTATGGTCCATCCTGCGCGGAGACCAGCGAACGCCGGCCATTATTTACGCCCCGAGCCGTCGTCAGGCCGATGATCTGGCGGCTGAGTTGGCACCGAAGTATCGCGCGGCCGCGTACCACGCGGGATTAAATGCACAGCGGCGCCAGGATACGCAGAAACGCTTCCTCGGCGGCGACCTTGCAGTGGTGGTGGCGACGGTCGCCTTTGGTATGGGCATCGACAAATCCGACGTGCGCACGGTGATCCACACCGCCATTCCCGGCAGCATTGAGGCGTACTACCAGGAGATTGGACGCGCGGGCCGTGATGGACAGCCAAGCCGCGCGATCCTGATGCACTCGTATGCGGATCGTCATCTGCATGATTTCTTTTTCGAGCGCGACTACCCGGAACCGGCCAGCCTCGCCAGCATCTACCGGCTGTTGAGCAACCAGCCTATTCGCAAAGAAGAATTGCAGCGGCGCTCGCACATGACGGAGGACGAGTTCGAAACTGCATTCGAAAAGTTGTGGATTCATGGCGGCGCGGTTTCCGACTGGGAAGAGAATGTGCTTCGCGGCGAAACCGAGTGGCAGAGCACGTATGAGGTGCAGCGGGAACACCGGCGCTCCCAAGTGGAGATGATGCTTCGCTTTACCTCGTCGCCGCAGTGCCGCATGTCTTCGCTGGTTCGCTATTTCGGCGACCGCTCCGACAAGCGAAGCTGGTGCGGTCTGTGTGACTTTTGCGCGCCGGAATCGGCAATTGCCCAGGTTTTTCGACCGCCTGAGGAGTGGGAGGAGGAAGCTGCGCGCATGGTCCTCGAGGCGATCGGCCCGGGCCGGCCGAAATCGACGGGTAAACTGCATAGCGAACTTTATCCGCGGGGCAACACGTCGCGTGACGAGTTCGAAGAGGTTTTGTGCGCCATGGCCCGCGCGGGTTTCGTTGAGATCAGCAATGAAGTCTTCGAAAAAGATGGACGCCAGATTCCGTATCGCATGGTGAAAGCGACTACGGAGGGTATCGCGCTGCGGCCCGACGATGCTCTGCCACTTTTGCTGCGCAAGCGTCCGGGAGCAAAGCCGAAGCTGGGGAGAAAAGCTATGCGGAGCAAAGCCCTGGCCGCGAGAGCGGGGCGAAAGAAGCCGGATGATCCGTTGCTCATGGCACTGCGAGCCTGGCGTCTGGCTGAGGCGAAGCGAAGAAGCGTGCCGGCCTTCCGGATTTTTGGTGACCGGGTGTTGGAGGAGATCGCAAAATCGCGGCCTGAATCGGAAGACGATCTGCTTTTGATCCGCGGAATCGGCCTTCATTTCACGGAGCAATTCGGGGCCGCCGTGCTGAAGCTAGTGGCGGAGCACCCGACTTAATTAACTCCAGGTTGAGAGATCTTCCGGAATCGGTGCGTCCTCACTCTTTTAACACAAAACGGCGCTGCTTTTTTCACCAGATCTTCATCGACTCTTCGAACAAACGGGCGAGGTCTTCGCGAGTTGCCGCGCGTGGCGAGAGTTTGGTCACCCTGTGCTGCGGGAGTGTTCCGTCGACCAGCGCCGGGATGTCGGAGTTTATATATCCGAGTTCCCCAAGGCCGTTCGGCATTCGAAGGTCGTGCATCAACGCGATCAATTGATCTGAAAGGATACTGCCAGCGTCCTCCGGGCGTGCTCGCTCGATATTGGCTCCCAGTATCTGTGCGGCGCGGAGGTGGCGTTCCGGATTTGCGCAGGCGGTGAAGCGAAACACCGCCGGGGCATTCAGAATCACAGAAATCCCGTGCGGCACGATGGCGTGGTCGCTGTTGTAGCCGGGAGCGCGCCAGTCGCGAATGAGACCGGCGACCGGGTAAGACATGCCGTGCGGGAGATGCACGCCTGCATTGCCAAAACCGATGCCGGCATAGGAGGAGGCAAGCAGCATTGCGCCGCGGGCTTCCTCATCTGAGGAGTCTGCAAGGGCGCGCCGGAGATAGGTCGCGCAGAGTCGTAGCGCCTCAAGGCTCCAGATATCGCTGATCGGGTTCGACCCCTGATACGCCGGACGAATAATGGGTCGCTCGGGCTTTGGGCGCTCGCTGAAAGGAATCGCCGTGAAGGACTCGATCGCATGGCAGAGAACATCGAGTCCGGAGGAAGCGGCAACCGCCGGCGGCAACGTTCTCGTGTTCTCCGGATCGACGATGCCCAGTAGCGGCTTCAGTCTGCGGTGAGCGATACCGGTTTTCGCTTTGAGCGGTTTGTAATCGAAAATGGCGACGCCGGTGGTTTCGCTTCCAGTGCCTGCGGTGGTCGGAATTGCCAGGAGCGGCTTGACCGGACCGGGCACTGGTTTACCTTTGCCAATCGGCTGATTCACATAATCAAGGAAATCGGCCGGCCAGCAGCTATAAAGATTAGCGATTTTGGCTGTGTCTATTGTCGAACCCCCGCCTATGGCGAGTACTGCATCATATTCGTTGTTAGTCGCGAAGGCGATCGCGGCCTCGACCGATTCCGTATTCGGCTCTACGCGAACGCGATCGAATACGCACGCCGAAACGCCATTCGCTTTGAGCGACGCCAGTGCGCTCGCAACAGGCGGCAGGTTCACGAGTGCAGCATCGGTGAAAACCAGGACGTTGCGAGCGCCGAGATCGGCCAGATCCGCTCCACATTCGCTGGTGGCGCCGGCCCCGAAACGGATTGAGGCAGCCGCCATCTCGAAAGCAAATTCTTTTTGCATAGGAACATCGCGATCTTACATGAGTTATGAAGCGGCGATGTTAACCCGGGAAACTAAATGCGGCGAGGCAGTCTTGGCTGACCACGCCGCGGCGCAGCTCAATTTGTCAGCGCTTTGCTGGCCGGTACTACGTCAGTAACCAGCTCTGTACTTCCGGCGCAAAACGGGCGCTCCGAATAGCAGAAACGACAGTCCCAGTAGGGTAAGCGTCTGCGGCTCGGGGATCATTGCAAGCTGGCCACGAATCTCGCCGCTGGGGTAATTGAGAGTGTGCACGTTGACGTAAGTATTGCCTGCCTGCATATCGCTCAAGAGTGTGGCAAACGTAGTGATTGACGGGTCTTGCGTCTGCGCCGCAAGATCCGCCATGGTCCAGGATCCCGAGTAGCTTCCCGAAGGAGCGGTCGGCGTTGGTATCAACGTCGCGGGAAAGAACCACAGGAGGATAGGGCCGGCAACGCCGGGTGCGCCGAAATGAATGTGCCCCATTGTCGCGTCTGAGGTGAGGTTCTGAAACTTTAAGGTGTACGAAATCCGGTCCATTGACGAGTTGAAATCAACCGTCGCGTAGCCCGAACCTGACGTAGTTGCATTATCGGCGGCCCCGGTCAATGCAGCCGTGAAGACGGTGTCGGCTTGCATTCGTACACCGAATACAGAAAACGCAACGACACATAGATATGGAGTGAATTTGCATCTCATCGCGTGAACCTCGTTCCAGTTTTGAAACCGGGGCGGGATTTCAGACTGAGTTCGCCCCATCGCGGCATTAGATCTGAGCGATCCGTGTCCCGTTGCCTAGGAAAACTGTTAGCCGGTGAGACTCAATCGCGGCACAAAGCTTAGCCAGCCCCAGGTGTCGTATGACTCGTGGCGCTGTTCGGCGCTAACGTGTGCGTTTTAAGATTTACCGTCACTGTGTCCCTGGTTGGGGCCGCTCCGGTTGCGGCGCGGATCGGGTGGAACACAATCTGGAGCTGGTCCTTGTTCACGAGAATGCGCAAATATCCATAATTCTGATCATTGTGGTTCTCGAGAACTAACTTCTCGACCTTTACGGCCGGGTTTGATTCCAAATAAGTAACATCACTACCGTTCGCCGGCTCTTGGGCGGGACTTCCCTTACTGGCCTGCACGATCGGGTTGATGGCGTGTCCGCCGCTGCCGCAAACAATGAACGGAACCTGGTACGTGGAATTGGCGAAGTGGATCGACCGGGTGTAGCGCTGATAATTATGCGCATGGCCGGAAAGATGAACGTGCGGATAGACGCCCTCAGCCGCGCAAATGGTATCGATGTCGCGCAGCATGTCCGTACTGCTGCCGTGATAGCCGCCGGTTCCTGAAGAATTCGGCGGAGGTTCGTAGGAAAACGGCGGGTGGTGAGTGGTTAGCACTACCGCGCCCTGATAGTTTTGACTCTTTATCAGTTTCAGTTGTGCCGACAAATAATCCAGCTGGATGTCTGGAACGCCCTTCCATTTGCCGCCCTGGCTCGAAATCAGGCCAGGGTCTTCGAGCGCGTTACTAAACAAGCCGATGATCCGGACGAATGGGCAGTCGAGGGTGAAATACACTCCGGGCTGCGTCATCGCGGTGCGGTGCAGCGATCCTGCTTCCTGCGTGACAGTCGGATGCTGCGAACAGAAGTTGCGCGAGAAGATCGTCAGCGGGTCGTCGGCCGCGGCGGTTCCAGGAATGATAAACGAATCGTGATTGCCCGGTATCGCAAAGATCGGAGCGGGGTAATTGCGGTACGGCTCGTAGAACTGATCGTAATAATATTTTGATTCGCCGAAGTTGTAGACAATATCGCCCAAGTGATATAGAAACGACGGGCGATTTGCGGCTTTTGAGCTGTGATAGTCGTTGGTGACCTGATCGGAAACATGCAGCTGGTAAGCGTAGTTACGCGTTGACGCCGCCCCTGAATCGCCGAATGCCTGAAAGATGATGTGCCCGGTTTTGTTGATATTGTCGATCTCATCGGGGCCATGCGGACCTAGTGCATCCGCAAAAGAGTAAAGACCATCGGCCGGCAGGCGGGATGCATCGAAACTAACCGTGTCTTTTGTGAGCAGGTCTTGAATCTTTTGGTACTGGGCCTCGTCGGAAGGATGCGGAGTCGTGAACTTCGTCGGGTCTTTGGTCTTGGTCCCTTCGTTGAATGTTGGTTCATCAAAGAGCGGTTGGGGAAGGCGGGTATTTGGATCTCGCGGCATGGCGTTAGGTAAATCGTCAACTTTACACTTGATAACCAGCCTATGCAATAGCAAAAACCTCGATGTGGCGAGAGTTTTCGCCGGTGTGTTGCAATCGTATTTCAATACGATCGGCGGGCAGTAATTCGGGGAAGCGATCGCCCCATTCGATGAGAACCAGGGCCGGTTCCTCGAACAAATCTTCTAAGCCGAGGCGGCGCGCCTCGTCCGCAGTTTCTAAACGATACAGGTCAATGTGATAGGCGCGCACCGGCTCGCCATATTCATGAATCAGTGTGAACGTCGGACTGGCAACATCTTCGGGTCGGGCCAGTCCGCGACCATCGAGTATGCCTTTGGTCAGCGCCGTTTTGCCTGCTCCTAGTTCGCCAATCAACAGCACGATGCCGGTAGCGGGAAGTAACGTCGCAAGCGCTCTGCCGATCGACTCTGTTTCTTCAGCCGAGCGAGAATCAAAGCTTCGGACGGACTCGCGCAAGTTTGTGCTAGGAACGGACTTCATTCATGGCCTCGGGCAGGAACTCCAGCAGATCCGTTGCGAGCATTGCTTCTTCGCCCCATTTCCGGGCGCCTAGCTCGCCGCAGCGGCCGTGAAGCCAAACGGCAGCGACTGCGGCGCGTTTCCAATCACCCTTTACGTGCTGAGCAACGAGTCCGGCGATCATCCCAGTCAGGATGTCGCCCGTGCCGCCGGTGGCCATCGATGGGGAACCGGTTGGGTTGATCCAGGTCTCGCCGCCGGGAAAAGCAATGATGGTGCGATCGCCTTTCAGCACTAGGACGGTGCCGGTTTCGGCGGCGAACTGTTGAGCGATGCCAAGGCGATCGGCCTGCACGTCTTTGGTGGACTTTCCGGTCAAGCGCGACATCTCGCCGGGGTGCGGTGTCAGGATCCGGATCTTGTCGGTCCGGCCGAGCTTGCCTGCCAACGCGTTCAAAGCGTCGGCATCGACAACCGCCGGTATCGCCGTTTCTTCATACAGGCGTTTTGCGAGGCTGGCGCTCTCGGCGGACGTGCCGAGTCCTGGTCCAACCGCCAGAACGGTCATCTTCTCAAGGAGCTTTAGAAGTTTTTCCGGGTCATGGGTCGGCTCGGTCATCAGTTCCGGCCGATATCCGGCGACCATGGGAAGCGTGCTTTCGGGGACAGCCACCGTGACCAGACCAGCCCCGCTGCGATACGAACTCAGGCCGGTCATTGCGGGCGCGCCACTTTTACCGAACGAACCTCCGACGACCAGAACGTGGCCGTACAGTCCTTTATTTGAATCACAGGGACGCGGCTTGAACAGTCCGTGGAGGTCGCCGGGCGTGGTCAGGTTCAGTTGGAAGCCGGGGTTCGTCTCGCAAAGTTCAGGCGGCGTCCCGATGGGAACGCAGGTCAATTGGCCGGCGCGCTGGTACGTCGGCGGCAGGACTTGGGTTCGTTTGGGAGCGGTGAACGTGACGGTGTAGCCGGCGCGAACGACCTCGCCGGGTTCGGCCGTGTCCTCTGAGGGCAGACCCGATGGGATATCCAAGGCGACCACGCGCGCGAGCGGAAACTGCGTATTTAATGATTGAATTGCAGACAGAGCCTCGCCACGCGCGGGTCCGGTTAAGCCGGTTCCGAGGATCGCATCGACGACCACGGTTGCGACACTGAGTCCGCCTGGTAAGCCCCGATGCACCGGACAGCCGCATGCGTCCAGTGCTTTCCGGTTCACCGCGGCGTCGCCGGTTAACGTGGCGGGATCGAACACTTCGAAGACCGTCAGCTCGCGGGACAGTTTGCGCGTCCAGAGTTGGCGGGCGACGACAAAGCCGTCCCCACCATTGTTTCCTTTGCCGCACACAACGACGACACGTTCCCGATGGAGCGGGGCAAAGGTCTGCAGCAAAAAATCGACCACGCGCGAGCCTGCATTTTCCATCAGGAGGAGGCTGGGAATACCAGCTTCGATGGTGAGGCGGTCCACCTCGCGCATTTCGGAGGCGGTCAAGACTTTCATGTCACTTCGACCTTGCGCGCGAGAAGCAGTGTCATGTCATCAGAAAGCTCGGGAACGCCGGTCCAACTGCGGACCGCTTCAAAGACGATGCGAATAATTTCGTCGTTGTCGCCGTGAAGGTGCTTCTTCACGAGTGCGATCAGGCGTTCTTCTCCGAACATTTCGCCATAAGCGTTCTCCGGTTCGGTGATGCCGTCGGTGTAACAGACGAGGAGATCGTCGCACTCGAGCGTGACGCAGCTTTCGTCGTATTTGGCATTAGCAAATGCGCCGATAACGGTGCCGTTCGAATCGAGAGGCACGACGGAGCCGTTGCGGAAGAGTAGCGGCGCGAGATGGCCGGCGTTCGTATAGGTGAGAGTGCTGTTCGCGTCGTCGTAAAGCGCAAAGAAGAAGGTTGCGTATTTTTCGGGCGATGTGTGGGCGAAGACTTGTTTATTCAGGCTGGAGACAAGCGCCGCTGAGTTGATCTCCGGGGTTGACGCGCAGTCATTGGCAATCATCGGCGGCGCATGGCTTACCTGGGCGCGCAATGCCGCCTGAATTGTAGCCATCAGCAAAGCCGCAGAGATTCCTTTGCCCGCCACGTCGCCGATAGCGAATCCCAGCTGGTTCTTCTGAATCAGGGCATAGTCATAGTAGTCGCCGGATACCATCCGCGCCGGATCGCAGCGGGCGGTCAAGTGCAGGCCGGCGCGAGGCACACTGCCGCGCGGATATAGCTGCGTCTGCACTTCGCGCGCAATTTCGATTTCGGCTTGAAGACGCTCACGTTCTTTTTCCGAGATGAGCAGGCGCTCAATATGGCCGGTCATTTGGTTGAAGGAGCGGGCCAGATCTCCCAATTGGTCCCGGTTAGTGACAGCGATGCGATGACTGAAATCGCCGCCCATCACCTGGCGGGTGCCTTCGTACAACGCGTGGACAGCGCCGGTAATTCGCCGGGATAAGGAAACGCCGACGAGGAGAGCGGCAATTTCCACGAACAGAAACAGGATGGCGATCCCAATCAGAACATCAATGACAAAGCCGCGGGCAAAGTCGGTATCCGAAAAGACGGTGTGCAGTACGGCCGAGGGTCTCGAGTGCACCCATAAGATCATGCCCTTCTCAATCTGATTTGGGTCATTCAAATGGTAATGAGCTTCGGTGGCCGGGAGTTCGATAGGGACATCCAGGCGGCTGACAGGTTTTGGAATATTGCCGCCGAATGGATTGAAGAACTGGTCGCTGTTTTCGTTGCTGAGTGAGCCGACGGTGATCGGGCCGCCTTTGTTCCCGGACGAGTCTTCGGCCTCTACCAGCGCGATGACGCCGAGATTCGGAACAAGATTCGAAATCAACTGATCCGAGAGCGGTGCGATAACCGTGAACGAGTGTGCCGCATCGGAGGCATGGGCCCAGCCGTAGAAGTGCCGCTGATAAACCAGCAATCCATGGACGTCATGCCAGGCAGGCGGAACGTCAAGATCGGGGCTGTCTTCGGGCCATTTGTACTCCCCCGCCGGGTCGCGGACGTAGAACCGGATGTCCGGAAATTCGATGGAAAAGGCCTGCTGGATACCGCCGCCAATGCTGCGGCGTTGGGCATCCGGAACGCGCCGAAGGTAGCTGAGCGCGTCCTGAATGCCATCCAGTCTGCGATTCAGAGCAGAGGTTGCCAGATAGATCGCAAGCTCGCTCATGAACGACCATGTCGTCAGCGTCAGTAAAACGAAGAGCAGGAGGAACGGGACCACGCCGAACATGGCGTAGACGAACAGCAGACGATTGCGCAGACTCCACAGGGAGTGACGCGTGACGTAGCGGACAGCACGAACCAGAACAATGATAAAGACCGGAATCAAGACGCCGATATCCAGCAGGAGTAGGGCGCCGTGACCGGTCAAATAGAACAGAACGAAAAGCGCGAGTGCGACAACGAAAATAATGCCGGACGCACCGAGGCGTTTCGCTGTCTGGCTTGCTTGCCACATCTATATGAGGGTAACGCGTGCGGGCGGTGAGGCTGGAATGGCCTGAAGCGCGAACGCGATGGTCTACGATGGACAGCGAACCGGATCCTCTTCATGTTGAAAGCTTCCTTTGGAACGGCAGCGGCGCGGCGTGTCACGGAACGCAAGTTCGGTGTTCTGTTTTTGTTCCTGCTGGCGTATCTGGTGCTGTTTCCCTATGCCCGGAACACTGGTCTTCCATATCTGACGTTCCGGGTGTTCGGCAGCGTCGTCACGGTGCTCAGTATTTATGCCGTCAGTTTCCGCCGCCGGATCGTAACCTCGGCTATCGTCCTGGCGATTCCGGCGTTGGTGCAACGGATTGTTCTGCCCAAAGCTGATGCCGGGGTTCTTCCAATTGTTGGTAGCGTTCTGAGCCTGGCTTTCGACGTTTTCATTGTCGTCACCATCTTTCGACGTGTTTTTCTAAAGGATCAAGCGACAAAAGAGGCTATTTTTGGAGCCTTGTGTATTTACCTCCTCGCCGGGTTTAGCTTTTCCAATCTGTACGCGATGCTGGCGGCGGTACAACCGCACGCTTTTTACCTGGATCCGACGGTGAACGTTGATGTTGTCCCGGACCGGTTCGATTTCATTTACTACAGTTTTGCCAACCTGACCTGTCTGGGTGCGGCCGGAATCACTCCGGTCTCCGATCAGGCGCGTTCTTTCTCTGTGATTGAGGCAGTACTCGGGGTGTTGTATCTGGCGGTCCTGATCTCCAGATTGTTAAATGCCTATCATACGAGCGCGCAAGTTAAGCGCGATCGTGACTGAGCAGAGCAGCGATTGTTTGCAGCCTGAAAACCCTAGAGAATAACCGTTCCGGCGGGCTGCGGGTTGACCAGCCGACACAAAGAACGACACATTCGTTAGATAAACTTGTCTAATCTAAAATGCCCGCCGGCGGCATTTCTGCCCAGGAGACATATGCCTAATACCGAAGCTCTGACCGACGTCATTGACGCAAACCAGGTTTTGACAGCGCTGGTTGCGTTTAAGAAAGGCGACTTCAGCGTGCGCCTTCCCGTCAACCAGACTGGGCTGGCCGGGAAAATTGTCGATACGCTTAACGACATTTTTGAGCTAAATGAAAATATGGCGGCCGAACTGGCCCGGGTCAGCACCGCAGTAGGAAAAGAGGGAAAAATCAGCCAACGCGCTTCTCTTTCGGCAGGTCACGGCCACTGGGGGTCGTGTGTCGATTCGGTCAACAGCCTGATTACGGACCTGGTGCAGCCTTCGACCGAGATCGCGCGCGTGATCGGAGCGGTGGCGCAGGGCGATCTGTCTCAAAAGATGTCGCTGCAGGTGGAGGGCCGGCCGCTGAAGGGTGAGTTTGTGAGGACGGCGCGTGTGGTCAACACCATGGTCGACCAGCTTAACTCTTTCGCGAGCGAGGTAACGCGCGTGGCGCGCGAAGTGGGTACCGAGGGCAAGTTGGGTGGGCAGGCGGTGGTAACGGGTGTGGCGGGTACCTGGAAGGACCTGACGGATTCGGTAAATTCGATGGCTTCCAACCTGACGAATCAGGTCCGGAACATTGCCGAGGTGACAACGGCGGTGGCGCGCGGCGACCTTTCGCGCAAGATCACAGTGAATGTGCAGGGCGAAATTTTAGAACTAAAGAACACGATCAACACGATGGTGGATCAGCTCAGCTCGTTTGCGAGCGAGGTGACACGTGTGGCGCGCGAGGTGGGAACGGACGGAAAGCTTGGCGGGCAGGCGGTGGTAACGGGTGTGGCGGGTACCTGGAAGGACCTGACGGACTCGGTGAATTCGATGGCTTCGAATTTGACGGCTCAGGTGCGAAACATTGCGGAAGTGACGACAGCAGTTGCCACGGGCGACCTCTCGCGCAAGATTACGGTGAATGTGCAGGGCGAAATCTTAGAGCTTAAAAACACGATCAACACGATGGTGGATCAGCTTAGCTCGTTTGCCAGCGAAGTGACCCGTGTGGCGCGCGAGGTGGGAACGGAAGGAAAGCTGGGCGGCCAGGCGGAAGTGCGTGGTGTAGCGGGTACCTGGAAAGATCTGACAGACTCTGTCAATTTGATGGCAGGAAATCTTACGGGGCAGGTTCGAAATATCGCTGAAGTGACGACGGCGGTGGCGCGCGGCGACCTCTCACGCAAGATCACGGTGAACGTGCAGGGCGAAATTCTGGAATTGAAAGACACGATCAACACGATGGTGGATCAGCTCAGCTCGTTTGCCAGTGAAGTGACGCGCGTGGCGCGCGAGGTGGGAACCGAAGGAAAGCTGGGCGGCCAAGCGGTGGTTAAAGGCGTCGGCGGCGTTTGGAAGGATCTGACCGATTCCGTGAATTCCATGGCCGGCAACCTGACTGCACAAGTCAGAAACATTGCCGAGGTGACGACGGCGGTGGCGAACGGCGATCTCTCGCGCAAGATCACCGTGGACGTATTGGGCGAAATTCTGGAACTTAAGAATACGATCAACACGATGGTGGATCAGCTCAGCTCGTTCGCCAGTGAAGTGACGCGTGTGGCGCGCGAGGTGGGAACGGAAGGGAAGTTGGGTGGGTTAGCGGTTGTCAAAGGCGTCGGCGGGGTGTGGAAAGACCTGACGGATTCGGTGAATTCGATGGGCGGCAATTTGACCGCACAGGTGCGGAATATCGCCGAGGTGACGACTGCGGTGGCGAACGGGGATTTGTCGCGCAAGATTACGGTGGACGTGCGCGGCGAAATTCTTGAGCTTAAAAACACCATCAACACGATGGTTGATCAGTTGAACGCGTTCGCTTCCGAAGTGACGCGTGTGGCGCGGGAAGTGGGAACAGAAGGAGAACTGGGTGGACAGGCCCAGGTCAAAGGTGTCGGCGGCGTTTGGAAGGATTTGACAGACTCGGTCAACTCGATGGCCGGCAACCTGACGGCACAGGTCCGCAATATTGCCGAGGTGACGACGGCGGTGGCCAACGGCGATCTGTCGCGCAAGATCACAGTAGATGTACGCGGCGAAATTCTTGAGCTGAAAAATACGATCAACACAATGGTCGATCAGCTGAGCTCGTTCGCTAGCGAAGTAACACGAGTGGCGCGCGAAGTGGGCACGGAAGGGAAGCTGGGCGGTCAAGCCGATGTGAGGGGCGTAGGCGGTGTTTGGAAGGATTTGACGGATTCGGTCAACTCGATGGCTTCGAATTTGACGAACCAGGTCCGCAACATTGCCGAAGTGACGACGGCGGTGGCGCGCGGCGATCTGTCGCGCACGATCACGGTCGAGGTGCGCGGCGAGATTCTTGAACTTAAGAACACCATCAACACGATGGTGGACCAGTTGAGCTCGTTCGCCAGCGAAGTAACGCGCGTGGCGCGGGAGGTCGGCACGGAAGGGAAGCTTGGCGGCCAGGCCGATGTGAAGGGTGTGGCCGGCACCTGGAGGGATCTGACGGAATCCGTCAACTCGATGGCCGGCAATTTGACTGCTCAGGTGCGCAACATTGCCGAGGTGACGACGGCGGTGGCGCGCGGCGACCTTTCCCGCAAGATCACGGTAGACGTACGCGGCGAGATCTTGGAACTGAAGAACACCATTAACACGATGGTGGATCAGCTGAATGCCTTTGCCAGTGAAGTAACGCGCGTGGCGCGCGAGGTCGGCACGGAAGGCAGGCTGGGGGGTCAGGCGGACGTGCGCGGTGTCGCCGGCACCTGGCGCGATCTCACTGAATCGGTTAATTTCATGGCGTCGAATCTGACGAACCAGGTTCGAAATATTGCGGATGTCACGACAGCGGTCGCGAAAGGCGATCTCTCGCGCAAGATTACCGTCGATGCCCGCGGCGAAATTCTTGAGCTGAAGAACACGATTAACATCATGGTGGATCAGCTCAGCTCGTTTGCCAGCGAGGTGACGCGCGTGGCGCGTGAGGTGGGCACGGAAGGGAAGCTGGGCGGCCAGGCTGACGTCCGCGGTGTCGCGGGTACCTGGAAGGATTTGACTGACTCGGTCAACTCGATGGCCTCGAATCTGACCAATCAGGTTCGCAATATCGCAGGTGTGACGACGGCGGTTGCCAAGGGCGACCTGACGACCAAAATCACGGTGGATGCGCGCGGCGAAATTCAGGAGCTGAAGAACACTATCAACACGATGGTGGATCAGCTGAACGCGTTTGCTTCCGAAGTGACGCGCGTGGCACGCGAGGTCGGAACAGAAGGCAAGCTGGGCGGACAGGCGGATGTGCGCGGCGTTGCGGGGACGTGGAAGGACTTGACCGAGTCCGTGAACTGGATGGCTTCGAACCTTACGGCGCAAGTTCGCAACATCGCGGATGTTACGACGGCCGTGGCGAAAGGCGATCTTTCGCGCAAGATTACGGTGGATGCGCGCGGCGAAATTCTTGCGTTGAAAGAAACCATCAACACGATGGTGGATCAGCTCAGTTCGTTTGCGTCCGAGGTAACGCGCGTGGCGCGCGAGGTCGGCACGGAAGGAAAGCTCGGAGGACAGGCGGACGTTTACGGCGTTGCCGGTACCTGGAAGGATTTGACGGAATCGGTCAACTCCATGGCTTCCAACCTGACGAACCAGGTACGAAACATCGCGCAAGTAACAACTGCGGTTGCCATGGGCGACCTGTCGCGCAAGATCACGGTGGATGTGCGCGGCGAAATCCTGGAGCTGAAGAACACGATCAACACCATGGTCGATCAGTTGAACTCGTTTGCCAGCGAGGTAACACGTGTGGCGCGCGAGGTCGGCACGGAAGGAAAGCTCGGCGGCCAGGCGGAGGTCCGCGGTGTGGCCGGCACCTGGAAGGACCTGACGGATAGCGTAAACCTGATGGCGGCGAACCTGACGACGCAAGTCCGCGGGATCGCGAAAGTAGTCACGGCGGTAGCCAACGGAGATTTAGAACGTAAGCTGGTTTTGGAAACGAAGGGCGAAATCGCTGAGTTGGCGGACACCATCAACGCGATGATCGACACCCTAGCCACGTTCGCGGACCAGGTCACCAACGTTGCTCGCGAAGTCGGCATCGAAGGCAAGCTGGGAGGCCAAGCGCGCGTGCCGGGCGCGGCCGGGTTGTGGCGCGACCTGACCGACAACGTGAATCAGCTGGCAGCGAACCTGACGACGCAGGTTCGAGCAATTGCTGAAGTTGCAACCGCGGTGACAAAGGGCGATTTGACCCGTTCGATTACAGTGCAGGCGGAAGGCGAGGTGGCGGCGCTCAAGGAAAACATCAATGAGATGATCGGCAACCTTGCAGAAACAACGCGCAAGAACACCGATCAGGATTGGTTGAAAACGAATATCGCCAAGTTCACTCGCATGGTGCAGGGGCAGCGCGACCTGCTTACGGTGGCGGAACTGCTGCTTTCGGAACTGACACCGCTAGTGAGCGCACAGCGCAGCACCTTCTATATCGCGGAAGAATCCGATGGCGAGCCGATCCTGAAGTTCATGGCGGGCTATGCCTACGATGATCGCGACAACGTTCCAACGCAGTTCAAGATCGGGCAGGGACTGGTAGGGCAGTGCGCCAGAGAGAAACAACGAATTCTGATCCGCGATGTTCCGCAGGATTACATCAAGATCACTTCCAGTCTGGGTTCTTCGACTCCGCTGACGGTGGTTGTGCTGCCGGTGCTCTTCCAGCGTGAGGTGAAGGCGGTCGTCGAATTAGCGTCGTTCCAGCATCTTTCAGACGTTAATCTTGCATTCCTCGATCAGCTGACGGAAACGATGGGCATCGTATTGAACACGATCGCCGCGACGATGCGGACCGAACAGCTGCTGCAGCAGAGCCAGGCGCTTGCTGAAGAGCTGCAGAAAACAAATGCTCAATTGCAGGAAAAAGCGCAGCTTCTGGCCGAGCAAAACACCGAAGTAGAAGCCAAGAACCGCGAGATCGAGCAGGCGAAACAGGCCTTAGAAGAAAAAGCGGAGCAACTGGCGCTTACTTCGAAATACAAAAGCGAGTTTCTGGCGAACATGTCGCACGAGCTTCGCACGCCGTTGAACAATCTTCTGATTCTGGCCCGTGTCCTGGCGGACAACACGGAAGGGAATCTGAATCCGAAGCAGGTGAAGTTCGCGGAAACGATCCACTCATCGGGAACCGATCTTCTGGCCCTGATCAACGACATTCTCGACTTGTCGAAGATTGAATCCGGCAAGATGGACGTCGAGGTGGGGAACATACGCTTTACCGAACTGCAAGATTACTGCACGCGGACGTTTCGCCACGTCGCGGACGGCAAGGGGTTAGATTTCAGCGTCGACGTTGATCCCCAGTTGACTTCCGATGCCATCCGCACCGACGCCAAGCGGCTGCAGCAGGTACTTAAAAATCTGCTGTCGAACGCCTTGAAATTTACCGAGCATGGTTCTGTGCGACTGCGTCTGGAGCGTGTGGCCACCGGCTGGAGCAGTACTCATCCGGTGTTGAACAGAGCGAAAAGTGTAATCGCGTTCTCCGTTACGGATACCGGCATCGGGATTGCACCGGAGAAACAGCGCATTATCTTTGAGGCGTTTCAACAGGCCGATGGAACGACGAGCCGTAAGTACGGCGGCACCGGACTGGGCTTGTCGATCAGCCGGGAATTGGCGCGGCTACTCGGCGGGGAGATCCGGCTGCAGAGCAATCTCGGCCGGGGAAGCACGTTCACGCTGCACCTGCCCCAAACCTATATATCTCCCGCACCGAAGCTGGATGCGGTGGATACCGCGGCCATCCGGAAGGTAGCCGAGAGCCATCCGACGTCGCAGGTGGATTTGATTCTGCCGTCTCCGAGTTCGGTGGAGGTGGAAGATCTGGAGATCGACGATGACCGGAACGTCGTCGCTCATGGCGATCCCATTTTGCTGATCGTCGAAGATGATCCGATCTTCGCGCGCATCATGCTGGACATCGCACACGAGCGAAATTTGAAGGCATTGGTGGCATTGCGCGGCAGTACCGCGATGTCCTTGGCAAAGGAGTTTCAACCGGCGGCAATTACCTTGGACGTGCGGCTGCCGGATATGAGCGGCTGGACGCTGCTCGACAGGTTGAAACACGATCTGGCAACGTCACATATTCCGGTTCATGTTCTCTCGGGCCACGAAGAGAACCGGCGAGGATTTGCCCTAGGCGCGATGAGTTGCATTCCGAAAGGCGCGGGCAGGGAATTGCTGGAAGAAGCGTTCGAAGTTATCCAAGACTCGATGGAGCCGCGCAAGAGGCGCTTGTTGGTGATCGCGGAGAACGAGGTTCGTCGCGCGGACATCCAGGAGTTGATTGCGGGCGATGATTTGGAGATCGTCAATGTGCCGGATACCGGCGCGGCAACCGAGGTGATTGAGCGGCAGTATCTGGATGCGATCGTTCTGGATTGGGTTGCGCCAGATGGAACGGGCATCGACTTTATCCAAAGCACGCAAGATAAACTGTCGCCTCGTATTCCGCCGATCGTCGTGTCCGGTATGCGGACGCTTTCGGAGGACCAGACGGCGGAAATTTACAGCTGCTCGCGGGCCAGTGCAGTGCGCTATGCGCCGACCATCGAGCGAATTCTGGATGAAACCTCCTCGCTGCTGCATCGGGACGAGCGCAAGTTGTCCGATCGTCAGAAACAGGTGTTGGCGGAAGTTCGCGAAACGGACCCAAGGCTGGCAGGCAAGAAGGTATTGGTAATCGATGATGACGTGCGAAACATTTTCGCACTGACGAGTGTGCTGGAACAGCACAAGCTGAAGGTGATGCATGCCGAAAACGGCCGGGCCGGCATCGAGCTGCTGAAGAACACGCCGGATATCGATATCGTTCTTCTGGACATCATGATGCCTGAGATGGACGGATATGAAACGACACTCGCGATCCGGCACATCCCGGAATTCAAGAGCCTGCCGATCATTGCGCTTACCGCAAAAGCAATGAAGGGTGACCGCGATAAATGTTTGCGGGCGGGCGCGTCGGATTATGTCGCAAAGCCGGTGGATTTAGACCATCTGTTTTCCGTTATGCGAGTCTGGATGACCCGGGACGCCGATAACCGGTTCGAGCATGGGGGTCTTTCGATTCCAACGTGGCTGTCGGACCGCGATCTGGTTGTCGACGACGATCGCAATGTCATCCAGGCCGGAGATCAGGTGATTCTGATAGTCGAAGACGACCTTACGTTTGCGCGCATTATGGTCGATATTGCGCATAAACATGGGTTGAAAGCGTTGATCGCATTACGTGGCATCACAGCGATTAACATGGCGCGGGAATTCAAGCCGGCGGCGGTCTCTCTTGACGTCCGGCTGCCGGATATGAGCGGTTGGACGGTACTTGATTACTTGAAACACGATCCCGCCACAAGGCATATTCCCGTGCACGTCATCTCTGGACAGGACGACAACCGGAGAGGCTATCTGCTCGGCGCGACGAATTGCGTGTTGAAGGAACCCGGGGGCAACACGCTCCAGCAGACGTTTAAGGCAATTGAACATTCGATCCAACGGCGCACGAAAAACGTTTTGATCGTGACCCACACCGATCCTTTGCGGATTGAATTGGAATCCTTCATTGGCGGTCCGGATATCCGGTTTCTGCATGCGTCTTCGACTTCAGAAGCAATCCCGGCCGTCGAAGGGGAATCGTTTGACGCCGTCATTTTGGATTGGGTTTTATCCGATCGCTTAGGCTCTGACCTGATCGAGCACGTTCAGAGCACGTCTTCGCCGGTGGCACCTCCCTTCCTTGTATTCGGCACGCGAAAACTGAGTTCGTCGGAAGCCGCTGAATTGAATCGTCTGGGCCGAACGAGCGTGGTCCGATACTGTCCTTCGCTCGAGCGGCTTTTAGAAGAATCAACGATGCTGCTGCACCGTGCGGAAAATGCACTTTCGGAGCATCAAAGACAGGTGCTGGCAATGGTTCGGCAGAAAGACCCCATGCTGGCAGGCCGTAGAGTGCTGGTGATCGATGACGATTTGCGCAATATCTTTGCTCTTACCAGCGTATTGGAACAAAAGGATATCGAGGTCGTTCACGCCGAAAATGGGCAGAGAGGACTGGAAATTCTTGAACGCACTCCAAACATAGACTTGGTACTGATGGACATCATGATGCCGGGAATGGACGGCTACGAAACAACAAGGGCGATTCGCAAACTGCGTGCGTTCGAAGCCCTGCCCATCATCGCGCTGACGGCAAAGGCGATGAAGGGTGACCGGGAAAAATGTTTGCAGGCGGGCGCCTCCGACTACGTGACCAAACCGGTGGATTTAGATCACCTCTTCTCGACAATGCGGGTTTGGCTAGCCAGAGTTCTTGAACATACCCAGGTGAGCGTCAATGTCTTCGACCAGAGCGGAAAGAGGGACGAATGAGCGCAGTGATCACACCAAATTTTTCCGAGCCGGTTGCGGAATTCGTCGATGAGCGCACCAAGCTGTTGTTGGTGGACGACGACCGGGACAACCTGCTTGCATTGCAGGCTGTATTGGACCCGCTTGGCCAGGAGCTAATGCTGGCTACTTCCGGTGTTGAAGCGCTGCGCCTGTGCCTCGAGCACGATTTTGCAGCTATGCTGCTGGACGTGCGCATGCCGGAGATGGACGGCTTTGAGACGGCCGAACTGATCCGCGCACGAAAACGCTCCAGCCACACGCCAATCCTGTTTCTGACCGGCTACCGAAGTGACGAGCAACTATTTCGCGGATATGACCTTGGGGCGGTCGACTTTCTGTTTAAGCCGATCGTTCCGGAGATTCTGCAGAGCAAGGTAGCGGCGTTTGTTGAACTCTCCCGCAAAGAACAGCTGCTTCGCCGTAAAACGGAGGCACTGGAGCGGACGGAACAGAAGTTCCGGGCGGTTCTGGAGGCTGCCCCGGACGCGATGGTGATCACCGATGAAAACGGTGTAATTCAACTGGCGAACTCACGGACCGATTCTTTGTTCTGGTATGAGCGCGAGCGCTTACTGGGGACGAATATCGAGTCGCTCATCCCAGAATGGCCCTCCATTGCCGCTGTAGAGAAGACGCTGCCGAACGGTCCCGGCATTTCCGAGCTACGAGTGGCCGGGTCACGACGTAATCGGTCGAGCTTCCCGGCGCAGATCACGATTAGTCCATTCGAGGCAGATGGCAGATTTCTGACCACGGCAATTCGGGACGCCACCGAACAGGTCCAAGCCGAGGAGCGAATTCTTCGTGTGAACGCGGAGCTGGAGAAACGAGTGGCGGAGCGCACGATCGACCTGATGCGGTCGAACGACGCACTCCGGCAGTTTGCGTGGGCGGCCAGCCACGATTTACAAGAACCGACGCGAATGGTGGTCGCTTACTCGCAGTGGCTCCGCAGAACCGCACTCGAAAAGCTTGACAACAAAGAACGTGAGATGTTGACCTTTGTGGAGGAGAACGGACGCCGGTTGCAAAGCCTCCTGGAAGCTCTCCGCGAATACATTTATATCAGCGAGTCTGGCGACGAGCCGTGGGCTGAGGTCGACTGCAATGCGGTTGTGCAGGCCGCTCTAGACAACCTGGAAGGTGCAATCAGCGAGACGCAGGCTGATATTCAATGCGATCCACTGCCTAACATTCGTTCGATTGAGATCCTGCTACTTCAGCTTTTTCAAAATCTGATTGGCAATGCAATTAAATACAGAGCGGCGGGACGCACACCGGACATTGCAATTACCAGCAGCAGAGGAGACGATGGAAGTTATCTTTTCGCCGTCCGTGACAACGGAATCGGCATCGAACCAAAACATCGCGAGTATGTTTTCAGCGTCTTCAAGAGACTGCACGGTCGCAACTACGCAGGCACCGGGATTGGGCTCGCGATTTGCAAAGCTGCTGTAGAGCGACTTGGCGGACGTATTTGGGTAGAATCTGTTCCGGGACAAGGATCAACTTTTCATTTTGCTCTCCCGCAAGACAACATCCAGTAATAAAGCTTATGTATAAAATTTTGCTGATCGAAGACAATCCTGGCGACGTGCTGCTTATTGAAGAGGCCTTACGTGAGGCGAGTATTCCGTACGAGTTGACGCTGTGCGAAACGATAGAAGCGGCCTTGCGCAAGGTGTCCGAATTTACCAACGATGATCCGAGCGTTCCTGATGTTCTGTTGTTGGATTACAACTTGCCGGGGGGGGATGCGCGCGAGGTGCTTCGGCTATGTCGCGCGAACGCGGCACTGTCGGACACTCGAAAGGCAGTGATCAGCTCGTCATTATCGCCGCGCGATAAAGATGATGCGCTACGAAGCGGCGCCGAGTGTTTCGTCTATAAACCGGCGGACCTGGATCTGTTCTTAGATGAGATACGCACGGCGGTGGTGAAGCTGCTCGCACACTCCCACGTTTGCGACGGGGAAGGGGCTATTTCTTCAAAATTCGAGGAAACCGCGGCCTGTACAGATCTTTAGCGGTACGGGTTTGCAAGAGCAGCACGAATTTCCTCCAGGACGTGCTTCCAATCGTCGAGCTTTCGCTGGCGAAAGATCCTCATAGTGGGATACCAGGGGGTGTCGATGGCATCCAACATCCAACGCCAGTCCGCCCGGGCGGGAAGCAGAAGCCAGGTGCGGCAGCCAAGCGCACCAGCCAGGTGGGCGGTCATTGTATCCACCGTCACAACTAAATCAAGGTTTAGAATAAGGGCCGCCGTGTCGCGAATGTCGGCAGAGTTCGCCTCAACGTCGATGATCGAGTCATCCCGGAATCCAGTCAGATCAGCGCCTTTCTGAAGGCTGTAAAAGCGGCAGTTCCGATCCGAAAATAATGTGGATAAGGCAGGCAAGCTGATGGATCTGGCGGGATCCCAAGGACCGGATTGCCAAGCAAGCCCGACACGCAGGCGTAGATGCTCCTGAACATGCCTGGCGGCCCAGGCGATGCGGTCTTCCGGAATATGGATATACGGCACCGTTGCGGGAATGCTTCGGAGCACGGTTCGGAATGCCCGCGGCAGTTCAGTTACCTCCATCTGCAGATCCCAGTCAGATCGGTTCTCGTGGTAATCGGGACCCCAGGTGCAAACGCGGTCCACGCCGGGAACGCATTCGATTGTCGTAACAAGTTGTGGATGCGTTTGAACTGCAAGTGACCGGCACGTTTGCTTCAGGAGAGGCGCATACCGGATGAATTGAATGGTGTCGCCCAATCCATGTAAACAGCGCAACATGACACGCTTGTCTTTCCAAGGGCCCCCATCCCAATAACGATGCGGGTCGTCAATCCGAAGAGATGCGATAAAGTCGCTCTCCTGCCACGCGCGCTCCAGATTGCCCAGCAGCATCCAGCAATCCCAGCGACCGGCGGCGCATTCCGCTGGCGGATACCCCAGACGCTGCGCCGCATCGAAGAAGTCGAGCGCTTCGCGAATTCCGCGCCGCTCCGACAAAAGCCGATGCGCTTGGGAGAAAAATGTATCAGCGCTGGATGATTGGGGTTCGATGAGACGCGTTTCCGAAGCTTCAATTTGCATATCGCCTGGTCATGCGCGCGCAGAAATCAGCGAATTCGGCGACGTCTTTGGGTGGACTCGTGTGGTTTGGAACCAGCCCGTGGTCTTCAGGAGTGAAACAGTAAGTCAGCGTGACGTCGAAAGGCTCCAGTTTTTTCATCTGCAGATCGAACCACTGGTCTGCACCCGGCCTAAAACTGTCGGCCCAACTCAGGCCAGTGCGCAGATGCCGAACGCCCAGCTCCTTTAAAAGTTGGACCGCGGTGTCGAGCCGGTGATCCTCAAAGTGAAACCACTGGCAAATCCCGATTTCCGGCGTGTATCGCTTGAAATCGCGGAATGCGCTTTTAGGGGTTCCGTCCTCGCGAACTAAACCCATATAAAAGTGCCGGTAATATGACGAACCTTCCGCCTCGCGGTGCCGCGTAGTGGCCGGCCATGCGCGAGGCAGATCGTAGAGGCTATACCAATGAATTCGATCCGCGCGCCCGATCAGCAACTCGGCACTTCGATTCAGGCCGAAAACCTGAACTTCTTCCGCACCGAATGTGGACACACCGACTTCGGAAATCCACAGGGGCAGGGAAGTCACGGCCCTGATTTCATCCAGCTTGGCCGGCCATTCGTGAATTGTCCAATGGTTCCAGTCCAGTGGAAATCCATGGACCGCCACCACGTCGACATGAGAAAGGACGTCTTGACGTTGAAGAGTAGAAAGAAAATTCGGATCGATTGGCGACATACCGCCAAGCACCCGGCGCAATGAAGGGTTTTCGGCGCGTATGGCGTTCGAGGCCTGTTTCACCATGTCCGCGTAGATAGTCCAGCCCGGATCGAGTTCAAAATTCCAGTGCGACAGGTTGTTCGGTTCGTTCCAGAGCATGACGGCCTCAACCATGCCGGTCGCGCCTTCTACAGATATAAATCTCGTCTTCCGGACGCCCGACGATCTCAAATCCCGAGCTTCGCAGCATAGCTTCTACGCAAGCGCGATTGGGAACCCACCAATTGGTGGGATCTTCGGCATAGCTATGCTCCACAAAGTGCATCAACGGGAATCCGTCGCATTGAAAGATGTCGAGTTCGGAAAAAGGGTAATCCTCGTCGAGTCGCAGGATGCTGGAACTTCCACGGAGCATGGATTGAAAAATGAGCGTATCTCGAACCACGTGTTCATGAAGCAAATCGAGCGCGAGCAGCGGATGACGAAGATGGTACAACACGCCCATGAACAGGACGATGTCGAACTTTTCTTTAAGAGCAGCGATGTCGTATACATCCAGCTGATGAAACTGAATATCAGCCCCTGTCGCCTGCGCGGCAAAGCGGGCCTGATTCAGATAGGCAGGATCCGAATCGATGCCGATGACTCGCGCGGCTCCCCGCCGTTTCATCTCAATTGAGTAAAAGCCGCCGTTGCACCCAATATCGAGGACTGTCTTCCCGCTCAGGTCAGAAGGGATGCTTGCCTGTAATTGCTGCCACTTGAAGGAGGGGTAATCGCCGAGGAAATGATTCGGAGCCGTTTGGACGCCGCCAAGGTCGATATTGTGGAACCATGTGCCAAGTTCAGCGATTCGCTCCTTGATTTGGTCACGCGGCATGGTGGCGCTGTTCATCTCTCAATGGCCTCCTGCACAAGCTCGGTTCCGTGGCGATCGAAGCCGCTCAGGTGACGCATTGCTTCGAGGTATCCATTCATCGTGCCGACATCGAAATAACTTTGCCCAATTCGAAAGCCGTACGCTTCACCACCGTTCGCGAGCCATGCGTTCACAAGAGTTCCGATGTACTCGTCGACACACTGGCGGGCATGCCACAAATTAAAAAGCTCTTCGAGCACAAGCCCGGGCATTTTGAAAGCCCCCCATACCCAGCGGGTGGATGGAGACGGATGCTTTACCTGAATTTCAATTACCCGATCGTGATCGTCGAGGAGGACTGCATCGAAATTTGCAGGCCGCTCGACCGGAAACAGCAGGAACGAAAGGCGATTGTCGGGAAGCGCAGACAAGGCGCTCTCGGGGAACCATATTGTATCGGGAAGCCCTACCAGGACGGGCGCTTGCTTATCGATCACCGGCAGCGCTCGGAAGATCGAATCACAAAGGCCAACCGCTTTAGGCTGGATGACGTAACACAAGGCGGCCGAGTATGCACTTGCGCCGTAATATTCGAGGATATCGGATTTCCCCGGCGAGATGACAAAGCAGATCCGTGTTGCGCCGCCGCGGACAAGACGCTCCACCAGGTAATCGCTGACGGCGCGGGGGCGGTGTTCAGCGCCATTTCCGCGGCCGCACATCGGCAGTAATTCCTTCGAAAATGCCAGAGGTTGAATACGCGTGCCGGCTCCCGCGGCGGGAATAATGCCCCACATCAACTCACCTCCACGCGCAGGTTGCGGAATGAGTTCATAATGTTCTCCATCTCGATTGCGCGAACATCGGCGGTATGTTGCTCCAAGGTTCTCTCTCGCGCGGCTTGTCCGATACGAGCCAACTCTGCCGGCGATCTCTGCAAGGCAGAAATGACGTCCTGAGCTTCTCGTGCGATGAGTATCTCGACGCAAGGCTCAAAGAACGTGTTAAGCCCTTCCCACTCATCGCTGATAATCGCTGCGCCGCAAGCGGCAGCCTCAAACAATCTGCCGGACGGACAATAACCGTTGTCCGCCATCGCCTGCCTGGTCACATTGAGGTTTAACAACGATGAGCAGTAAAAAGCAGGGTGATCCGCCACCGGGACATGATTCATAAAGAAAATATTCGGCAGCCAGGGAAAGGTTCCGTCATACATAGATCCGCCGATGATAAAGCGCCGATCAGTGAGACATTTGGCCGGTGCGACGAATAATTCCTCCAGCCGCTTCTGCCGGTCGGCGGCCCAGGTTCCGAGATAGGAAAGCGCGGCGCGATAGCTATCGCGCGGCTGAACCGGAAAGTGCAGCGACGGATCCACACTGCCAAACAGCGGGGCTACCGCAACCGCGCCGAGCATGTCTCGCAACTTCGAGAGAGCGTCACCGCCGACGTAACTCAATACAAGGTCGAAATCCCGCAAACCGCGAGGGCCGATATAATCCACCGTAAGACCGCGTTCAAGCCGTTCGAGAGTAATCGGAGTATCCAGGTCGTAAAAACATCGAACTCCGACGGACGAGTCCAGAACGAGTTGAGAAGCGACAATCGCGTCCGGACAGTAGGACGTGACCATACCTACGTCGGCGTTGGATAAGTGACGCTTTGCGCTGATCGCGATGTCAGTCCAGTCTGTATAAAGAATCAGCTCGCCTCCCGGAAGCTCAACCAAGTCGCGGTGGGCGGCATAGTACGGCACGTCTCGTTCGAAAAACACCACTTCATGGCCGCGTCTTCGAAGTGCAGTGCAAAGGCCTCGCCAGAGTGTCGCGTGGCCATTCCCCCAAGATGAACTCACTGAGAGACCGAAAACGACCACTTTCATACTGGAAGCTCGCAAGTGCGATTGATGCAGACAACGTGCGGCACTCGGTCGAAGTACTGCACAATACTGACCGAGGCTGGATCGATCCTGAACCGCAGCAAGAAATCGAGTGGAATGCCTAAATAGTGCGCAATAAGAGCGCGCAGAGTATCGAGATGACTAACTATCCCGATGGTGTCATTTGGATGCCAATCTAGAATAGTTTCCATTTCGCGAACCATCCGGGTTTGGGCTTCGATCATAAACTCGCCGCCCGGAGCGCGGACAAAGCTCCGCGTGATATTGAAACTTTGCCATAACGGGTTGTGACGAAGCTCGTCAAATCTTTTCCCTTCCCAATCCCCAAAGCGGAGTTCGCCCAACTGATCGCGACAGACCGGCGACAGTTCGTGCGGCGCCGCGATGATGTCAGCCGTTTCAACTGCCCTTTCGAGCGGACTCGTGTAGATGGCGTGCATCTTCAGCCCCGACACTAACTGCGCAACTCTGGTTGCCTGTTCCGTTCCGTTTTTGTTCAGATGGCATCCGGCCGTCCATCCGGTCAGCGTTTGTCCTATGGCGTCGGTTTCGCCGTGACGTATCAGGAGAAACGTTGTCATTCATCTCCTTTAAGTAACTCAAGAGCTGGGCGGCGCGTATGGCTGGTGTGTGCTCGGAGAGGATGCGCTGCCGTGCGGCCGCGGCCACGCTGCGGCGCCGTTCATCGGATAAGTCATGCAAATTGCGAAGTACACCTTCGCCTGTCTCCGCGACGAGGACCTCTGTCCCAATGGCGAAAAGCGTATCCAAGCCCTCCCACCAGTCGCTGATAATGGGAACTGCGCAGGCGCCTGCTTCAAACAGCCGAACGCTGGGAGAGTAGCCCGATTTCTTCATTGCCGCGCGAGTGATGTTGAGGGTGAATCTCTGCGCTCCATAAAACGCGGGATGCTCTCGCGGTGACAAATGAATGCTGCGTTCTACATTGGCCGGCCATTTGAGCGTGTCCGGATATTGCGGACCGGCCACTATAAAGCGGCCGTTCTTCCACTGCGTTGCCGGACCAACCAGAAGTTCTTCTAGCGCCGGCTGGCGATCATCACTATAAGTCCCCAGGTATCCGAGATCCCACTTATCTTCTATTGCCAAGGGCTTGTATGTTGCCGGGTCCACCGAGCAATACAGAGCTCGCGCCATTGGTGATCCGTATCGGCTTTCAATAAGGTTGAGCGTCGGGCCGCCGGTAAACGAAAAATAGGCATTGTAGCGACTGATCAGACCCGGTGTTATATACCCTGCAGTTCCTGCTTCGAGCTGCGACAACGTGACCGGCGTATCGATGTCATAGAATGCCGTGCGGCCATGGGCCACAGAATTGACCCATTCACCTACACGGATCCCGTCCGGAACGTAAGAGCCGACGATGACCAATGCCGCCTGACTGACGCTAGCCTCAAACCTCGCCACCAGCTCGTCGAAACCGTCATAGATGACGGTTCGGGCGCCACGGGGCTGAGGTTCATCACGATTCGCCGCGTACCACGGTTCATCTCGCTCCAGAAATAAGATTCGCTGCCCGAGCGACTCAAGACCACGCAATAAACTGCGCCAGGTTGTGGCATGTCCATTTCCCCAAGAGGACGTTACGGTAAGTCCGAGGATTACAATGTCGAAGGATTCGGTCATACCGCCACGCTCACACGTTCGGCTGACGCATTGAGGACGGCATCAACTTGCGCCGCCCGCTGTGCATAAGTATGTTCTGCCAATACGCGCTTATAAGCTGCCGCGCCGATGGCTTGCGCTGCAGGCGGCTTCAGGTGCCGGACATAGTCTATGACATCATCCCCATTGGTTGCGACCAGAATTTCTTTTCCGGGCTCAAAGAACAGTTCTATCCCCGGCCATGCATCTGTTATCAGGCAGGCTGCTGCGCCGGCAGCTTCAAACACTCGGGTTGCGGGCGAGAAGCCATAGCGGACCATGCTCTCGCGAGTTATGTTCAACACCGCCATGGGAGTCGAGTTGAATGCATTGTGGTCGCGTGTGTACACATGATCGAGGTAACGAATATTGGCAGTCATGGGCTTATCGTTCCATCCCGAGCCGCCAAGAAGGAACCCGACATCAGGCAGAGATTGCGCTGGATAGAAAAAGAATTTCTCCACCCTCGCTTCACGGTCGGGGAGCCGGTTGCCTAAGAAGCCCAATGCTCCGGAAAAGCGCGCATCCGGCGGCACGGGAAAGTGAGTTTGCGGATCGAGCGCGTTATAAATGGGAACGCAACAGCGCGCGCCAAGACTTTCATATGCTCGAATCACCGGGTCGCCGCCACCATACGTGAACACCGCGTCAAAACGGGGGATGAGCGGCAAAAACGCGTCGTTTGGATCGTTGAAAACCCGATCGAGCGTCGCCGGTGCGTCAACATCCCAAAAAGCGAGTAAATTGGATGGGCGTTTTAGCTGCAGAAGCGCCTGCTCCAGAAGATTATCGAAAACGCCGATCCCGCTAGCTTTGACGATCAGATCGGCGTTACGCGCGCTCTCCACGGCGCGCAGTGCAGCCTGCTCGGTTGCCGGATAAACGACCACCTTCGCCCATGGCGGATCAGGGATATCTCGATTCTGCTGACGCTGCCAGGCATCGGGTTCATAAAACGTGATTTTATGGCCGCGTGCGTCGAGTTGGCGGATAATTCCGCGATAGTAAGTCGCTGCCCCATTCCAGTATGCGGAGACAAGACTTGAGCCAAAAAAGGCAATCTGCATTATGCTTTTCCTTGTAATTGGCAGACAGCTTCGGGCGCAGTGAGAAAAGAGAAGAGCTCATCCACACGATGAGCACAGGTGTGCCGGCTCCGTATGGTGTCGAGCCCGTTCCGCCGAAGCTGTTCGTAGAGTGCGGGCTGAGTTAGTAATTTATCTAGGTGAGACTTCATTTCCGCTTTGTCCTGCGCGAACAGAAAATCTTTTCCCGGCGAAAATAAGTGTTCGGAATCCGTCCAAGGTGCAGAAATCAGGGGAATGCCGCAGGCCAATGCCTCAAACGGTCGAATGGTCGGGATGCCCGGCAGTGCCTTCACATAGGGGCGCCGCGGCACATGAATGGTCACGCGGTATTGTGCAAAAACATGGGGCACATTGTAGTTTCGTAGCCATCCGCCGTATTCAATACCCGCGCTAGCCAATTCGAGGAGGGCTTCTGGTGGATATCGAACCCCAAATACGCACGCGCGAAGCCCGAGTTCTCTGACCGGCTCAATCAAAAACTCACGTAATGCATCCGCGCGTTCATCGTCGCCCCAGTTGCCGATCCATACCACATCACCCCGGTTCGCTAACGAATGGAAAGGATGAAAGATGCGAGTATCCGCGGCCTCATGCCAGGTGCAGGCACAGCGTGCCCAGCCGTTCTTGAGGTAAGCATCGCGAATCACGTTTCCATATGCCAATACTGCATCGAAATGAGTCAGATCGTAGGCCGCAATGGCGTCCCGTTCGGTAAGACTGCGGTGGTGTGTGTCGTGGAAGAACAGCGTGTAGTCATGTCTGGCGCGATGCCGGCCAATTCGCGAGATGAGATCCGGCGAATTCCATTCATGCACGAGCACGACGTCTGCACCACGCAATGCGTCGTCCAGATCAAACGTGGACTCGTTATACAGAGTACTCCGCAAGTGCGGAAAAACGCGTTCGAAATCTTCTATAGCGTTTTCGCCTTGCTCCAGCAGAAGATTCCGACGGCTCCATCCATCTTCCGGTTCGAATATTCTCAATTCATGACCGCGGCTCACCAGCTCCGACGCGATGCCGCGAAGAAAGTGCGCGTTCCCGTGATTCCAATCCGAAACGAGTGAGTGGGTGAAGATTACGAAGCGCAAGCGTGCCTCCCGGCTCGTTCTTGATATCTCGCGCGAGCAATTTCATACAGAGAAAGATAGCCATCTATCATCCGTGCCTGTGTAAACTCACGAGCGCGTTGGAGTGCCCGGCGTGATAGCCGGTCCCGCAAGCTCGAATTCTCAATCAACAAACGCAAAGCCGGTTCGAGAGCGTCGTCCTGGCCGGTGGAAACGAAAATGGCGGCGTCGTTCCAAATCTCGCGCAAGCTGGGGATGTCGCCTAAAACGAGCGCACATCCGGAGAGTGCCGCTTCGAGGATCGACAACCCGAACGGCTCATAGCGCGCGGGCAGAGCATAGATGGCCGCCTTCGCGTACCATCCTGCCAACTCGGGCGTGCTGAGTTTGCCGAGAAAATGGCAGCCATCGAAAGCGATATCGACTCCATTCAGATTATGCGATTCTCCGGCCAGATAGACCGGCCAAGGTAGACGTGATCCTAAGCCTGCGAGTGCAGAAATGTTTTTACCCTCGTCCCAAAGTCTGCCGGCGCTCAAAACTATTTCCTGTTTCTGTTCGTTGCGGAACACGCCAAAGCTCCGGCCGTTATAGATGGGGTACGCCTCCGCCGGATCGATCCTGTAGTTTCGGACAACGCTCATGAGCGCCGATTTTGTTGGAGCGCTAATCGCGGTTGCACATTGGAGGGAATGCTCGACTTCCTGTTGATAGCGGCGCCATTCTTCAGGAAGCGGCGAGCGCTTCACGGCTTGCCACCAGGACAGCACGCAGGAGTGATGAGTAATGATGACCGGTGCTCCCCAGGCGAGTTCCCCATGACACAACGTATTCAGATGGACCAGATCAGGAATCCAGTTTCGAGCAACTTCCTGCAGAAATTGCCCGGCGCGCTGGATATCGGACCAGGGGTCCTGCATCCACTCGAGTTTGGATTTGTGATGAAACCAGTTGAGTCCTTCGATCGCCGCCGCGGACTGCTCCTGAGCTTGGTTGACGGATGGCCCGAATGTCACCAGACAAACTTCTATTTCACGTTGAAGCAGCCCCTGTGCGAGTTCGAGAACAAACGTCCAAACTCCGCCTTCGGTATCACCCGTCAGAAGAACCCGCCGCAGTTGTTTGACGGACATGAAAGGCTACCGTTGCGCCTCAAGCTGAATCAGTTCGGCGGGCCGCTGTTCCTGGATATCGCTGAACTCGTCAAATTGCTTTAAGTAAGCATCATGCGCGCGTTCCCAGGCGACATCGTCCGGTGCTCCCCAGCGCTGCGTGTAGTCGGGCGATCCCGGATAAGGGAATAGCGGTACCGGCTTGTTGGACCAAACTCCGCGTTGGCGCAGCTCTTCGCGCCATTGTTCCACTTCGTCCGGATCGTCCGTCTGGCAATCGAGCAGATTAGCTTGAACGAACGGCACGCATTCCTTCGCATGCAGCAGACGCTCGGTGATCTCGCTGGTTGAGAGTTTACATTTTTTTGCCAGCAGATCCCGGCCGGCTTCGGTGATACTTTCGACTCCCGCCTCAATCGAAACGCAACCAGCCTTGCCAAGCAGGTCGATCATTTCATGTGACCAAAGATCGATCCGGGTTTGAATGCCAAACTTGACCGGCCGTTCTTCGATTGCATGGAGTACCGCGGCATATGGAAGAAAGATTTCGTCAATGAAATACACGTATTCGACGCCGCTTTGTACAAGCCCATCCAATTCGGCCGCTACAACCGGAACCGGACGACGGCGGAAGGAATTGCGGAAGTTGTCCTTGGCGCAGAAGGTGCAATGGTAGGGACAGCCGCGCGATGTCTCCATCTCGGCGCCCGGACCCGTTGGGGCAGCCTCGAAACGATGGTGATGATGCGAATGGCGCGCAATCACCCCCGGTTCCCACTGAAGTGCAGGCAGCTCGCTCATATTCGCGGCGTGCGGCAGTCCCTGTATTCGCGGTCCGTCTGACGATGGAAAACAAATCGAGTCGACAGCGGACCAATCGCCTGCCAGCTTCGGCAGAACCTCTTCGCATTCACCGAGGACGACTACGTCCGCGCCCAGCTTCGATAGCGTGGTTCGCGGCGTAGTCGATGCGTGCGGACCAACACCCACAAGCTTGCAAGGCAGATGCCGCAGCGCATCCATTAGTTGCCTCGGAACACGCAATTCCGGGGGCGCGCATCGCCAGAACAGATAGCTTGGCGCAGTTGTTACGACGGCAAAATCCGTCTCAAAGTCTCGAACCTTAGCTTCGATTTCTTCGAGGGTCAGGTCGTAAAGCTGTCCGTCGACAATTTGTACTTCATGGCCGGCTTTCTGCAGCAGCGCTCGTGAATATCCGTACTCTAAAGGAAGGTGAGGCTCGCGGCAGCCGAAATAGATGCTCTGATCGAAGGTCCAACGCGGGTTAACGAGCGAGAACCGCATGGGCACCTCGCGCAAGAATGGGTGTGTCTTCGTCTTCCCCGGTCAGCAGCCATTCATATAAGCGCCGCACTCCCTCACGAACACTAATGCGGGGAGCCCAGCCGGTCGCTGCTCTGAATTTGCGCGTATCGGATACGTAGTAGCGTTGATCGCCTACGCGCCAATCGGTCTTTTGGATTTCGGGAGCGTGGCCGTGCAAGTTGGCAATTAAATCGAGCAGTTCGATCAGGCTAATCGTGTTGCCAAGGCCGCCGCCGATGTTGAAGGCTTGTCCCGACAGTGTCCGGCTATTGGCCTGTGCGAGCATCATGGCATCCACCAAGTCATCCACAAACAGAACGTCACGGACCTGCATCCCATCTCCGCAGATAACAATCGGTAAGCCTTTGATGGCCCGAATGAGAAAATGCGCGACCCAACCTTGATCTTCGGTCCCCATTTGATGCAGCCCGTAGATGCAGCTCATTCGAAATACCACTGCCGGGAGGCCGAAGCTGCGGGCGTAATCGAGAACATATTGATCCGCCGCACCCTTCGAGCAACCATAAGGGCTATGAAAATCGAGCGAGTGCTCCTCACTGACGCCGCTTCGCATTGCCGTGTCCAGAGGTTGATATCTGGTGCAGTTTTTCTCTAAGGGCAGATCCGAAAGTGCCCCGTAAACCTTGTTGGTGGATGTAAAAAGCAGCGGAGGCGGATTATCGCACGCCCGGATTGCCTCAAGAACGTTCAACGTTCCGCCCAGATTCACTTCATAGTCATGCCGTGGTTCGAGCAGACTGGTGGTTACCGCAACTTGCGCGGCGAAGTGATAGACCGTACTAGCGGAATGCACGGCGGTTTTCAGCCGCGCGGCATCCCGCACATCCCCAATTTCGACGCGCAGCCGGTCGGCATGCTTTTCGCGCAGCCAGGCGATGTTTTGTTTCACACCCGCCCGAGACAAGTCGTCGTAGATCGTGACTTTGTGGCCCTCCGACAAAAGTCTGTCCGCTAGGTTTGTCCCGATGAATCCCGCACCCCCAGTGATCAGTACGCGCTTGGACGGAATGTCAGACTTGGAGTTCCGCACAAACCGGGCAGACTCCTTTACGGATTTCAGACCGCCTTCCGACCAGAGGCGGAAGAGAAGCTTGGGACTCGAATCGGCACGCAGCAGACCGTAGTGATAGTCGCGTTCATCGGAATGAGGCGAATCCGGATTTGCAGATGCCGGCACCTTGTCAAAAAGCTCCTGCCAATAAACTCGGTCCACTGGCGCATTGAGAGCCTCCGCGAAGGCGCGAACTTGCGCCTGCTCGTCACCTCGCCAAGTGGAGAATCCAGCCTGCGTAATCCAAATCTCCGGATTCAACCCGAGTTCCGCGAATAGCGTTCGGATATCGCCGACTTCCTGCGTCCAGCCACGCCAGGCAACTTCGGGGCTGCTTGGAAATGCCTGCACACCGACGGCATCGATGTACCGCAGCACTCCACGTTCGTGCATCAACTCGAACCACTGCGGATTCGATGGCCACGGTCCGGAGAGAACGGCCTTTTTCCCCCGCTCGTGAATCCAGTAAGCGGCGCCGCCAATCATTTCGCTGAAAATCTTCCAATCCGGGTCCATGCGGGAATCCCATTCGCTTGGATGATTCGGGCGGTTCCACAACTCCATCCACTCGAACAGATTGCCGAAACGCGTGATGACAACGTCGAGAAAATCGGCGTAGCTTTTGGGCACCCGCGGAGGAGATGAAAATTTGGGTGCAATTCCCAGCGATGGCGGCGTGTAGAGAAAACACGGCAGAACGTTTACTTGAGCTGCGAGGCGGGGCAGCAGCCATGCATACCAGCCGTTGCCTTCGGAGGTGTGCCAGTCAGCCCAGCAGATAGCCGTTCGAATTTCGCGAATGCCCAGAGCCAGTGTTTTTTCGATCACACTTTCAACCCGGTCATACTCTCCAGGGCGAAACCACTCTACAAATCCCGCTCGCGGCACGTTCTCCGAAGCCTTCGCGCGATTCATATCATCAGCCCTCTGGCCGCAAGTTCGCCGCGCGCTTCAGCCACACGATCGGTACTGATCTGGCCTTCGAGCCAACCGGCCAGATCCCCGAGCCCCTGCTCCAGCGACACCGACGGCTTCCATCCAAGGACCTTTGTCGCTCGCGAGATGTCCGCGAAGCAGTGGCGGATATCGCCGACTCGATATTTGCCGGTGATTTCCGGCTGCAGATTCGAGGCGCCCAGCGCTTTGATAGTGCTGCTGGCGACTTCGCCTACTGTCATCGCCTGGCCTGAAGAAATGTTGAGCGCGTGTCCATCAGCCTCTTTTGCCGAAAGTGCCAGACGGCACGCGGACGCGACATCGTACACACTGACGAAGTCTCGTTTCTGCAGCCCATCTTCATAAATGAGCGGCGGCTTGCCATTAAGCACTCTGACAGCGAAGTTGCTGATGACACCGGTGTAGGGGTTCGATAAGGCCTGGTACGGTCCGTACGTATTAAAAAATCGCAGTGCGACGGCGCGAATCCCGTACGCGCGTGCGACGATCAGCGTCATCTGCTCCTGGTCATACTTTGAGAGTGCGTAAACAGAGGCAAGAGCAGGCGGCTTGTCTTCTGTGGTGGGGACCGGGATTAACGGCCTGCCTTGCTGATCTGTGATTTCCCAGTTACCAGCGCGAAGTTGATCCAGCGTCCGGGCATCCCCATTCTGCACCTGTCCATCGGCGTTCCGGTACATGCCTTCGCCATAGACGCTCATACTCGACGCAACGACCATGGATTCGACAGGATTCTTGCTTAACACTTGCATCAGCGTTGCCGTTCCGCCGACGTTGACGCGCGTATATTCCTCGATCTGATACATGCTCTGGCCAACGCCTACCAGAGCGACCAAATGGATGACGGAATCAACCTGACGGAGCGCTCGTGTCAGCAAATCAACATTTCCGATATCGCCGACGATCAATTCGACATCTCGATCCAAATAGGAAGGGCGAGCGCCATCGGGGCCGTGAACCTGGGGAACAAGGTGGTCCAGCGCGCGAACTCGATAACCGTGCTCCAGTAGCTCGTTGGCGACGTGCGCCCCGATGAAACCTGCTCCTCCCGTGATCAAAACGGTTTGATTAGACATTTTAGAGTTCTCAAGTATACGGGTTTTACTAAGGTACTTACCGCCCGGGAACTTACCTGTGTGATACCAGTGGGGCAATTTAGTTACGATCTAAGAATTGTCGGCTATGAACAATTTCGTGGTTCTCGATGAATCTACCGCTCAACTAGGGATTTCGATAGCTGTGAAACATTCGTAAGTCACACGCGTAAGTGCGCCGCGGCCAATGGCGTAGCGGCGTTTACCCACGTGCGTGTGTAACATCTACTCTGGTCTTCGAGTCTCACTGCCAGAAAGCTTCGAAGCTTGCTGGGCCTCTTAAAAAAACAAACTCGAATTGGAATCTGGCTCGTTGCCAGCTTGGCGCCGCTGTCGTTCGGCCAGATACAAGTTCAGCCGGACGACGGTCAGTGGATTATGCCGGCGAAGAACTACGCGAGCACGCGATACAGCACGCTTGAGCAGATTAATACACAAAATATCGGTACCTTAAAGCTCGCCTGGACGTTTTCTACCGGTCTGACGCGCGGTCACGAAGCAGCTCCGTTAATCGTGAACAACACGATGTACATCGTGACGCCATGGCCGAATCTTCTGTATGCACTCGACTTGACCCAACCGGGGGCCCCAGTGAAATGGGTGTATGCTCCGCATCCATCCAGCTCATCGCAAGGCGTCGCCTGCTGTGATGTGGTCAACCGTGGGGCAGCGTACAGCAACGGCAAAATCTATTTCAATACGCTCGATGATCACACGGTAGCGGTCGATGCGAAGACCGGAAAGGAAATCTGGAAAACGACGCTTGGCGACATCAACCTGGGCGAATCGATGACGATGGCGCCGCTGATCGTGAAGGGGAAGGTGATCGTTGGAAACAGCGGCGGTGAATTTGGCGTTCGGGGCTGGCTTGCCGGGCTGGACGCCGAGACAGGCAAGATAGCCTGGCGAGCCTATGCGACCGGGCCGGATAAAGATGTTCTGATTGGTTCTGCCTTCAAGCCGTTCTATGCGGAGGACCGTGGACCAGACCTCGGGGTTAGCAGTTGGCAGGGGGATCAATGGAAGATTGGCGGGGGCACCTGCTGGAGTTGGATTTCGTACGATCCGGAACTTGACCTTATTTACTACGGCACTGCGAATCCCGGCCCATGGAACGCGGAGCAGCGCCCGGGAGATAACAAATGGAGCAGCACACTATTTGCCCGGCATCCGGAGACGGGCGAAGCAGTCTGGGCATATCAACTCAATCCGCACGACGACCACGACTATGACAGCGTGAACGAAAACATTCTGCTCGATCTGACCATCAACGGCAGGTTGCGCAAAGTGTTGGCGCATCCGGACCGCAATTCGCGAATGTACATCATGGATCGGGCAACTGGGGAAGTGCTCTCCGCAGAACCATTTGCTACCCAAAATACAAGTGAATACGTGGATATGAAAACCGGCCGCCTGAAAGTCGTAGCTGCGAAGTCCACGGGATTCAGCACGGTCCGCGATATTTGCCCCGCGGCGCCGGGCGGCAAAGACTGGCAGCCGTCCGCGTTCTCTCCGAAAACCGGTTTCCTGTACGTGCCGCACAATAACTTGTGCATGGAATACCAAGGGGTCCAAGCCAACTACATTGCGGGTACTCCCTATGTCGGCGCGAACGTGAGAATGTACGCGGGCCCCGGCGGTCATCGCGGCGAGTTCAGCGCCTGGGATCCGGTACACGCCAAGGCGGTCTGGACAGTCAAAGAAATGTTCCCGGCCTGGAGCGGTGCTCTGGTGACTGCGGGCGACGTGGTCTTCTACGGGACCATGGACGGCTGGTTCAAGGCGCTCGACGCGCGCGATGGCCGGCTGTTATGGAAATTCAAAGTTGGATCCGGCATCATCTCCCAACCAGTTACATACAAAGGCCCGGATGGAAAGCAATACATAGCAGTCCTATCCGGTGTCGGCGGCTGGTCCGGAGTAGTTGTACCCGCTGGATTAAACGGCCGGGACGGTACGGGCGCACTGGGATTCCTAAACGCCATGGCCGACCTGCCGAAGTACACTACCGCTGGAGGGATGCTGTACGTATTTGCGCTGCCTTAGCTTATTATTCGTGCTCGGCTCTGCATTTGCGGCGACGCCAGACGTCCTCCGTGTCTGTGCAGATCCCAATAATCTGCCATTTTCGAACAGTGCGGGCGAGGGGTTTGAGAATCATCTGGCAGCGATCATCGCTCAAGACTTGCACGCAGATTTGCAGTATGTCTGGTTGCCGGAACGCAAGTCGTTCTTAACGCGTTCGCTTGGAGAGAATCGCTGCGATGTCGTGCTGGGCGTTCCAAGCGGAACTTCGTCGGTCCCGGTTACGCATCCGTATTACCGGTCTACTTATGTATTTGTAGCGCGCCAAGACCGCCACATTACTCCGACGTCTCTCCTCGATCCAAACCTGGCGCACTTTCGGATCGGCGTTCACGTGGTGGACGACAACTATGCTCCCCCGGCGATCTTGTTGGCGCGCGAGGGGCTAAGCGCGAACATCACTGGATATAGCCTCTATGGCTCGGAAGGTGAACTCAACCCGCCGGCGAAGCTCATTGAAGCCGTCGTTTGCGGCGATGTGGATTTAGCAATTATCTGGGGGCCGTTTGCCGGATACTTTTCAAAGCGCGCTAAGTCAGCGCTAGAGATAGTTCCGGTTTCCCCGAGTTCCGCCGGTGCGATCCCGTTCACTTACTCCATCTCAGCCGCGGTGCGCGCCGGAGATGACGAGCTGAAAAGCAAAATTGACCGCGTGTTCACGAGAGAATGCAAAGCCATTCAGGTATTGCTGGACCAATACGGCATTCCTCGAATGCCGGAGGAGGAAACTGCTCCATGCGATTCTTCGCAGGCGCACTCTGGCTTTTAGGCCGGCACGCGGAAAGATTCAGCAACTGCCCGCGCATGTGCCTGCCGTTGGCGCTCATCGGATTGACTGCGTGCAGCCGTGAGCGGACCGAATTGCGCCCGGTCCCGGCCCGCACTGCCATTTACAACAACGCCGCGGTAGAGAGCGATATCCATCCTGGCGGCGTACAGCCACACACGCAAGTGAATAATCCTTACGAAGGGAATGCTCAGGCAATCGCCGATGGAGGAAGGCTATTTGACTGGTATAACTGCTCAGGCTGCCATGCGCACGGAGGCGGCGGCATTGGTCCCCCGCTAATAAAGAAGGAATGGATTTATGGAGGGGAATCAGCCAATCTTTTCGACACGATCGAAAAAGGACGTCCGAATGGCATGCCGTCATGGGGAAGCCGGATTCCGGAGGACCAGGTCTGGAAGCTGGTGGCTTACGTTCGTTCGCTGAACCAGGAAGAACCCAAGACGGCGGTCCCCCCGAGGTCCGACACCATTGAACAGAATACTGCGACTCTGCAAAATGGAGCCACGCAATGAGGCGCTGCACCCTGCCATTTTTGTTCTTTCTGGCAAACATCGCCTTCGGCCAGCAGTCGGCACTGGATCCCGCCGGGCCACAGGCGGGGCGAATTCGGTCGCTCGAATCGCTTTTGTTTGGAATAAGCGTGGTCATCTTTGTCGGCGTGATCGGCACGCTTGCGGTCGCGCTCTTCCGGAGGCGTCGTGGCATTCAGCAGGAGCCGCTCGAATCGACTCACCGTCCTTCCGCCCAGACGGAACGCAAGTTATTAGTTGTGGTCAGTAGCTTATCCGCTGTTTCGCTGCTGATCCTATTCGCCTTGATTGTCGTCAGCGTTGTGACTGGACGCGAGATTTCGATCAAGTCTCTGCCGCGCGACAGCCTCGTTGTCGAGGTGACAGGAAACCAGTGGTGGTGGTCCGTCCGCTACCTCGACGACAACACGCAACGCATCATTGTCACGGCCAATGAGATCCATATCCCAACCGGGCGGCCGGTGGTGATAAAAGGAACATCTCATGATGTCATCCATAGCTTCTGGGTGCCGAATCTGCATGGCAAGCGCGATCTGATCCCCTCTCGCGTAAATACGGAATGGATCCAGGCCGATCGGCCCGGCCGGTTTCGGGGACAATGCGCCGAGTTTTGCGGTCTGCAACACGCGCATATGGCGTTCTGGGTAATTGCCGAGCCCCCGGCCCAGTTTGAAGCATGGCGGCGTCAGCAACTTCAGCCGGCTGCAGAACCTTCCGATCCCGTCCGCCTCCGGGGCCAGCAAGTCTTTCTGAACAATGCCTGCGTGTTGTGTCACACCATTCAAGGCACAACTGCCGCTGGTCAAAACGGACCCGACCTCACGCACTTTGGAAGCAGGCAAACCATTGCGGCGGGCACTCTGCCCAATACGATCGGCAATCTGGGCGGCTGGATAACGGACCCGCAGACGGTTAAACCGGGAAATCACATGCCTCAGGTCCCTCTTGCACCGGGGGATGAGCAGCCATTGCTTGCTTACTTGGAAGGCCTCAAATGAACTCTTCCAAAACACAATTCGCAGAACTTCAGCAAACGGACGAACTGGAGCAAACCTGGAAGGAACCGAAGGGGTTCTTGGGATCCTTGGCGGTCGTTGGTCATAAAGAAATCGGTAAGCGCTACATCGTGACGGCGTTTATCTTTCTGTTGCTGGGCGGCCTGGAAGCGTTGCTGATGCGCTTGCAACTGGCGTTCCCGGAGAATACGTTCCTTGACCCGGGCCGCTACAACCAGATCTTCACGACCCACGGGACGACGATGATGTTCCTCTTCGCCGTTCCGGTCATGGAAGGCATGGGCATCTATTTGGTCCCGCTGATGGTTGGAACCCGCAACGTCGCCTTTCCTCGACTGAACGCATTTGGCTACTGGATGTACTTGGCGGGCGGTTTATTTCTGTATGCCGGAACGTTCTTTCACGCGCTGCCTGACGCGGGCTGGTTCGCCTATCCGCCGCTTTCCGGTCCCCAATTCTCACCCGGCAAGGGGGTCGACGTATGGGCGCAGATGATCACGTTTACGGAGGTCTCTGCGTTGTGCGTTGCGGTTGAGCTGATCGTCACGATATTGAGAATGCGCGCTCCCGGCATGACTCTTAACCGCATCCCGATGTTTTGCTGGTCCATGTTGGTGCAGTCGTTCATGATAATTTTCGCCATGCCCGCGGTGATGATCGCGAGTTCGGTGATGCTGCTGAACGATCGCACCATCGGCACACATTTCGTGAACCCTGCCGAAGGCGGCGACCCACTGCTTTACCAGCATATCTTCTGGTTCTTCGGCCACCCGGAGGTTTATATTATTTTTCTGCCGGCGCTTGGCATGGTTTCCTCGATGATCGAAACCTTTTCCCGCCGCCATCTTTTCGGGTATCCGGCGCTTGTGCTGGCCCTGGTGGCAAATGGATTTCTTGCCTTCGGTCTCTGGGTTCATCACATGTTCGCGACTGGTTTGCCGCAGGTCGGCGAGGCTTACTTCACTGCCGCGAGCATGATGATTGCCATCACCAGCGGCGTCCAGATCTTCTGCTGGCTCGCCACGCTGTGCACCGGACGGCTGCGCACCACGACCGCGCTTCACTTCGTCTTCGGATTCATCTTCATCTTTGTGCTCGGCGGATTGACGGGCGTGATGGTCGCGTCCATCCCTTTTGACTTACAGGCGCATGATACCTATTTCGTTGTCGCGCACTTTCACTACGTCTTAATTGGCGGCGCGCTCTTCCCGCTGTTCGGCGGGTTCCATTACTGGTTTCCGAAATTCACCGGGCGCCTCATGGATGAGCGCTTGGGCAAGTGCTCATTCTGGATTTTGTTCGTCGGCTTCAACCTTACATTCTTTCCGATGCACTTTCTCGGGCTGGGAGGAATGCCACGACGCGTTTACACGTATTCCGCCGGTATGGGTTGGGAGCTGCCGAATCTCCTCGCGACGGTTGGCGCCTTAACCATTGCCGTGGGCGGCATTGTCTTCATTGCCAATGTGATGCGCAGCCGACGGCACGGAGAAATAGCGGATCCAAATCCCTGGGAAGGAGCAAGCCTGGAATGGGAGGCTGCATCTCCCCCGAAATCGTACAATTTTCCACGGCTGCCTGCGGTTGACAACCTTTGGCCGGCTTGGGACGACATATCGAAACGAACGGTAATCGAGGGCCTTAGCGACGATCGCCGGGAGATATTGATCACGAGCTTGAATGCCGCGGAACCTCATCATCGGCATACGTTGCCAAAGCCAAGCATCTGGCCGTTCGTGACTACGCTGGGATTGGGAATTGGCCTTACCGGGTCCGTAATCGCATTTTCCTGGTATTACGTAGCGGCGGCACTTGGCGCGATCGGATTCATCGGCTGGTTTTGGCCGCGGCGCCCGCTGGAGTTCACATCGTGACCGAAGCCCGTGTCCTTTACGTTGGTCATCTGCCCGACCAGGAGGTTTCGAATCACGGACCTTTGTGGTTTGGACAGGTATTACTGTGCTGCATCGAAGGCATGATGTTGTGCATGTTAATCGCGATCTACTTCTATCTCCGCTTGGGAGTTGACGTATGGCCGCCGCCGGGCACGCAATTGCCCTCCACGCCCGTGCCCACGCTTGCACTTATTCCTCTGTTACTCAGCATTGTGCCTACATATATCGCCAGCGCCGGTGCAAAGCGGAACAGCCGTGTTCTGATGTTGGCCGGTTTGGCCGGAAATCTTTTGTTTGCGGCAGTATTTCTTGGTTTTCGCTATCTGGAGTGGCGAAGCTTCAATTTCACCTGGCAAACGGACGCTCACGGCACAATCGTTTGGTCGATTCTGTTTCTCCACACCTTCGACCTTGTTGCGGATCTCGTGATGACGTTCGTGCTGCTGGTGATAATTGCCATCGGCCGGTATGGACCCAAGCAGCGAACCGGCGTACACGTCGACAGCGTCGTCTGGTATTTCCTGGTGGCCATCTGGCTTCCGCTATACGCGGTGATCTATTGGGGGCCGCACGTGGTCGGGGCAGGACGATGAATCGCGCGGCCGCACTTTGGATTGAGCTTCTCACCGGGCCGACGATGTGGATGCTGAGCCTCCTGCTGAACTTCACGATCGCGCCCTGGATATGCCAGCTTCATTGGACCGCCGCTCCCTATCTGGTAATCTCCGCCGCCATCATCGCTACTGCTATCGCGGGATGGCTTTCCTCGAGAGAATGGAAGCGCATTCGGGAAGATAGCACCGAGAAAACAGCGCTTCACGCGCTCGCGGCGGCGGCGACCGTGCTAAGCGGCTCCTTCATTGTAGTTCTGCTCGCACAAGCGATTCCGAACACAGCGCTATTGGGGTGTTCCTGATGTGGCCGGAGTTTTCACCCGGTATTGTAATTCCCCTCGCGTTGACGGCGCTCCTGTATGCGCGCGGAAGCCGGCGTACATTCCGGCTCAGCCGGTTGCGCGTCGCCAGCTTCTGGGCCGGCTGGTTGCTGCTGGTTATCGCCTTACTGTCGCCTCTGCATGAACTCGGCGAACAACTGTTCAGCGCACACATGGTGCAGCACGAGATTCTGATGGTTTGCGCCGCTCCGCTGCTGATCGTCTCGCGTCCGATGGTTCCCTTGCTCTGGGGGTTGCCCTTTCAATGGAGACGCGCAGCCGGCAGAATGGCTAAGTTCAAAGTATTCCGAGGCGGATGGTATCTGCTGACGCTGCCGTTGGTTTCCTGGTCCGTTCATGCGCTTGCGCTTTGGATCTGGCATGCGCCGATGCTGTTCCAGGCCACGCTAACCCACGACTGGGTTCACGCGGCGCAGCACATCAGTTTCTTGGGATCGGCGTTACTGTTCTGGTGGTCGCTCCTCGGCTCGCGAAAACGCATCGACAATGGTGCGGGCATCTTATATCTCTTTACGACCGGTGTTCACACCAGTATTCTGGGCGCGCTGCTAACGTTTACTCCGAGTGTCTGGTATCCCGCGTATCTGTCGACCGCGCCTCGCTGGGGCTTGACTGCACTGGAGGATCAGCAATTGGGCGGTCTGATTATGTGGGTGCCTGCCGGAATTGTCTACATCATCGCCGGTCTGGCGCTGCTCGGCAACTTGCTTCGGTCCGGGCAGCCTGTCGTTCCCGCAAGCCAGTTTGCCGAATGATCAGTATGCACCAAAAATGCACGTACGCGATTCTGTGCTGCTTCCTGACTGCTGTTGTAGGCTGCAGCGGGGGAAACCGCCAGTACGCAGAAGTGCTGACAGGCGGAAACGTGGCGCGCGGGAGCTCGGCCATTTCACGATACGGGTGCGGCTCTTGTCATACAATCCACGGGATTTCAGGCGCTCGCGGGTTAGTCGGGCCGCCGCTTAGTGGAATGCGCGACCGGGTGTATGTCGCAGGAATGCTCCCGAATACGCCCGAAAACCTCGAGCGGTGGATTCAGGATCCGCTGTCGATCAATCCGGGTACTGCGATGCCGAAAGTCGGCTTGACCCATAAGGACGCCGCTGATATCGTGGCTTACTTGTATTCCCTAAACTAAACAAGCATGAGGACAACATGATCACCTTGGAAGATGCGAAGCGAATCATTGCGGCAGCCGAAAAAAAGGCCGTGGAAATAGGCCAACCCATGAACATTGCCGTCGTAGACGCCGGTGGCAATCTGGTGGCACACGTTCGAATGGACAAAGCTTGGATAGGCAGCGTGGACATCGCCATCAATAAAGCATGGACAGCAAGAGCGTTTGACATTGCCACCAAAGATTTGGCGGAGCTGAGCCAGTCAGGCGATCAGTTCTTCGGAATTCACGCATCGAATCGCGGCCGCGTCATGATTTTTGCCGGTGGTATTCCGCTCAAGCGCGGCGATCAGGTTGTCGGCGCGGTTGGCGTAAGCGGCGGCTTGGGTAAGCAAGACCAGGCTGTTGCCGAAGCTGGCGTCCAGGCATATTAGGCAGCGCGCCAGCCTCAGCGGCGTCTGTGGTGCGGCGCGTTTCGACCTGTGCTTCGATGCGCATTTTTGCAGCTATCGCTGGATGTATCCTCCTGCTCGTCGTTCTGATAGATGGTTTTGACACCATCATTCTGACCAGGCGAACGCGGTACATGCTGCAGTTCGGGCGAATATTCTATCGAGTGACATGGGCTCCGGTTTCAGCGCTCGCGCGCAAGGTCCAGTCCGGCCGTACCCGCGAAAATTTCCTGGGAATTTATGGACCTCTTTCATTGATTGCTTTACTGACTCTCTGGATTGCGGGGCTGATTCTCTCGTTTGGTTTGCTCCAGTGGGGTTCGCATATGCAACCTGAACACGCCCAGCCCACATTTGCAAACGAGCTCTACTTCAGTGCTACGACGCTCTTCACGCTGAGCAGTGGAGATCCGGTAAACTGGGCATCCAAATGTTTGACTGCGCTCGAAGGTGGACTCGGGCTCAGCATGTTGGGCTTGGTCATCGGTTATCTTCCGGTCTTCTATCAGTCGTTCTCGCGCCGTGAACTGGCAATTTTATTGTTGAGCACGCAAGCCGGCTCGCCACCCTCCGCGGCTGCGTTCCTCGCCAGTGAGGACTGGAAGTCGTATCGGTTAGAACGCGTTCTAATGCATTGGGAAAAATGGTCTGCGGAATTGCTGGAAAACCAGATTTCGTATCCGATGCTCGCTTATTTCCGTTCGCAGCACCAAAGTGAATCCTGGTTAACCACGCTGGTGGCCATTCTCGATTCCGTTAGCGTGATTCTTTCCTGTGGAACGGAAGAGATTCGTCCACAAGCCGAACTGACCTTCGCAATGAGTTGTCATGCCATGGTCGATATCGCGCGAGTATTTTGGGATGACTTTCCGCAACCACGTAACGACCGTCTGTCCAGCGATACCTTCGGGCGTCTTCAAAAAACTCTCCCCGACAGGGCGGGTGCTTGTTTGAAAATGAGCGAGCTATCCGAAGAGGACGTGAGAGATTTGAGACGCCTCTATGAGCCGTATGCTGAAAAGCTGGCGCAATATTTTCTTATGACTCTGCCGGAATGGGCGCCCGTGTCGATTGAACCGAATAAATGGCGGCCCGGAAAAAAGTCTCCCCACCGGCGCTCATTCTCGGTCTCCGATCCCTTCAAGACGGACCGGGGATAGCGTCTCGAATCAGCGGACCAATCGGTGTTATGCGCCTACAGCCTTGCTTGCGACATCCAAATCCTGGGCGAAGATGAAGAAGCAGTCGCCATTCACCCGGACTTTTACTGTACGTTCGTTATAGCCTTCGCCGCAAAGCTCAACCGTCGTGCCACCGCGCAGTTGCGTCAGGGGACCTAATCGTAGTCCGTTGGACCTTTGTACCAGCTGAATTGCGCAGACGGCTCTCGACAATGTGACGTTTTCACCAATGCAATCTTCTTCGGGAATAAAGAATGAGTCACTGTTGACGAACATAGTGATTTTCTCCCAATGTGACTAATCTGTAACTTCAGTCTAGTTATGCATCCCGCCCAGGGTAACTATCCGGTTGCCTAGCTGCTCGGGAAATTGGTCAGCAAAATTACCATCTCTCAATTTTCGGAAAATCCTCATCTCACTGACGAGGGAAAGCACACCATGGCAACATCTACAAACAGACAGCTTGCTGTCGTTACCGGTGCCTCGAGCGGCATCGGCTATGAACTGGCTAAACAATTTGCACAAAACGGATTCGATCTCATGATCGTTTCCGAAGGCGATGGTCTCCAGGACGCCGCTGCCAGCCTTCAGGGTTTGGGCGCGCAGGTCGAAACGGTTCAGGCAAATCTTGCGGAACATGAAGGGACCCACAAATTAATCGCGGCCATTCAGGGCGCCGGGCGTCCCGTGGATGCAATCGCACTGAATGCCGGCGTCGGCGTTAGCGGCCGTTTTATCGAAACAGATCTTGCAGCCGAGCTCAACATGATTCGGCTGAATGTCATGTCCGTGGTTCACGTCGCCAAATATGTGATCAAGGACATGGTGGCCCAGGGCAGAGGACGCGTTTTAATCACTTCGTCGATTGCCGGAACAATGCCCACGCCGTACGAAGCCGTTTACGGTGCGACCAAGGCGTTTGATCGCTCACTTTCGCAAAGTCTGCGCGAAGAATTAAAGGATACTGGCGTTACGGTTACCACTCTGATGCCGGGCGCAACGGAAACCAACTTTTTTCATCGCGCCGGCGCTGATGACACGAAACTGGGGGCAGGCGAAAAGGACGATCCGGCGGAGGTCGCCAAAGAGGGCTTTGAAGCATTGATGTCGGGCAAGGATCATGTGGTCGCCGGCTCGTTGAAAAACAAATTCCAGGCTGCAGCCGGGTACGCATTGCCTGATCCGCTTGTGGCTAAAGCGCATGCCGGAATGTCAGCCCCGGGGTCAGCCAGGGATAAGTGAACCGACGGGACCACCATCAAATGCGCAGAAGGAATTTCCTGCAGGGCATTGCACTTGGAAGTGGAATAGTCTCATCCGGCATTGCACAAAGTTCCGGAAATGCCAGTTCAGGATCGACAAACATACCTCGGGTTAGCGATCCAGGCGAACTTCGCGGCGAAATGCTCTACCGCAAATTCGGGCAGACCGGGGAAACCGTATCTGCGATCGGGTTGGGCGGCTCCCACATCGGAAAACCTTCGCTTACCCAGGCAGACGCGACCCGGCTTATTCATGAAGCCATTGACCGCGGAATCACATTCATGGATAACTGCTGGGATTACAACGAAGGAAGAAGCGAGCGCTGGATGGGCGAGGCGCTCGCACAAGGAGGATACAGAAAAAAGGTCTTTCTGATGACAAAGGTCGATGGCCGCAACAAGGACAACGCCACCGATCAACTGAACGACTGTTTGACTCGCCTCAAAACAGACCACATCGACCTGGTGCAGTTTCACGAGATTCTCCGTTTTGACGATCCCGACCGGATTTTTCGCGATGGCGGTGCGCTGGAGGCTTTGACGCAAGCTAAAGCTGCCGGAAAACTCCGCTTTATCGGCTTTACCGGCCACAAAGACCCGCGCGTTCACTTATACATGCTGGAAGTTGCATCTAAGCACGGCTTTCGTTTTGATGCGGTCCTGATGCCGTCGAACTTAATGGACGCGCATTTCCGCAGCTTTGCGCAACTCATTATGCCAAAATTGGTGGAACAGAATATCGGTATTCAGACTATGAAGCCGTTTTGCGGCGGCGACGGCATCATCCTGAAGAGTGGCGCGATTAAAAACCCGATTGATTGCCTGCATTATGCGTTGAATCTGCCAACCAACGTGGTAATCACCGGGATCGATAAGCCGGATATCTTGAATCAGGCGTTTCAAGCCGCGAAAACGTTCAAACCGATGGACGATCAACAATTCTCAGCCCTGTTGGCAAGTACCCAAGCCGTGGCTGAATCCGGCAAGTATGAGTTGTTCAAAGTGTCAGCACACTTCGATGGAACGGCCCGGCACCCCGATTGGCTGGGCGGTGATGATCCGGCGGTACAAAAGCTCGCTCCGCAGCCCGCGGGTTAGCAATATTTCAAAAGACGGGCAGCTACTTCCGCGTGGAGTAATTGCCCGCAACACCTGGAGAGAAGAAGTATTACATTTTCACAGCAGCTTCTCGGGTCCAGAAGCGAAGCGATCGGCAGTTATTCAAAAACGTTTTCGCGACATCCGGCTTCGTTAGCGCGATACAACCTTCATCTAAGTCCGGTAACAAGCCTGTCTTTTCCAGTAAAGGTTTAGCGGCAGCTGCGTAAGCGATATATTTCAGATGCACGAAAGCATCCGTGACAAAGTCACGCGCGGCCGGGTGTTTGGCTAAAAGTTTGCCCGCATCGTCCCCAGGAAGGATCGCGACTGCATCGTACAGTACCGAAGGACCGCCGCCCAGCTTCTGTTCGGCGGGAATTTTGGTGCCGCTGTTCGATGTGACGCCACCAACCGCAGGCGCTATCACCTCCACCATTGCGCCTTCTGATTCCGCAGCCGCCTTCAACGCATCGAAAATTGATTGGTCGACCCCGTCGGTAACGACGATTCCGATCTTACGTCCCTTGAAGCTCTTTGGCCCATTCTCAAGAATGCTGAGAGCCTTGGAAGGTTTAAGATCCAGAATTGGCGGTTTAGCCGGTTTAGTCGCCGGCGGCAAGCTGGGGAGCCCCAAACCATCCGCCACTTTCTTTGCCAGTGCCTCGTCTACGTTGCGGAGATTGGCTACCATCCGTTGACGAATTGCTTGTGTTTCAACTTTGCTGAGCTCAAAGATGAAAGCATCGGCAATGTGGCCCTGCTCAACCGGTGTCTGGCTCATATAGAATTGGCGGGCCTGGCTGTAATGGTCGGCAAAGGTCTCGGAGCGAATTCGAAGTTTTTCGCCCTGTTCCTGAGCTGGAAAAGAGCGAAACCCATTGGGGGTCTCACGCGGTCCTCCGGCAGCACCACCCCAGGAGTTCGGCTCATAGTTGGCGCGCCCTTTGGGATTTACCATCGCCATGTGACCGTCCTGTTGAAAGTTATGGAACGGACACTTGGGCGCATTGATCGGGATATGCGTGAAGTTAGGGCCGCCGAGGCGCTTCAACTGCGTATCCAGGTAGGAGAAGTTGCGGCCCTGAAGAAGCGGATCATTGGTGAAATCCACACCGCGAACAATATTGTTGGTGCAGAACGCAACTTGCTCGGTTTCCGCGAAGAAGTTGTCCACCATACGATCGAGAACCAGCCGTCCGACACGTCGAACGGGCAGTTGTTCCTCTGGGATGATTTTCGTTGCGTCCAAGACATCGAATGGGAACGAATTAGCGAACGATTCGTCGAAAAGTTGCAGTCCAAGCTCCCACTCGGGGAAGTCTCCACTTTGAATCGAGTTCCACAAATCGCGGCGGTGAAAGTCCGGATCGGCGCCATTTATCTTCAACGCTTCATCCCAAACTACCGATTGAAGACCTAGCTTGGGTTTCCAATGAAATTTGACGAACGTTGATTTCCCCTGTGCATTCACCAGCCGGAACGTGTGCACGCCAAAACCTTCCATAAAGCGGAAGGATCGCGGGATCGCACGGTCGGACATGATCCACATCAGCATGTGCGTGCTTTCCTGCATTAAAGAGGCGAAATCCCAAAAATTATCGTGGGCCGTCTGAGCCTGTGGAAAATCGCGATCCGGCTCCTGTTTCGCGGCGTGAATCAGGTCCGGAAACTTGATTGCATCTTGAATGAAGAAGACGGGAATGTTGTTACCGACGATGTCCCAATTACCTTCTTTTGTGTAGAGCTTCACTGCGAATCCGCGAACATCCCGCGCTAGATCGGCTGAACCTTTATTTCCTGCAACGGTCGAGAAACGTACGAATGCCGGAGTCTTTTCGCCTGCGCGTTGAAACAGGTCGGCGGCGGTGATGTCGGAAAGAGGCTCGTAGTTCTCGAAGAAACCATGGGCGCCGTAGCCACGCGCGTGCACTACCCGTTCCGGAATCCGTTCGTGATCGAAATGGAAAATCTTCTCGCGGAAGTGAAAGTCTTCGAGAGCCGTGGGACCACGCGCGCCAATGCGGAGCGAGTTCTGATCGTCGGATATTGGAACCCCTTGCTGGGTTGTGAGCGGAGGAACATCGCCGCCCGCCATTTGGTGGAGCTCGCCACCGCTTCCGAGTTCCTGATCTGATTTCGGGGTTTTGTTGTTCGGATCCATGGTCCTTCTCCTGGTTCGCTAGATTCTTGGCCGCACAGCACTATTTGGAGCTTGGACGATCTGCTTCCATCGTGAGCGGGCAAACTCCTGTTCTGGGATTTGTCCCTGGACGGAAACGTTTCACGCCGCGAGGTGGCACCCGTAGTTATTCGGATTCGTTGGAAAGGAGTAGGAATAGGAAGTATATTGATTTTATTTGGTCGTCAAAGGATTTTGACGGAGCTGTCGATAGTAGTTGCCGTTTTCAGGCTTAACAGCGACCATTATCTAATATCTTAAGACAATTTCGGACAGAGTACCCGTCCCGCGCACACGTGCCCCCCACAAGCGGGTCGCTTCGCACTTCGCGACCCCCAGCTATGCTTAATCGGGACTACGATTTATTGAGGTCGTCGTCTTTGTAGTACTTCGTGCCCTGCAGCGTCAATTGAAGTGCGAGACCATTCTTTGTAATCTCATAGACCCAAACGCCGGGGGAAACCTCTACCGCGCCCGAGTAAGCTCCGCCCGATTCGCCTGCTTTGGCCGCCGCATCCGCTTGCGCTGAACCTGACCAGCCGGAATTAAGGAATTGGGAGAACGCTTTATCATTTTCAAACACGAAGATCACCCGATAATCCTTCACTCCCATGCCTAGACCGCCGCCCGCAGAAACCATTTTCATGAAGGTTTCCTGCTTGCTGCCGGAATTGACGGCGATTCCTGAGCCACGGGCCGTGCTCACCAGTAACAGGTTCGTGCCCATGTTATCGAAAACGGCATATCCCGCGGCCTTTTGGATTGCCGCCTGAGATCCAGGTTTTAGTTTGTACAGTTCCTGCAGAGTTTTATCCGCCATCTTGCGAGTCTTTGCCTTCTTCTCGTCGGGCGAATCGGCAGTTGCCAAATTTGCAGCCACCAGGATCAGGGCAAGGCTTGAAGCGACTATTTTGAATTTCATGGATGCCTCCGTATGCGTCTGAATTGATTACAGAGCAGGTCACGGAGGCGCATAAAATTTCGTTTGTCGTATTTTAAACGCGAATCTCAGGGTCAGACGCGCCGCGAAGGAATTTGCACATTGTAAGCCATGGGTGTGACTCATCCAGCAGCGGCAAGCTATTTACGTCCAGCAGATAGGATCCTATGCGGTGAGGCCAGCAGACCGGAACTGTGCGCAGGTTCGCTCAACCAGTTCCATGGAGGGCGGTTCGACATCCTCTAGCGTGTAATCCATCTTGAGTTCCTTCCATTTGTATCGACCCATCTGATGGAAGGGGAGAACGTCAACTCGCTGGACATTCCCGAGCCCGGCCGCGAACTGTGCAATATGGTCGATGTCGTCCGGATCGTCTGTCAGCCCGGGTACTAATACGAAACGAAGCCAAATAGGCCTCTTTCGATCGGCAAGCCGGCGGGCGAACGCTAGTACGGGGGCAACTTCCATTCCCGTCACGCGACGGTGGCGTTCGGGATCATCATCCCGTCGAGTTCGAGTTTTCCTGCTCCTTCCGTTCGATCAGCCTGGACAAGTCATACAGAGCTCGCGCCGGTGGTCGCCGATGATGCGGCCTCGTCCATAAGCGTCCGGCAGGCCTGTCAAAATATGCGAGCTGCGGCACTTTCTGATATCGGACGTATAGGCATCGAATACAGCATTGTTGCGTCTTCCGGTACTTTGAAAATGTTTCCACGCCCTGGGGATCGGGCTCATACCCATACGCCTTCAGAGAGCTGATAACCATTCGAAGAGCCCCGTTGGGCATGATTGCCCGTTTCAACGGAGCGTCGGTCTGCAGGCCCACTATAATTTCGTTTTTACGATCGATGTAGCCCGGAGCATGCGAAGTGATGGAGCTTGGAATTTAAGAAACGTCGAGCACCCCCTTCTTCCGCTCCTCAACAAACAGATCGTTCAGCTGCTTCCAAAGCTTTTGAGTACGTTCGGTCGCTTTCGCGAGGAAGGAGTCGTCTCCTTCGTATGGTTCGTAGTTCCGTTGAATGAGTCCCGAACCTGGATTTCTTTTTGCCAAGATCCTTTTGGAATCCCTCCCATGGGGTTGGTGATGCTACTTGAGCAGGTTGGTTCGGGGTTGCGGTCGCAGGCATAATTCCTCCTTCGCTTTCTTTCGCTAAACGCTCGCTTCAATCGATTTCAGTACCTGACCAGTGTGCAGGGCAATCATCAGTTCCTCATTGGTTGGGATCACCCATGCCGAGACCTTGCTTGCCGGCGCGGAGATCCGCGGACCGCCGCGTGCGTTTGCCTCGCTATCGAGTTCAATCCCAAGCCATGCGGACGACTCGCATATCCGGCGCCGCATTTCGACGGAGTTCTCGCCGATGCCCGCGGTGAATACCAGCCCGTCAATCCCGCCGAGGACGGCCGCCAGCGCGCCGATCTCTTTCGTGGCGCGGTACACAAAGTAATTCAGTGCCAGCTTCGCTTCAGGCTCGCTGCTCTTCTCCAGTTCCCGCATGTCATTGCTGAGGTTTGAAATGCCGAGCAGGCCGGACTTTTTGTACAGGATCGTTTCGACTTCTTCCGCGGAGAGCTTCAACGTCTGGAACAGGTACAGAATCGCTCCCGGATCTATCGAACCCGGCCGCGTCCCCATGCAGAGTCCGTCCAGCGCTGTGAAACTGAACGTGCAGTCGATGCTTTTTCGATCTTTCAACGCGCAGAGGCTGGCGCCACTCCCGAGGTGGGCGACGATAACGCGTCCGTGCGCGATCTCAGGTGATACGTGCGGCAACACGGATGCAATGTACTCGTAAGACAGACCGTGAAACCCGTAGCGCTGCAATCCTGCTCTGCGCAGTTCGGAAGGGAGGGGAATCAGTTGGGCGACGGCCGGCTGACCGCGGTGAAAACTGGTATCGAAGCAGGCGACCTGCGGGACCCCAGGCAACCTTTCGGCAACCGCTTCGACGGCCGCTATATTGTATGGCTCATGCAGCGGGGCTAACGGAATCAAACTTCGGAGGTCAGCCACAACTTGCGGCGTCACCAGGGTAGGGCCGGTAAATTTCGCGCCCCCATGCACCACGCGATGTCCGACGCCGACCACATGTCCGCCGCCAAAGACAGATTTGAGCCACCCAGCTATAGCATTGATCCCATCCTGATGCGACCGCACCTCAGCGTCGGGCTTTTGCTCGATGAGAGTCTTTCCGTTTGCATCCTTTGCGTAAATCCGTGGTGACGTCCCGATCCCTTCAATCTGGCCGCGCGATTCCAGATGCCACGCCGCCGTTTCGGACTTGGCGAAGACACAGAACTTCAGGCTCGATGAGCCGGCATTCAGCACCAAACCGTAATCAGGCATAAACGGCACTCCTCGACAATTTCTCCGCACGTGCATGCGCCGCCAATGCTGCAACCGCGCAGCTTGCGATGCGCGACCGGACGCTGTCCGCCCGGCTGGTCAGGATGATTGGTACACGTGCCCCCAACAATATAGCTGGTGACGTGCTGCTGTTTCCAGCGGACATTTCATTCGGATGTTGGCGTGCCGGTGGATCGGTGTTGAACCGACCATCAACCCCCGGTCTTTTTATGTTAAGCACCGCCAGTGTGAGCGCGTTTGCCTATGAACACGATCTCTCCCGGCCGGTGATCCGGTTGTGGAACGATACGCACCACGTGACTACTGCAAGCGAATTAGAAGACGATCTCGGTGAAATCAGACCCAGCCTCCGAGGCACGCTCGATGAAAAGTTATAGCTTCATTACGGGGCTCCTTCTGCGCCACTCCCAAATTTAAATGCGGCACATTGCGGCCGCAAGACATCACAATTGCGAAGAAACTGCAATGTCACGAGGAAATCGCTAACGATGGGCGTCATGGAGCAGAAGATTCCGGCAATGAATCCAGCCACTTCACCCGAGGCTGTTAGTGTTGGCCGAAGTAATCCGCTTGGCGCTTATTGCCAGGACAACGAAATCAATTGGTTCGATTGGACACTTCCCGTCCGCCATGCGGATGTGCACCGCTTCCTGAAACTACTAATCGTACGTCGCCTCATGCGCAGCGTGGAACACGAGCGCCGGCGAGTAAGTCTGAACGAGATGCTGCGGGTTGCGAAGAAATCCTGGCATGGCGTAAAACTGGGCCAGCCGGACTGGAGCCCTTCGTCACACAGTTTGGCATTCAGCGCAGATCTCGCGAATAACGAGCTGACGCTGCATCTCATTTTCAATGCGTATTGGGAACTGCTCGACTTCGAGCTGCCGGTTCTGACGAACGGAGGAGTGTGGCGGCGCTGGATCGATACTGCGCTCCCTCCGCCACAGGAAATTGTCGAATGGCAAACGGCGCAGCCATTTTCCGGAACCACCTATCACGCGGGGCCGCGCTCTGTGGTGGTGCTTGCCTCTGGCTCGGCATTTGAGACGAGTCTGACCGCCCCCGCGCCACAACAAAATAGAATTACCAGTTAGCAAAGGAGAGATAAAAATGGCCACCAAACCGATACCAGTCAAAGAGAGTAACGCTCCAGCCATCGGAGAAGCAACCGATCGAGCCTCGCTCAGCGCCTATGGCGTCGCCAGATCCACAGTTCCAGGGGCGCCTCTCAGCAGTGACGAATTGCGCAAAACCCATGCCTACTGGTGCGCCTGCAATTATCTGAGCCTCGGCATGATTTATCTGCAGGAAAATCCTCTCCTGCGAGAGCCTTTGAAGCCGGAGCACATCAAGAACCGTTTGCTAGGCCATTGGGGCGCAAGCCCCGGGCTGGCATTTGCCTACATTCACCTGAACCGGCTGATCAAGAAATACGATCTCGATGCGATTTTTCTCGCCGGACCCGGGCACGGTGCTCCAGGCGTACTTGGGCCCGTTTATCTGGAAGGCACCTACTCAGAAATCTACACAGATAAAAGCGAAGACACCGAGGGACTGCGCGAATTTTTCAAGCAATTCTCGTTTCCGGGCGGAATCGGGAGCCATTGCACTCCCGAAACCCCGGGCTCGATTCATGAAGGGGGCGAACTTGGATATGTGCTCTCGCACGCGTGTGGTGCCGCCTTCGATAACAAAGATCTGATTGTTGCCGCCGTCGTCGGCGACGGCGAATCGGAAACCGGCCCACTTGCAACTTCCTGGCACATCAATAAGTTCCTTAACCCTATTCGCGACGGTGCGGTTCTTCCAATCCTTCACCTGAATGGCTATAAGATCAACAACCCGACGCTGCTGGCACGCGTTAGCCATCAGGAGCTTGAAAACTTGTTCAACGGCTACGGCTGGACACCGTATTTCGTGGAAGGTTCCGACCCCGACAGCATGCATCAGGCGATGGCCGCTACTGTCGAGCATTGTGTCTCCGAGATCCGAAAGGTCCAGCAGGAGGCCCGCAGCTCCGGCGTCGCCGAGCGTCCTCGCTGGCCGATGATTGTCATGCGCACGCCCAAAGGATGGAGCGCGCCCGGAGAGGTCAACGGCCACAAGCTGGAAGGCTTCTGGCGGGCTCACCAGGTCCCGTTGGCGGATGTGAAGAAAAGCCCCGAGAACCTCAAGCTTCTCGAAAACTGGATGCGAGCACAAAAACCCGAGGAACTGTTCGACGCGAACGGCAGGTTCATGCCGGAGCTAAAAGCACTCGCGCCGACAGGCACCCGTCGCATGAGCGCGAATCCGCATGCCAATGGAGGCCTTCTCAGAAGAGCCCTACGGCTGCCTGACTTCCGCGACTACGCCTTGAAAGTTGATAAACCCGCGCAGATCGAAGCCGAGAATGTACGTCCGCTGGGAAAGTTCCTCCGGGATGTGATGAAACTCAATATGGATCGATTCCGCGTCTTCGGGCCCGACGAAAATACATCGAACAAACTCCAGGACATCTACGAAGCCAGCAAGAAGTTCTGGATCGAGGAGTATTTCCCGGAGGACGCCGACGGCGGCGAACTGGCAACCGATGGACGAGTCATCGAAATGCTGAGCGAGCACACCATGGAGGGCATGCTCGAGGGCTACCTGCTCACGGGCCGGCACGGTTTCTTCTCTTCTTACGAAGCGTTCGTACACGTGATTGACTCCATGTTCAATCAGCATGCGAAGTGGTTGTCCATCTGTAATCACTTGTCGTGGCGCGAAGAGATTTCCTCGCTGAACCTGCTGATCACGTCCACTGTCTGGCGCCAGGATCACAACGGCTTTACCCACCAGGATCCCGGCTTTATCGATGTGGTCGCGAACAAGAGCCCTGAGGTAACCCGTATTTACCTCCCGCCCGATGTGAACTCACTGCTCTCTGTCGCGAATCACTGCCTGAAGAGCCACGATTATGTCAACGCGATCGTCTGTGACAAGCAGATGCACTTGCAGTACATGGATATGGAGGCGGCTATCAAACACTGCACGAAAGGGATCGGGATTTGGGATTGGGCGAGTAACGACGAGTCCGGCGAACCTGATGTGGTGATGGCCTCGGCTGGCGATATCCCCACTCAGGAAGCACTTGCCGCGATCGCGCTGCTCCGTGAAACCTTCTCCGATCTAAAGATCCGCTTCATAAACGTCATTGATCTTTTTAAGCTGATGCCCAGCATCGAGCATCCCCACGGACTGACAGACAGGGATTTCGACTCGCTGTTCACGACCGACAAGCCGATCATTTTTAATTTCCACGGTTATCCGTGGCTCATACACCGCTTGGCATACCGCCGTACGAACCACGCTAACTTGCATGTGCGCGGTTACAAGGAGAAAGGCAACATCAACACGCCGTTCGAACTGGCTATCAACAATCAGATCGACCGTTTCAGCCTGGCCATGGACGCGATCGATCGTACGCCCAAACTGCAGAAAATCGGAAGTCACGCCAAAGAGAAATTTCGCGATATGCAGATTGACTGCCGGAACTATGCCTATGAACATGGCATCGATAAGCCCGAGGTGACTAACTGGAGATGGCCATATTAGGCTGTCTCCGGAGAATCAATCCCGACTTCGTCGAAGATATGTCCCTTGGACTGGGTGTTACATTTCTTTCCGGGTCACCGAACATCTCATACACTGTTTGAGTTGGCGGTTCCTCCCGAATGATCAGAATCCGGTTCGCGATTTCGCTTCTTGGCGCTTTTGTGCTGGCGCGCAGCGTCACTCTCCTCGGCCAAAATGCGGCACCGGTGTACAGGACTTCGGATGGCGGTACACGGGAAACGCTCGAAAGCATATTCATTCCGCCGCTCGTGAACGCGCCGTTCAGCTTAACGCTCCACACCGAGTGGAGTCGGCCTTTGAACGGCGGCGGAGGTTCATACACTCTTGTCAACCAGAGACATATCGTGCGCGATAGACGAATTTACCGGGAGCGCTGGATACTCGTGCCGGAGGGCGGCAAACTCGAATCGACCATGAACTGGATTCAAATTGCCGACCCTGAGAAGCATATCTACTACAACTGCAACGTCGTGAACAAAGTGTGCACTCAACTGCCATACGGGACTTGACAAGTATGGTTTATAAACCACTAATCAGCAGTTCTGGGCCGTTGCCGGATGGGAACGGTTTGACAAACATGAAGATCTCGGAACGGAAAGCGTCGTAGGAGTGGCAACGGTTGGATTTCGGGTTTGGCTTCGATGTCAGCCGTGTCTATCGCGAGTCTTTCGAGACGCGAAGAGTCTTTCCGCCCGGGGGTAGTTTGCCCGCTGCGTCGAGTTGGACTGGGCTGATCGCCACCCCACCCGGCTTCTTCGGAGCGCTTGCAAGGTTTTTGCTGGCCCGTTGCGCGCTCGGCAAGAGCGGAGCTGACGGCGTTTCGCATCGAGTGATCCCCATAAGGCCGCGGTCGGCATGCTATCTTTCTCCTTCAGGAATTAAACGTCGTAGGGCGGCGCATCGCATTGTCTCCAGATCCTGATGCCTCAGAATAGGAGCGCGTCGGAACTAACAAACCATGCTCGGTCTTCCAACCAAATTAATAAAGCAGGTGTTTCTCTACGCTCTGCTTTCAATTTTGTCTTCCATTCTGCTGCTGCTGGTCTTTCCCAGGTTTGACCTGCACTTTCTTGCGCCAATTGCGCTCGCTCCGTTGTTATTTGTGATGGCGCGCACGCGTGATGGATGGCAGCGATTCTTCTATGGGTGGGCTGCGGGCATCTTTTATTGGTTTTTTCTATGCACCTGGATCCAGTTCGTTCTGGAAGCGCATGGAGGCATGGGGCGATGGGGTGGTTGGGGTTCGTTTCTGCTGTTCTGTGTACTGAAGGCTCTTCATCTGGCAGTGTTCAGCTTGTTCGCCGGACCGCTAATGCGAACACCCTACGCGATTCCTGCCGTGGCGGCGCTTTGGACCGGTCTTGAAAGCACACATGGAACTTTCGGGTTTGCCTGGCTTTGTTTGGGGAATGCAGGCATCGATATGGGGATACCGCTGCGAGTGGCCCCGTGGGTGGGTGTGTATGGCGTGTCATTCATCTTCTGCATGCTCTCGGCTGCGGTCGCATCTGTCGCGCTGCGCTCACCGCGGATGTGGCTGGCGCCGCTGGCGAGCCTCGTAGTGTTGTGGCTCCTGCCCGCCATTCCGGAAAACGTTCCCGCAACGGAACAGGCCGTTGTGGTGCAACCGAACATCGACCCTGAGGTCGAATGGAACCTGGCTTTGCAAGACGCCGAGGAGAAACGGTTGCATTTGCTCTCGAATGCGATGAATGGGCCGTTGGTCATCTGGCCGGAATTGCCTGCTCCGCTCTACTATTACGACGATCCTGAGTTGCGGGATTATGCCAAGGACATCGCTGAGCGCCACGGATCATTTTTATTCGAAACCGTGGCCTATACCGGCAGGCATGAGCCTCTCAATTCCGCGGTGCTGATCGCGGCAAATGGAACGGAAGTCGGCCGATACGATCAGATTGATCTCGTGCCGTTCGGCGAATATGTTCCGCCACTGTTTTCCTGGGTGAATCGCATCACGAAGGAAACCAGCGATTTTACGCCGGGGCACGACATAAAGGTGTTTCCCGCGGGCGGACATCACATCGGAGTTTTCATCTGTTACGAGTCGGCATTTCCCGGTCTGGTACGGCGATTTTCCGCAGCGGGGGCGGATGTGCTGGTGAATCTATCAAACGACGGATATTTTGGACACTCCGAAGCACGAGAACAGCATTTGATGTTGGTACGTATGCGGGCGGTCGAGAATCGCCGCTTTGTTATCCGGTCGACGAATGATGGAATTACTGCCGTTGTGGATCCGGCTGGCCGGTTGCGTCGAGCTTTGCCTCCATATCGCGAGATTGTTGCATCCATGAAATACGGCACCGTGCAGGACGTGACATTCTACGCAAAGCACGGAGACTGGTTCGCCTGGAGTTGTCTGGTTGCCGGTGTAGGATCGGCGGTTTGGAGGATGTGGAGAGAGCGGAAGAGTGCGTAGGGCATAAGCTCCGCCACGACAGCGGGGCAAAGCTCCCGCATATACTGCTATGCATGCCCACCAGTGAAATTGATCGTCCTCTTGGATTTAATACGAGAGCTTTGCACGCCGGATACGATCCGGATCCTACTACCCACGCCCGCGCGGTCCCGATTTATCAATCCACGTCCTTCACGTTTGATAGCACGGAACATGGCGCGCGCCTCTTCGCGTTGCAAGAGTTCGGCAATATCTATTCGCGCATTATGAACCCGACTACGGATGTCCTCGAGAAGCGTGTTGCTTCTCTCGAGAACGGAGTGGCTGCGTTAGGTCTGTCGAGCGGGCAGGCGGCACAATTTCTGGCATTGACGACGATTGCGGCGCCGGGCGATCAGATTGTTTCTTCAAGCACTTTGTACGGAGGCAGCTACACGCAGTTTGCCGTCACGATGCGGCGGCTTGGGTATGACTTTGTTTTTGTGGAACCGGATGACCCGGAGAACTTCCGTAAGGCGATTACGCCGAAAACGAAATTATTGTACGGAGAAACGATCAGCAATCCGCGGAGCAACGTATGGGACATCGAAGCGATAGCCAAAATTGCGCACGAAGATGGTTTGCCGCTGGTTGTCGACAACACCTTCGCAACGCCGTACGTTACGCGGCCGATTGACTATGGCGCAGACGTCGTCGTCCATTCCTTGACAAAGTTCATGGGTGGCCATGGAAATTCGATTGGGGGCATTATCGTCGACAGCGGCAAATTTCCATGGAACAACGGCAAGTTTCCCGGGTTCACCGAGCCGTCCGCCGCTTACCACGGAATGAAGTTCTGGGATACCTTCGGCGCGATCAGCTTCATCATTAAAGCCCGGGTAGAGGGACTTCGCGACATCGGGCCGTGTGTTAGCCCGTTCAATTCATTTCTATTTTTGCAGGGCATCGAAACGCTGGGAATGCGCATGGACCGGCATCTTTCGAATTCGTTGATCGTGGCTCAGTATCTGGAAAAACACGGCAAAATCGAGTGGGTAAAGTACGCTTCGTTGCCGGGCAGTCCTTATTACAAACAAGCGCAAAAGTATACGCCGAAAGGCGCGGGCGCGGTTTTTTCGTTCGGCGTCAAGGGCGGCTACGAGGCAGGAAAGTCGTTCATCAACAAACTGAAGATCTTCTCTCATCTGGCAAATGCGGGCGACGCGCGATCGCTGGTGATTCATCCGGCGTCCACGACGCACCAGCAATTGGCTGAGGCCGAGCAAATGGCGGCCGGAGTTACGCCGGAGCTGGTTCGCATCTCAGTAGGATTGGAAGACGTTGAGGATCTGCTCTGGGACATTGATCAGGCGTTGAGTTAGCCGCGCCCGATTACACTAGACCGCATGGCGTCTTTCCGGCAGGTGTTTAGGAGCGCAAAGGCGGCGGATGCGCGCCCCGAGACAGCCAAGGAACTCGCTACATCTTCGCGGGGCGCGCTTGACAACGCCGCCGTTTTGCGCGAGTTCCTCAATATCCCGCGCACAACTGTCGCGATATTAAGCGCGCCGCGCAGAGAATTAGCGGATTCCTTTGTTGACTCGTGTCACTCATTCGTCCCCTTAGCGCTTTTAATGGCCGCGGCATTGGTATTTCCGTTGGCTGCGGCTTCCGGCCCTAAATTCAACATCAGCTTTTCGTCTATGCAAAACGCGGCTCCGGTTGACGGCCGCTTGCTGCTGTTGCTATCAACTGACCCCAGCGAAGAGCCGCGGATGCAGATCAACGACACGCCGAAATCGCAAATCGTTTTCGGTATCGACGTCGATAGACTCGCGCCCGGAAAGAACGCCGTCGTCGATGCATCGGCAACAGGCTATCCAATCGAGAGTCTGGCTGTGGTTCCCGCGGGTGAATACACCGTGCAGGCCGTGCTCGACAAATACGAAACGTTTCATCGTGTTGACGGCCACACGGTCAAACTGCCAATGGATCGCGGCGAAGGGCGGCAATGGAACTTGGCGCCCGGCAACCTCTACAGCAAGCCGATGAAGATCATGCTGAAGGGGGACACGACCGATTCCTTCAGGATCCAGTTGACCGAAACTATTCCGCCGATACCAGCCCCGAAAGACACAAAATACGTCCGGTACGTGCGAATCCAATCGCAGGTGCTAACAAAATTCTGGGGTCGTCCAATCTATTTGGGCGCAATTATCCTTGTTCCGGAAGGTTTCGACGAGCATCCGGAATCCCACTATCCTGTGGCTATCTTTCACGGGCACTTTCCCAAGGGCTTTGAAGATTTCCGCACCGAACCGCCTGATCCGAATCTGAAGCCGGACTACAGCGATCGCTTTCATCTGGCCGGCTATAACCGCATCGAGCAGGAAGAAGCATATAAGCAGTATCAACAGTGGATTGCGCCCGGGTTCCCGCGCTTTCTTGTGGTGCAGATCCAACATGCGAATCAGTATTACGACGATTCCTATGCTGTGAACTCAGAGAACGTCGGACCGTATGGCGATGCCATTGAAACGGAGTTGATCCCGTATGTCGAGAAGCAGTTTCGAGGCATGGGGCAGGGCTGGGCGAGGTTCACCTATGGCGGGTCTACAGGCGGTTGGGAAGCTTTAGCTGTGCAGGTGTTTTATCCGGATCATTATAACGGCGCTTTCGCAGCATGCCCCGATCCGGTGGATTTCCGCGGCTTCACCAACATTAATCTATACGAGGACAAGAACGCCTATTTCATTCAAGGCGCCCACAAAATAATCGATCAGCCCGGCATGCGGGATTATCTGGGACACACCACCGCGACCACGCGCGATTTGAACGACTTCGAACTAGCCTTTGGAAATCGAGGACGCTCGGGTCAGCAATTCGACATCTGGCAGGCAGTTTTTTCCCCAGTTGGGCCGGACGGATATCCGAAGGAAATCTTCGACAAAAAGACCGGCGAGATCAATCACGAGACGGCTGCTTATTGGCGCGAACATTACGATTTGAGCCACATCATCGAGCGTGATTGGGTAACTCTTGGCCCGCAGCTAAAGGGCAAGATTCATATCTACGTTGGCAGTGCCGATACGTATTTCCTGAACGACGCTGTTTATTACATCCAGGACGTGCTTCAGTCCCTAAAAAATCCGGAATATGGCGGAGAGGTGAAATATGGAGATCGCGCGGAGCACTGCTGGAATGGAGATCCGAACCTTGCCAACGCTTATTCGCGGCTCCACTACAACACCATGTACGTCTCGAAGATGGTGGAACAAATAGAAAAGACGGCCCCACCCGACGCGGACTTAAAAAGCTGGCGTTACTAAGGAACTATGGTTTTGCATTGGTTTTCATGCTTTCAAGAACGCTCGAAATCAGTTCCTTGGCGTCTGTGAGACTTTTGGCGATCAGTTGTATGTCCATAGCGGGTTTACCCGGCTGACGCGCGCTTTGGCAATAGACCCCGTGCTGTCCGACAAGAACCAGAGCGTCTGTAATGCAATCGAGCGTGACCGCCAGCCGGCCGCGCTCCTTCCCCATCATGAATTCAAAACGGTCGAGATCCTCTTTGCGTTCTTCGTAAACAGACATCTGGCCCAATTTTGGCATGGATCTTAAAGTTGCCCTTACACTGAAAGCAATTCGTGAATATCCCCGCCTGGCCGCAGTTCGACAAAAATGAAATGGAGATGCTGAACCGAGTGCTCGCGAGCGAGCAATGGGGTGGCTTTCATCCGTTCGTATCGGAATTTGAATCTCGCTTTGCGAGTTATCACCAGGCATCGGAAGGAATCAGCACCTTCAATGGCACGGTAAGCCTGGAACTTGCCTTGACGGTGCTCGGGGTCGGGCCAGGAGATGAAGTAATTGTTCCAGCGATCTCATTCATCTCGACGGCCACGTCGGTTTCTCGCGTGGGCGCTCTGCCGGTCTTTGTGGACATCGAGAAACATTCGTTCACTATTGATCCGGAGCGTGTCAGAGAAGCGATTGGACCGCGAACCAAGGTCGTAATGCCGGTACATTTTGGCGGTGCGCTTTGCCGGATGGATGAGATTGAGAAGCTTTGCCGTGAACACGAAATAGCTCTCGTCGAAGACGCTGCGCAAGCGCACGGCGGCGAATGGAACGGCCGGCGGGCGGGGAATTGGGGCGCGTTTGGATCCTTTAGCTTCCAGAACGGGAAGGTGATGTGTGCTGGTGAAGGAGGAATGTTACTAACTTCCCGACCAGACCTTGCTGAGGTGGCGCGGTCGATCGCCAATCAGGGACGAATGGCGGGCCGTAGTTTTTATGAACATCACCGGCTGGGAACAAACTTTCGTATCACTGCTTTTCAGGCTGCCGTTCTACTGGCGCAACTGGAAAAATTGCCGGCGCAAATCGAACGGCGCACCAAGAATGCAGTGCGAGTACGAGATGCCTTGAATGAAGAAATCATCTGGCAAACGCTGCCGCGCGAAATCACGCAGCATCCGTTCTACCTACTTTTGGGTAGAGTTCGCGGCGGACGCGCAGCTCGCGACGAATTTCGTCGGCGTATCACGGCCGCGGGCGTCCCTTGTACGCCCTTTTATCCGCACACCCTCTATCAGAATCCGCTGTACCAGAATCGCGGGTCATGCCGTGTGCTCCCGTGTCCGAACGCCGAAGAGTATTTGGCGGACGCGTTTTGGCTCCCGCATCGGGTACTCCTCAGCGACGACGAAACAATGGAAGAGATTACCGCGCTTATTCGTGAGGCTGCGGCCGCCGCTTCTACCGCTACATAGTCGCGAGAACATTCCCCAAGTACACTGGAGTTGGCATGAAGGTCTGCTATTTCGACGCATTCTCCGGCATCAGCGGCGACATGACTGTCGGCGCACTGTTGGATGCAGGTGCGGATTGGGATAGATTGCGCAATGCACTGGAAAGCCTTGGGCTTAGTGCGTCTTTACGGCTGGAAAAGACAAAGCGGAAAGGTATCGCGGCGTCGAAATTTTCTGTCGATTTTGACCAACAAAACAAGCATAGGCATTTGCCGCACATCGAAAAGATCATCACGGCCGGAGACTTGACCGAGCGGGCTCGCAATAACGCTATCGCTGTCTTTCGGCGCCTCGGAGAGGCGGAGGCGAAATCCCACAACGTGCCAATCGAAAAGGTTCATTTTCACGAAGTGGGGGCGGTTGATTCGATCTGCGACATCGTGGGCGCATGTGTTGCTCTCGATTTGTTGGATGTGGAGGAAGTTCGGAGTTCAGCTATTAATGTCGGCAGTGGAACGGTTAACACGGAGCATGGAGTGTTGCCGGTACCGACGCCCGCCACGGCCGAATTGCTGAAAGACAAGCCGGTATACGGATCGGGACCTGAAACGGAGCTCACGACTCCGACTGGCGCTGCATTGGTTTCAACATTGGCGAAAGAGTTTGGCCCCTTACCATCAATGCGGGTGCTGTCACAAGGGTTCGGAGCGGGCAGCAAGGATTTTCCCATGCAGGCCAACGTACTGCGCGTGCTGATCGGCGAACGAACTCAGGCAAAAGAAACGACCACCGTGAGTATTCTCGAAGCCAACATCGATGATTCGACGCCCGAAATTATGGGTTACGCAATGGAACGGCTGTTCGATACGGGTGCGCTGGATGTGACCCTGACCCCGGTCTTTATGAAGAAGAATCGTCCCGCTACGCAGATTTCGGTGATGGCGCCGCTGGAAAAAGCGGAGCAACTGGTCGACGTTATTTTTGCTGAAACTTCAACCCTGGGCGTGCGGATAACGCATGCGCAGCGCCGCGTATTAGAACGCGAGATTCGTAGCGTGGACACGGCGTACGGGCGTATCCGTGTGAAAGGGAGTTCTTCGGGCGGAATCGCTCCTGAATACGAGGATTGCCGTAGGGCGGCGCTGGAGCATAACGTGCCGCTGCGATCCGTCATGGCAGAAGCTTCTAAAAACTGGAAATGAGTAAGGGTAAGTATTACCTCACAACACCGATTTATTATGTAAACGCCGCGCCACACATCGGGCACGCGTATACCACGATTGCCGCGGAGACGATCGCGCGTTTGAAGCGCATGCAAGGTTACGATGTGGTCTTGGCGACAGGCACGGACGAGCATGGAACGAAAGTGGAGCGTGCGGCCAGGGCGCAAAGTAAGACGCCAGAGGAATTTGTTGACCTGATTTCGAACGAGTTTCGGGAACAGTGGCGGAAGCTTGATTTGCAGATCGACCGGTTTCAGCGAACGACAGCCAAAAACCACGCAGAGCTGGTGAACCAGCTGTTCGAAGCGTGTAAAAGAAACGGCTTCGTTTATAAAGGCACCTATACCGGTTTGTACGCAGTGGTCAGCGAGTCGTTTGTTAACGACGCGAAACCTGGCGACATCGATCCCGAAACAGGCAAACCCTATGAGGAGGTGACGGAAGAAAACTACTTCTTTCGCCTGTCGGCTTTTACCGATCGTTTACTCGAGTTCTACGAAACGCACCCCGATTTCATGCAGCCTGAAATCCGGCGGAACGAAGTACTGGCATTCGTGAGGCAAGGGCTGTCCGATTCATCGATCACCCGGACCAGTCTCAAATGGGGTATTCCGGTAGAGAGCGACCCGGCTCACGTCTTTTATGTGTGGTTCGATGCGCTGGTGACTTATGTCAGCGCGGTCGAAGATGAATCTCTCTGGCCGGCGGATCTGCATTTAATCGGCAAAGAAATTCTGCGGTTCCATTGCGTCTTCTGGCCGGCTTTTCTGATGGCCGCAGGATGGGAATTGCCGAAGAAAGTTTTTGCGCATGGCTGGCTTCTTTTCGAAAACGACAAGATGAGCAAGTCGCGGGGCAATATTGTGCGGCCGTCACCGATAGCCGAGACGATGGGGGTAGATGCGTTGCGCTACTTCCTGCTGCGCGAAATTGTGTTTGGCAGCGATGGCAGTTTCAGCTTTGATGCGCTGGTGGGACGCTACAACTCCGACCTGGCAAATGGTTTGGGCAATCTGGCCAGCCGTACGCTGAATATGATCCAGCAGTACCGTGATGGGTTTATCCCGGGGTCTGAAGGCGCTGACACAGTCGCAAGAGCGGTGGATCGCTCAGTCGAAGGTGCCTGGATCGCATACGAGGAGTTCAACTTTTCACAAGCGCTAGAACAGGCCTGGAGCATTATTTCGGCGCTCGATAAGTACATTGTCGAACACGCGCCGTGGAAGCTCGCTAAGCAACAGACAGGTGAAGCGCAGAAACAGCTGGATGACGTGCTCTACACGGCAGCGGAAGCGCTGCGAATCGTCTGTGCGTTAGTGGGCCCTGTCCTTCCGCACACCACGCAAGCGATTTGGAGCCAGCTTGGCTTCACCACTCCGGTATCGTCAATGCGTGTCGAGCAACTTCGTTGGGGTCAGTTGCAAGTAGGGCAGAAAATCGGCGAAATTGCACCCGTTTTTCCGCGTCTGGACGCAAAGATGACAGTGCAGAAGATGCAGGAACTCGAGGCGAAGGAAAAAGAACGGCAGGCGACGCTCATGGGTGCGGCACCCGACACAAGTGTAGCCGCAGCAATTCAGCCGATAGCGGAAACGATTTCAATTGACGATTTTGCCAAGGTGGATCTGCGCGTCGGTGAAGTTAAGCAGGCCGAACCAGTGAAAGGTGCGGACAAGCTGCTGCATTTGAAGATCGACATTGGCGAAGCCGAACCCAGAAGCATTGTTGCCGGAATTGCGCTCGCCTATCAGCCGGACGCGTTGGTTGGGCGGAAGGTTGTTATCGTTGCGAACTTGCAGCCGCGTAAGCTGCGCGGTCTCACCTCGCAAGGCATGATTGTGGCCGCCAGTTTGGAAGGTGGATCGCCGGTGTTAGCTGGATTTCTGGAGAACGTCCCGGTCGGGGCACGGCTGAAGTAAAAAAGGCTTCTTGGATTTCGCAGATTCTCATTGCCATTTGGACGACCAGCAGTTTGATGCCGACCGCCCCGCGGTCATCGAACGCGCACGCGAAGCCGGACTGAAGTACATCCTGACAATCGGAACCGGCAATGGTCCGCCTGCTTTGGATTGTGCGGTGCGGCTGGCCGAACAGTATTCGTTTGTATTCGCGACTGTGGGAGTACATCCAAATGATGCACCGAAGGTCAACCATAAAACATTTCGCGAGCTTGAGCGGCTCTTCGCTCATCCAAAGGTCAAGGCGGTAGGCGAAATTGGCCTCGACTATCATTGGGGCGTGCCGAAGGAAACCCAAATGCCGGTATTCGTGAGACAGCTCGAAATGACTGCGGACTCACGGCTGCCGGTGGTGATTCATACCCGGGACGCCTGGGAAGATACCATTGCTGTTCTGCGAACCCATTGGGCGCCGACGGGGCTGCCGTGCGTGATGCATTGTTTTACGGGCAGTGCCACACAGGCGAAGGACTGCCTGGATCTTGGCTTTTCATTGGCATTCGGCGGCGTAACCACCTTCCCGAAAGCGGTGGACGTGAGAGAAGCGGCTCGGATAACGCCGCTTGATAAGTTGTTGCTCGAAACAGATGCGCCGTATCTCGCCCCCGTACCGCATCGCGGTAAGCGAAACGAGCCGGCATTTCTGGTTCGGACGGGCGAAGCGATTGCGCGAGCCCGGGGAATCGAACTCCAGGAATTGGCAAAAACGAGTACCGCTACGTTTGAACAAATCTTCCGGATTGATGCCGCTATTTAAAGCCAAGTTACACTGAGGGTTCAGCTACCGAGTATGTTCAACAAAATTCGCCAATCGGTAACGGCGCGTGAGGCATTTAACCTTGTGGCCGAAGATCTGCGCGAAGTAGAACGGGAAATCGGAATTGAATCCGTTGCGTCTGTAGATGCCGTAACGACGATCAATCAGTATTTGCAGGCGGGAGGGGGGAAGCGGCTACGCCCAGCGTTATTGCTGCTGGTCAACCGCTTATTTGGTCCTTCGAATGACTGTGCCCGGAGCCTGGCCGCCGTGGTGGAAATGATTCACACCGCAACCCTGGTGCACGATGATGTGATCGACTATGCAAAGACACGGCGGGGGCGGCCGGCGATCAATGTCGTCTGGGGCAATCACACCTCGGTATTGGCAGGTGATTGGCTCTACATGCAGGGCTTTCAACTGGCGTTGCGGCAGCGAAACTTTCATATTCTCGACGTTTTGATTGCCATGACCCAGATGATGGTGGAGGGCGAGTTGTTGCAGCTGGACAGGCTGCATCGTATCGACATCACCGAAGCAGATTATATGGAGCTTGTCGATCGTAAGACGGCAAGTTTATTTTCGGCTTGCGCATCTTTGGGCGCCACCGCTGCTTGTGCGGACGAAAATCTTGAGGCGAAGCTAGCCGATTTCGCCTGGAATTTGGGAATGGCATTTCAGCTGGTCGACGACATCCTCGACTTTACTTCTACAGAAAAGATTCTCGGCAAACCTGCCGGCAACGATCTGCGTGAGGGTAAGGTGACACTGCCGATGATCTACGCGCTCGAAAGTGCAACGGCAGAAGAACGGCGGCTGGTGGAATCGGTTATTCATGACGGCAACTATGACCAGGTTCCGTTCATGCACGTACTGAAGATACTCGAAGCGTATAACTCAATCGAACGCGCTTACGAACGCGCCCATGTATTTACGGAGAAATCTCGTGTAATTATTTCGGATTTCCCGGATTCCGCGGCGCAGCGGGCTTTGCATGGCGTTGTTGATCTCGTGACAGAACGGGACGCTTAAGCCGTCGCGATCATGCTTAGCCGCTTCCTCGAATTCATACCGGCGACCACCTGGGCATGGTTCAAGGCGGCAGTAAGTGACGCACCGCCGATTGTGTTTCCTATCAAAGTCGGAAGCAGATAGCCCCACGCAACGGCCATCCAACTTTTTGCTCCTACCATTGGGAGGAATAACACCTCCGTCGCGCCCGCAATAATGTGGGTAAGTCCGGCCAGACCGACAATATAGGTCAGAATGCTGATAATTGCCAGGCGGTCCGCATCAGCCGCAGCCAGCATCCAGACGACCATGGCGATGAGCCAGCCTGCAAAAATGCCTCGTATAACGGCTTCTCCAAAGCTGACGGAAGCGGCGTGTTGAGCGAGTGCCAGCATAGCTGCCCTGATTGGTCGATCAAACATGGGCGTGTTGCCGATAATCCAGGCAAAAAGATGAGCCCCGATAAGGTTAAACACTAAGACAATTGCCCAGAGCCGGGCTACCTCCAGAACCGCGGTCCAACTTCGCCGCGTCAGCAGTGGAATAATCGCCGTCAGTGTATTTTCCGTAAACAGCTGTTGGCGGCCGATGATGACAATCAGAAATCCGATCGGATAACCGAGGGTGACCAACAAACGCCGCCATGGAGTATCGGGCAAGTAGGCGTACAACAATGCCTGTCCGATAAATGAAAACCCCATGGACATACCAGCCGCCAGCGCGGACCAGGCTAACGCCGAAGCCGGCCGTCGCAGTTCCTCTTCGCCGTCGTGCCGGATGGCCTCGTGCACGACCAAAGCACTGACCGAGGTTCGATCTTCCGCCTCTTCTTTCTGTCGTTCCGTCAGTTCTGGTGTAACCAGATCGGGCTCCGGTTCACCGCCGTGTTCGTTATTTTCGATCAACATTCGCAATATGGATGCGCATTTACATAGAAATGCGACGTCGGAAGTGACGAGGTCCTACAAACGTTCAGCCTGCTCTGGAGCGGAAAATAGCCTTTGCCGACATGAACTTAACCAGAAGCAAGACGGCTGATGTCGAGATCTGCGCCACCAGATGACACATCAGAAAGCCGATGTTCATCTGCATCCAGACAACGAGCAAATAAGCCACCGGCTTGGGCCAACCTGCAAACTCGACTAAGAACTTGTTAAGACCCAGCGCAACCACAAAGGCCGGGAGACCGGAAAGGCCGAACTGGAGGAAGTGGCCCGCTTCGCTTGCTAGCGAACGGCGCGGTTTGGAATCGGCGGAACCTTGCGAAGCCTCAATTGGATACATTCGAGAATAACTCCTTGCCGCCAGTGCGCACGACGAGGTGTAAGTGCCCGGCACCGATTAACTTCTCGAGAGCCTCGCGCTTTTCCGGATATGTGATGACATACACGGGCGACGGCGAATGGTTCCACAGAGTGGCAAACTGCTGGTTGTCCATAAATACCGGCGCGGCATCTGGAGCATACGAACCGTACTCCAAATTAAAGTAGCGGCCATTTAGAAGAAGGGGATTGTATTGCGTGTAAAACGGAACCGACGAAAAGTCGTAATAAGCGCCGTTGAAGACGAGAGTGCCTTTCGGCATACGGTTCAGGGCTGCGGCAACAGGATACGAAGAGAGATAAGGATCGAACGTAACAAGGGCGAGTCGTGCAGCCTGAAAGAAAACGACTAACATGACGGCCGCCCCTGCATAGCGGCGCGTCTGCCTCGGATTCCACAGTGCCCAGGTCCCGATCAAAAACGCCAACGCCGCCATTGCTAATGGGAACCGTAGATAAGCAAACGCGGCAAACGTCAGATCGGCCATGTGCCCGAGAGATAGCGTATAGACGTCTGTGTTATTGCTGAGGGCATCCGAGATATCGCCCGGAGTTGGCAAATTGCGGACGCGAATCAGAATTGCTGTCAGTGCCAAGCAAGCAAATCCTGTGATAACGCCTGCGACTCTAAAAGCGACCCGAGAACCTTTCCATTCGCGGGTCATGGCGAGGCCGATCAGCAATGCCAGCGCCGGATACATGGGCATGGAATAGTATTCCTGCGTCGTAGAGAATGTGAAGAAAAACAGGATAAAGCCTGCCCAGATCAAGCAAAGGATTTGTAGCCGTCCAAGGCGCGTTTCGCGAGTAAATTGACTGGCTCGCGTGCTGATTAACGCGAAGCTCCAAGGAAAGAACCAGATCAGGTGATACAGCCAGAACCAAAGACGAGGGACAGTGTTATAGTCTCGTGGCCATCGCTCATTGATAAATCGAAGTATCTGGTCATTTACAAAATAAAACCAGAAAAACCCGCGAAACTTATAGCCGAAGTGGTCTCCGGCGTGAATCGTGAAATCAAAGTACGGAGGGTTGCGGATGATCGCGAGTATATGCCAAGGTGCGGCGACTGCCAGGAACATCAATATTCCCGTGCCCACGTGGAGACGTTTCCATGCACTAAGTTTCAGCAGCTGTCCGGTAATCGCAAGGTAAAGAACCGCAATGGCTGCCGGAAAAACTACTCCAATTAAGCCCTTCAACAACATCGCTGCGCCCATCGACGCGAAGAAAACATACGCCCAATAGCGCCGCGCAGGGCACTCGTCATCAACCGCTCGCAAAAAGCCCCAAAGCGCAAGCGTAATAGCCAACGTCAGGATGATATCGGGAATGACAATACGCGTAAAAAGGAAGAGCCCGATGGATGTCGCAGTAACCAGGCCTGCGTAGTATCCGATTTTCGCGGACCCTGCCCAGCGGCCGATGAAATACACGGTGAGGCTCAAAAACAATGCTGCAGCCGCGTTGGGGATTCTTGCAACCCAGTCGTGGACGCCGAAAAGCCTATACAACAACACCGTCATCCAGAATTTCAACGGCGCTTTATCGAGAAAAATTACTCCATCCAGGCGCGCCGTGACCCAATCTCCTGAAGTGATCATGTTGCGCGCTATTTGCGCTTGGGTGCCGTCGACGTCGTCCATCAGGTGAGGCGGGCTGATGACGCCTATGACGAAAGTAAGCGCAGCGATCAACAGGATCGAAATGATATGAAATCGCGACTCGGAACGGATGATAGATGCGGCGGTAGCGGTAGGAAGTTTTTCAAGCTTAGTGGACACGACGCGGGTACTACAACGAGTTTCGCAAAACGGGCTGCCCCCAGTATCAGGCACGAGCACAAAACACGTCTTTTGTTACTCTAAAGGTTGTTGCAACCTCGCTTGCCCTCTGAACCATCTAAGTGTTTATGAAGTACAGCGTCGTTGTGCCTTTTCATAACGAAGAGCGAAACATCGTCGAATTGTATGTCCAAACGAAAACCGTTATGGAGTCAATCGGGGAAGAGTTTGAATTCGTTTTCGTAGATGACGGCAGCACGGATGGTACTGCGTCTCTGCTGCGCGAATTGGCCGACTGCGACGAGCGGGTGACGGCGGTGCACTTCAGCCGAAACTATGGCCGTACGGAAGCGCTTGTGGCCGGATTTCAGCATGCAGACGGCGAGTACATCATTTCAATGGACGGCGACCTGCAACACGATCCGCAAGACATTCCCGGCTTTATTGAAAAGCTTGAGGAAGGCTACGACGTTGTTTGTGGTAGAAGGCTGATTCGGCCGGGCGATAGCGTTTTACTGAAGCAAATTCCATCGAAAATTGCCAATGCGTTGATGGCGAAGGCTAGCGGCGTAGCGATTCACGATTTCGGAGGAGGTTTCAAGGCGCTTCGGACAGACCTAATTAAGCAGATTCCCATCTATGGCGAGTTCATCCGCTTCATACCGGCGCTCGCGTCGGCTTATGGAGCACGTATCTGCGAGATCCCGATTCACATCGGCCAACGGCGGCATGGTAAGTCGCACTACGGCATTGGACGCGTCGTCCCCGTGCTATTCGATCTGATTACGATTCCTTTTCTGCTCCGTTTTGCGTCCAGGCCGATGCATTTCTTTGGCGGCATGGGGCTAATCGGTATGTTGGTTTCTTTCATTCTGGCGGCGTGGCTGCTTGTTGAAAGAGTAATCTTCGGCGTCAGTCTGATGCGAGAACACGGCCCGCTGCTGTTATTCGCCGGTGTGCTGGTATTGGCGGCGCTCATGCTTTTCTGCTTTGGATTGTTGGGCGAAATGGTGCTGCGCAAACTTCACCAGCAAGCCCCGGTGCGCCGCGAGTCGGAAGCTCTTCGTGTGGTAAAGCGGTATCGGCAAAGTTAAGGATTTCTGAGGAACTCGCCGAACGCTCGCAAGCACGGCACCCTTTTTAGGCGTTTTGACTTCCTTACTCGCTATGCGAACGCAAGGACACCGGGCCAAACCAGGTTCCCAGCAGCTTCCGCTGCCAGACGTTGCCGCTGCGGGCTCGCTCTGCTGGCGTCGTGAACGAATAATCGTATAGCACCGCGCGTAAATAATGCGGAGGAAGCGAAAACGGAGGCGGCTCCAGAAGCTTCGTGATCGTTGGTTCGTTTGAAAGCAAACGGTAGAACAACGCTCCGGCCCATGGGTTCTCTTGATAGCTGCCGAGCGCTGCAAACCACATCTGCCAATCGAGCCGAGGTTGATAGGGAGCAACGAAGCGCAAGCCGCGGTGGAGATCTCCCGGCTTGTAGCGGAATTGATACTCGCGCCAGGTTTGCCCGTCGTTTGATCCTTCAATAATCACTTCCGGACGAGTCGTTGTCATTACCGCGAACAAGCCATAGCGGTTCACAATTTCGAATGGCGCAATCCAGCGTGTTGCGTGTTCCAGCCGAAAGTCAAACGAACGTCGAAAGATGCCGATAATCTGCAGCAGTCCGACAATCATAATTGCTGAAAGAGCCGCAGTCGCCGCGATGTTCAGAAAACGATTGCGGACCGGGTAGACACGGGTTCTGAGGAACTGGCGCAAAAAGGGCACGCGTGAACCGAAACCGTGTACCGCGCACGCGCGCATTGCGGTTCGAAGCAATTTCGCCCGTCGGACGAACGTGCCGTCATCAAATGCCCAGACGCAAAGAGCGATGGTCAGCAGGTTGAAAAATGCATAGTTGCCGGTAGCAGCGATCATCAACTGCAGGAAGATTAGAAGCGCACCTCCGATGGCCCGGGTTCGCCGGGGAGTGAACAGCAGGAACGGTACCGCCAACTCGATGACGAACATCACCCCGATACAACTGTCCAATAGCCAACCGGGCGCTTGGTGGGCATAATAGGCGACAGGTGTCGGCAGCGGCTGCGTCATAAAGTGAAAACGGAGAGCGTGCAGGTTGCGCCAGTTGGGATCATGCGACGACAACTTAACGACACCGGATTCGAACATCAATCGAAACAACAGAAGCCGGTAAGCCCAAGCGACGAGCGGTGTCCCGGCAAAAAGCGCCAGGAATCCCGCCTCCAGAAGAAGTGCGTCCCATTGAAAATTGGTGAACGGCTGTCCGACGACCACAATTGAGAGATACAGTAGGAAGCAAACGAAAGCCGCGGCTCGTGAGAACCATCCAGCTATGAGGGAAATGCCGCCGAGACAGCCAACTGCGCAAACCACAATTAGCGCGCTATCGCTGACGCCAAACCAAAACAGGGAGGGGACGGCCCAGAAGCCCTTAACTCCCAGAACATCACGCATCGAAGAAAGGTAGCCCGCTGCCGGTGAGATACCGCGGGAACCGATCAGTCCGGTGATTTGAAACCAAAGGGAACCGAAAGCGGCAAAGTAAACGAGACCAAGCAAGCGCAGCCAGATGGCTTGGGTGAGTTGCAACTCAGCGGAAAAAGATCTAAGTGCTGCAAATATCGGGTGCGTGGACCATTCTGTCAATTGATGGGACATGCGGCGCCTTAGCTTCGAGGGTAGCTCCACCGGAAACCGAATGACGCTTTGTCCGCCTGTGCTATGTTGCCTAGAGAGTCAGCCCAAACCGGCGCGGTAGCCAAGTGGTAAGGCAGAGGTCTGCAAAACCTTTATTCGGCGGTTCGATCCCGCCCCGCGCCTCCAACAACCTGCTCAAAACGAAGGCTTTTCTCGTCGGACGATAGCGGACGACATCGACCGCAAATGGGCGAATAAGAGCCGAAGCGGCCCGCTTGGTCGGACAAAAAACCGGACACGACCTCGTTCTGTGTCCGACTTAGGTCGACGGCTCTCAGGCGTTCCACCGTCGATTTCTTTTTCCTACTGCTCTTGTGCTGCGACGGTCCGAGATCCAAAATATGGAGCGATTTTCGAAACCGGCCACTTGAGCGGAATCTATCCGGTCTCGCTTAGGCATTCACATTCAGTAATTTCTGCAGTTTTCCGGTCCGCCCTAAAATCAGCTCACATTTGTTCCGCGCTCTTGCACAGGCACTTCGTAATGGTGGATCGCGACCAAATCGACCGTGTGGAATTGGTGATCCTCTACCACGGTGACGAGCGTGTCACCGCCACGAGCGAATGTGCCGGGCGTTTGCCCGTTGGGAGCGATCTCGATCGACACGACTAAGCGATTACGTTAGACGCCTCCTACCGGAGGCCAAGAAAGGAAGGATGAAAATTATGCGAGTACTAAACAGGTTTTTGCGGCGCCCTTATGTCGCCGCACCCCTCTCACTGCTACTGGCCGCGTCGCCAGCATTCTGTCAACAAGTACCAAATAGCGCGGGCCTCAAATCCATCTTCGGTTGGATACTTGGGGCGGTACTGTTTGGAGCGGCCGTGTTCGCGGTCGTGATGATCGTGTCCGGATTTTTTAGCGTGCGCGGTGACGACTATGGATCCGGGCTTCTCAAGATAGGCGTTGGTCTGGTTACGGGGGTGCTGATCGCTTTCGCAGTTCCCTGGGTCAATACGCTGACGGGGCAAAACATAAACGCTAACGGGTTCTGAGTCGAACATTTTTATGAAGGCGCCACTAGAACCGCTGCTGGATACGCTCAACAAACCGACCGTAAAGCTCGGCATCGAGTATCGGTACATTCTCATTCCGCCAACAGTAGCGGTTCTGGTGTTCTTTTTGATTTCAGCCATTGGGGCTTTTTTTGGACTCACCTTTACATATTTAATCGCCTGGCGCATTTCGACTCACCGCGATGACCGGATCGTTCGTTTGGCGATGGCGAATCTTTGGCAGAACAGTTCCTACGATCCGTTTGTATGACACCACAAGGAAACAAAGCGAAGCGCGCCGCGAGCCTGGATGACTTGTGTCCCATCGACAGGTTTTTGACGGATGGAAGCTTCGTCACGCCGGTGGGCTCTTATGCCCGTTGTTTCGGTATCGATGCCTGCGACCCGGATGGCGCTATGCCGGGAGACCTCGCAGTTGTCTCTTCGCGGATCACCGAGCTATTGCGAACGATTGGTACCGACGTGACGCTGTACCAATACTTCTTAAGCGTGGAGGGCTTTCCGCTTGTAACGGAATTTGATTCGTCCGTTGCGCAGCGCCGAACCGAATTTCTGCGGGAGACGGCGGACTTTAAATCGATGATGATTGTCTGGTGCATCACAGCGAAATTCACGAAGACGCCAACCCGCACCATCGCTAATTTGCGTGTCGCGTCGGCAGCAATTGCCAACGCGATTCCGGTACGACCAATGGACGAACACGAGACAGCCGCGTTTTTCTCCTACCTGATGACCCTTGCTCCCGGCCTCGCCACCAGAAGGCTCCTCTCACGTCAACGGGTCGCGCAGCAGATTGCCACCCAACCAATCCGATGGTCGAACGACGGGCTGATGATTGGGCGCCAGCATGTTCGGCAATTTTGCCTGTCGCGCCGGCCAGTGGGGACGCGAGCCGATCTGTTCGCAGGCTTGCGCAAACTGCGCGGCAACATCATCCTGTGCTCCGAGTATCGGCGAGCGACTCCGGAACAGGTGTGCAAACAGGTGAATCAGCTCGAACCGTTTACGGGCGTGTTCAAGCGCAAATTCGCTAATCTTGCTGTCCATGCCACGGCCAGGAAAGAACTGGAAGCCACAGCGGGGACCAAGGCGGCCGACAAATCGACCGATGATCTTGGAAAGGTGCTGATCGAGCTCGGGGACGGAACGACATACGGGCACTATTCGTTGATTGGCCTGGTTCACGGACGCGACCCGAAAGCTCTCGAAGAGTTGCTGCCGCAAATTCAACAAGTATTTTCAGATCCGGCGCAAGCCGGAATGATGATCGAGGATCCGATCGGACAGCACAGCGCGTACCAGGCGCTGCTGCTACAACCTGCCCAGAACGTACGCCGGCGGTGGTGGCGGGATACACATGTTGCCAATCTGGCGTTCGCCTTTCTGCCCGGCATTGGACATCCTCGCTCCACATCGCTCGCTTCGGAATATCTGGTCTGCTATCAGACAACGGAACGCCGTCCGTGGTTTTACGATCCGTATGATCTTCCTGAATAGCTTCCGAGCGCACTGTCTTGCGCTATAATGCCCGCACTAATAGCCCGACTATGTATCAGGGGATCGATTAACTTCGGACATGAATAAGATCATTCCGGTAAGACAAATCGCGCTGTTCGCGCTTGTCACGATTGCTGCCGACCTATTCGCACAAGCTCCTCCAGTGCAATCGAAGTACAAGCCAGAGAACTTTACATTCCAGGAGGTCATGATCCCGATGCGCGACGGCGTCCGTCTGCAAACCGTAATAGAAACTCCCAAGAATGCTTCCAGCCCGCTACCATTTCTGCTGGTGAGAACTCCATACGGAGTGCCCGAAAATGCTAGTTCACTGACCGAATCCGAGTTGTTGGATGACTTGATTGCTGATGGCTACATCTTCGTCTCGCAGAACATTCGGGGCCGCTTTAAATCTGGAGGCACCTTTGTCATGCAGCGTCCGCCACGTGACAAGAACGATCTCAAATCCTTCGATGAAGGCACCGATACCTATGACACTATCGATTGGCTGGTCAAGAATGTCCCGAACAACAACGGGCGGGTTGGTATGTGGGGAATTTCCTATCCTGGCTGGCTGGTGACTCAGGCTCTGTTGGAACCGCATCCGGCGCTGAAGGCTGCCAGCGAGCAGGCGTCCCCCGACGACATGTTCATCAATGACGATTTCCACCACAACGGTGCGTTCCGCCTAAGTTATGGATTCGAGTACTCCGCTCTGCTTGAGACCTCGAATGTAAAAAACACCAACTTCGAGTTCAATCAATACGACACTTACGCCTGGTACCTGGCGCTTGGTGCAATTTCCAACGCGAACACGCGTTACTTCCACGAGAAGCTACCGACGTGGAACGATTTCGTCGAGCATCCGAACCACGATTTTTGGCAGAAGCATTCCGTAACCAACTATCTGAAACACACTATTGTGCCCAACCTAAACGTCGCAGGTTGGTACGACCAGGAAGACTTTGTTGGCCCGACCCGCATCTACGCCTCACTGGAGCAGACCGACACGGAGCATATGAACTACTTCGTTGCTGGCCCGTGGAACCATGGCGGGTGGATGGAAAAATCCGGGCGCAAATTGGGCGACATTGATTGGGGCAGTGATATCTCGCGCTACTATCGCTCGCAAATCCTTGCTCCTTGGTTTGCGCATTGGTTACATGACAAACCGCTCACGGAGCCTGAAGCGTTGACTTACGAGACGGGCACCAACGTTTGGAAGAGTTACGACGAGTGGCCGCCCAAGAAAGGCATTACTGAGAAGAAGCTCTATTTGCGTTCAGGCGGCAAACTTTCGTTTTTGGCGCCTTCTGAGCAAGACGCCTTCGATTCCTACATCTCTGATCCCGCTAACCCGGTGCCGTACCGCAAGCGACCGATCACGCCGACGTATCCCGGGCCAGCCTGGACCACTTGGCTGGTCCAGGATCAGCGCTTCGTAGAGCACCGTCCTGACGTGCTGACCTGGCAGACCGACCCGTTGACAGAGGACGTTGGCGTCACTGGTGATATCGTTGCCGATCTGTTCTCGTCAACTACGGGGAGCGACAGCGACTGGATCGTAAAGTTGATCGACGTCTATCCAGAGGACTACCAGAAGATCACGGAGGAGGCCGCCCAAAACGGTGCCGGACCCGTACTGAACGGCTATGAGTTGATAATTGCCGATGAAATTCTCCGCGGGCGCTACCGCAATAGCATGGAAACGCCGACCCCCATTACACCCGATCAGGTTACGGAGTACAGGATCGACCTCCACTCCAATGACCACGTTTTTCTCAAGGGCCACCGCATAATGGTTCAGGTACAGAGCACATGGTTCCCTTTGTATGACCGCAATCCGCAGAAGTTCGTTGAGAACATCTACAAAGCAAGCGATGCTGATTACGTTAAGGCCACGCAGCGAGTGTACCGCTCGAAGGAGGCTGCCTCAAACGTGCTGCTGCCAGTAGCTGGGGAATGAATGCTTATGGGACCGCAAAAAACTGGAAATGAATTCATCTGGCGCACAGACCTGGAGGCGCTGCGAATATTCGGCACAAACGACTTGGCAAAATAGTCATCAACAGCTCCGCTCATCGGTGCCCGACCTGTTCGTGTCCTCCGTTCCAAACCGGAACAGAAGCAATTTTGAGCGAGCGAAATGGTATGGCCTCACGGGCAGAACGAGCAGCTTGGGAGGACGACCAGCGGGTGCACTTGGGGCAGCAAACGCAAAGGCCCGTCCCTATTCACGTCCATTGCGGTTCTGCTCGGCGTTGCCGCTGTGAAGTCGATGTTAACGCGCCTGCGCACCATAGTCACGTCTCGAGGTGCGGTTCGCCAGCCCGGGAACTAAGACCGCGGCGACTACGTAAGCGAAAACGTTTTTTTCAGGCGAAGGCTCTACCTTCATGTGCCGGGGATCACCCTTTGTGGCCACAATGCTTTGAACAGTGTCGGGCTCCGGCATGTGCAATCCGGTACTACCAATCCAGGCACATCGTTCGCGAAAATCATCGAGAACGCGATTAGCGCCGCAAACCGGAACACTTCGATACTGGCTTGGATGTGCGCGGACTGGATTTCCGCCGGCCTTTTTCGCGTCAACCCAAACAGCGCATTTGGGCAATGATGCTGTTACCCCGGCGCGCTAACACAGGTTGCCACCACGGCGAGCAGTGGGGAAAGCAGTGCGAGCCCAACTGTGACAGGGTGCGGCTTATCGGCTGTTTTTTCCGCTCGTTTCGCTTGGTAATACTAAACTCGGCCTTTGGTCCATCAATGACTTGTTCTTCTTAGCACGCGCCGCGTGTGCTATCAAATTTTCAGGATCGTCCCACAACCGAGATGCTGGGAACGATGTGGCGGAACATTCGCTCGTCGGTCGAGCAATACCCGAAGATTGGATGATGAGTTACATTCAGAAATCCGTATGACTTTGGCTTCGCAACGGGTTTCATGAGGCCCGAGCTCGGTCGTCATTCTTAAAGCGGCAACGGAGCCAAGTGTCGAATGCGCCCAGCTTAGAATCCCAGCAATGGCAAATGCTATCTGGTCTCATGAGCATCTCTCAAAGCACCTGACCCGGTGCCGGCGGAAGTAGTTTACGTTTCTGACTGGTTTACGAAGGCGAAAGTGTCCGACGACCCTTATCCTTTACGAGAACGTGAAACGAAATCTCGAGCTCTCAAACCAATCGGGCCGCCGAATAGAACAACCCATATCAGACAAAATGTCATCGTTGCGGGTTCAGGGATAGGGGCCACGGAAGGCGTCACCGCCAGTGGTCCAGGGACAGGCTCGGCGGAAGGCGTCACCTCTGCGGGCGGGTAGGAGTAAGCGGTCGGGATCGGCGCTTGTCCTGTCATATTCGCTGGCCATTGCGGACTGTTGGCGGGCCACTGAGGAGTTACATGGGCGCCAGGTGGCACTAGAAAACCACGTGATATCGGCAAGCCAGGTGATGGCACGCTTGGGCTCACTGCGGGAACTATGCCCGGAAATTCACTCACGACCGCGGGCAAGTCTGGAAAGAAGAGGGGATAAGACACCGGCACCGAAAGAGTGGGAAAGGTCGGCTCCGGCGGTACTGGCAGCTCGGGAAAATTTAGAGCGGCTTCGGGCGGTCCGCCAACCTCAGTCGGACTGATCGGGACAGGAGATAAGCGATTACCGCACCGCGCTCGTGCCAAGTTTTGACCATCGCTAAAGATTAGTTCTCCCTTAGGCAAAGGATGTTTCTGCCTAGTCCAAAATGTCTTATCCCCTCTGCGATATGAGATGAAAAAGTATGTTTCCCGCGGAAGCCGATTAAACGTCACTGACGGTCCGAAATTCACGTAGTGCTTGGCAACAACTTGATCGGCTATTCTCCAGGACCGAAGTTCTTCGGCGGATGTAACGCCCCACGGAATAACAAAAAGATAATTCCTGCGCGGAATGGATGAGTTAGTCCTATGTGAACCTTCGGAGATTAAGCCCGCACTGTCAGTCTGTTGGTGCTTATTTGATGTGCAAGACGTCAAACTAAATGCAATGAGGCACAAGGCTTGCAGTGCATGGACCCTATGACGCCAGCTGTTATCGCAACTCTTTTGTAGAAGTCTTTTCATCACGCCCAAACCAATCGTTGGCGAACTTCGCAACTGGGTAGCCAATTACGCAAAACTCAGATGCGTGGCGCGGTCGAAAGTTGCACCTTGGTGCATCGCCAGGCGATGTGGTCAAGCAATCTCCACGACTTGCTGCGCAAACGCGGACGGCTCCGAGAGCAGCAGGTTCACGTGCAGATAGCGCTTGACGCCGCCTTCGCAATCCTTCCGGTCCTTGCAGGTCCGCACCAGCACCAGGTCGCGATAGCCCTTAGAAGCCTGGATGTAATGGGTGTTGGTATGCAATGTCACCTCGCCCCAGACGGCGACTCCGCCTTCGTTGAAGCGCAGATCGTATTGCTTGGCCTTCAGGCCCATAGCCTAGGCCACCAGCGCCAACTGCTTATGCAGCAGGATGGCGTGCGAGAGCTTGGCTTGGTCCTCGTAGCAGTAAGAAATGAGCATATTGGGTTTTCCCTTCAAAAGGAGCCGTTCGGGCCGACATCAGGTACTCTCATGCTTTCTTCACGTGACTGCTGCGAACGTTAGCAATATATCGATCACTGGCAATCGCGGCTTCGGCTTCCACGCGAGTGCCATAGAACGGAGTAGCGGTAGTTTGGGCTCCCCAGAACTTTCTGACGATGTAAAACGTTGAAGTTCGTCCTGGTTCGACCGGAAATGTGTGTCTGGGTTGCGGTAGGACAGCCCGTAAGAATGAGCGGATCATTGGTTTGTTGTTGTTCCTTTTAGCTTTCGTAGGTAGCCGCACGCGAGATATATAATCGCGAGAAGTGCGGCAGTAAATATGCATTCGCTCATACGGTCACTTCCTTGAATATCGATGCTCGTAAAGTGTCGCGTAGGGTTGGCTCCTCAGTAGGCGCACGACGTTTTACCAATTTCCTGAATCATTGAATTCAAGACCGGACCATTGTGAGTTCGGTCTTATTCGCCGAAGGTCAGTACTTGACGGTCATCGCGTCCGAATTGCCGGCTTTCTTCGGTAATTCCCTCCAGCCCAGCCAGAACGCCGCGATAGTCGTTCTTGTCCGCCTCAAACGCAAGGCCGCCTTCTTGGCCCCCTCGTCCCACGTGAGGCTGGTAAAGTGCCTTTTCGATTTCGTCAGCACACGCCTCGGCGGCGGGCGTGACGTCAGTTATTGTCGATTTGTCCAGTTGCGGGCCGTACTGCTCCTGGAAGTACCAGCGCCGATAGATCGCCTGGCGGCGGCATCGCACGAAGCGTTTCTTACGCCGATATCTGGCAACCGCATACACGGGCAGGCTGAAGCGGAGCACGAACGGCCCGTACGTCCATACCCACCAGGGCCGGCGCATCAGCACCTGTCCGGTAAATAAAGTGCTGCTTGCCAACATCAGCCCTAAAGCCATCTTCTTAACCATCGTTCGCACTCTCCCAGTCATCCGCGTTTCCACCCTCGGCCACGATTATCGGCGTGTGCCGATGATTAAAAAATCAGATCGTAAGCATCGCCGTGATTGTCTTGACACGCTCAGTGGCCGTGTCCGCGCAGCCCGCTGGATACAAACTCGCATCGGAGGTAGAGGCCATCCCCGGCCACTGAAGCGCGCCCGCGCATCATCATCGAACGGTGCTCTGCGTAACCGCTGGCGCTGGCCGTTTGCGTTCCAGCAGTGGCAAAAACGTTGCCCCAGACGTAGTCCCGGCCTGTACGACGGACCACTCACCGCTGAGTTTGTGTTGCTCGCCTCGGCTGCTCGTTCCGAGCATGTTAAGAATGTGCCTCGCCGGAAGAGAGATGTTTCTGATTGAGACTTCAATCAATGGAATGCTAACGGCGCTTTGCTGCTCGGATGTTCACACCAAAGAGTTACTCCTTCAGATATCTTTGTCCGGTGATATTGCTGGAAAGGTCATAGAAGCCGAACTCCATAACTTTTGCATTGTTCCGCAGCACCGCAAAGTTCCTCATAGTGTATGGGGTGTACATTCCAGTGGAGGTGATCATTGTGACGCCTCCATTCAGCGCCATAAACTCAGCAGGTCCATTCGTGGTAGCATCCTGCATAAAGTAGCAATCGCTGACTCGGAGCAAATTCCCAGGATTGTTGTCCACGGTGACGTAATCGTACGGGGTGGCATCGGGTTCAGCCCAATTCGGGTTTTCAAAATGCGAGCCTTTCACTACGACCTGAGCGGCATTGGCACCTCCGGCTCCGTCGCCGATCCGCAGTTGCGCCTGGTCGAAGCTGCAGTCCGTAAACACGACCTCCTGCCCTCCGCCCTGTACCCAGACGCTGTTTGTATGAGGATAGGGCGCATCTGCAAACGTTATATGGTTAAACGTGATCTGCTCGCCCGCGTCCGAGAGACCCGAGGGCAGCAGGACATTGGTTTGGCCATTTCTAATCATGCCGTGGTCAAAGAAAGCCAGCCACGTATGCGATCCCATTTTGACGTTGGTACCAAAGCTCTGGATCTTGAACTCTCGGAACTCGATGCCCTCGGCGCCGTGGTTCCCGCCGAAATCAATTCCTACGGTATTGGTGGAATATCCGGGTCCCGTAAGAGTGAGGTCCCGCAACCCGTGGCCCATGCGGTGATTCATTCCATAGTCGAAAGTGATCGCCGTGCCGGCGCCGGTGTAAGTCAGGTTCACCGCATCACCCGGCAACCCCGTGAGGAGAACGGGCTTGTTTGGAGTTGTGAAAGCGATGTGTGTGTGGAAAGTTGCGCTTTTTGAGACCAGGATTTGACCTCCCGACGCAGGTAACGCTGCATATGCGGCATTGATCTGGGCTCCCACATCGGCGCCCGCAAAGTTCTGCGCGTATTGGATATTGGGCTGCACGACTTGGATATTGGGCTGCTGGGCCGCCGTCGCGGGTAGCAACGCTACCAAACTGACGAGCAGAACCTTTGCGCTCACCTCCAAGAGAACGGCGGCCCAGGAGATGGTTGATTGTTTGGCCTGTGCAACGACAGGCGCTGGTGTTGCGATGAATACCGGGCCGCAGTTGGTGCAGAATGGACCTGCTTCGTTCGTGCTGTCGCAGTGCATGCAGGTTTGGGACGTAATCAATTTACTTCTTCTTCTCTTTTCTTGAAATTCCTGAATCTGTCAGGCGCTCGCTCTCGCAAAGTAAGTCAAGAGCACGCGTCCGCCTATTCAGAATGCCTACTTAACTTCCACCGCATTCCAGCAGACCGAAATCGTGTCATTAGTGCGCAGCCGCGGCTTATGCGGCGCACCACGTTCCGTTCTTCCATTCATAGTCTATAAGAGTATCTTGACGTTGTCAAGATGCGCCGCAACAATATTCCTGTGCAGCTGAAAAAACGTAAAGCGGATTACCATCACGGCAACCTTCGCGCCGCCCTGGTGCAATGCGGAATCAAGTTAATCGAGGAGAAAGGAATTCCCGCTCTCACCTTGCGCGAAATCGGAAAGCGGCTGCGTGTTTCGCGGACTGCCGCCTACGCGCACTTCAAAGATAAAGCCGCCCTGCTCGCCGCCATCCGAGAGGCCGGATTCATCGAGTTCGTAAAGGCCATGGAAGCGGGCCAAAAAGACGCTGAAGGTTTTGCGGCGCAAATGGATGCCATGAGCATCGCCTATTTCCGTTTCGCCCAGGAACGCCCCGCTCATTTCGAGGTTATGTTCAACGCATTGCTCGAAGCGGGCAACGGCGCAGCGGCGGAGAGCGGCCCAGTCTTCACAATGCTAACGGAAACCGTTCGTGAAGCCCAGCAGCAGGGCGAGGTTCGTCAGGGCGATCCGGCGCTTCTCGCTCGCGTTGTGTGGGCCCTCGTCCACGGCGTAAGCATGCTGCAACGCGATAGCGCGGAACCGCAATTCATCCGCTTCAGCAATGAAGTTTTAAGGTCCGGGCTAAGCGACGGACCCGGCCCGTTGATTTCTCCGCCAGCCCCCACCCAGGCTGCAGCGTTGCCCCAGAGCAAATCGAAAGACGAGAATGCCTGATCGTGGCTCCGAAATAGTATGAGTCTATGTGCAGAACAAAGCACCCAGACAGCCCCCGGGTAGTGGGCAGATGGGTCAAAAAGCGAGGCTGCCTAGTACGGTTCTGTTGTGCAAACCGCCACGGACAGCGGCTTACCTGCAATCCTGAAAACAGCAACTATGAATCAGAGTATGCAGCGTGCAGCGCGCCTTCGCGACTGACAGAAGACCAAACTCGAAGCAGCTCAAGTGGGTACGAATGCCGAAATTTGGAACCGTCCTGATGTCAGACGACCGCAAGACTTCGTCCAGATATAAGTCCGCGCATGATGTCCGCCTAAAACGGTAGGAATAAAAAATAGCCAGCGAAGTCAGCGTTGACGTGCGTACGGAAAACTTTACCTTGCCAAACAGCTACGCGGCGCTATCGGCAATGTCTTGTTTTCTGTGCAAATCGGCCTTACTGCCCGATGGGTTTTCCGTACAGGCGTCCACGACGGTTGAGAGTGGAACATTGAATTGTTTCGCGACCGCACGCCAGCTTTTGCCTTCGGCGCGAAGCCGAAGAGCTTCGTCACGACGGAAAATGCGTTTCGGTCTGCCCAGCTGCTTTCCTTCTACCCGGGCATTGGCAATTCCGCTGCGCACGCGATCCTTAATGAGGCTTCGCTCAATTCTGCCAGAGCGCCTACGATGGTGAACATTGCGCGACCAAGTGGAGTGGCTGTGTCGATGGACTCCTGATAACTGACGAACTCGATACCGAGTGCTTGGAACTCTTCGAGATCCCAAAGCAGGTGTTTTGTGGATCGGCCCTTCCGATTTAGATCACAGCAGGTCTGCCGTCCTTGACAGCCTGCGAGTCGATACGGCCTGGGATTCCGAAGAATAGTGTGCGGCGTGAGAAGTCCCTTACAAACGCGACCTCCCGATATCCCGAAACCCCCTACCGTCCGGCAACCACTTGAAGCGAACAGCAGAAAGCAAACACCATAAAGAGCGGACCAGAACCGCGATCATCCGCGCTCAACCCAGGAGCAGGACCCTCGATGCCGGTGAAACGCTAAACCGGCAGCCATCACTACTTCTTAACCCTCGAGCTTTTCGCCGAAATGAGCAAGTTGAGAAGCGCGCCGGAGCCGAAAGGTGCGGCCTTTACGGATACGTGGCGGGTTTCTCAGTGCTTAAGTGGTGCCGATGAGAAGTGCGCCGCGGGGGTATCGAAATGGAAAGGAATTTAGGACAGTAATTTATGCCAATGCGCGCCGCAACGACAATACTTCTATTTCTTTTCCTGTGCATGGCCGTTCCAAGGAATGTACGCGCCGCTGTATTCGCTATCACTGCAAATCCTCGCAACTCCGAAAAGGCGACGATATTTGACTGGATGAATGTCGCAGCGGATCTCCGGGAGGCCGACGCGAAGGGGATAGTCATTACAAAGACCTGGAGCTCTCTCGAACCGAGCAAGGAGAACTATAATCTTCATCAACTCGCGAAAGACATCGGTTCCAATATCCGGGACGGACGAGAAGTGTTCTTTGGGTTTCAGCCCATCAATACGACAAAGCGAGATATTCCGTCCGATCTTGAACACACGAGATGGGACGATCCTGCACTGATAGAGCGTTATCGGGAGCTTTTGGATCATCTTGCATCTGAATCCCCTGCGCAGCCGAAATACATATCAATCGGAAATGAAGTGGATATCTATTTTCAAAAACATCCTGACGAATTCAGCAGTTATCTAAGGTTTTACAAAGCGGCCTACGACCTCACCCACCTGAAATTCCCGGACTCCCAAATTGGCGTCACGGTGACGCATTGGGGTATTTTGACGGAGGGCCATGAGAGCATCAATCAACTCTTAGCTATCAGCGATATTGCGATCTTCACTTACTACCCCCTGAAAGATTTGGATCCTTTGCCTCTAGATCAGATTGAAAACAGCCTGGACGCCATCGTACTCGCAGCACAAGGCAAACCTGTAGTTCTTCAAGAAATTGGCTTTCCTTCAGGAACGCTTGTCGGTTCTTCTGAGGAGATGCAGGCAGCTTTTCTGACGAACATTATTACGGGCATCAAAGCGCGGCCCGAGTTCACTTTCGCCAGCATATTCCTGTTGCACGATTTTTCGCCGGCGTTCTGCGATCAACTCGCCGGTTACTTTGGTGTAAGCGGTTCTGACGATGACGCGAGGAAATTTCGAGATGTCCTTTGCACTTTGGGCCTAAGAAAATCTGACGGGCAAGAAAAGCTCGCATGGCGCTCGGTCGTAGATGCATTGAAGTGACGACAACACGGCTCTTGGATAGTTCCAAAAACTCAGAACACCATTCGGGCAAAGGGGCGTCAAAGCGTATAGAAGAACGATAGAGGCATCACCGAGCATTGGCGATCTCCGCTCACGTCAACTCGCGGAGTCACTTGGCGCTCGCTACGAGGTGGACTGGATTGCGCACCTTTGTAATTCGGCGCTTGCTTTCGATGCATGACCTCTGTTTGAATAATTCCTGCCCGCGACGGGATCGGATCGATCCGTGCTTCCCGCTCGGTATCTTGAATTTTCGTGTCGCTCAGAATAGCTCCCTCAATCTTGGGCCCCCATTCGTCCAAGTCATCTGCAACACCGGCTGGTAGATCTGCACTACGCTTACGGGACTGCAGACAACCACCTGCGATCTCCTGCCGAAATGTCTGATTCTGATTGACCCCCACCAGTACCGCATGACCTACAGAGGGCAAACGAATAATGTCGCCCTACGACGCAGAAGGCACATCACGGAGGCAGCGTGAGGCAGGGTCGCCATTCGGGTCCCCTCGGTGAACACCTGAAAACCGGCCATAGCGTGAACACTTCAAAAGCGGCCAACGGAGGAGCGGGTTCAGGACAAGAGTAGTTATAACGCCAGAGTGGGCGCGATGCAAACTTTTGTTTGCGGAACGCAGAAAAAGCTG
>DATBDT010000051.1:0-2957 GCA_036269815.1 Bryobacteraceae bacterium
GAACCGACAAAACTCCCGCGGCGTATCCAAGAACCGCCCCGAGTGCCGCGACTGCGAAGGTGGCAGAAGTTACTTCCTGGATGATGTGCCAGTTCTGCGCGCCCAGCGCGATGCGGATGCCGATGTCGCGGCGCTGTTGAACCACCGAAAAATCGAGAACGCCATACAAACCAACGGCGGCGAGCACCACCGCGACAACTGCAAAGAATCCAGCCAGGATAGAAAGCAGCCGTTCGCGGACAGTTTTTGATTGAACGATTTCGTTTTGTGTCCGAATATTCGAAACGCGAATTTCGGGGCGGACGAGCGTCACCTCTTTGCGAAGAAATGCGGCGAGGCTGAGAGGATCGACGTCTGGCCTTGTACGGACGACAAATGTTCCGCGACCGACTGGCTGCTGATCGCCAGTGGCAGTCAGGGCCCGGTAAGGGACGTAAAAGGTCGGCCGAATCGGGATGCGGAGATTGTCGCGATATCGAGCATCCGCGACAATGCCGACCACTTGCATGCGAACCGGGGCACCGGGGCCATCGATCATATCAAATGACTCGCCCAGCGGAGTCGGGTTTGCGAAGAATTGCTTCACAAATGCCTGGTTGACAATGGCCGGTCCAGGTCTAGCCTCTCCGACACGGAAATCACGGCCACTGAGGAGCGGGATCTTCATTTCCCGGAACCAGCCGTCAGAAACCATGAAGCGGTCGGCGAACACATTCGAAACCACGCCGCGAGTTGAGATGGCCGAATTGGCGGTCTCGCCGCTCATCAACGGCCACGCAGCGAGCGCGACAGATTCGACTCCGCGAATGGTGCGAAGACGGTCCGCGATCTGTTTCCAGTAGACCGCCAGCTGGGGACGCCGCGCGACGCTCTCCAGGTTCAGGATTTGAGTCGGAGAGTAGCCGAGCGGCTGGTGCGACAGACGATCAAACGATCTCAGAAACAATCCGGCGATGAGCACGACGGCGAAGCAGAAAGAAACCTGCACCATGCTCAACGCATGCATGAGACGGCGACGATGAGACCGATCGCCTTGCTTCAGCGCGAATGAAGGAGCAGCGCCGGCAGCACGGAATGCCGAGGGAAGCCCCAGCAGAAAGGTCAGCAGCAGGCTTAAGCAGATGAGGAACCCGAGCAGCCGGAAATCAAAGGTGACGGTGAGCCGGACGGGATTCTCCGGCGAATTAATGAGGCTAACAAGAAATGGAGTCGCCCATGAACTGAAGAGCGCTCCGGCAATGCTTGCGAGTCCGGCAATCCAGGCGCTGTCAAGCCAGACAAGCATGATTAGCCGTGCGCGGCCGGCGCCGAGCGAAACGCGAATGGCCATCTCGCGCGAGCGGGCGACAGCGCGTGCAGTCATGACGTTGGTGAGATTGGCGATGGCGATGAGTAAAACCAGCGTGACGAGGATGGCAAGCGCAAAAAGAGAATCGCGGTAGTCGCGTTGGAGATTGGAACGGCCCGCCGCGGCGGGCTCGACCAGCAGTGTCTCGTTAAAGAGCGCTCGCCTTTGCATCGGCGTGAGCGTCGCGGATTTTGCGCGTTCCGTTTGGATGGTGTAGTAGACCGCTGCCAGCCGGTCCCGAACCGGAGCCGGAGAAACCCTGGGACGCAGTTGAATCAAAATTCGCAACCAGAAGTTGTTCCAACTTCTCAGCGTCGTTGGATTCTTCATCATCATTGGCAGGAAGATGTCGACGGAAGCGCCGGTCTCGGTGCCAGTGAATCCAGCGGGGGATACGCCGACGATCTGATAGAGGCCGTCGCCCAGACGGAAGGTTTTGCCTACGATTCGCGGATCGCGGCCGAATCGTGCCGCCCAATAGTCGTAAGAAATGACGGCAACGGGATGGGCGCCGGGTTTCAGGTCATCACTTCCAGCGAGAAGCCGTCCGAGTGCGGGTTTCAAGCCGAGGATGGCGAACATGTCTCCAGAGACGAATTGCGTGAAGGCTTTTTCCATCTCGTCATCGGAGCTGTAGGTTAGATCCGAACGGTCCGTGTAGGAAACAGCCGTCAGTTTCGCTTGATCTTGAACCGCCTGCTTCATCCGCTCGAACGACGGGTAGGAATTGCTGTCGTACGTGGAAATACGACTCTCATCGATGTTTGGGCTGCGGAACTCCACCACGAAAAGGCGCTCGGGACTCGCTACCGGCAGGGGCCTAAGAAGCAATGCCTCGATCAGCCGGAAAGCGGTGACGCAGGCTCCAGCGGCAAGCGCCAGAGAGAGAATTGCCGCAGCCGATATGATTTTCGTTTGCGTGAGCCGGCGCAGGGCATAGGTTGCATCAGAACGAACGTTTGCGAGAAATGTCAGCCAAGTATTCACAGAGATCGAGAATTTACGTTTAGTAATACCGGCACTGACCGATTCGGTTACAAACTATTTCACTAGACCAAGCTGAAGACTTGACGGATTAGTACCGCGAAGTCGGTCAGGGTCGGCCGAAACCGTCTGTCAAATTGGGGGAAGCCAGGCGCGTCAGAACGAAGCCGCCCGCGCGGCGGACGCTGCGCGGGCGGCTTCGTTCATACGGCGTAGTGTCTAGCTTCCGAGTTGCTCTCGGGGGTCCGTCATCCTGGACGTTAGTCGGACTGAACGGCGTTTATTGGGAGCAATCTCTTAGCCGATGTTTTCTGGCTTTCGAAATACGTCCATTGCGGGGTAGAACAGCGGTGGGACACGTACTCGATTTCTCCCCCTAAACGGCGTTTCCGCAATTCTCGCTTCAACGCCTGATGTTTACTGGTTGGCGTTGCCGCGATCATAAGAGCCGTCTAGCGAGTCTAGGGCAGCTCAAACACCCACAAGACTGATGATCTGGATCCTCGTGTCGCGCCCAGCTCAGGTGCGTAATTTAAGGCCCAGTTGCCTTGGAGCCCGGGGTCGCCGGCGGGCATGGCGATGTACTGCTTGCCATCCACCATGTAGGTAATCGGAAAAGCATTCG
>DATBDT010000075.1:0-25617 GCA_036269815.1 Bryobacteraceae bacterium
CCCGTCGAATTCATTTGTCTCTCGATCCACTCATAGGTGAGCGCCAATCCATCACGTAGGCGGATCGAAGGCTCCCACCCGAAGTGCTGCAGGATTTTGGTGTTGTCGCTGTTGCGCCCGTTCACGCCCTTCGGAGCATCGAGCTTATATTTGCGATGGAGGCGGACGCCCGCAATAGCTTCGACGATGTCCACCAGTCCATTGATCGTGACCAGTTCGCTGCTTCCCAGGTTAAGTGGTTCACGAACATCGCTCTCCATAATCTTTCGAGTGCCGCGCGTACAATCGTCGATGTACATGAAGCTTCTGGTCTGATTTCCATCACCCCAGATCTCAATTTCGTTGCTGCCCGACTTCTTCGCTTCGAGCACTTTCCGGCAAATGGCAGCAGGCGCCTTCTCCCGCCCACCTTCGTAAGTACCGAGCGGGCCATATACATTGTGGTAACGAGCAACCCGACATGTCAGGCCGAAGTCCTCTTCGAAGTGCCGGCACATCCGCTCACTAAAAAGCTTTTCCCATCCGTAGCCATCCTCAGGCAAAGCTGGGTATGCATCTTCCTCTTTTAGAGGTGTCACGTTTGCCGATTTCTGTTTATCGCCGTTATAAACGCAAGCAGAAGAGGAAAAGAAGAATCGCTCGATACCGGCCCGTTCAGATGCAATCAATAAATGCGTGTTGATGAGAACACTTAGCATGCATAGCGCCTTATTGTTCTCAATGAAGCCCATGCCGCCCATATCAGCAGCCAGGTTGAACACTAAGTCAGCGCCTTTAACAGATGTGTGGCAAGCTTCTTGATCCCGGAGATCCAAGCTCAGGTTCTCAACCTCAGTTGAATGCTGATACCAATCGTCTAGCGGCTTAATGTCCACGGCCCGAATTACATTGACTCCGTCAGATAGCAATTTGTTGACGAGATGGCCACCGATGAATCCACCAGCACCACACACCGCCACTCTCTTTTTAGATATGTCCATAGAGTCTCTTCTAAGTTCCTTTCTAGATGATGTTGAGCTTTGAACCGGTGTTCGGCTGTCGAGGTCTACATGGCGCACGCGCGGAACTATTTACTCGACACGGTACGAGCCAGGTGCAAGCATTGATAACTGCGTCTGTGAGTCCAGTGGCACATCAGCAGCTTAGAATTGTGCCCGCGAAAACGACCACTACGTTCGAAAAAGAATTTTAAGTATAGATCAAAATTCAGTTTTCTCTATCGCTCAAATCCCCCGGAGGGACTGATCCGGATCTCATACGGACTGGATTTCTATACTCTCGATTATACCAAGAATTCATCTCTTTTAACCGATAGACGCCCCAGGTCAGATTGGCCTGTCAAGCCTCGCCAAAGCAGCTGCTTTATCAATAGGCGGGACCTGGCTCATAACTGACTTCGGCGCCCTTTTGCGGCTAGTGCTGGGCAGGCACCACTCTCGGCTGGCTTGATGGTGGCACCATGCCTTTTATGCGCATGTAGGTCGCAATGTTGCCGTAGTGTTCATCGGTGTGCGCCGTATTGAAACCTAGCAAAGACAACCGTGCCACCTGAAATCCAGCGAATCCTACCGTCTCGGCACCTTTGGCATCGGTCATACCTTCGTAGGCTTTTCCGCAGTAGCCGTAAGCATCTTTCAGAGCCTGCACCAAATCGGATTTCGAAGTTTTCGTCTTCTCAACACTCGGCCGTTTTGTCTCATCCCCGATTGCCGGCGCACAGAATTCGTATTGACCATCGGCGATATGCCCAATTAGTTGGCCAAAGCTTCGGACATCCGGAGACGCCTTGAACGAGTAATCGGCTTCCGGCATTTGCTCGGCCGCTTTCAGAACATTGGACATAACCAATATGTAAATCGCTTTGTCGCTGGCGGTAATTGGATTGGATGATTCGGCAAAGCCAGGGCAAGCGCAGCCGAAGATGACAGAGAAGAGAATCAGTGGTCTCACGCGAAGTTCCTCACTGCGAATGATGGCACATCCGAACGCCCTGCGGCTGCATGGCATTCCGCAGCCCCACACTTCTTCGTCACAGCGGATCGAATTCCGGATCTGTTTTGGGCCGCAAGACACGTTGTGAAGGCCGAGGAGTTGTCACCAGGACGTCTGAATGCGATTGATAGAAAGCGGGCGGTTCCCCTTGGAACTGCTGTTACACGGATTGACGGGCGCGAGCTAATCCGCGAAATAAATAGTTAAGTACCTGCACAAAACAGATCACCGACAACAGGTCGAGACATAACTGCGCACCGGCGAGATGCTTGCTTAGATCCCGGACACCTTCTCCCAACAGGCATATGACAATTTGCGTGGGGACGGCCAGCGAGAGGAACAACGTAAAGATGCGCACTTCAAGAGTTTGGCTGCGCGCTAAGAACGCCAGGAGTATGCCGACGAGAACAATCAGACCCCAGAAACGCGTGATTACTGCTTCCCGAGCATTCGATGCCGCAATCAAAATCGATCCATTTCGATATGCCGTTCCATTTGACGGCCTGAAATAGGAGCTGTTTGGTGAGAGCTGGAAATAATGAACAGTAAAGTGGTCCGGCAAACTCCATCTGGCCAGTCGAATCAAAAGAAATGGATTTTTTAGGTAAGGCTTTAAGACCTCACCAAGCGTGAAAGGATCTTTCGGCAACGGACAGGGTCGCGGAGCTGCCATAATGTCAATCGATCCTTTTCCCTTCATCTTCCAACCCCACCAATCGATGCCGACGCAGTAAAGAGTACCCTCCGGAATACCGGCTGACTGAAGCTCGTTCGGCCGGAGCACTTTATAGGATCCGAAGTAAAGCGAGTGATAGTAGTTCACCTGCTTGGTGGTGGCATTCAGCATTGGCAGCAAACTGACACCCTGGACAACCGTTATCGTGCACAAAAGGACAGAGTCGAGGCGCTTCCGCTTCAGAAGCGAAACCGCGACAAAGCATATCAGGAACAACAATGGCAGGTAAAAAAATTGCGGTTTCGAAGCGGCAGACAGTAGCAGACCCGTGCTTAAAAGCGCGACGCGTAAAATCCTTCGTGATTCGAGTATGCCGGCTAGAATAATTGCCGCTCCGACCACAAACGCATGCTCCGGGTAAAACGAGTTTAGAAACGCGATGTTGTGGGAATAGAAAAACGCTAATGCGAATAGCGCGAAAATCAGGTATCGCGCAGCCATTGATAATCGACGGGAGTCGTAAGAGAGGGCCGCTCGCAGGCAGCAAATTAAAATGACGGCTTTGGAAAAAAAAGCGAGAAGGTACAAGTCGAAGTTGAGTTCGATAAGACGTTCCAGCTTGGACATGAGCCAGAAATAGACGGATGCGGAGTTATTCTCCAGGAAGGGGTTGGTGCTATGCGGGAGATAAGGCCACAGAAATGCGGGGCGTCCGGGGCCGAAATACGGAACAACATCAATGGGCGCCCCCAGCATAAAACCGATTGTCCGCGGATAGTCGCCCTGATTCATCATGGCGACCTTATTGGAAAAATCCAGCAGCAGAATGCCAACTAATGAACAGAAAATCAGAAAGGCTGGTCGCGTGCGCAGGGCTGCACGCAATAAAATCAGCCGCTGAGGTAACCAATGCCACCTGGTTGCGAAGTCGTTGAGACCCGCTGCGGCTTCCGGCACACCAACGGATTGTTTCATTTCAGTCCGCAGCTGTCACGTAAACTTTAAACAAATTTTCCCAAAGTGTTTTTGCGCTTCCATGTAGCGAAGAGCCTCCGGAAAATCCGTCCAGGCAAAGACTCGATCAATAACCGGCTTGATGTTGTGAAACTCGATTGCCTGGTTCATGCGTTCAAACATCGCTCGCGAACCTACGTAAATCCCCTGAACGCGCAGACTGCTGACAAGAATTTGTCCGGGTCCTGGCCCGGTATCCCGACCGCTTAGTACGCCGATAACGCTGACCGCGCCGCCAGTTCGAGCTGCCCGGAAAGACTTGGAAAGTGTATCGCTCCCGCCGACTTCGATGACATTGTCGACGCCACGGCCACCGGTAAGCGTGCGCGCTTGCTCTTCCCAATCGGGATGCTCGCGATAGTTAATGACATGACTCGCACCCGAATCGCGGACACGCCCAAGCTTCTCATCGCTGCCGGAAGTGACAATCGTGCGAAACCCTGCGGCCTTTGCGAACAACAGGGCGAAAGTCGATACACCGCCGGTTCCCTGGATCAACACCGAGCCGCCCGGAGCCATGTTGGTGTGTTCGAATAACGCGTGCCAGGCTGTGACGCCGGCGCAAGGAAGACAGGCCACTTCTTCGCTGGTCAGAATTTCCGGCGCGTGAACCAATCCTTCCTCGCGAAACACTGCATATTCGCGGAGGACGCCAGCGATACCGCCGCCGAGCGCAGCGGCAAACTTTTCCCGCGAAGGCGGCCCATCAATCCACGTCTGAAAAAAACACGGCGCTACGCGGTCGCCGGCTTTCACGCGGGTAACACCCGCGCCTACGTCTTCAACCACTCCACAGCCGTCGGACAACGGCACCATTGGGCGCTTCAGTTTCGGATTGTAGGTGCCTTGTACGACCATCAGGTCGCGGTAATTCAGCGAAGCCGCTTGTAGGCGCACGAGCGCTTCACCGGGGCCCGGGCGCGGCACCTCCACATCCCGGATCGTCAGCTTGTCGATTCCGAATTCTGTTATCTCAAACGACTTCATGCTTCAACTGGTTGGAGCATTTGATCAGCAGTTCCAGTTTGTCGCGCGCCGTCCCGCTTTCGATCGATTCTGCTGCAAGTTGCACGGCTTGTTTCAAATCGGAGGCGCGCTGTCCGACGAGTAGCGCGGCCGCCGCATTGGCAACGACAATATCACGTTTGGGTCCAGTCTCCCCGTCCAGGATTGCGCGAATAATTGAGGCATTCGTATCCGGATCGCAGCCGTTCAGTTCTTCTAAATTCGCTGCCGGCAGCCCGAAATCGGCAGGCGTCCACGATCCTTTTTGTACGCGCCCGTCCTGCACCTGGAAGACGGTGGTCTGTCCGATGGTGGAAATCTCATCGAGGCCGCCGGCGCCGTGAACTACGAACGCCCGCCCAATTCCTAATCGCATTGCGGCGTGGGCAAGCAGTTCAGCCGCCCGAACCGAATAGGCCCCAATTAGCTGCACATGCGCCCGCGCCGGATTCGTCAGCGGACCTAGCAGATTGAAAACAGTCCGACCTTTTAGCAGCAAGCGCGCTTCCTGGGCGTGCTTCACCGCCGGGTGCAGTAGCGGAGCAAACAAAAACCCGATGCCGGCACTGCGAACACATTCCGCTACCTGGGCGGCCGGCAAATCCACAGAGATACCCAGGGCCTCCAGCACATCGGCGCTCCCGCATTGACTCGAGATGCGACGATTTCCGTGCTTCGCCACGCGCAAACCCGCCCCCGCAGCAACAAATGCAGTGGCCGTCGAAATATTAAAGGTGTTGGCGCCATCTCCCCCAGTGCCGCATGTGTCAAGCAGCGGTTCGGCGGAATCGTCGAGAACGATGGGGTGGCTCAAATCTCGCATAGCCAAGGCGAATCCGACCAGTTCCGAAACCGTTTCCCCCTTGCGCCGCAGAAAACCGAGCACTTCCGCGATTTGTTCCGTGTTCATCTCACCAGACAGGATTCTGCACATCAGCTCGTAAGCTTCCTGGTGGGACAGATGGACGGAATTGCGGAATGGAAGATGCACGTTTTTGTGATTGCTACTCATTCGAATACACTGCTGCTCACCGCTCAGTTGGCCCAGTTCAGGATTGCCAACGTGAGAGTCGCGAATTTGTTCGCGCTCATCCAATACTGTTTGTGACACTATCCTCGTTTCCTGCGATGACCATGCCGAGCCGCACGGTCTCATAGCCGAGCACTACACTGCTCAGCAGATAAAGTAAGGCGATCCAACGATGGCCGCCCCGTGTCGCAAGTTACGCGTCATATTCGAGGCCGGAAAGTGGCGTAGCCCCCGAGGAAACCCACTACCAGCACTGACTGCCATGCGTGGCCAAGACGCAATCGTTCCACTAGCAATGTCATCAGCAGACCAATCAGAAAAGATCCGCTTACATTGATGACGAACGTACCGGCCGCGAACGGCGAAGCCGGAAAACGCTGCAAGATCGCTCTTCCAATAAGATAGCGCGACCGCCATCCGACAACTCCCTTTGCAACGAGCCAAAGGTACTTACCGTCAACTATTCCCTATTGTGACCTAGGCCTATTCGCGTTCCGTTACGCTGTAAAGGCAAGGATTCTCAACCATGTTAGTTGTAATGAAGGCACACGCCGGCGAAGCGGAGATCGAAGCCGTTTGCGAGCGCGTCCGGGTTTTAGGTTTCCGCCCCCACATAATCCCGGGTGAACAGCGGACGGCAATCGGCATCACGGGCAACAGCGGCCCCGTGGATTCGGCGGAATTCGAAGATCTGTCCGGCGTAGCCGAGGCGATACGCGTTTCGAAACCCTACAAGCTGGTTAGCCGCGAAACGAAACCGGAAAACACGGTTGTGTCTGTCCATGGCGTGCCGGTGGGCGACGATTCGCTGGTCGTCTGCGGCGGCCCGTGCGCCGTGGAAAGCCGGGAACAGATCCTGGCATCAGCGCGAGCCGTAAAAGCGGCTGGAGGCCAACTTCTTCGCGGCGGGGCTTACAAGCCTCGAACATCGCCGTATAGCTTCCAAGGACTCGGCGAAGAAGGACTTCGTTATCTGGCTGAAGCCCGGGCCGAGACTGGATTGGGGATCGTGACCGAGGCAATTGATACGGACACCGTCGACATGGTGGCAGAATACGCGGATTGCGTTCAGATCGGCGCCCGTAATATGCAGAACTTTTCGCTGCTCCGGCGCGCCGGTCGAACCAGGAAACCGATCCTGCTGAAGCGCGGCATGTCTTCCACGTTAGAAGAATTCCTTATGGCCGCCGAGTACATCTTGTCCGAAGGCAACTATGACGTCATTCTGTGTGAACGCGGTGTGCGAACATTTGCCGATCATACACGGAACACTCTCGACCTCAGCGTTGTGCCCTCGGTCCAGACGCTCAGCCATTTGCCGATCATCGTCGATCCAAGCCATGGAACCGGGAAGCGCGACAAAGTTCTGCCCATGGCACTCGCTTCCGTTGCAGCCGGCGCCTCCGGATTGATAGTTGAAATGCACCCTGCGCCCGAGCGTGCATTATCAGATGGCTATCAATCGCTGGATCCAGCTCAATTCGCTGACATGGTCGTGCAATGCAATGAACTGGCGGCGTTGCTGTCGCGGCGCCGGGCGGCGTCTACCAGAGAACCTCAATTTTCGGATAGGCTTTAAATCGTTCGTCGCAAGTCAAGATAGACCAATCCATGAGGGCGGCCTGCGCAATCAGGATGTGATCGAAAGGATCTTTGTGGGGAAGGTTAGGAACGTCGTGAAGGGCGGCCAGAGCACGGATGTAATTGAGTTGCAGTGGCACAACGTCAAGATGCATGGCATCCACCAGTGTGCCGAAATCCGCCGGGCTGATTCGGCAACGTAGCTCCGGCTTCAACTGGATCTCCCAGGCGCTTATGACACTGACATAGCGCCTTTCGGCGCTCAATAAAATTTCTTGAGCGGAAGCAGGCATGCTGCCGTCCGCCCATTTCACAACACCGCAGGTATCGATGAGAATGCGCCGATTCACTACTGTTCTTCTGTGAACAGCGACCCAAAATCTCCGTCATACTCCGGATTCGTCCAGTAGTCGGAAGGCAGGTCTTTGAAGCGATCGGCAAACATGCCAAAACCGCTGGGAGGAGGCAACGTAGCATCGATCGGAACCAACCGGACACCCTTGCCGTTCGTGTGCTTGGAGATGATAACGACCTCACCGTCCATGGCGTCTGCGACCAAGGCGGACAGGTGAGCCTTTCCTTCCTTGATTCCGACAAGCTTCATGGGAAAATTATCCTAAAATGTGGTCACTTTGTCAAATGAAAGGGACTACTTGGTCAGCCGTGACTCAGGACATGGGTGATGTCGTTGTAAATCACAAAAACGACCACCATCATCAGAAAAACGAAGCCGAGTTTGAAGGCCGTTTCTTTCACCTGGAGGCTGACTTCGCGCTGCATCAGCATCTCGATGATCAGCATCAACAACGTACCCCCGTCGAGAATGGGAATCGGCAGCAGATTGATGATGGCGAGATTGAGGCTGACAATGGCCATCAGCCCGAAAAATGGAATCGCGCCGGCCTGCACCGCCTCGGTCGACATCCGCGCAATTTGAATCGGTCCCTGCAGCGACTTCGGCGAAACCCGGCGCTCCACCAGGCTGCGCACGGCATCGAAAATGAGCGTCGCGTTGCGTCCGTTCCATCGAATTGATTCGACCAAAGCCGAACCGAATCCAAGCTTTACGATTTCACCACGCGGTCCGACTTGTACACCGATCCGCCAGGGGAGCTTTGAATCCTTATTCGCAATGGGTGTGACGAATACCTTCTGGATCTGCCCACCGCGCATGTAAAGTACTTCTGCGGGTCTTCCACCTGACTGGATTACTTGTTGCAGCACGTTTTCGGTGGTGAGAACCGGTTGATGATTGATGCTAATGATCAGGTCGCCGGGCCGTAAACCGGCTTGTGCCGCCGGCATATTGGCTTCGACGCGGCTGAGTTCCACGTCCGGATCGGCATTCCATCCGGCGTCGCCGATTCCCAATTTGGGGTCAAGTGCGGGTGTAACAGTCAGATTCAGCCGTGCGCCCTTGCGCTCAACAACCACTGGAATCGGATGCCGTGCGTTGAGCACAGCGGTATTCAGAACATCTTCCCAGTTCGGATGCTGCTTCGCCTCAATCGCAACGATCTTGTCTCCAGGTTGTATGCCCGCCCGCGCCGCCGCCGAGCCAGGCTCTACCGTCGTGATTACGGGATCAGTCGGGTCCACCTCTTTGCGGAAGGAATGCATGTACAGCCCGGTGACAATCGCGATCGCCAGCAACACATTCATCAACGGCCCGGCGACAACGACAATGGCCCGCTGCCAACGCGCCTTGGCTAAGAATGACCTGGGGTCGGCCGCGGCATCGTCGCCTGGCAATTCGCCAAACATCCGAACATAGCCGCCGAGCGGAATAGCGGAAATTCGGAAGTCGGTGTCGCCTCTTTTGAAACCGAACAGCCTGGGGCCAAAGCCTATGCTGAAGGTGTCTACCCGGATCCCGACCGAAATCGCCGCCCAGTAGTGGCCTAACTCATGAATCAGGATCATGACCCCGAGCAGGATCACTACCGGATAAAGATCAACCCACGTCACAGTTCAAAATCCTTCCTTGAAACGAACCCAAACGGCACATCCAGTGACTGCCGCACAATGGTTGGACTCACTCCACCTATTGGACTCACTCCAGCAAAAATCGGCGCGGCACAATCCCAATTATGATTGGCGAGCCGTAACACTCGACCGGCGAAACTCCGCCACAACCTGTGCGGCGACGCCCCGGGATTCTACATCGATCGCAATAACTTCCCCTATTGTCGCCGGTTCGCGGCTGCCTTGCCGGTGTAAAGTTTCCTCCACTACATCGGCAATCGCAGGAAAGGAAATTTCCCCCGCCAAAAACGCCTCCACCGCTATTTCGTCGGCAGCATTTAAGGTGCAGGTGGCCGAACCGCCCTGCTCCTGAGCCTCATACGCAAGCTTCAAAAGCCGAAACTTCTCAAAATCCGGAGCGCTGAACGTCCAGCAGCGGGCAGTTGTCCAGTCCAGCCCGGGTACCGGGGCGCGGTCTCGGCTAGGATAGGTGAGCGCATATTGGATCGGCATGCGCATATCGGTGGCCGAAATCTGCGCTATCACGCTGCCATCCCGATACTCCACCATCGCGTGGATCGAGGACTGCGGATGCACCACCACGTCCACTTCCGAGGGCTTTAAGTCAAAGAGCCAGCAAGCTTCGATTACCTCAAACCCTTTGTTCATCATCGTGGCCGAATCAATTGTGATGCGCCGACCCATCTTCCAGGTTGGATGGTTCAACGCCTCTTGCGGGGTAACGGACCACAGAGATTCTTTCGACCTTTCGCGAAAAGGACCGCCGGAAGCCGTCAGAATAAGCCGGCTGACCTCTTCGCGCGATCCAGCCCGGAAGCATTGGTGCGCCCCGTTGTGCTCACTGTCGACCGGCAGCAAGGCGGACCCCGAATCCCGAACTGCTTCCATCACCAGGCGGCCGCTCGCTACCAAGACTTCCTTGTTGGCTAAGCCAATCCGCTTCTTGGCCCGAATCGCCTCATACGTCGCTTCGAGGCCGGCGACGCCGACGATCGCCGACATGACAAATTCGATCTCCGGAGCAGTCGCGGCCAACACACGACCTCGCGGACCAATTGCCATTTCCGGCCACTCACCGCGTGGAAGGGCTGATTCTTCCAGGTGACTTTGTAGATCGTGCCGAGCCGCATCGTCGGCGACAACAACGACTTTAGGCCTGAATTCCAGAATTTGGGAACTGAGGACCCCGGTGTTTCTACCTGCCACGAGGCCATAGACCGAGTAGCAGTCACTCTGCTGGCGAACCACATCTAGAGTGCTCGTTCCGATGGATCCAGTTGATCCCAAAATAGTTAGGTTCATCTCACGGCTCGATTTAGGGCCACGTAGCAACCGCGGAAAATTACCGGAAATACAAAAATTTGTATTTCCTCTCGGAAAACACTTGCATTCCGTAAAATCATATTCTAATATTGGAATCAAGCCAGGGAGGCAACTCCCACCAAAGCGAGACTAACCTCATAGAAAGACCCCTGAAGCAACACCTCCCTGGCGCCCGAAAGGGCTTTCTCGCAGCTTCAGAACCAAACCATCCCGCCCGCAGCTAAACAAAAAACAGGCGCCACAAAACAACTGTGAGCGAGTGAGTCACCATAGAGGCACGGATGGATCCAGTTTGCGCATACGCTACACCGCAAAAGATTCCCAACACACCTGCGACTATGACCCACTGCCAGTTCGGGAAATGTCCACGGAACCACAAATGCGCTCCGCCAAAGGTGAGCGCCGCGACGGCGACAGCCGCAACGGTCGAGCCTGAATAGTCCGCTATCGCGCGTTGAATTACGCCGCGAAACAAGAGTTCCTCCCCTAAAGTAAGTACGGCGAACGCGCCAATGAAAGTTCCGCCGGCGATTCCGGCAAAATGCCACCAGGGACCGGCAACGGGCAAGTACCGAATTCCCCCGAGAGCGAACGCTATTGCGGTGATTGGCACAATACCGGCTGCGAACCAGAGAGTACCGCTTTTCCATTCAACCGCGCAAGGCCACAAGCTGACTGGCCCGGCATCCCACTCGCGCAGCAGCAACAGAGCTACGATACCCAATCGAATCCACATGAGATGGCCCAGAATGTCGACGCGCAAATGAATATCCGGCGAACGATATAGCCGTACGAAGATATGGGTGATGAGAGGAACCGCCGCCACGACGAGAAATCCGACATCATAAGCCGCTCGGCGGGGGAGCAAAACGTGCCAAAACACAAAGACTGCGGATAGCCCCGCAAGCAGATAGAGTGCGTTTGGTACAAATGTTCCGGCCGAAAGCGAAAACACCAGATATGGCAGAATTGCACTGACCCACAAAGCGGCGGCCTTCGCCTTAGGTGAACGAACGGCGTTGGCCCAGATTGTTCGTGTACTTTCGAAGACAGATCCGAGGTAAAAAAGCGTCTCTAAGACAAAGGCCGGAAATGCTGCGGTCCAAATCCAATGAAAATCTGGATGAAGCTTTGAATAATATGAAGCCGCCAACACCAGAGCGGCCCACGTGAAGGCCAGCGTTATTAGAAACGGCGGTATTTTCGGCGCCGGCTTGCTGGAATCCCTCGGCATCGCCCTCATCCTAGCATCGGCGCTCGAATTTACCCCAACGACCCGAGCCGCCGAGCCGCCGCCTAACCTGCTGAAAAAGATTGCTCTAGCGGAGAGCGCGGTGGCGAAGGCGCGCGACAACTACACCTATCACCAGGATGTGCTCATCCAAGAACTCGATCATCGGGATATGGTCAAGGGCGAGTACCACGAAAGCCGTGATGTGACCTTCTCGCCATCCGGCTCACGTTATGAACAGGTGGTGGGGAAACCCGCCAATTCCTTGTCGGAAATCAGGCTAACGCCGGAAGACTTCGCGGATATTCGAACCATCCAGCCGTTTTTCCTGACGCCGGACAACGTCGGCCTGTATTCGGGTGAGTACAAAGGCGAAGAAACGATGGATGGAATTCTGTGTTTTGTGGAGCATGTCGCTCCCAAACAGGTTCTTAGCGGGGCTCGTTACTTTGAAGGTTTGCTCTGGGTAAGGGAAACAGACCTCATGATCGTCCGCAGCGAAGGCCAAGCGGTACCCCAGATAGACACTCTGAAAGAACAGAATCTGTTTCCGCACTTCACGACGCTGTGGCGCGAGGTGGATGGCAAATGGCTGTTTCCCACCGAAACCATCGCGGATGATACGCTATTTTTTCGAAATTGGCCCTTGCGCATCAAAATTAGGATTCGGTACGAAAAGTACAAGAAGTTTGGCGTCGAATCGACCTTAACATTCGAAGGCGAAGCTGCTGCGCCTACGCCGCCAACGGCGCCACAGCGCTAACTTTCTACTCAATGGAGCTAAGCAGCCTCTGCCATTCTTCTGGGGTGTCAATATCGGCGGCCGCCTCCGGCAGCTGGTATCGAGCAACTCGAATACCGGGGCTTTCTAACAGAACTTTTGCTCCCGCGGCATGAGGTAACTGAGCAAGGCGTTCCATCAGCGCGCCTCGGAATAGCGCTGGCACACCAATCGTCCCGCTGTATTCTGCCGCAACAGCATCCGCGCCACTGGTTTCCAAAAGAGCTCGCATTGCGCTCAGGTGCTGGGCAGTCACCAACGGCTGATCGCCAGTCAGGAGCATGACGGCGTCCACTGGCGGAGTTGACCTTACCCCGGCGGCAATCGAAGACCCCATGCCTGTCTGCCAGTGGTCGTTGCGAACGATTTTCAGCTGCATCGACGCAATTGCGTTGGATACCGCGTCTGCGTCCGCCCCCACAACGACCACAACAGGAGCGAATCCAGCCCCTCGCGCCTGATTAATGGCATTCGCGACTAAAGGTTCGCCCCGATAGATAAGCAACTGCTTCAGCCGGCCCATTCGGCTGGCTGTGCCCGCTGCCAGAATGATCGCACCCGTGCTTAAGGGTTTCGCAGAATCAGGCGTTGTCACGCGCGAGCTCAATCTTTGAAGATCGCGCCCGGCTTCCCTGGATCACAGTCACCGATTCCAGTTTTTGCAACTCGCGGCGGGCGATCTGGGCCCAGGCACTGGTTGAATCGAGGCGCAAATACGCCCGCCAGTGCCGCACCGCGTTCAGCAAATCACTCTCACTCTGGTACAGCAGCGCCAGATTGTAGTGGGCATCGGCATAGCCGGGATGAAGCTTCAGAGCTTGATTATAGTGCTGTAATGCGAGAGCCGTGTCGCCGCGCTCATCGAAAAGGTTGGCCAGATTGAAATGGGCTAGCGGGTAATTCGGATCGATCTCGAGAGCTTTTTGATACTGCTCCTCCGCATCTGCCCAGGCATGCCCGTTAAAAAAAACGGTTCCGAGATTTACCAGAGCACCCGCCGAGTTCGGATCAAGCTCGGCCGACTTCCGATAGGCTTCGATGATCTGCTCATACGGCGCGCCGGTCTGCTCCAGTTCCAACCCGCGTTCAAACCAGCGGTCCGCCTCCAGCTTGTTCCTGAATTTTTCGGCCACCGCCGCTGCACTCTTTCGAGCCAAAGGTAATTGCAGCAGCTTGTTCAACTCGAGGTCATTGAAATCGAAAACAAGCTGCCCGGAGACCGCCTCCATCTTCTGCTTGCCAATCTGGATCCGAACACGGCGACCGTCTTTATACACGCGAACGTTCGCATGCCCTTCCGGGACATCACGCAAACGGACGCGCAGCGCATCTAATGCCTGGCGAATGGCCTTAGGTGGGCATTTTTCCAATCTCAGCCGGAGAACGGTTTTTAGCGAAAGAAGATCGGAGAAGCGATATTCGGCTAATTCCGGAATGAGGCGCTGGCGCTCCCAACTTCGCAGCTGACGGCCCTCGATCTTAAGAAGCCGGCAAACCTGCTTGCGATCGTAGCAGCCGCCTGTTTCTCGATCTGGATTCAACATCAAATGTTGCGAGGAATCCCGCAGGCACGTGTTGATCATAGCACCGAACGATCCCGCTTTGAGCGGTCGTGCTGCTACTTGTGCAGTAATGGTTTGGACTGAGAATGATCTTTTCCGCTGACGCGGTGAAACTCACATCGCGAGCACGGTATCGACTTGGGTATACCAATCACGGATCCGTACCGAAAGCTGGCTCGCGACCCGGCAAGAAAAACCGGCGCGTTCGGAGTCGCCGCAGCCAAAACAGCTGCCTCAACTCCTCCGAAAACGCCGGCAAAGTCTCTGCCCGGTATCGCTCCTATCAATGCATGTGACTAAACAGAAACCAGATGACGATTAGACCGCCGGGGACACCCAACATCCAAGCCAAGAGGTATTTCATAATGTTCGCCTTAGCTTGCAGCTATCGCGTGGTAGCCGATGTGCGAAGCGGCTTGTCAGACACTGCATAGTCACCCGAAGCTTCACCGCTTGACGCTACGTCTTCGGCTCCAGTCTCCTTCAAAACTTCTTTAGCCCTCTTCACCCAGTCGCTGTTATCGCAGTGAACTGAGACGAGAATGCCTCCTTCTTTAATCCGGCCCTCGTAGCGTTTCGCTTCGAACTCCGGTATTCCCATGCCCACTAACGCGCCGATGAGTCCACCGACCACTCCGCCCGTGCCTAGTCCCGCGAGGGTGCCCATAATTGGCCCGGCTGCGATGAAGGGCCCGAGTCCGGGAATGGCGAGCGCGCCGATACCGGCCAGAAGTCCAAGCGTGCCGCCGACCGCACCGCCCGTTATTGCTCCGGTTGTGGTGCCCTCGGGAGCCTTTGTGTGTTTCTCGTGGGCGAAATCTTTTGTACCTACGTTGTCCTGCAAAAGAACGGAGATGTCTTCATTGCGAAATTCCGCCGCGAGCAGTTGATCCACTGCAGCCTCCGCTTGCTCGCGCGTTCGATAGATTCCATAAACTGCTGTGTTTTTTCCTGCCATTTTCATTTCCTCTCAGATTCGTTTCTAGAACTTACTTCTGATCGCCTTTTACAGTTATTTCGTTGTTTACGTTGCCGTCGCCCGCGTACTTGCGTGCATAATCCTCAATGGCGCGCTTTTCGTCTTCCGTGTGAACGGGGCCTTTTAAGGTGACCTTTCCGTGCTGCGCGATGATCTTTACGTTATGTCCATACGTCGAGAGCGACTTGTCGTTCACAACGTCGTGGCGAATATTCTTCATCATGTCCCGGTCGGACAAACTGTTTTTCGCCTGATCCGCAGTCGGAACGGACTTACTGGTGTCCGTTTTATTGACCTTGGTATTGTCAGGCGCGGGCGTTTGATTCTGCGCCGGCATCCCGTATAAACCAGCCGCAACAAACATGCTGCAAAATGCCAGCTTGTACTTAGCGTTATTCATAGCGTCCCTTCCGTGGGCCTATGGAGCACGCCAGGGGCCACCAAAGTTTGCACTAGTTATTCAAGCAGTTACCCGCATCGAGTGAACGCTGAGGCCAGTAATACCTGCAATCCCAGTAATTCTAACGGGGACAAAATTGCCAGATAAGCAGAGCCGACAGTAAGAATTTCGTATTATGCGGAGATCTGCATGTGCCGCTCGACGCTCGCCAATCATCGGTCCCAATTTTTCGCTGGGCAGACCGCTCGGAATTGAGCCAATCAGGGACGCATGATGTGAGCAATTTATCTTAGGGCCGATCTCACCGCAATCATGCTACGGTGCTGGTAAGGAGAGCGCAGGCGATGAATACATCCAGACGAGATTTCCTGAAGGCAGGTGTTGCCATAGGCGCCCTGCCCATGGCCACCCCGGTGTTCGCGGATACACCTGTTAAAAATGCGGCAACAGAATGGGTCACTTTGGGTAAGTCAAGTGTGAAGGTAACGCGACTTGCCTTCGGTACCGGAACGCATAGCGGCGCGGTCCAAAGAAAACTAGGGCAGGAAGAGTTTACACGCCTGGTCCGTTACGCTTACGACAACGGCATTCGGTTTTTCGAAACCGCAGATAGCTACCATGGCATGCCGCAGATGCTTTCAGTCGCGTTAAAAGGCCTGCCTCGCGATTCTTATCGCCTCATGACCAAATACAACACACATGATGTCGAAGATCCGATGGCCACCATCAATCGCCTGCGCACCGATTTAGGCGCCGACTATGTGGATATCATGCTCTTGCACTGTGTGCGCAGCCCTAATTGGCCGGACCAAACAAAGAAATTGCAGGACGCGTTCTCGGAGGCTAAAGATAAAAAGATCATCCTGTCTCACGGAGCTTCCGTGCACGGCCAACCCGCGCTTAAAGCCTTTCCCGGCAATCAGTGGTTGGATATTGCGATGATTCGCATGAACCACAAGGGCGCCCATATGGACACGCCGGAGACGCAGGACGTCGATTATCCCGGTGACGTTCCCTTTGTTGTTTCGCACATGCAGCAGGTAAAGGCGCAGGGCGCCGGCATCATCAGCATGAAGCTGGTGGGGGAAGGCGACTTCAAGAATCCAGACGATCGGCAGAAATCGATCAACTTCGCGTTCCGGAAAGCCGGCGTGGATAGCGTCACGATCGGGTTCGGCACCACTGCGGAAATCGACGAAGCGATCAGCCGCATCAATTCCGCCCTCGCATAGGGCCATCTGCCTCCGGCAAGCTCCGCGATAATTACGTTCCATCGTCGTTTCGTCGCAAAATAAAGGCGTGAACCTTCCCGTCGCCCCGCCTGTGTTACCGATGCTCGCCAAGCGAGTAGCTGAATTGCCCACCGAGGGCAGCTGGATTTTCGAGCCGAAGTGGGACGGTTTTCGTGCCCTGATCTTCCGGGACGGCGACGACATCATGATCCAGAGCCGGGATGAAAAGCCGCTGAACCGCTACTTCCCGGACCTGCTCGAACCATTGCTAACGCAGCTGCCGGGCCGCTGCGTACTTGATGGCGAAATCGTGATTGTGACCGGCGCCGGCCTCGACTTTGATCGCCTGCAACTCCGCCTTCATCCGGCTGCATCCAGAGTGAAACTGCTGGCGAGCCAAACGCCTGCATCTATGGTCTTCTTCGATCTGCTTTGTGAAGGAGAGACCGACTTTCGCGAACAGCCGTTCGAAAACCGCCGTCAACAACTGGAGTCCCTTCTTTCGTCCGTCGTGCCGCCAATTCATCTGACTCCGGCCACCCGCGATATCGCCGTCGCATTGGACTGGTTTGGCCGCTTCGAAGGCGCCGGTCTGGATGGAGTAATTGCCAAACCCGTTGATGGAATCTACGAACCCGACAAACGCGTCATGCTGAAAGTTAAGCATCAGCGTGAGTGCGATTGTGTGGTCGCGGGCTTTCGCTGGCACAAGAAAGGCGAGGGCACGGAAGTCGGTTCGCTGCTGCTCGGGCTTTTTAATGACGCCGGCGCGCTTCAGCACGTTGGAGTCTGCGCCAGCTTTACGCAGGAGAAACGCCTGGAGCTCACAGAATTTCTGGAGCCCTATCGGCGCGATGCGCTGGTTGATCATCCGTGGAAGCTGTGGGCTTCACCGACCGATGGCGCTCAGCGTATGCCGGGCGGTCAAAGCCGTTGGAGCCAGGGCAAAGATTTATCCTGGGAACCGTTGCGTCCCGAACTCGTTGTGGAAGTTGGATACGAACACATGCAGGGTGACAGGTTTCGCCATATGTCGCAGTTTCGAAGATGGCGCTTCGATAAAAAACCTGCCGACTGCACCTATGCGCAATTGGAAGTGGTGGCGCCCTATGAGCTGAAGCAAATCTTCGCGGGTGGGCGTTAAGCGTTGGTGGCTTTCTTCGCGGGCCGGCGCGATCGCCACTCCTGAATCGGATCGTAATCCGGGTCAGGCGTTTCTTGTGCCGGCCGGATTTCCTCAGGGACATGGCGCAGGTTGACGCGGATGCGTGTCCACGTCGACGAGCGCCCGCGCATCGAATCCACCAGCACATCGTCGATCGCCAGAAAGGCGGCTGGCTCGGGGTGTTTCGCCTTCCATCGCTCGAGACCGGCTAGCGCCGCATCCTTGTTCGGCGAGTTCGCGACCACGAGCAGCGGCATCTTCGTCCGCGGCGGCCGCTTGGCAGCCCGCTTCTGATTGGCTGGTTTCGCGCGCGACGGTGCAACTCGCGGCGCCTCGCTTTCGCCTTTTCGGAAATGCGGCGGCCACGGAGCATCGCCGAGACCGGCAGCTTCGTCCTTCTCGGCAAGCTCGAGTAGCTTTTCAAGCGATCCAGCCCACGCATCCATATCCGCGTGCGGATCGCCAATTTGTGCCAGACGCTGCGGCATCGTCAGCACCGTGAAGTCCTCCGGGTGGGAATCGGCAACTTCATCCCAATTGAGTGGCGTTGAGACGCGAGCATCCGAAAGCGGCCGCACGGAGTAAGCGGAGCAAGTTGTCCGGTCCTTTGCATTCTGGTTGTAGTCGAGGAAAACGCCATGACGCTCCTCCTTCCACCACTTGGAACTAGCCAGTTGTGGGGCCCGTCGTTCTATTTCACGCGACAACGCGAGGGCCGCCCGACGAACCTCGCCGAATGTCCACCTCGCCTCAATTCGCACGTTGACGTGCATTCCCCGCGACCCGCTCGTTTTTGACCAGCCGCGTAGTCCAACTTCGGCGAGAAGCGCCTTTACTTCCAGCGCCACTCGTCGCACGTCGGCCCAGGGGACGCCGGGACCCGGATCAAGATCCACTCGCAATTCGTCAGGATGTTCCAAATCGCCGGAACGGACCGGATGCGGATGTAACTCAATGCAGCCTAAATTGACGATCCAGGCCAAGCCGGCCGCATCATCGACCACGATCTCTTCCGCCGTACGACCAGACGGAAACGAGAGTGTGACTGTCCTGAGCCAGGACGGGCGCTCCGTAGGCGCGCGCTTCTGATAAAAGGCTTCACCCTCTGCGCCATTGACGAATCGCTTCAGAACCACCGGACGATCCCGAATCGCGTTCAGCGCTCCTGGCGCTATCGAAAGGTAATAGCGAACCAGGTCCAGCTTCGTAAGCTTTATCTGCTTCGAAAAGTACAGTTTGTTCGGATGCGTCACCCGAACCTCTCTCCCGTCGATAGCTAGTACTTCAGCTTCTTTGCCTTTGGTTGCCATCTATAACTGCATCCGCATTCGCCACTTTATTCAAGAGAGCAGCAACGCACTAGCATGACAAAGGTAAAAATGACGGCTCTGAGCGCCCGCCCACGCTAGTGACCAACTTCAATCTGCGCAGGCCCGCCTTCGACCTGCCTCGCCCGAAACATGCCAAGGGTATTGAAGCTCCACACGGGAGCTTCTTTCCGACCTAGAACAATCACCCCGCCTTCGCCGCCTTTTAGCCTGGCTACCTCGTCATGAATCACGTGGCTGGCGGCTTGCTCAATAGACATGCCACGATACTGGATCAAAACACAGATCTCCTTCGCAACCGACAAACGAATGAAGTACTCGCCCACCCCTGTTGAGGACACGGCGCAGAACGGATCGGATGCATAGGTGGCAGCTCCGATGATAGGAGAATCTCCTACGCGGCCCGGCAGCTTTCCCTGCATTCCACCGGTCGAAGTGCCCGCGCTGAGATCGCCGTGCGAGTCTCGAGCGATCGCGCCTACTGTCCCATAATGATGGCTCACAGAGGATTGCTTTTCGGGCAATCCGCCACGGTCGTTCGCCGGAGGAACGGGCACGCCCGTTGGACGCTTGGGTACGGGACTGCCACGCTGCCGAAGCACCTGAAGCAATTCCTGCCATCTCATCTCAGTGAAGAAATACGCTGGAGGCATCTGAGCAAGACCGATGCTCGCGGCAAATGCATCTGAGCCCGGACCTGCAAGCATGACATACGGCGAGCGTTCCATCACAGCTCGCGCCAGTGTAATCGGATTTTTCGTTCGACTTACTCCAGCGACGGATCCGGCCTGCAAAGTCGCGCCGTCCATAAGAGACGCATCCATCTCGTTCTTGCCCGCGGCGTTGAACGCGGCGCCGCGGCCCGCATTGAACAGAGGATCATCTTCCAAGACGTTGATGGCAGCTTCCACCGCATCGAGAGAGCGACCGCCGTGGCTCAGCTTTTCCACGCCGGCGTTCAAGGCGCGGCTTAACGAATCGTGGTAAGCGACGGCAGTTGCGGCATCCATGTGTTCCCATTCGCTCTCGCCCGCTCCGCCGTGCACAGCGATTGCCCACCGGCCGGTTGCTGTTTGCTCTTTTTCCTGGGCGACAAGCGTTGTGGGAATCAAGCAACAAGCGACCAATAAACCTTGAACAGCCCGGAGAAGGATCATGCGTTTACAACCACGGTCATTTCTTATTTTGAGGGATTGAGGATTGCATCGAGGCGATCCGGTATACCTTCCACGCGCTCAAGTTTGGGATAGCGTAGTCCTCCGTGGTAATCAATCTCGACCGTGTTGAATTCGTTTCCGCGTTTCAGCAGCAGCTTTAGCGGCGACTGACGTTTTTCAGCTTCAACGATGGCAGCGCGCAGAGCATCGGGAGTGAACGCGGTGCCGTTCACGGCCGTAAGTTGCATATCGGGAGTCACACCCGCGTTGAAAGCTGGGCTATCCCACCAGACGTTCTCGACAGCACCATCTGCTTTGACGCTAATACCAATCGATGTCGAAAAAAGAATCGCCACATCCGGCCGCTCTCCGCGTTTGGCCCAGTCAGGAGGTGTATCGCTGAAAGCAAGCCGGTAACCGCCGCGAATAATGCCGTCTAACGGCGGTAGCGGGGCAATTTCGTACACTCGAGTTTGAAAAAATTTAGCCCAATCGTAAGGTTGAACTTTATTCAGCGCAGCAATTACATCATCTAGCGAATACGTTTGCGTCACGATACTACCGTCATCTACCCCAAAAAAGCCTTTCGCGAAGTCATTTAATGACTTTTTCTCGCCGCTCAATTCCCGAATCTTCGTATCGACGTCCAACCAGATCAGCAGACCCTCGTTGTAGTAATCCTCTGCGCGTTGCCAACTGACCCAAGTTACCGGACTTCGTTGTGAGACGGTCGGCTGGTTTGTTGTATCCACCAATGGCCGCCAGGTCCTTCCGGGGCTGACGGCAAAATTGGCTGCCGTTCGGGCGATCAAGTCTCGTGTCTCGGCCAGGCTTCGCAGACCAGACCGTGCGGTCAGCACGTATCCTAGATACTGCGTCATTCCTTCGTACACCCAAAGCAGATCGTCTTGCATCGGGACGTTGAAGTCTGCAGTCCAGAGGCCGGCAGGGCGCCGGAACTTGCCATTCCAGGAATGCGTGTATTCATGCGCCAGCAGATCGCGATTGCTAACCCCCGCGGCCCAATCCGTGAAATAGTTAGCGCGCAAACCATCTTCGCTTGATTCATGATGCTCCAGCCCGATGCTACCCAAGGTGTCGCTCAGAAGAAACAAAAAATCATACCGTTTGTAATGGCGAGAGGCAAACAGCTTTTGGGCTTCTTTCACCAGATTGCGATGCAGTTGGAGTTCTTCCGGTGTCATCGCAAGATTGACCGGCAAGTCTGAAAATACATTGAGAAACACAGGGTTACCAGGGCCGCTGGAAAGATCGATGCGCTTGAAGTTCACACCGGCATATAAGGGCGAATCGACCAAGGTGTTCAACGGCACATCCTTGAAGTGAACCAGGTTGCCCTCCTGCGACACAACGTCTAAAGAAGAAGCAAATTGCCAACCAGTCGGCAGTTTGAGCGTGAGCGCGAGGTTGATACGCCGGGAAAAATACCCTGCTGGATAGAGGACCACTGTATTCCAGGCCAGATCGATCATCTTCGATGAAAAGGAAATCCTGCCTTCCGTTTTACGTAGAGGCGAGAAATACTGAAATTCGACATCGATTGTTTTGCAATGTTCCGGTACTGTGATGTGGAATGCGTAAACATCGATACGATCGCGCGTCCAGCGGATCGTCTTACCCTCTGCCCGCACCACGAGACCGGACAATTTGGAAATCGGGCCGGTAGGTGAATGAGTTCCTGGAATCCATTTGGGATACAGCAAGGTCAGCTCGCCGGCTGCGACTGGAACTGTCTCGTGAACGCTCATGATGCGACGCTGAACGTCGGTCGCATCGACATGCAGATCAATGATTCCAGGATAGGGACGGTCCACCGGTGTGGCAATCGGAGGGAGTAATTGAGCAGGTTCCGGCTCGCGAATGTCCTGACCAGATGCGCACTCGTAAAAGGAGCAGATAAGAGCAACTGCGGCAAGGGTTGGAATGCCGAGTCGAACTGGCACGGGCAATCTCATCGCAATATGCCCGAGTGTACCGTGGGTCTTTACTCGGATCGATCGGCAAAGTCTTCGGCGTCTACATCTACATCCGGAACGCAGCTCTGCGGTCTCGAATGGTTCGGCGCCGTCCGCCAGATTCTCTCTTCCAGGATTTCGACCCGCCGGAGTTTCTCTACTGCAATACACCGCCAGTTCTTCGGTGACCCCGGATGCGCCAGTCCGCTCAGGCTTCCACCGCCATATTGATAACAAAGCACCCGCAACTCTCCTTCCTTATTGCGTCCCAATCGATGCGGGCAGAGCAGCCGGCGCTGATCATGATAAAAGGCTGCGATAGGGCGGTGATGTGTCACAGCTTCGCGGATCAAGCGATACATTTCTTCGACGGTTTGGATTCTCGCTTGAACAACGCCCATTTGCGACAAACCCCGTGCTTGATTACAACCTCGTGCTACGGATTAGTTAGACCAGGGTTAATCGGAAGTGGCTGCGACGGTAACTGTGAATCGGAAAAACCGCGAATCACCTTGAACGTTCTGTCCCATCGCGTTCGGGTGAAGAAATGTTGGCCTAAATCGATAACATGCGTCAGCAAAGACCCGGTTGATTCACCTGTCAAATCCTCTGTGGATGCTCGGTACGACCAGTAGATGAGGATCGGCTTGCCGATGATATTCTCTCTCGGAATGAATCCCCAATACCGGCTGTCAGACGAATTGTCCCGATTGTCCCCCATACCGAAATATGAATTCGGCGGAATCACCACTTCGCCGGAGACGACGTGGCGTTCCAGCATCTGCTGCTGAGATTGCCGCGCCGCTTCTTCCCTGACCGGGCGGCAGCATTCGTTAGGGAAATTATCGAACGCCGGATCATAGGCGTATTTGTGGTAAACGTACGGCTCGTTTAACCTGATTCCATTTCGATACACTATCCCGTGATCGATCTTCAGACGGTCTCCCGGCATTCCAATAAGCCGCTTTACCAGCGTCTCATTCACGTCCGGCGGATACCGGAAAACGATAATATCGCCGTGCGTCGGCTCCTCGTATGGCAGCAGATATTTACTAACCGGCCCTGCTTTTGCATAACTCAGCTTATCTACCAGAAGATGGTCGCCTACTAAGAGCGTGTCTTGCATAGAACCGGTCGGAATGACAAACGCTTGCGCCAGGGTTGTTGTTCCAAATAGCAGCAACAGGATGGTGACGGCCCACTCGGCAATCGTATTTCGCTTGTGATCGTGTTCGGACTGAGCCTTGGTTTGTGCGTCGCTGGACATTCTATTCTCTTCTAAGAACTCGCCCACAAAGGTCACGGTGTCAACTGCCGCCAACCGAGCTACATATCGAGATTCTGGCGGGCGTAGCGGATGCACGCGAGATTGTAATCGTCTTCTACCTTCACGCGATCCGCTATCGGCAAGCCATCGGGCCGGGGCAACGGGGTCTTTGGCGGATTCTTTCGTACAAGTTCGAAGATCTTTGCGACATCACGCCCAGGAATCTCCTCCTGGGGGCCAGAGAAGGTCACCCAATACTTGTCCGTAAAGACCGGAACCGTAAGCGGGTCGCGCGTGATCATCTCCAGGCAAAATAGCATCTTCGGATTTTTCCGGCGCAATTGCTCCACCCGCTCTTTAAGGTTGATAACACCTTGGCCGAAGGGAACTTCCGAAAGTAAAAATCCGTCTGCATACTCCTCCACGCCCATGTCTTTCAAATGCGAGAAGATCGCAAACGGCGTTAGAAGTTCAAATGTCTCATCCGGCATTTCGCATAGCGAGATGTTGTTGCCCATGTCGAGGCAAACACCGACCCACTCACTGCTCACGCGTTTCAGCCACGCAGCCTGCTCCGCGGCGCGCCATCCTTTGTGGTTCTCAATTGCCAGCGGCATCCGATGCTTCCGCAAAATCGGCTCGGCAAGCGCGATCGTTTTTTGGCATTGCGCAAAATTCGCTTGAAATGCTTCCAGGGTATCGAATTGTTCATAGCGGCGGCCCGTCATCGCCGCGTGAAGCGCCATGGCCCCGGCTTCTTTACAAGCTGCAACAGCGGTGTCGAACTGTGAAACATCGCTCTCGGTCTTTGGCAGCCGTGTATTCAGGATCACCGTCATGTTGTACTTGTCCACTTTCTGGCGGATCGACTTGACGGCTTCCGGCGTTGGAGCGAGCAGGATCGACTCCGCTCCCGCCAACCCCAACTCATGACAGTGTTCGATGATGTCGAACTCCTCATGATTTTCTCTTGCAGCTCGAGCACGCACGCTGAAACAAGTTGGGGAGCCTCCAAGCAGTGCCTTAGGGGACGGCCCCTGTGCGGCCGCCGCCTTCAGCGCAATCAAGGTGGAAGCCGCTCCCGCAGCCAGCAAATCACGTCGAGTCATTGTTACCTTCGCTCAGGCAATGATATCGAGTGATAATCGAAGCGGTGCTTTTAGGCCAAATTTTACAGATAAGCGCGATCTACTTCGATCGCCTCGAGGCTTAGGACGAACGCAATCTTGACTAGCCCGGGTAATCTCTTATCAGATCGCCCATTCGGGCCGGATCCAGCCCATTGAAACGGCGGTCATTACTAACCCCACCACCATGACGACTGCCGGCGAGGCAATGGCAAACCACTTCAGCAGGCCACGGCTGGAATCCCGCGTCCGCTGAGGTAGAAAATTCTTCGCGTACAGAACAATCGCACCGATGCCCATCAAGACGAGCGCCAAACCGAGACTGAAGGCAATCAATAACAACAGTCCAAGTCCCACGCGGCCGAGAGCGATTGCGCCCAGCAACAAGATAAGGGCGGATTCACACGGCACTAATCCGCCGCTGACGCCCAGCGCAACCAGAGCACCCCACGAAATCCTGTCAGGCACGTGTGAGTGAACGTGGCCGTGCCCGCCATGGCTGTGGACATCCGGGCCGTGAGCATGATGATGATCGTGAGGATGGTGGTGGTGGCTGTGAGTATGGCCGCTATGTTCGTGACTATGTTCATGATCATGTCCGTGGTGATCATGATCATGAACATGTGAATGAGCATGTCCCCCTCCATTTGCCATCCGCTTTTTCAGCATCCACGCGCCCACCAAAACAATCGATAAGCCGGAAGCCGCGCCTAGCCATTGCGTGATTCGCTCGGGAACAATGTAACGGAACAGGAATAAAGTCGCCAGTCCCAATAAGAACACCGAAATCGTGTGCGTGAACGTG
>DATBDT010000034.1:0-63686 GCA_036269815.1 Bryobacteraceae bacterium
TATCCGATGGTGTCGATTGGCTATATCTGGGCTATCGTCTGGGCACGGATTTTCTTCAAAGAGCCGTTTACGCTTGCTAAGATCGCGGGTCTAATGATGATCGTAGTGGGCGTTGCCTTGATCAATTTCGGCAACGCCTGATTTTCGGTCAGGCTTTCGAGCGTACGTGCGATCGCCAGGTTTCGGCGAAGCTGCGAATCGCCGCCGGCATCTCTCTTCGCCACAGCATAACGATAATTGCGGCAGCCGTCCATCCAAGTAGTATGTACGCAATCCAGACCCTGGATGCCTCTCCCCAAATTACCGGCAGTACGAATTGCGCTGCGAACAGAAGCAACATTGACAACGCTTCCCACCAGGAAAACTTCATGTTGATCAGGAAAATTACCCCCACCAGTCCCTGCGCGATCGTCAACAACCACTCCACTTGCTGATCCGGCGTAAATACGATCGCACTGAAAGCGTGGCGGCTTAGCGAATAGACGAGCGGCAGCACTGCGACTAACATGGTCCACTGATTGATATTGCTTGAAGTGATGTTCATCAGTGCGACAGCCGCCTTGTCCTCCTGCCTCGCGAAATAGAACGTCGAAAGCAATTCAGGAAACTCGGAGATTACCGGCGCGAGCCATTGAATCACATAAAAGCTTGGAATGCCCAGAGCGAACGCAACTGCCACTAAGCTTCCGAGGAAAGGCTCCGCAGTGAAGTAAATCAGCAAACCGCCACTCACGAAACAGGCAGCAATTCCAACATTGCGGCGCGCGCGCGGAGCTAATGCGATTCGCCGCGGGATCGCTTCCAAATCTTCAATGCCTTCGTGTTTCTCCGGGGGCAGTTTCGTTAGCAGAAGTAAGTAGCCGACATAGATGGCAACCAGGACAAAGGCATCGGCAACGTGAAGATTTCCTTTCCACCAGATGACGGCCGCGTAGAGCAAAGCGACCAGCAGACCTGCTACTTCAACGCTTTGATGCCGATCGAGAGAAATGTACCGCAGCGAATTGCCGGTGCGCCGCCGATGTACAACCGCGGCGGTTAAGTAGATCATGGGCCATGCCAGCCCGGTAAGCAGCCGAAGAGCTCCGGTTAGCCCGGCAAGCAGCAGGTCAGTCTGCTGCCTCCACGCCAGAATTGCTTCGACGGCGAATTCCGGCAGTGTCTGCATCCAGGCCAGAATGGCGAGCGCAAAACCTTGTGCAATGAAAAACTGCGCCGCTTCCGCACCCCACGCGATCACGATGGAAGCGACCAGGATGCACGGCACCGTCCACAGTGTCGAAAGCGGGCTGGATCGCGCCAGTGGCTCGGCAAGAAGGAGTAAGGCGACTGAGCAGGCAAACAAGTGCGGTTGGCTGTTAACCCGCGGGGGTAGGCCGATCAATCCAAATAGTACAACGGCCAAAGAGTACACGGGCACGCATGGTACAACGGGATCACATGCCGATCCTGGAGGTGCAAACAGCACAGCACACGTACGCTGGTGTTGTCGAGCGCGGCATCCTAGCCCGCGTCGGCGAATACATTCCCGGTGGCACAAGCAAGATTTTTGCGGTCACCACCACGGATGTTTGGGATCTTCATGGCAATGCCTTCAGCGGGAGTCTCCAGCATAACGATCTGCACGTGCTGTTTTTTCCCGGTGGGGAGGCGAACAAACGGTTTGCGCGTGTTGAGGAACTCGCGGACCAAATGGTTGAGCATGGAGCCGACCGCAGCAGCCTCGTGATCGGTTTCGGCGGCGGCATTGTTACCGATATCAGCGGCTTTCTCGCCGCAATTTTCATGCGCGGCATTCCCGTCCTACAGGTGCCCACAACCCTGCTCGCCCAAGTGGATGCAGCTGTGGGTGGTAAGACCGGAGTGAATCTGGCCCAGGGAAAAAATCTGATTGGAAGTTTTCATCAGCCACTCGTTGTATTGATCGACCCGGATGTCCTCCGGACCCTTCCCGAACGCGAATATCGGGCCGGACTGATGGAAGTGGTGAAATGCGGAATTATTCGTGACCGAAAACTCTTCGACCGAATGGCTCTCCAATCGACAGGGATTCTCGCGATGAATCCGGATCTGGTCGATGGCTTGATCTCCGATGCGGTGCGGATCAAAGCTGAGGTGGTTTCCGAAGATGAGCGTGAAGGCGACCTGCGGCGCATCTTAAATTTCGGACACACGATTGGTCACGCGATCGAAGCCGAAACCGCTTACGTACGATTTCTTCATGGCGAAGCCGTGGCGCTCGGCATGCTTGCTGCCACCAAAATCGCCGAACTCGTCGGAATGCTTGCGGCGCCGGAGGCTTCGAAACTTGCCGAAACGATTCAAAAATACGGACCCATCCCGGCGCCCGAAGATCTCGATCCCGATAGGCTGATGGCGCGCTTGGGAAGCGATAAAAAGACGAAGCAAGGCAAAGTGCACTTTGTGCTGCCTACGAGCATCGGCGCCGTCAAAGTGGTCTCTGGAATCGATCCGGTAATCATTCGCGAGGCCATCGTAGAAACCCTGCGTACGCAATGAGCGTAAGAGCACACGCCCAGACCAGCGCTCCGGGAACCCACGCTCCAGGAACTGCGGACGAACAGCAAGCGGCGCGCTGGGTCCAAGGCATGTTCGCAAAGGTGGCGCCCACCTACGACCTGCTGAATCGGTTGCTTTCGTTCAACGTCGATCGCGGCTGGCGTAAGGTACTGACTCGCGAATTGACTCCGATCTTGGCGCGCCCGGACGCACAGATCTTGGATTTATGCTGCGGAACGGGCGACGTTCTGATTGAGTTTCAAAGCCAGGCAAGGGCCACCGTGATGGGGGCCGATTTCTGCTACCCGATGCTAGCCGCGGCACAAAGCAAACTGCAGCATCAGAATCTATCGTCGCCATTATTCGGAGCTGACGCTTTAACCTTGCCCCTGCGCGACTGTACATTTGACGCCATTGCCATCGCCTTCGGCTTTCGCAATCTGGCAAACTATCGCGCGGGCCTTTCGGAACTGCAACGTGTTTTGAAGCCCGGAGGCGTTCTTGCCATTCTGGAGTTTTCACACCCGCCAGGCCGGCTGATGAAACGAGCCTATGGCTTCTACTCTCACGTGATTCTGCCGGTGGTCGGAAGAATCGTGTCAGGATCGCCGGACGCTTACACCTATTTACCGAAGTCCATTGGCGAATTTCCGTCCGCCGAGTTACTGCGGGAAATGATGACTGACGCGGGCTTCTTCAACACACGGTTTCAATTACTGACGGGAGGCATCGCCTCGCTTCACATCGGCAGCCGAAAGCAAGGGTAAAACTCAGCGCGCAGCAGCAGCCACGGCGAGCACTCGATTGATGTCGTCACGCAGCGAAAGATTGCGCACCAGACGCAGCAGATAATTCGGGTGCAGCCCCAGCACCTTGGCGGCGTGTTTGTAATCGCCGCCCCCTTGCACATATGCATCCAGAATGGCTTCCCGCTTGGCTTGCCCGACCGATGAATGATAACGAGTACCGGCCGACTCTGGCGCCGATTCAAGCAGGGTCTCGGGCAGGTCCTCCGGAAGCACCAAATCGGAAACACCCAGAACAACGGCGCGCTCCATTGAATTTTCCAGTTCGCGCACGTTGCCGGGCCACGAATATTGCTGCAGTAACTCTTCCGCTTCCGGCGCGAGGCCGTTCACCTGGCGTTTGCAGCGGGCTGCCGAACGCTGCAGAAAGTGCCGAGCCAACAACGAAATATCGTCACGCCGCTCGCGCAGCGGAGGCGAGTGCAGACAAACGACGTTCAAACGGTGATAAAGATCCTCCCGAAACCTTCCTTCACGTACGTCGACGCCGAGATCACGATTGGTTGCGGCGATCACACGAATATCCAGCGAAAGCACCTGAGTACCGCCGACGCGCTCAAATTCACGCTGCTGCAGCACGCGCAGGAGCTTAGCTTGCAACGGCAGCGCCAGCTCACCAACTTCGTCCAGAAAAATGGTCCCACCCTGCGCAAGTTCGAAACGCCCGCGTTTGAGGGAAATGGCGCCCGTGAATGCACCCTTCTCGTGCCCGAAAAGCTCGCTTTCAAATAAGCTCTCGCTCAAAGCCGCGCAATTAACAGCGATAAACGGACTATCGCAACGCGGACTTTTGTCGTGCAGCGCGCGCGCGATTAATTCTTTTCCGGTGCCGCTCTCGCCTGTGATCAGAACCGTGGTATCGCGCGGCGCAACGCGTTCCACAAGCTCCAGCAGACGCCGGACAGGAGCGCTATTTCCGACGATGCCCGCCGGACTCGCGATCTGTTCCTGGAGCAGCGCCCTCTCGGCCTTCAGAGTCTCAACCTCGTGATTCGCTTCAAACGCGATTGAAGCGAGAGAGGCAACCGCGGTCAGCGTTTCCAGATAAAGCGGCAGACGGCCCGCCTCCGCCTCTCTTACCTGAACGATCGCGGCACCGGCCAACATTCCGTTCAGATAGAGCGGCACTCCGACAGAGCGAACCTCAGCCACAAGCGTCGCGCCATCGCTCGATAAACGATGTAAGAGATCTTCGAAGTGTTCGGATCGTCCCATCGTCTGTTCGCGCAAACGAGCCACTAATTCAGCAGCCGTTCCCCCCAGCAGCAAAAATCCAATGTCGGATGGGATCAGGTCGGAAATGATGCGAACGATTTGCCTTTGCAAAACAGTTGTTTTCGTGTTTCCAGCACTTGCGGCGATCGCGCGAAACAGGAAAACAAGAGAGCAGGCCGCAAGCAGCACGGGCTTCGCATCGTTCTTCTCGACAACTATCAGCGGGGCTTCGGAAACCGCCTCGGCACGGAACATCAGAATGGTTTTGCCAATACCGATTTGGTCACGATCCTGCAGCCAACGCTCCGCCGAGCGCATTCCATTCACGAAGGTGCCGGCCGAACTACGCAGATCGGTGACTGAATAGCGGTCCCCGCGTCGGACTACCTGGCAATGTCTCCACGCAACGTCCGCCTCACTCAGCACAATGCTGGAATTCGGCGCGCGGCCGATTAGAATCTCCTGGTTTCCCAGCGGATAGCGCACACCCGCGGACGGGCCGTTAACTACGATCAGCTCTGCGGGCATCTAGTCGAAAAAACCAGGATACACCGCTAGAACAAGCTAGTCTAATCGGCTGGCGCGCGTAGTCGTCGGGGCGCTACCGCTTCATCATCCGCGCACGACACCTAAGCCGGCGCTGCGCTCATGCCGGCCATCCGGCGCGTCATCTCTTCCTCGCTCACATCCTCGACATGCGTGCCAAGACTCCATTGATATCCGAACGGATCGACGAGTGTCCCAGTGCGGTCTCCGTAGAACTGATTCTGTACCGCGCGCTTCACCGTCGCTCCGGCTTCGATCGCTTTGGCAAAGGCGCTATCCACGTCTTCGACATACAACATGAATGCGACCGGTGATCCGCCAAAAGTCTCAGCACTCTTGTTTCCGAACTGCGGGATCTCGTCCGACAGCATTACGCGCGAATCGCCAAGTTGAATCTCGGCATGGGCGATGCCGCCATCCGGCATCGGAAGACGCATGATTTCCTTCGCCCCAAAGGCCTTTGCGTACCATTTGATGGCCGCATCGGCGTTTTTGCAGACGAGATATGCGGTTACCGAGTGATATCCGTCAGGTTTCGGCTTCACAGTTGGCATGTAGGGTCCTTTCGAATCGAGAGTCTATCATGCTCCTGGGGTATGGTTTTCACCGCCAATGTATTGCACTTCTTCCTCCAGATCGAACCCAAAACGGTCGTGCACTCGCCCCTTTAATTCAGAAATCAGAGCGATTAAATCCGCTCCGGTGCCGGCGCCGTCGTTGTAAATGAGATTCGCATGGTAAGAAGCCACTTGAATGTCTCCAAGGCGCATTCCCTTCGCACCAGTCTGCTCCAGAAACCAGGCCGAAGGCACCTTGCCTTCACGAACCAACTGCGGCGGTATTTGAGTTTGAACAGCCGGCGGCAATTGGGCAAAGAGTAAATTCTTGAATATGCTGCCGGCGCATTTCATGCTCGGAGGATACTTCTCGTCCCGAATGCTCCGTATGCCGGTCGCGGTCTTTCGCAATTCGAGGGGATCGGCCGGACGCAAACGCAGGCGCGTGGAAAGAATCACCCAATTCTTGTGCGCCTTAAACACACTCTCGCGATAAGTGAACTCGCATTGGGCAGCCGAGAATTCAGTCACGCCTTGGCCCTCAGTGGCTCGAACACCTTCGACGATTTCCTGAATCGAGTGCCCATAGGCGCCGGCGTTTCCATAAACCGCTCCGCCAACCCACCCCGGAATGCCGGTCATAGTCTCAAGACCACCGAGACCTGCGGCAATCGCGAAGTCGACAACATCTTGCAGCACCGCACCGGATTCCACAGTCAGATATTCGCCGTTGCGCGAAATAGCGGAGCCGGTGTAGCGGAGCACGACACCCGCAAATCCTTGGTCGGATACCACCAGATTGGTTCCACCCCCGATAATGACGCTCGGCAGCTTCAGACTTCGTGTAAGCTGAAGGGCGGCTTGAAAGGCCGCGGCGTCCGGGGCTTCAACGAACACTTCGGCCGGACCGCCGAGAGCGAAACGGGTGTACTCCGCGAGGCTTACGTCACGTCTGAGAGAAAGGCCGGGAATTCCGGCGAGGCGGGCGAAAGCCCCTGCGGCCACGGACATCGTTCCTGATTATAGGAAGCGCGTTGGGCCTGTCGTAGTTTGGAGGGCAGAGCAATTGCTTTGTTACGATGGAAGGTTAGTCATTCCTGAATGAAGTTCTTTTTAGATACGGCAAATGTCGAGGAAGTAAAACGAGCGCTTGTATGGCGCATCATCGACGGGGTGACAACCAATCCGAGCCTGATCGCAAAAGAAGGTGTGCCGATCGAAGATCAGTTGCTCCAGATTTGTGCGCTGGTTGACGGCGACGTTAGCGCGCCGGTCCTGTCTACCACGACTGCTGAGATCCTTCCCGAAGCCCGCAGCCTGGCAAAAATTCACAAGAACATCGTCGTTAAAGTGCCGGTGACACCCGATGGAATTGCCGCTGTATCAGCATTGGCAAACGAGGGCATCCGCACAAACGTCACGTTGTGTTTTACTCCGATGCAAGCCCTGCTGGCCGCAAAAGCAGGCGCCGCCTTCGTCAGCCCCTTTATGGGACGCGTGGAGGATCAGGGCGGCTCCGGCTTTGAGCTCCTGCAAGATATCGCCACAATCTATCGCAATTTCGATTTTCAGACTAAAATTCTGGCAGCATCCGTTCGCGGACCTCATCATCTCATCCAAGCGGCTAAGGCAGGGGCACACGTTGCCACCATGTCTTTCAAGCTGATGGAGTCGCTGTTTCAACATCCGCTAACTGATAAAGGGCTTGAGCAGTTTCGCACCGACTACAGCCGCGCTTTCGACTTCGTAAAAGCCTGAACTCTGAATCAACTTGTCGGGTCACCGTGGATTTCCACCGCGGCGTCGTCTGTGGTCACCGCGGGCTCGGGAAGCTTGCCAGTCCAGTTGGCCCATCCCCAAAAGATTGCTGTCGATGAACTGAGAATGCCCGACACCGCGCCGATTGCCCGCACGCTGTAACTCTGCGAGGCAACACCCGCCGCCAACATTGACAACATCATGGTGGACCAGTTCATGGTTTCAATGGTTGCGAACACCCGGCCGCGAAACCGATTTTCGACGTGTCTCAGCAGCTGCGACCAGTTCAGCACGGAGCTGACGGCAACGCTTCCACGCGACAGCCCCATAAAGAAGAGCGCCCAACGCCAATCGCGCATTTGACTGAAGACAACATAGGCGCCGCCGTGAAGCAGGTAGCAAAAAAAGACGGTTCTCTTGTAAGCCGCGAACTTCAGCCGTCTGCCCAGCCAGTTGCCGAGGAATCCGCCAACCAGCAGGCCAACACCGGCAGTTCCCCACAATTGCCCTAATCCGCGCGCGCCGCGCTTGAACACCAGCTCGCTGAATAGAGTGAACAGCACTTGAGCTGCGCCGCCGCCGCTCGCCCAGCCAACCGCAATCAAACCGATTCCCAGAATCAGCGGGCTGTGGACCATGTAGGCCAAACCTTCGCGATACTCGTGCCATGGACGTGCAACTTTTGTTTCGTTCAACCCGCGATCGGGTGCGCGAAAGTTCCCCGTGGGAGAACGTAGTTGGGATATGCAGAATGCCGAGACAAAGAAAGATAGCGAATTGAAAATAAACGCGAGCTGATACCCGAATGCCGCAACTGTCGTACCTCCGAAGTAAGCGCCCACTGCGAGGGTCAGCCATCCTGTGGTCTGTGTTAAAGAATTTGCGGTGTGAAGCTCCTCCTCGTTGGCGATCGACGGCAGGATCGCCGAGCGGCCGCTGGTAAAGAAAGGCGAAGCCAGCATCAGCAAAGCGCTGAGCACGTATAAAAGCCACGCCTGATTGAACCCGATGGCAAAGATAAATCCAAGCGCGATGACGCCACGGATCAGATCGCTCGCGATCATGAGGCGCTGACGATCAAAACGATCTAATGCCACACCCGCCAAAGGTCCGGCCATCACCGCGGGAATGGCACGCGACAGCATAATCCCGGCCACCACCGCGCCATTATGCGTGGCAGCGATTGCAAGGCTAAGTACGGCGACGTTGTTGAAGTGATCGCCGACTTCACTGACAATTTGCCCGCCCCACGTATAGCGATAATTTCGATTTCTTCGAAGAAGTGTCGTGAAATCGGACATCAGGCGGGTGACTGTGTCGCTTTACACAAAGTGATCACCTGCCCTAGATGGCGCTGGGTGTGCTCAGCAAGGTGGACAATCAGACCGAGGACGCTAGTCGGAAGAGCTTTTCGCCCGACACTTCGGGCCTCATATAACGAGTCCGGGTCAAGGGTGCGTAATCGCCGTTCGGAATCGCGTAGCGCTTCGTCAACGACCGCCAGAAGCGTCGCCGCATCCGCGGTACCCTCCGATTCGCGTTTCAACACTTGTAACTGCGCCTGAGAAAGTTGATCTCCCATGAGATAGGTCGTCAACCGGTCCACGCTTCCGGCCAAATGCCGCAGATGAAAGCCTATTGAGCCGCTGTTCGTCTTCTCCCAGAGCTGTTCCGGTGTCAAGTCGGCGACGTATTTTGCCAGATCTTCACGCACTTGAGCAAAAGAGAAGAAGACAGGCATAACTGCCGCCTCGACTCCCTCAATGGGTCCGCGCAGCCAAGGTTCCGGTTGGTCCATAGGATCCGCCAGCGATCTAACGCATATTGCCGGTGTGGCCAAGCGAATATCTTCCGGGCTGAGGATAAACACAGAGACCATGTGGTTCGCGTCCCACGGGAATACGCGCTCGCAACTTTCCATTGGAGGTATCAAACGCGTAAACCTCACTCGTATAGCGGCCTGAGAGCCACAGCGTCTTGCCGTCCGCCGAAACGCCGCCCATGTCCGGGCTTCCCCCGTTTGGGATCATCCATTTCACTGCCACTTTCCGCGTCGCAAGATCAATCAGCGATACCGATCCATCCGAATGGTCCGCAGGCGTACCGCGATTGGAAACGTACATGTATTTGGCGTCGCGGCTGAAGTACAGCCCGTGGGCTCCCACGCCCGTCTTGATGAACTCAATCTGGTGGAACGCCGCGCCATCGATCACGTGCACGCCATTAGCGTCCATATTGGCAATATAGAAAATCTTCCCGTCGGGCGAAATGCGACAGTCTTGCGGCATCCCCGCAGGCGTCAATTTCAGCCGCGCAATCACCTTTTGCGCCGCGACATCTATCTTCAGCAGCTCATTTGAAAACTCGCAGGTGGCAATCATGTAGCGGCCGTCGATCGAAAAATCCGCGTGGTTCACGCCCGAGCACCCTACGGCCATGCGATTCACCACCTGCATGGTCTTGGCATCGCGAAAATCCATCCGCTTTTCCCGCTCCGCCATGACAACGGCATACTTCCCATCGGGCGTGTAGTACATGTTGTACGGATCATCGATCGGAATTGTCTTTCCTTCTTTGCCCGTGGCCGGGTCGATCTCGGTCAACTGGTCCCCGAGATCCTCCGCCACCCACAACTGCTTCAAATCCCAGGACGGTACAACGTGCTGCGGTTCCAGCCGAACTGATCTGCCGCGCTTGTCAAGCTTCTTTGGCAGCGCAAAATGATCGACAATCTTGTATGTCTTCGGATCGATAATGTCGACTGTGTCGCTTTTGGAATTCGGCACGTAAATACGAGACGGAAAGTTCCTTACGACCGCACTCAGCATTCCCGGGCCTGCTTCCGAGTACAAATTGTTCACGTCGGGAACGGGCGGCATCCCGGGCAATAACGCCAACTGCACGGCGGTCGCGGCTGCGGTGAACGCGATTGCCACCACGCCAGCCCTCCACTTGGCCGCACATGTCATGAAAAAACTCATAAGCTATAAGAGTAAACCCGCGGTCCCGATAAAACGAGTCTTCCGGGCGATCAAAATCTTCAGTACAATTTTAGGAAGAAATGTTGCAGACAAGCGACGGCGAAACAGAGATCCTGCTGGGGAACAAACAGCTCCTCGGAATCTTTTTTGTTGTGGTGATTTTGTTAGGCGTCGCGTTTGCCGGTGGCTACAAAGTCGGTCAAGGCTCAAAGAAGGCCGGTTACCCTGCTTCAAACGCGGATCAAACGGCCACAGCAGCTTCCAGCGCGGCTGAAACACATTCAGTGGCGCCGGAGGGAGCCCCTGCCGCCAGCAGCGCTCCTGATAATACCGCGGGAGACAGCACTAGCGCGCTCGCAAGCTCCACCGCGGCGCAGAATCAGCCGGCCGCCAAATCCACCGCGTTAGCTAAAGCACCGGCCTCCTCCGCCGCCCCGAGCGGTGAAGTCACGACACCACCTCTTGGATCCACGAAATCCGCAAAAGCGCTGAAGCCGGAGCCGGAAGACACCGAAGCGCCCGGGCCGTCCGCAGCCGCTTCAGGCCACAATGCGTTCACACCGCAGCCGGGACAGATATTTCTCCAGGTTGCCGCTGTCGGGCGCGATGAAGCGGAAGGCATCTCGGATGTTCTGAGCAAAAAGGGTTTTCGCGCTCACGCCGTGCCCAAACCCGGAAGCACCAAGTTGTACCGGGTAATTATCGGGCCCACGCGGGATGCCAGCGACTTGAGCAACACGAGAGCCGCTCTCCGCAATACCGGCTTTCGCGAAATTATCGTTCAAAAATACTGAGGTAACCTACCACTCGACCGTGTTGCCTTGCTTCAAGGTCCACACCTCGATGCCGTCTTTCTGGAGCGCTTGGGAGAGGTCCTCCGGTTTGCCGGTAAGTACAGGAAATGTGCCGTAGTGCATGGGGATCACGCGCTTTGGTTTCACTAAACGCGCCGCATGAGCGGCTTGGAATGGACCCATGGTGTAGAAATCGCCAATGGGCAGAAATGCCAGCTCCGGTTTGTAGAGTTCGCCGATAAGTTCCATATCGCCGAACAGCGCAGTGTCCCCGGCGAAGTAAGCGGTCCTGCCATCTCTTAGCGTCAGCACATAACCGGCGGCCTCGCCTGCGTAGATCATTTCGTTATCCGCTTTGATCGTGTTGCTGTGCAGCGCATGCGTCATCGTCAGCTTCACGAACCCGAGATCGGCCGTTCCACCTTTGTTCATGCCCTCGGCCGTCACGCCTTGACCCTGCAGCCACGTGGCGGTCTCGAAAATCGCAATCACCTTTGCACCAAACTTCTTCGCGAGGGGCACGACATCGTTGAAATGGTCCGAGTGCGCGTGCGAGACCGCGATCGCATTCACCCGCTTGATCTCATAATTCTTCGGGTAAGCCGGATTGCCTTCGATCCATGGATCGAGAATCAGCACTTCTCCGGATTCGAATTGCAGTTCAAAAGCTGCATGTCCCAGCCAGGTAATTTTCAGCACTTTGATCCCTCGACGTCCCAATGTAGACGTCTAATTTTGCTTCATCGCTACAGAGATACCATCGCCCAGCTTTGCGAGTGGAGGAATCGAAATGGGAGCCTTTCCGCTGATACCCACCTTCCCGGCCAGCGCTCGCGCCGTTGCGATTTCGGAAGAGTCGGATGTGCTGAACGTTGCAAGGTATGCGGCAACGTCGGGAAACTGCCGCCACAGATACGGATTGCCTAAGGAAATAAGTGCCACCGGTGCAGAGGCATGCACAAGATCCGTCAGGAAAGTGCCTAGGCCGCCCTCCAGCGCAACGCTGCCGCGATTCGCCGCTACGGTAACGAACGCCGCCACGTACACTTGCTTGCACTGGGCGATATCGGTTGCTGCTGCGGATAACTCGCTATCGGGCGTACCGGCATTTACAAAATAAGTCTTCACGTCCGCCTGGGACCGCAGCAAAGAGTACACCAGCAACTCCCCCCGGGAAGAAAATTGTCTTTCGGTCATGATAACCAGACACGAACCGCTCCCGGGCGGCATTGGGAACAGGTGTTTCTCATCCTTCAGCAGCGTCAGCGAACGGTCGGCAACACGCTGTGCCAGGTCGGCGGCTTGCTTTGCTTTGATTTCGGCGGGAATTTCGTCCAGATCGACCAGCCGGCTGCGATAAAGTCCCACCTTTTGCTTCGCCGACAAAATCTTCGCCACACTGGCATCGATTCGTTTCCGGGAAATTCGGCCCGATTCAACGGCGGCCTCGATCGCCTTGATAACGGTATCCGGATTGATCGGCATCAGCAGAACATCGGCGCCTGCTTCGACCGCCCGAACGGCAGCTTCGCCTTCCGGAAACAGCGATGTGATGCCTTGCATCTCCATTGCGTCGGTTACTACCAGCCCTTTGAAATTCATGTCGTCGCGAAGCACGTTGGTAAGGACGTTTCGGGAGAGGGTTGCCGGCAATCCCGCCGGTTCAATCGCAGGAACCGCGAGATGCGCCGTCATGATCGAATCAACGCCGTGTTCGATAGCCGCGCGAAACGGCACGAATTCGAGAGACTCCAGCCGCTCGCGGGGCGCATCCACTCGCGCCAATTGCATGTGACTATCCTGAGCCGTGTCCCCATGTCCCGGAAAGTGTTTGGCAGTCACCAATACATAGTGGCGAATATCCGAATGCGCACCATCAATGAACGCAGCAACGTTTTGCGCCACCAGCCTAGGATCTTCGCCGAACGAGCGCACGTTGATGATCGGGTTATCGGGGTTGTTATTCACATCGGCATCGGGCGCGAATACCCAGTTCACGCCCAGCGCCCGCGCCTCTTTTGCGGTAACGGCCCCAAGTTCCTTCGTCAAAGCCGGATCCTGTGCCGCGCCGAAAGCCATCATGTACGGAAACGAAGCAGTTTCCCCCACGCGGTTTGCCGCGCCGCGCTCGAAATCAGAGGCCACCAGCAATGGCGTGTGTGCCATCCGCTGCACGTGGTTGATGAACGCGGCCATTTCAAACGCATTGGCATCGAGTACGTTGCCATTGCGAATTCGCCCGGCCACGATGAATCCGCCCACATGGTCTTCGCGTATCCAGCGTCCAAACCGACGGTATTGCTCATCGTCTGGCGCCGGATAGTCACCGTACCCACGAACGACAATCATCTGTGCGATACGATCGCGCAGCGTCAACGCACGCAAAGCTGATGCTGCGGCACTATCGGTAGCCGCTTTTTTCTGCAGATTTTTTTGAGGCGGCGTCTGATTGCTCGCCGCGAGAAGCACTGAGCCAATACTCGGCGCCAGAACCAACAAATGCGTCGTGAGTCGAAGGAATGACCGTGAAATCAGGATTGCCCCTGGGCGCGGACTTTCGCGGGTGCTTCCCGGTGAGCGCCGGCGGGCTTCTTCGGCGTCAGCAACCGTTTCGTATAGCGCGCCAGCATTGAAACCTCGTTAGCGCTTTTTTGCAGCACAACGTCGGCTCCAGTCGACTCTGGCCCCAGACCAATACAATCCGCGAACCCGCTGAGAAGAATGATGGGCATACGAACCTCGCGTTCCCGAACGGTCCGTATCAGTTCCACACCATCCATGGGAGACATTTTGTAATCAGTGATCATCAGATCACAGCTTTGCTCCGCCAGACAGGCAAGAGCCTCGGCTCCGCTGTGAGCGGGTACGACCCGATATCCCAATTCCTCGAGTACTGCGCGGCGGGCTAACACGCCATCATAATTGTCATCGACGAGTAGGATTCGTGCCGGGTGAGGCGCACGATTCGTTTGTGTAGACCGCATCAGACCATGTGAACGTAACAAACGCGCTTCGATTCTGTCAACGCGCTTATAACATTCTCATACTGCACTACATCGAGTGCTTGACACGGGCTGTCGCTTCGAATAACGCGCGGCTTGGGATCAATCCCGAGTTAGTCTACTTCTCGCGGCGCCTTGTAACCGGCCTTGGCAACGATTTGATATTTGATCGGCTTGCCCTTCGGCGTCACGATGCGCAGAGACTCGTTCGTCTCCGGATTAACCAATTGGACTTTGATGCGCCGGAACTTGCCATCTTTCGCCACGTTTGTCGGATGATACGCAAGCGTGTATTGATTTCTCAAAGCCTCTTCAATTTGGTTATAGATTGCACCATATTCCGCGAGAAAACGCGGAAAGAAAGATTGTCCGCCGGTCTCTTTGGAAAAAGTTCTCATCTCATTGTCCGCTTGCAGAAAATCCATTTCCGCGATCGGCGACATTCCATTCGCTTCCGCCATAATGCGGGCAGCTTGAAGGATGCTGATGGTATAAATCGGCACACCGGATTCCTGCAGCCGGCGGCGCGCCTGGTCAAACGTGATTTTGCTGAACGTGTCTAACCCGGTCGCGAGCAAGATGATTGCTTTACGTCCTTCGATCGCACTCATTCGATCCGCCATGTCCGTTAAAGCATCGAACAAGTTCGACTCGCTCATGCCGGGAATGCGCAGCATATTCAGCGCTTGTTCTGCTTTTCTCTTATCCGGCGAAAAGTCGGAAAGAATCGTTGGGTGCATATCGTACTCAACGACGGCCACATTGTCGTCGGGCTTCAGCGTTTCTAAAAACCCGTAAGAGGCCTGCAACGTTTCCGCCCAACCCCGAGTCCAGTACGCCTGAAAACGGCCGCTGAATTCAATCAGCATGCAAATCGTCATGGGCGCTTCGCTGATACCGAATTGCGTTACTTGTTGCGGAACACCATCTTCGAACACCCGAAATTTATCCTGGCTCAACTGCGGAATGAAACGATTTTTATCGTCGAGAACTGCCACATCCACTGTCACAGTCGTAGCGTTTGAACGAAAAGTCGGCGAATCCGCGGGCGGCAGATCTTTGGGTTTTTTGAATTCCGAAGGTATCGGAGCCTGGTCCGGTGGCGGCGTAGTCTCTTTGGGTCGTGGTTTAGCCACAGAGTCGCTCGATTGTGGCTGGGGAGTATCCTGCCGGAAAAAACCAAATGAGGCGCCGGCGCCCAGCAGCAGCACCGTGCCCGCAGCTAACAAACGAAGTTTCATCGATAAACTACCTTGGCCGGGCGCTTACTGAACCCAGCGATCGCGATTGGAATCCTTTTTGCGCAAATAAACTTCAAACTTCCTCTTTGCGCGGCGCATTTTCCAATCTTTGTATCCGGCTTCGATGGGCTGGCGAATCCGTATGTTGAGCTTCTTCCCCCGCAGGATCAGAAATCCGGCAACCATCCCGCCCAAATGGGCCACCACCGCAACTCCGCTTCCCGGCTGCCCTCCGACTGTCGCCATATACGACTGGAGGAAGATAATGCCGCCGATGATTAAGACGAAATACTTCGACTTCATCGGGATCAGGAAGCTAAAGAGAACGGTCTGATCCGGAAACATCACGCCGTACGCCACCAGCAACCCGTACACGGCGCCGGAAGAGCCTACGGTGGGAATGTTAGTACCGCCGAAAATGTACGCACACGCAATGACTGTCAACCCCGCAACAATCCCGCAAATAAAGTAGAAGCGGAGAAAGCGGGCGGTGCCCCAGAGGCGCTCCAACTCCGCTCCGAACATCCATAAAGCCAACATGTTCCATAAGATGTGGCCAATCCCGTCATGTAAAAAGAGATACGTCACCAACTGCCAGAGCGCCAACCCATGGATCACCTGAGCCGGTACTAACGCCAAGACCGACAGAACTCGGCCTACAATGCTAGCTCTGGAAAGAAGGTAGGAGACGACGAAGATGCCGACGTTGCTGATTAGCAGCCACTTCAGGCCGACGGGGAATCGATTGGACGGAATATACCGATTCACGTATGAACGCGACCTGTAAGGCATCGACGGAAAGGAACCCTGCTGCTCTGAGGATATCAAAGCTTCCAGGTTTCACAGACGCATCGCCCGGATTTCCGGTATACGAAATTTGTTGGGACTACTTTTTTTCGGACGAGTCGGAGCCGATGTGGCGCCGCAGGACCTGAGCCGCAAGGTGAACGGCGATCGCAAACCCGGCCCAAATTAACCAGTTGGATAACGGACCACTACCATACGGAAACGTGTTGGTCCACCCCAGGTTAGCCGCTAAACTCCAGGCAGCAAAGGTGTAAGCGGCAAACACCGCTGGCGCCATCAGCACGGAAAGCAGCAATCCGAAGTGCTGAGCCGTATCTACGGCCCAAGCACCCATTCTCAAAAATGAAGATCCAACAGTCTGAATTAAACTCGCAGTCCGGGCCGGCGCCGGCTGGGTGTTAACGGCTAAAGCTGTAGTGCGACTCTCTGACATGGTTGTAGCTTGGTTCCAGTCACAAATCAGATGCACGTCATGTTCCGAACGACTCTTAAACTACGCGACGGCCGAATGAAAATTTTGAATCGGTTCGACCACGACAGAAAACCTGAGCGTTTCAGTTAAGCTAGCGTTCCAGCGCGCCAGCAAATTCCCCGGGCCGGCGCGCTGCGCGATCCAACAGCCGGGAAAGTAAAAGCAGAATCGCGGCCGTGCACAGCCAAACCTGCCAGTGGGAAAAAAGACCGGTTGCCAGGAAAAACTCCCCTGTCCATCTAAGGTCTGAGGCAATAATCCAAAACGCCATCGTGAACGCCAGCAAAGCGGATGGGGTAAGCAAGGCTGCCAGCAAAAGAACCATCCGGCGCTGACTCGACTCGCCAGCGCTTGGTTCCGTCTCCTCCTTGCGCGCCACTCCCCAGAGCGTAAGGGGAGTAGTTGAGACGGCGGCACCCTTGCGCGATTCCCTCCAACACAAGGCCGGCGTCTGTGACCGCCAGACCACCTCGGAATCCACCAAACGTTTGGGCGGGGCGCTCCATACCGCGGCCACTCCACGGGCGTTTCTCAAAACGATCCGGACAACCATAGCTGCGAACCTTGATTCAGACTAGCAAAGGTTTTTGGCCAGTGCGAATGCTGTAGATTGGCATCTGAGGGAATTTCCAAGGAATTCATGAAGAAGATCAAAACTGCAATTGTCGGAACCGGATTTATGGGCAAGGTGCACACCGAGAATGTTCGTCGTGTTCCCGGCGTGGAGGTGGCAGCCGTCGTCGGCAGCCGTCCGGAAACGGCTCAGAAGTTTGCTGACGCGATGAGCATTCCGTTTGCGACCGCCAATCTTCAGGATGTACTGACCGACAAAACAATTGCGGCGGTCCACATCTGCACCCCGAACGTAGACCACTTCCCGCAGTCGTTGGCCGCGCTCGAGGCAGGCAAAGCCGTGCTATGTGAAAAGCCAATGACGATGTCCGTCGACGAAGCCCGCCAGTTGGTGAACGCTGCAAAAGAAAGAAATGCCGTCACCGCTGTCCAGCATAATTTGCGCTATTATCCGGTGCTGCAACAGGTGCGCCAAATGATCCGGCGCGGTGATTTGGGCGAAATCCTGATCGCGCAGGGCACCTATTCGCAGGATTGGCTCCTTTACGATACGGATTGGAATTGGCGTATCGACACCAAGGAAAATGGACAACTGCGAGTCATGGGGGACATCGGCTCCCACTGGATGGATATGGTGCAGCATTTAACCGGGCTCTCGATCACCGCGGTCTGCGCAGAGCTAGCGACATTTCACAAAACTCGCAAGCAGCCGAAAGGCTCGGTCGAGACCTTTAGCGGCAAAAAGGCGCAGGCAGGCGACTACACCGAGTTTCCTGTGGATTCCGATGACTTCGGTGCTGTTCTCATCCATTTGGGCGACCGTGCGTGCGGCGCTTTTACCGTCAGCCAGATGTCCGCAGGCCGCAAAAACCGTTTCTTTTTTGAAATCTTCGGTACTAAAAGCGGCATAGCCTGGAATCAGGAAGAGCCCGACACTTTGTGGATTGGCCAGCGCAACGAACCGAACCGCATCATCGTCAAAGACGCATCGCTCTTTTATCCGGAAGCGGCCAAATTTGCAGATCTGCCGGGCGGACACAGCGAAGGATATGACGATTCGCACAAGCAGGTCTTCAAAAATTTCTACGCCCGCGTGGCCGATCCGAGCGTCGCGGTGGATTACCCGACATTTGAAGACGGCCTTAAGGGCATGATTCTGCTTTCAAAGGTGGCCGAAAGCGCCTCCGGCAAAAAATGGGTGGATACCGGATTTTAGACAAATTCCGTAGCTATCGCTGCACAGCCTGCGCCGCTGCATTTGGCTTACTATGTCTGCTGGCGGCGCCCACCGCCGCCGGTTCTCAATCCCGCAAGCTACAGGCAATCAATTCGTATTGCAAAGAACTACAGTCTGCTTTCAGCAATGCCACGCCCTTCGTCTTCGCCGGACCGGATCCATGGACCGAAATTGATGAGCTTCCGGCGAAGATGCCGGATGAAGCAGTGGCTTATTTGTACACGACCGGTGCCGAGATTCGCTGGGTTTTTATCCGAATTGTGGACGAGCAGGATGGGTGGTCGGAAGATCTTAACTACTTCTACCGGGATGATGGAACGTTGGCCAAAAGAACACGGCAGGTCCAATCTCGCGCCGCAAACCTTGTCTTGGATGTGACGAGTTATTTCGAGGAGGGAAAGCTGCTGAAAGAGTCGCACAAACATCACGCGCTCGCCTCCGGGAAACAGGATACATCGCAATTCGTAGATCCCGATGCACCTGTCTATTGGACGACCGACGATCTGCCCTTCCCCGAAATTCTTGACCTATGGCAGCGTCTTGCGTGAGGACGCGCGGGTTCCGCCAGGCTTAGGGCTCCTTGCCCCCGCCCAGCCAATAGCCGGGCCGTGTCCGCACCTGCAGGCCGGGCCGATTCACCACCACTTTGATCGTGTGAAATCCGGGCTCGGCTCTTGTCTCATCACTGAGCGCATAGCTGAGCAGATACTGACTATTCAGGTTCTGCCCAATGTCCGTAATCGCTGCCTCCAGACCGCGCTTGTCATGGAAGCCGTAAAGATTGCCGCCCGTAAAGTACGTGAGGGCCTCTGCCGGAGTCTTCTTGAAAAGGTCTCTGATGCTGCGGAGCGCCGGCGGGACAGCGTTTAACAGGTTGCCATCCGCTTGCGTAAGCACCGACGTGTCGCTTTGTGGAATTCCAGTTATGGTGCCAAGCGCCTCAGGCGGCACGCCGCCATTTGCCGGGCGTGGATAGTCGGGCTTCTTCATCAAAGCCGTTCTCCAGCGCGATATGTCCACGCAGTACACAATCACGTTGTCGAATTGCATCTGGTGAATGGCTTCCTCAAGCTTCAATTGACTCCCTTTGTCGATGTTGCGGCTCATGAGGATCACCACCCGCCGGCGTGCATTCTGGCGATCATGATCACGCAGCATCTGATCTGCTTTCATGACGGCGTCGATCATCGCCGCGGTGCTGGAGCCGGATGTGATCCGGTACATTGCATCATCTATCTTCTGCACATCGCCGGTGAAGTTTTGCATCACTTGCATCCGATGATCAAAGGCAAGAATCGCCACGTCGCCCTGCTGTCCGGTCACCAGACCGTGCAAAAGAACCCCGCTTTTTTTTATATCCGGTAATAACGCATCTACCTCTGAGTTCGCTTGTACCGCCAACACCACCGATAAGGGCTGCTCTGTAATCTCACCCGAGATCTTCTGCGGCTTGCCGTTGTCCAGCACTTGGAAATCACTGACCCGCAGACCGTTCACGTAGCCGTGACCATCGGGGTCAAAAACAGTTGTGGGCACCAGAATATTGTGAACCTGGACGCGAATATCCGCCGATAGCACATCCGGTGAGGGAACGTTGGGTTTGCCGTTCGGGTTAGCCGCATGGTCGGTTCCAGGCTGAGGTCCATCAGATGGGGCTGGTCCGAGTTGTCCCGGCTGCGGCGGCGGCCCTGACGGCAGCTGTCCTGGAGGGAGCAATTGTCCAAACGCGACTGCCGCAAGTAAGAACGCCGCGAGAACAAACAGCGATTTCGAGCGAACTACCGACCGGCCAGCCGACCAATGCGTCATATAAGTTTGTGATGTCCCCGCACGATGCCGAGTTTCTTTTTACGGTCTCAGTGTCGCATTCTCGTGCTCCGTCCGGCCCGACAGTAGGTCCAGAATGTGCGGAATCAGATGTTCAATTGCCTGAAAAGACTCGATCGCCCCTTTCGGACTCCCCGGTAAATTAATAATGAGTGATCTGCCGCGTGTTCCAGCCACTGCGCGCGACAACACGGAAAAGGGTGTTTTCTCCAGGCCTCGCATTCGCATCAATTCCGCCAATCCTGGAATTTCGCGGTCTACCACGCGCCGCGTCGCCTCGGGAGTAACATCGCGCGGTGCAAGACCTGTACCGCCCGTAGTGACAATTAACCGTATTTCGCTATCGGACCACTCCCGGAGCGCTTTATCAATGACTTCTTCGTCGTCTGAAACAATACGCTGATCGCGAACCTCCCAGCCCAGCGATTCGATATGCCGGCACAACGCAGGGCCCGAAGCATCCATTCGCGTACCCCGAACGGCGGAGTCGCTAACGGTCAAAACGCCAACACCAATCATGACTTCGCCGCGCGTTGAAATTTGCCGGATTTGCCGCCTGTCTTCTCAAGTAGCCAGACGTCCCGAATCTCCATGCCTTTATCCAACGCCTTCGTCATGTCGTAAATCGTGAGCGCCGCCACTGTAGCCGCGGTCAATGCTTCCATTTCGACTCCGGTTTGCGCTGCCGTCGCCGCGGTAGCCGTGATGTCGATTCCTTTTCCAGTCACTTTCAACTGAATGTCGATGTGGCTGAGCGGCAGTTGATGGCAAAGCGGGATAAGCTCCGCAGTTTTCTTTGCCGCCTGGATTCCGGCAATGCGTGCTACCTCTAACGGATTCCCTTTTTTGTTGTTCGGCAGCGCTGCGATCACCGCCGCTTTCATCGCAACAAACGCGTGCGCCGCGGCCCTGCGTTCCGTGATTTGCTTTTCGGAGACGTCCACCATGGCCACGCGCCCCGTGTCATCGAAATGGGACAATCTTTTCTTCACGAGCACCACTCAAAGCTTGCGCATCACCCGGATAGTATCGCCAATCGCCCAGGACTCGCGATAATCATCCGCCACCAGAAAGGCGTTGGCCCTCGCCAGCCCCGGGACGTCACTCGAACCTTGCCAGAGAATGTGCGTCAAATGCTGTCCGTCCGCGCTCAACTTCGCCGGAAGAAAACGGGTTAGCCCCGGGCGATGCTTGAACGGCGCAGCGAACCGAGCGGTTAACAACGGAAGCAGACACTCAGATTGTCCGCCCAGCAGCTCGAGTGCAGGTTGCGCAAACAACTGGAATGTTACATAGCTGGAACCAGGGTTTCCCGGTAGCCCAAATACCGGAGTCGATCCGCGCGATCCGAACGCGCATGGACCGCCCGGCTGAATACGCACCTTTTCAAAATGAAAATGCGTCCCTAGCTCCCGCAACGTCGGCTTGACAAGATCGTAACGTCCCGCCGACACTCCCCCCGAAACCAGCAACATGTCACACGTCAAGCCTCTTTGCAGCCCGGGACGTAACTCATCCCGCGTATCGGGCGCGACCGGCAGCAGTTCCGGGCGTCCTCCCACAGCCGACACCAACGCGGCCAACATGAAGGAATTGGAATTCCGAATCTGATGCGCGGCCGGTTCAGCAGCAACGGAGACGATCTCATCTCCCGTAGCCAATATCGCCACCCGAGGCTGTAGGTGGACCGGCACACTCGTCTTTCCCACCATCGCGAGTGCGGAAATGTGTCCGGCGTCGAGGCGCGTGCCTTTCGCAACGAGGAGACTACCCTGGGCGGCCTCGCTTCCCCGCTCGTTTATCCATTCGCCAGCTTTAACTGCCCGATCGATCTTGACTTGAATGGTCCCATGAGGCCCCTCAATGCGGGTGACGTGCTCCACCATGACGACTGCATCCGCTTCATCCGGAACCGGTGCGCCTGTCATAATCTCAAGCGCTTCGCCTTCCTGCAGTGGACTCTGCTGCATCTCGCCGGCACGCACTTCCCCTCGAACGCCGAGCACTCCCGGGAGACTTCGCGCCTGCACTGCAAACCCATCGCGCAGAGATCTCCGCAGAGCGGGATAGTCACGGTCGGCGTGTACGTCTTCCGCAAGCACACGGCCGTGCGCCTGCTCTAATGCCAAAGATTCGACGCCGGAAGGCCGCTGTAGCTCTTTCACGACGTCAATCACGAGCTGGCGCGCTTGTTCCCAATCGAGAGTGGACACGCTACGGATTGTACAATCCATACCGATTCATGGCATCGTTGAGGTGATGGATGGCATTCGCTTCACCTGCCAGCGCGGATGTACTCGCTGCTGTGAGGTACGAGGGTTCGTCTACCTGTCCGAAGACGACCTGCGCCGCGCCGCGGCCTATCTAGGGCTCACTCCGGACGCTTTCGAAGAAAAATATGTAGTCCGTTATGCCCACATCATTCGGCTAAGAAAACCGCTCGATGCGCAGTGCCATTTCCTGACATCCGAAGGCTGTTCCATCCACCCGGCCAAACCGACGCAATGCCGTCTGTTCCCGTTTTGGCCGGAACTGGTAGAAGAGCGCCGCGCCTGGCGGCAAACCGCTAAATCCTGTCCGGGAATCGGCAAAGGGGAATTAATTCAAATCGGGACTGCGTGCGAAATTGCAGACGAAATGAGACGTGCGTATCCGCACATGTATTGATGGTCAGGCTGCTAAAGGCGCTTGTTCGGATTCATTCGAGTAGCGCTTCAGCCAAGCGTACACACCGAACAAAACTGCGGAGTAGAACAGATCGCCGAGGACCGTGTACCCGAAAAAGGGAACAGCAGCCGTATAGCACGCCAGGAAGCCGGCGGATGTATGCGGATAGTACGGGCCTAACCAGACCCCAAAATTCGTTATCAGAAAAAATTGAACGCTGCCGGCAAGAGTAACTGCTGCGATGCGAGCAGGACTTGTAGTGTCGCGCAGAAACAGGCGCCCAAGCATCACCGAGATCAAAAAGCAGCCGTAGACAATGAGCGAACCCCAACTATACGCGGGATAGCCGCCTTCCACCCAGCTCCGAATCGGATCGGTCGCTATCATCGCAAGCAAAGGCAGTACGAATGCCTGCCAGCCGCGTAGACGCGCACCGCCGAACAGAGCCGCCCCGCCAAGCGGGGTGAAATTCGGTGGATGCGGCAGCAGCCGCATAAGCGCCGCGATCACCGTTAGCAGGATCGCGACCGGTTGAAAGCCGGTCTTTCTGGAAGCCATGTTCGGCTTTAGTATAGCGGACCGCACCGTGCTTTTACCAAGCAGAGGGCGGGTCGCTGGCCGGAAAACTGTCTTCTACCGTGATATCGTGCGCACGGTCGATCTCAGCCCGGCGACCTCCAAAGTGGAAGCCGTTTGTCTTAACCCACAAAAAATAAGTAGCTATCGGCACCGTGATACCCACGAGGAAGTAGGAAAACTTCAGTAAGCGGCTCTGTTGATCACTCGTCATTGTGAATCCTTTCCCCGGTGGACGCCCTTCTGCCGAATGCGGATACAGACTAACTTGGGCTAGCTCGTGCCCGAAATTGCTTCTGCCGCCTTACGCGTGGACGACAGAGTACTGGTCATAGAGATTTTTGGCTGTTCTTTGATGATGGGATTGACCATCCATGCCACCGCGCTCGGCACACTGCGCGACAAAGAAATGTTGCGGCATTCCATCAGGACGCCGCCGTCGCGGGCTTCGAAGATCCAATAATTGTTCATTCGCCACAGGAATCCATAACCCTCACCGGGGGGCAGCAGTTTTTCTCGTGTGGTTCCTGCATCCAGCACTTGTTGAATTTTTTCGGTGTGAGATTCAGAAACCCATCGTCCGCCGGCTACCTGCCGATACCGCGTATCGTTGTAGACGTCCAGTACGATGTCGATTACTCCGCTCTTCTGCTCTACTCGCAAATACCCCGTTACATGATTGTTGTCTTTCCGGAGCAGGCGCGAACGGCGAATTTCCGGGTAAAGAGCGGCATGGTGATCGAAATCTTGCAGTAAGGCAATCAGCTTGGCAATGCTGGTATTCGGGATGAAAACATCGCCGGTCCAGTCATGTACCAAGCCGTCGTAAACCTCTGTCGGGGTGTTCGGGACTGTCGGATGAACGATGATCTCACCGCTCATTACCCTTTTCAGGTCCTCAGGCGAACTCTCGATTTCCAGCGATTTATTGGGATCGCTCCATCTCTGGTTGAGCTGAGTTTCGGCGCTGTCGATATAAGCTTGAAATTCTTTATCGGTCTGAGGGTCCAGATGCGTAGATAACACGGCCGGCGATGCTGAAAAAGAGCCCAGCAGCACGAAAATCGGCGTAGCCAACCAAAATTTTCTTAGTCCCAATACAATAACCCGCTTCTACGTTGTTGGACGTTGCCGGCGGGCTAAAATGCTCAGCGTTTATAACCAAAACGCTGCAACATCTCTATTCTCGCAGCGACGTCCGTCTGTTTCTCGACACCCACCGGTGAATTGCCGTCCACGACACCCAGAATGCCCCGTCCCTGCTCCGTTTCGGCGACGATAATCTCTACCGGATTTGCAGTAGCGCAAAAGACTTTGACAACTTCCGGCACGGCCTGGATTCGCCCAAGAATATTAATCGGAAAGCCGTTTTTCAGCACCACCACAAAACAATGGCCGGCACCGATCGCGGTGGCATTTTGAATCGCGTTTTGTTTCAGCTCTTCATCGTTGCCATCAAAACGCGTTAACCTCGGTCCGGACGCCTCATTGAAAGCCACTCCAAACTGGATATGCTGCGATGTATTTACGATCGCCTCATAGATATCCTCCACCGTTTTAATGAAATGGCTTTGGCCGACAATGATATTTCCACCGTCGGGGATGGCCAGCCGAATCGCTTTTAATTCCATCTCTGTAATTTACCGGCTCCTATAATTCGGATGTGTCCAGGCATGCCAACGGCGAGATGGGACAGGTAAGCGATGCAGTGGTGCTCGAACACATCCGCAAGCTTCCGCGCGGGCGCGCCAGCTACAAACAACTGGTAAAAGAACTGCGCATGCAGGGCGAGGATCGCAGCGCCCTCGAAGAGACGCTCGATCGTTTGTGCGACCGCGGCGCCTTGGTGGAGCTGCGTTCCGGCCATTTCATCGCCGTCGGAATCAACAGCGAGTATGTCGCGGGCCGGCTATCCATTCATCGCGACGGCTTCGGTTTTCTTATTCCCGATCCGGCCGGACAGCAGTTTCAGAGCGACATCTTTCTCCCCCCCAAAGAAGCAGACAAAGGAATGAATGGCGACCGCGCGCTGGTGCACATCGTGCGAGGCGTCACTGAAGGGCGTGCCGAAGGAGAAATTGTCCGTATTCTCCGCCGCGCCCACGAGACAGTCGTCGGTGAGTTTCGTATTCGCAAACGCGGCAACGTTGTAGCACCTTCGGACGATCGCATCAAGCAATGGATCGCAATCCCGGAAGGTATGGAACTTCCGCCGCAACGCGAATCGGTGAATCGTGTCGGAGCGGAGCCGCGGGCGATCCGCTCCGTGGAAGATCTCGACGGCATGATCGTCAACGTTGAAATTTTGGAGTTCCCTTCGGACGGCGACGCCGGAGTCGGCCGTGTCATCGAAGTGCTTGGTTATCCCGACGATTTTGGCGTCGATGTTGAAATTGTCATACGCAAGCACCATTTGCCGCACGAATTCCCCGCCCCGGTCATTGAACAGGCACGCGCCATTGCAAACCAAATCCCCGAACCGGACCTGGCAAAACGCCGCGATTTTCGTCATCTCGATATCGTCACAATCGACGGCGAAACTGCTCGCGACTTCGACGATGCGGTCTGGGTAAATCGTCTGCCCAACGGCAACTATGCTTTGCAGGTCCATATTGCCGATGTCAGCCACTACGTCAGGCCGGAGTCGCCCATCGATCGCGAAGCTCTGATGCGCGGAACCAGCGTCTACTTTCCGGATCGCGCCGTTCCCATGCTTCCTGTCGAGCTATCGACCAATATTTGTTCCCTTCGCCCGAACGAAGATCGGTTAGTCTTGTCCGCACTCCTCGAACTGGATCATCAGGGCGAGGTTGTTTCGCAAGAGTTTTTACGCGGTGTGATCCGCAGCGTGGAACGGATGACTTACACCAATGTCTTCCGTGTTCTTGAAGGCGATGCCGCCATGCGCGAGCGCTATCAAAAGCTCGTCGACCGCTTCGAGCTAATGCGGGAACTCGCATTAATCCTCAATAGAAGGCGCACCAAACGCGGTTCCATCGATTTCGATATGCCCGAGACCAACATCGAATTGGATCTCTCGGGCCAAATGGTAGGCGTCACTCGCGCCGAGCGGAATATCGCCCATCGCATCATCGAAGAATTCATGCTCGCAGCCAATGAAGCGGTTGCCAGTCACCTTGAAGCTGCGGGGATTCCATCTATCTACCGGATTCATGAAAAGCCCGATGGGAAGCGTGTCGCCGAATTCGAGGAGATTGCCGCTCATTTCGGCTATTCACTGGGAGTGGGCGCTATCCCGGTAAGGCGTTATCCCATGACGCAGAAGCATCGTGATGGACGCAAGTCACGGCGCGACATCGTCCTGCCCCAGGAAGTAGACATATCTTCCCGCAACTATCAGCGTTTGATTGCCAAAATCGCTGGCCGCCCCGAAGAGCGCATCCTCAGCTATTTGATGCTGCGCTCATTGAAGCAAGCGCGCTACAGCAACATCAATGAAGGACACTTCGCCTTGGCAGCCGGGTCCTATACTCACTTCACCTCGCCGATTCGCCGCTATCCGGATTTGATCGTCCACCGCATCCTGGCGCACTACATGGATGAAGGAACCCCGCTGCTCGAAGACTCTTTGCTGCACGACCTCGGCAACGATACTTCCTTCACCGAACGCCGCGCCGCTGAAGCCGAACGCGAGCTGGTCGAATCGAAGAAAGTCAAGTTCATGCAGGATCGGGTCGGCGAAGAGTTTGACGCCATCATCATCAGCACCACAAAGTTTGGCTTTTTTGTCGAACTCACCGATCTTTTCGTTGAAGGACTTGTTCCCATCGAAACGCTGAACGGAGATCGTTTCGTCTACCAGGAAAATGGCCGCAGGATCATAGGCGAGCGCAGCCGCAAGACATATGCCATCGGCGACGCCGTGCATGTGCGGCTGGATCGCGCGGACGTGATAGAACGCAAGCTAAATTTTGCGATCGTCGAGGAAGAAGTGCCACGACGCAAACGGAAATCACGCTAAGCGTAGTTCCCGCTATACTGACCGATTAAACACATGAGCCAATTCCTCAAGACCAAGAGTATCGACCAACTCGTGGATGAGAGCCATGAGGAAGGTAAGAAGCTCAAGCGCAGCCTCGGTCCCTGGAGTCTGATTGCATTTGGAATTGGCGCCGTGATCGGGTCCGGCATCTTTACCGTTACCGGCACCGCCGCGGCAGGACAAACCAACGGCGGCTCTTCTCTTTTAAACGCTCCTTTGCTGGACCTGATCCTGCACGGAGCGGCCGCTGCATCTATGACCGGCCGCCCCGGCGCCGGACCCGCGCTGTCCATTTCTTTTCTTCTGACTGCGCTGACCTGTGGCTTCGCTGCTTTGTGCTATGCCGAACTCGCCTCCATGATCCCAATCGCAGGCAGCGCGTACACGTACGCATATACGACTCTCGGCGAAATCTTTGCCTGGATCATCGGCTGGGATCTCATTCTGGAATACGCTGTCTCGAACATGTCCGTCGCCGTTGGCTTTTCTGCCTATTTCAATGTCATGTGCGACTACCTGTTCGGCGCGCATTTACCAAAAGCTTTTTCCGAGCCGGCGTTTGTCGGCAGCACGCCCACCGGAAGCATTTTCAATATACCGGCGCTTTTAATCGTGATGGCGTTGAGTTGGCTGCTTGTTCGCGGCGTGAAAGAAAGCGCCGGGGCCAACAACATTATGGTGGCCATCAAGGTAGCGGCTGTTTTGATCTTCGTCCTTGGTGCCGCCCACGCTGTCCAGGCAAAGAATCTGCACCCGTTTGCGCCAAACGGCTTTCCCGGAATTATTACCGGATCGGCCATCGTTTTTTTCACGTTTATCGGTTTCGATTCGGTGTCGACCGCAGCGGAGGAATGCAAACATCCCCAGCGCAACATGCCGATCGGCATCATCGGCACGCTGCTCATCTGCGCCATCCTTTATACATCGGTTGCGTTCGTTCTGACAGGCATCGTGAGCTGGAAGACACTGGACAATGCTGCCCCGGTGGCAAATGCCTTGAAAGCAATCGGAATGGAAAAGCTGCGCTTCACCGTAACCGTTGGCGCATTACTGGGAATGCTCTCTTCGCTGCTCGTATATCAGTATGGCCAGGCGCGCGTCTGGTTCGCGATGTCCCGCGATCGTCTGCTCCCCGATACTTTTTCGAAAGTGCACAAACGCTATCAAACTCCGCATATCAGCACTTGGATAGCGGGATTGGCGGTCGGAATTCCAGCCGGCATTTGGGATATCGACACATTTGCGGATCTCGCAAACATTGGAACTTTGTTCGCCTTCGTCATCGTATCTGCTGGTGTGATCATTTTGCGACGTACACAACCTGACCGGCCCCGAACATTTCGGGTACCGTTCTCGCCGATAACGCCGATCATCTCGATCGCAGCCTGTTTTGGCCTAATGCTCGGATTACCCCTTGCGACCTGGGCGAGGTTTGTCGGCTGGCTACTGGTCGGATTGATCGTTTATTGTTTGTACAGCCGCAAGCGCAGTGTTCTGCGAGCGCCGCGCCTGGCCGAAACGCGAACGCTCTAGTTGTGTCCGCATCACAAGTGATGCACCCATTCGTGATTGATGCACCCGATTCGTGTGAAATACGCCTTTGCCACCGCCGCCGTCCGGACTGTGTGGAGTGTTCTGACGATTGTCATCGTTGTCTTCACGGTTTACCTTGCATTTCACAGCACCAATACCTGGCAGGCGTTATTTGAAATTCAAACCGGGCTTCTCTGCCTGCTGGTTACCGCGTGGTTGTCCGTTCGCTTGCGTGAATGGGTCGAACACCGCTACCAACGCGACATTCATGACGGCGAACGAATTCTGAGCGATCTGGGTCGTTCCATCGCCGGCGTACGCGATACCAAGGCACTCCTGAATATCGTTGGACGCGAATTAGTGGATGCGCTGCACGCCGAGCCGATTGCCATTCTGCTCGACAAAGGTCATGGCGGCTACGAACTCGCCTATACCAGCCGCAGCGGTCTGCCGAAATCGTCGATAAAGAACACCTCGCCGGTACTCCGCCATCTGCAGCGCCTGCAGGGTCCGGCCAGGTCGGATTTTAACGATCCACAATCGTGGGTAAACGGCCTCCCGGAGCCGGACCGGACTGTGCTCAGCGCCGCCGATTGCAAGGTAGTTGTTCCAATGACCGTTGACCGGCGGATCGTCGGTATTATGACCGTCGGCCCCAAGCGCTGGGACATGCCTTGGGCCAGGTCAGATCTCCAGCTGTTGATGGCGGCGGGATCACAAACGGCGCTCGCTCTCGAAAATTCACGGCTCAACGACGATATCCGGGCGGAAATCGCGGAGCGCGAACGAGTGAATCGGGAATTGGAGATCGCCCGCGAAGTGCAGCAACGCTTGTTCCCGCAGAAACTGCCGCAGGTAAAAGGGCTGGACTTCGCGGGCTACTGCCGTCCGGCCCTCGGCGTTGGCGGAGACTACTACGATTTCATTCATCTCGACGACGGTTCGCTCGGGATCGCCGTCGGCGATGTTTCCGGCAAAGGCATTGCGGCAGCACTGATGATGGCCAGCTTACAGGCGTCGCTTCGCGGCCAAGCCATCACGATGTGCACGACGGTTTCTGAAATGATCGAGCGCATTAACCGTCTGGTATTTGAGGCATCGGCCGACAACCGCTATGCCACCTTTTTTTACGCTTCTTACGATCCGGGCACCTGCAAATTGCGCTACGTAAACGCCGGCCACAATCCGCCGATTTTGCTTCGCACCCGCGAATTATCCACCTGCGTGCATCGTTTGGAAGAGGGCGGCACTGTTATCGGCCTTTTCCCTGGCGCACCCTATCGAGAAGAAACCATCCAACTGTGTCCGGGAGATATCCTCGTGGCATTTACGGATGGAATTACCGAAGCCCTGAACTACGACCAGGCTGAGTTCGGAGAACAGAACCTGATCGACGGAATTCTTCAGCAGAACTTTCGTTCGGCGGCTGACATCATTGCATCCATCCTCGAGCGGGTAGACAGCTTTACCTCAGACGCACCGCAGCACGACGATATGACTTTGGTTACGGTACGAGTCTGTTGACGTCACCGTCACTTGCGCGATGAAAATCGCGTCAGCGTCTTCATAAACGGCTGGCCGACTTCGGGCGTTTGAACCTCGCCGGTGATAACTTCCTTGTTGGTGCGTTTTTGTCCGTAAGCCTCGTAGATCAAGTCCGAGTCCTCCAGAATCGCCGATCCGCTCAGATCCAAACCGCCGAATATGCCGCGTTGCCGGGAATAAGTCAAAATCTCAGCATGCAGCTCGGCATCGGTCATCGCTGAGACATTGCGCCCCACCGGCCCTGCTGCAGCAGACACTTCTCCGCCAAGTTGAACCTTGTTCCGCAAAAGGTGCCGCATGCCGTCTTGATTCATCACCAGCATCAGGACGTCCGCTTCGGCCCCGCCAATCAGCAAACCGAATTTGCCGCCCATTACTTTGATAAACCCAGGCGCGCTCCAGCCAATCCCGTCCGGCTTACGGCAGCTGAACAACCCCCGCCCGTATTCTCCGCCAACGATAAAACCGCCCTTCTTCAAATCAGGAACAACAATCACACAAGACGCTTTGTTCAGAAGGTCCAATGGAACGCCGCGGTCGGAAGCGTTGAACAGCTGGTCGAGATCTTCGGTAGCATTGCAGACGATTCGAGACGCAGCATTATGGCCCGGGATGCACTCTGCATGCAGAGACACAGTAACGAGCAGCAGCGCGAGCGGAAAAGTAAATAGAAGCTTCATGGCAACGAAACTTATCTTACGAGATCGTGGTTTCAAGACGCCCGGCAAAAGCAAATCCCGCTTTGCGGGGTAGCAAAGCGGGATTCAAACACTGCGGGATGCGCGAGCGCCGTTACTGCAGCTTGCGAGCTGCCTTGGCTTCGTCGGCGGCTTTCTTTTGAGCCTGCAACTCGCGAGCCTTCGCAGCCTTCTTCTGAAAACGATCGACGCGGCCTTCCGTATCTACCAGTTTCTGGCGCCCGGTGAAAAACGGGTGGCAGCTGGAACAGATTTCAACGCGCAAATCGCCTTTATGCGTAGAACGAGTGCCAAATGTCGATCCGCACGCACAGACCACATGCACTTCGCTATAAGCCGGATGAATTCCTGCTTTCATTTCTTGGGAAATCCTTTCACTCCACTGCGGCGCCTGCGCCCGCAGTCGGACAAACTCTATTTTAACACGCAAAACCCCGCATGGCTGCCGAAACAGCCATACGGGGTTTTGACACGGACAAAGTAGCCTTGCGGCTTTTGTACTCTAGCTTTGTTTTAGCGCGACGGCGGCCGGTCCACTGGAACGGCGGCTTCGTCACTGAAACGAAACCTGAAGTTACGAACGGCGACTCTAAGAGTCAGCCACCTCGCGCGTGGAACGTATGCTACAGTCACTACCAGAATTCATAATTTGGACTGGACCACCTCCTTCCTCAGTGATGCTTCGATTTTAGCTCAACTCAAATCCAAAGTGTCAAGCAGGCTGGGACAAATTTTCCGCATACCCGCCCTGACTTTATGACTTCCTCTCCGCGTCCCCATGTCTGGTTCACCGGCTTTCTGGTGCTGGGTATTTTACTGGGATCAATCGGCCCGATGCTTGTGGCCTGGCAATATCACTTAGATGCAGATCCGCGCGAAATCGGCTTGCATTTCCTGGCGTTGAATGCCGGTTACGTCGCCGCCGCCGCCTTTTGCCAACGTCTACTCCGCCGCCGTTCTATACGCAGCGTCGTTATCGCTGCCTCGGGCGTTGCTGCCGCCGGGCTAGTTGGCCTTACGTTCGCTGCGCCTCCGGAACCGGTTGGCTGGCGGCTGGTAGGGTTGGCGGTTCTCGGGCTCGCCGGAGGCGCCCTCGCAACTGCGCTTTTCCATTGCCTGGAACCAACTTCGAAAGAAGGGGCGGGAAAGCTCGCCATTCAAGCCAGCGCCTGGTTCAGTTCCGGCTGCCTTTTAGCCGCCGTCATAATAGGTGGAGCTTATTCGACCGGACGCGACGTTCTCGAAACCATACTCCTCGCCGTCGTCCCGCTGGTCTTTCTCGCAGTGTTCGTCCGCGAGCCCGTTCCGGTGCCGCTTCCCATTCGTCCTGCCCGCGACGTTCGCAGCCTACGCATGGTGGCTACTGTCCTTTTCAGCCTCTTGCTCTTCTTTCAATTCGGAAACGAATGGGCGCTCGCGGGCTGGCTTCCCCTTTTTCTCATCCGCCGTCTGGGAAGTAACCCCGTCGCGGCGATTTTTGCCTTGGCCGTATATTTCCTTTTTCTGGTAGTCGGACGTGGGCTGGCGCGCGCCTTGATCGGCGTCGTCAGCCATCGAAAGCTGCTGCTCGCCAGCATTATCCTCGCCATGGGCGGGTATCTCCTCCTGGCTGCGACAACGACCTTTTCCGGTGCCTACACCGCCATCGTCGTCATCGGGCTCGGCTTCGGCCCAATCTATCCGCTTATTGTCGAAAACCTCGACAGCCGATTTGCCTATCATCCAGGCTTCTATAACGGCATCTTCTCTATTGCCGTGACGGGGGCGATGTGCGCGCCCTGGCTGCTCGGCTATTTGTGCCAGTTCTTCGGCATACAATACGTTGTCCTCGTTCCGGCAATCGGCTCCGTTTTCGTGTGTATTCTGGCCCTGTTGCTCATGCTGGAGGCTCACCTGATGCGTGAGGAAACGCCATCCGATCACAGCGCGCTACTGTACTGACGTTGCACGTGGTCGGCGCTTTGTTGCTGCTTGCGCCGCGGTTGCAGGCGCAGGAAAGCACCCTGGAGACACGAATCCAGCAGCTAATCAACAGCATGCCGGAGATCGGCCGTGCCCATCTCGGGTATGAGGTTGTCGACCTCGATTCCAAGACGGTGCTCGCTTCGCAGCTCAGCAATGGATTCTTTACTCCGGCCTCGAACGACAAGCTCTATACAACCGCGCTAGCGCTCGATCGACTCGGACCGGATTACCGGTTTATCACCGAACTCCGCATGGACCCGCAACGCGGCCTGCAACTGGTCGGCGGCGGCGACCCCAATCTATCCGGCCGCGTGTTGCCTTACAACGTTGCCGCAAAGGACGGCGACCCTCTCGCGGTATTGCGCGGATTTGCTGAGACGTTATGGGCGGCAGGCATTCGCGCAATCGACGGCGATGTTTCCGGTGTTTCGTCGCGTTACCCCCATCATCTTTACCCCAGCGGCTGGGAACTGAACGACACGCTGTACGGCTACGGCGCACCGGTGACCGCACTGGCGCTGAACGACAATACCGTCACGCTGCTGCTGCATCCCACCGGAAACGGAGATCTTGCCGATATTCAAACCATCCCGGCATTTCCGCACCTGATCATCCTGAATACGGTACTGACTTCAGCGGGCGGACGTACCAAATTGCATGTTGACCGGCAGCCCGGTTCGAATGAGCTGACGATTTCCGGCTCCATTGCGACAACTGTTCCGGAATTGCGAGCCGATGTCGCGGTGGACGATCCGGCGCTGTTCGCGGCGGAGGCCTTGGTCGACGTGCTCCGAGACCAGGGCATCACGGTACAAGGGGAAGCGCGGGCCGATTACGTTTCGCAACCATCCGGCGTCATTGTTGCCTCTCACCAATCCGCGCCGCTGTCGCAAATCGTTCAAATCATCAATAAAGTCAGCCAGAACTTACACGCCGAGATGCTCCTCGATGAACTTCAGCATGTGGATCCGGCATTGACGCGCGATACCGCGGACTTTTCATCCAGCGACGGGTCAGGCCTCGCGCGGCAGGATCTCGTTACGCCCGATGCCACCATCAGCTTGCTGGAAAGAATGTGGGAAGGAGGGAATCGGGACCTTTGGTTGCAGTCGCTGCCGATCGGCGGGGTAGACGGTACCTTGCAGCATCGGTTTCATGACATTCCGGGCGCGGACCGTATCCATGCCAAGACCGGCTCATTGACACACGTGAACGCGCTCAGCGGATACGTCGAAACGCCGAACGGCAAATGGCTGGCATTTTCGGTACTGGTTGACCAGACGCTAATGCCGGATAGAGAGGTGCGCGAGTTTTTGGATCGATTTGCGGCCGCTCTTCTTAGGGTTGACTGAAGCGGCTCGTCGTATCCTGCGACTTGCGGAATCTCCTCCTCTTCCTGATCTGGGTCGTAATCTATGTGGCGCCGGCTTGCGCAGCCGAGTTGCCATTGATGCCGTGGCCGGCCAGCATTACACAGCAGAACGGTTCGCTTCGTGTCACCGGTTCGTTCTCCATTGCGGCAACAGGCGATGGCGCCAACGATTCGCGAATTCAGGCAGCCATCGCTCGCACCTATAGTCGCTTAACACGCCAGACCGGCATTCCGTTCATTGGGCCCGCGGCCACTCCTTCGCTACTGATCATTGTTGAAAGCAAAGACCACAAAGAACCTCAGAAACTCGGCGACAATGAGCGCTACGCGCTTGCGGTCAGCGCGGCCCAGGCCCGGATCTCTGGAGACACGCCGCTGGGCGCTTTGCGCGGCCTGGAGACGTTTCTTCAGCTTGTCCAACAAGACCAGAGCGGCTTTTCCGTTCCAGTCGTCGATATTCATGACGAGCCACGTTTCGCTTGGCGCGGACTCTCGCTCGATGTATCGCGCCATTTCATTCCGCCCGACGGAGTGAAGCGCACGATCGACGGCCTGTCCGCAGTCAAGTTGAACGTTCTGCATTGGCATCTTTCGGACGATCAAGGTTTTCGCATCGAGAGTAAGAAGTATCCGCGTCTCCAGCAATACGGCTCGGACGGCCAATACTACACGCAGGCGGAGGTGAAGGAAATCATCGCCTATGCACGCGATCGCGGCGTCCGCATCGTTCCGGAGTTCGATATGCCGGGACATTCGACAAGCTGGCTTATTGGTTACCCGATGCTTGGAGCGCGTCGTGGTCCGTTTGAGATCTATAACAAGTACTCCGGATACTCAGACATCCTCGATCCAACCAAAGGGTCTACTTATCGTTTTCTCGATGGCTTCATCGGCGAAATGGCAAAGCTATTCCCGGATGAATATTTCCATATCGGCGGTGACGAAGTAAGCCCGCGCGAATGGAACAGCAATCGGAATATCCGCGCTTTCATGCGCAAGCATCACATCGCCAACGGGGTTCAGCTACAAGCCTATTTCAATCGCCAAGTATTGAAGATTGTGACCAAACACGGTAAGAAGATGGAAGGCTGGGATGAAGTCTTGCAACCGGATCTCCCGCAATCGGTAGTGATCCAATCCTGGCGAGGATCAGATTCGTTGTGGAAAGCTGTTCGCGAGGGCCATGGCGCGATCCTTTCGGCAGGTTACTATCTCGACCTTGTGAAATCGGCATCGGATCATTACGCCGTCGATCCGTTGAAAAACGTTCCGGCGGATCTCACGTCCGATCAACTTAAATTGCTCTACGGCGGCGAGGCAGCAATGTGGGAGGAATTTTGTTCCGCCGAAAACCTCGACTCGCGACTCTGGCCGCGGCTGGCGGCGATTGCCGAACGGTTCTGGTCTCCCGCTTCGGTCAACGATACCGCTTCTATGTACAGCCGCCTGTGGCCTGTCAATCATTGGCTCGAGTGGCTGGATTTAAGGCAAGAAACGAACCTGCAGCTGATGCGGCAGTGTCTTGCCGGCCGCGCGCCGTCTGAAAGTCTCGACGTTTTTGCCGAGACGCTCGAGCCTGCAAAAGGCTATTCGCGCCATGTCCAGCAATACACTCCTGACACGCCGTTGAACCGGCTGGTTGATGCCATTCCGCCCGAGAGCGAAGCGGCGCAAAAGTTTGGGGCAGAAGTTGACGCATATCTGGGCGGCGCCAGAACGCCGGAACGAAGCGCTGCCTTGCGTGAACAGCTCACACGGTGGCAGCAGAGCGTGGCCGACGTGCACTCGCTGCTCGAACTCAACAGCCTATTGAACGAAGATCTTCCGTTCGCGGACCAGGTATCAAAATTGTGCCAGACGGGGCAGGATGCAATCGAGCATCTGGAAAGCAATCAACCGATGCAAAAGACCGGCTACAAACCCGAACCAAAACAGGAGATGATGATCGCGATCGCAACGGCCATTCAGAAGTTAATCGACGCTGTTCCGTCGACCGGCGCCGTCACATCAAACTGACCGGGTCGACATCGATCATCAACGCGGTCGCGCGCCATTTTTCCTTGTCGGCAACAGCGCGTAGTTGCTTCACCCAATGGCGGAGTACGGATCGTTTTACTGCCTTCAACAAAATCTGGTAGCGGTATTCACTTTTCAATCGCGGCACCGGCGCTTCCGCTGGCCCCATGACTCGGACGCCCTCCGGCGGCGGCGTCAGCACATATCCAAGCTGGGTCGCCATCCGCAGGGCTTCTTCTTTGTCCGTATCGCGCACGATGATGTTGGCAAAAGCTGCGAACGGCGGATAGCGCAGCCACTTGCGGAATTCGATTTCTTTCCTGTAGAACTGCTCGTAATCCTGCTGAGCCGCGAAACGAATGGCGTAGTGCTCCGGGCTCAGTGTCTGGACAATGACTCGCCCGGGCGTATCGCCGCGCCCGGCGCGCCCCGCTGCCTGCGTCAACAATTGAAAGGTTCTTTCCGCGGCACGAAAATCCGGAAGGCCCAGGCCGATATCGGCAAGAACGACCCCAACCAGCGTCACGTTGGGAATGTCGTGTCCTTTGGCGATCATCTGGGTTCCTACGAGGATGTCGATGTGGCCTTCGCGAAAACGCTGAAGTATCGATTCGAAAACTCCCTTGCCGCTGGCTGTATCGCGATCAAGCCGCGCAATACGCGCCGCCGGCAAGAAGGCATGCAATTCGTCTTCAACCCGCTCCGAACCGGTGCCAAGAAACTGGATATGATCGCTGCCGCACTTCGGGCATTCATTCGGAATCTTTTCCGCATAGCCGCAATAGTGGCAAAGCATGCGCCGGTCGCGCCGGTGATGCGTCAGAACGACAGCACAATTCACACACTGCATTCGCTCGCCGCAGGCCCGGCATAGCATGAAGTTGGAAAAGCCGCGGCGATTCAACAACAGAATGGTTTGCTCGTGGTTTTGCAAGCGCTGCCGCATCTGGTCGAGCAGTGCACGCGAAAACGTCGCTTGCTTGCGCGTTTCGAGGAACTCGGTTCGCATATCGACAATATCGACATCAGGCAGAGGACGCCGGGCAATGCGTTCCGGCAGACGCAGCAGCCGGTACTTGCCCTGCTCTGCGTTGAAGCGCGTCTCGACGCTTGGCGTCGCGGATCCCAAAACAGCGACGGCACCGGCTTCCCGGGCCCGGATGATAGCTACGTCGCGCCCGTGATAGCGGGGGGTCTCCTGCTGCTTATAGCTGCCGTCATGTTCTTCATCGACAATGACAAGGCCAAGATTACGAACCGGTGCAAACACGCCTGACCGTGTGCCGACGACAACGCGCGCCTGGCCGCTTTGAATGCGCCGCCACTGTTCGGCACGCTCGGCTTCCGCAATCGCCGAATGCAAGATGGCCACCTGCTTACCAAAGCGGTGAAAAAACTGACCGGCTACGGCGGGCGTAAGAGCGATTTCCGGAACCAGCAGCAGCGCATTCTTACCCAATGCGAGCGCTGCCTCGATGCTCCGCAGATAAATCTCCGTTTTGCCGGAGCCGGTCACGCCTTCGAGCAGAAGCGTCTGGAATGTTTTGCCTTCGAGCGCGGCACGAATGTCTTGGAAGGCAGTTTCCTGATCCGTATTCAATACGGGTATTGGCCGAGCGAAACCCGAGCCTGGGCGAATGCCTTCCGGTTCCAGCCGCACCAGCCCGTGGCGCGCCAACGCACGCGCCGCCTCGCTCGATCTTTTGATTTGTTCAGCGAGGGACGCAAGGTTGTGGGGACCAGGATGCAATTCGAGAAATGCCAATAATTCTCGTTCCGGCTTCTTGAGCTTGACGTCTTCCGCGGCACGCGCAGCAAACTCAACTTCCAACCGCTCGGCGGAGGCACGCAGCGGATCGCGCTGCTCCGATGAATCCTCCAACTCGACCCAACCGCGCTTGATCAATGGCTTGAGTAAATCGCGGGCTTTGGGTTCTTTCGCGGCGAGAGAAACAGCGGATCGCGAACGCTGTTCCAGCAGCCGCAGCAGATTTACGGTCGCGTCGTCGGTTCCGGTGATTTGTCTCACCACATCACGCCCGGTTTCCGTCAGCGTATACGTCGCACTGCGCCGCAGTTCTCCGCTCAGCGGAAGCATGCCGCGCAGCACTTCGCCGATCGGCGCGCAGTAATACTCGGCAATCCAGTCCGCCAGCTTCCGCAATTGCGGATCGAGAACCGGTGTTTCATCGAGGAGCTGCAGAATATGGCGCGCCGCCTGCTCTGGCGATTGGTTATGGACGCGGAGCACGACTCCGGTTAATTTACGCGCTCCGAACGGCGCCAGGACACGGCATCCCGCCTCGACGCGGTGGCGCAGAGTGGCGGGGATCGAGTAGGTAAAAAGCCGGTCCACCGGGATCGGCAGAGCTACATCGCAGTAGGAATTCAATGGACATGTCCAGGGTAGCCGGTTTAACTAAAGTTCCCTTTGGCCGATAAGCGGATCAGGGAGGTTCTCAAGTATTCTTTGGACCGCCCTTCGATTCCATAGGAAAGCCCCCGGGTGAGCAAACTACTGATGGAAACAAGCTACACTAGGTAGACAGGCAAACTGCCGCGCGTAGGCGCACGCCAGATCTGCCTTGAGAAGTTTCATCAGGAGTTTCGACTCAAACCTATGTTTAATCTGTTTCGCAGCCGTGAGAAAAGTGTGCGCATCGTGCTTGGCGTACTGCTCGGGCTTATCTGCCTATCCATGCTTACATATCTCGGCGGCTCCTTCACGGGAGTTGGGGCCGGGGGTCAAAACACCATCGCGACGGTGGGGGGCGACCAGATCACAATCGTAGACGTTGAGCGGCAGGCGCAGCGCATGACTCAAAACCAGCCCAACTTGCCTAAGGGGTTGATGGCGATGTACGTCCAGCCGCTCATCAACCAACTGATCGAGAGCAAGGCGATGGCGCTGAAGGCAAACGAAATGGGCATCAGGGTCACCGACCAGGAGTTGGGGGATTCCATTCAGCAGCAATATTCGAGCTCTGTCGGTACAGCGTTCGATCCTGCTCTTTATCAACGAATTGTCGAGAGCCAGGGCATGACTGTACCGGCGTTCGAAAAGCAGCAGCGTGAACTGATGTTGGTCTCGCGGCTGGAAGCCTTGGAAACTCAGGCGATCGTCATCACCGACCAGCAGGCACGGGCCGAGTACGCGCGCAAGAACCTGAAAGTGGGCCTTGAGTACATAGACTTTTCGGAGAAGCCGTTCGAGTCGAAGGTCAACAAAGATCCGGCACTGGTCAAGAAGTACTTCGATTCCAACCGGCTGCTTTTCCGCTCACCGGAAAAACGCGACGGAACTGTGATTGTGGGCTCGACGGCGGACTTCCTGCAAATGGCGAACGTCACGGAAGCCCAACTGCGCCAGGCCTATCAGGACAATCACGACAGCTACCTGATTCCCGAGCGCGTCCGGGTCCGTCATATCCTGATCAAGACTCAGGGCAAGCCGAAGGAACAGGCGCCTGCTCTGAAGGCAAAAGCGGACGACCTGATGAAGCAGATTCAGCATGGCGGTGATTTTGCCGAACTGGCGAAGAAGAATTCCGAAGATCCCGGTTCCGCGGTCAAGGGAGGCGAACTCGGTTGGCTGGTGCATGGCCAGACCGTTCCGAACTTTGACAAGGCCGCATTCTCGTTGGGCGTGGGACAGACCAGCGGCGTGATTGAAACCGAATACGGTTATCACATCCTGCAGCTGGAAGAGAAGCAGAACGCGCATACGCAAACGTTTGAAGAAGTAAGGCCGCAACTCGAGGCCGATCTTCGCAAACAAGCGGCGGCAGCCAATCTGAAGCGCGCCACCGACTCCGCGCATGCCGAGATTGTGAAGAACCCTTCGCAAGCTGATAGCATCGCGAAAAAGTATGGCCTGCGGGCGATTCCGTTCTCCGGTTTGACGAGCGCCTCGCCACTACCCGACGGCAATGCACCAGAGGTTGTGAATGCGATCTTCTCCGCAAGCAAGGGCGCGGTTACTGATGTGAGTAATCTGGATGCCCAGGGAAAGACTGCGTTCGCGGTGGTGACGAATGTGCAACCCGCGCGCAACGCCGACTTTCAGGATGTTCAGAACGACGTGCTACAGAAATATACGCAGGCGGAGGCAGCGCGTCTGTCGCAGGACGCCGCAAAAGCAGCCGCTGACCGTTTGAAAAAGGGTGAGTCGCTCGAGGCGGTCGCCAAGAGCTATGGCTTAGACGTGAAGACGGCGGCTCCTTTCACTATCGACGGGGCGGCCGAGGGTATCGGGTCGGCAACTCTTCTGCAGGCGGCATTCAAGGACAAAGTAGGCGACGTGCTCGGTCCAATCGCTGCGCAGAACGGTCAGTTTGTCTGCCGGGTTTCGCAGATTATGCCTGCGGACATGTCCCAATTCGCCGCGAACAAAGACGCCATCATTCAATCGCTAACCGAACAGCGCCAATCTATCCAAGGCACGTTATTCCGGGCAAGCGTCCTCGACCAGCTGAAGCGAAAGGGAAAGATAAAGCTGAATCAGGAAAACATCAATCGATTGATTCAGAGCTATCAATCCTAAGGACACAGCTTGCTTCATCAAATCCTCGAGTTCATTCACAGCCTGACCAATCCCGACCGGTTGAAAGAGTTCCTGGTTGACTGGAGGTCGTACGCAGTTTTGTTCGCGGTCGTGTTCAGCGAGAGTGGTCTGCTGGTGGGCTTCTTTCTTCCCGGCGACTCGCTGCTCTTCACGGTGGGCGTAGTGGCCGGCGCAGGCCAGGTTCACATTGCACCGATGATCGGACTGCTCGCGTTGGCCTCCATACTGGGCGATGGGATTGGGTTTCTGCTGGGAAGCACCATGGGCTATGCGCTGTTCAAGAATCCGAAATCGCGCATCTTCCGCCGGGAGTATCTCGACCGTACGCATGACTTTTATGACCGGCACGGCGGAAAGACGATCATCTACGCCAAGTTCGTACCAATCATTCGCACGTTTGCGGCGTTCATCGCCGGCGTGGGCAAGATGCGCTATGGGCGGTTTCTCGCGTTCAATATCTGCGGCGCGATCGGATGGGTGACGCTGATGATCAGCGCCGGTTATTCACTTGGCAATGTGCCGTTTATCCGCCGGAACTTTGAACTTACGGTGCTGGGGATTATCGTTGTCTCACTGCTGCCGGTGGTCCTGCACTATCTCAAGAGCCGTTCGGCACAACCCAATCGCGCTTAGATACCCCCGACCGACTGCCGAGCGGTATGCCGGATCAGCTGAGTTCGATTGTGAACTCCAAACTTGCGCATGACGTTCAGTTTGTGCGCTTCGACTGTTTTGATGCTGAGGCCCAATTCATTCGCGACCTGGCGCGCGGTGCGGCCTTCGGACAGTATCTTGACGACTTCGCTCTCCCGCGCGGTGAGTCCGGGAACGATGGAGAAGTGAGAAGTCGATCTGGCGAGGGCGCGCAGATCCGACTCGGCGCTGGATGTATTCACTATGGGCATTCGTCCGGCGATGCGGCGAATTGTGGCAACCGCCTGGGTGGAAGCATCGTTCCGCAAAACACACATTTCTCCAGAAGCCGTAAGACTGGCAACGGACGATTCATCTGCCAGGAACAGCAACGCTAGCGACGGACGCAGCGCGCGAAGAGCGCCACGAGTCTCCTCGTTCGCCAATGCGGCTTCGAGCAGTACGACGTCCGGAGACTCGGAGCGCACAAGAGCAAAACACTCTTCGAGCGTGCTGACCTCACCGGCAACCTGTAAATCGGGTTCGCGGGAGAGGACTGTTCGCAGTCCAGTACGAAAAAAATATTGGCTGTCCAGCAGGACAATGCGTAATCGGTTGCTGTTTTCCACTAATGCTCCGTCCTAAGGTTTCATCGGACATTCGGTGCAGAAGCATTAGCGGTTTCTCTGAAAAACGGGGTTTTTCCCGTCTATAAAAAGGGATTGCCGGACGTTTCGGGAAACGGATTTGAATATTTTTGACTATTTCCCTTTGTAATCAATTACTTAGGGATGTTGTCGCCGCCTGGCCCACAGATCCGTGTATAGGTGGGTGGCAAGTGTCTATACGGGAATAACCCTGCTAATCCGCGGCGCAATTCAGAGCCGCGGCGAAGATTTTCGGTGTGAGGCCATGCCAGCGCGGAACTGTCGCGCTGCCGCGTTGGCCGCGAGAATGGAAGTTATGGAATTGCAATCGACAGCGATTTTCGAGGATGACATTTCTGTTGCCATCGCCAACGGACTCTTCATTTCGACATGGACGGGCGCTGCTGCTCCAACCGAAGGCTTCCTCTCGAGATCGCGGTGTAGCGGGGAGCTTTTGGGAAGAGGGGTGAGGGCGGGGATATGATCAGAGGTATGACGGTTCATGTCACCGAGGCCGAACTTGCTCGCGATGTTCACGGCGTATTAGCCAAGGTTCGTCAAGGCATAGATGTGGTGATCGAGCAAGACAGTCGTCCGGTTGCCGTTCTCAAAGCTCCTCAAGTAGAAGGTCGCAGAATTTCCGAGGTGATCGCCGCCCTAGAAGCTAATGGGGCCAATGCGGTATCGGATGAGGACTTTGCAACGGACGTTGAAGCGGGAATCAACGCCCACCGTGAACCATGGAATCCACCATTCTGGGCGTAGTTCTCGATTCCAGTGTTCTCATTGCGGCCGAACGCGCGAAGCTCACAACGCCAGAAGTTATCAAGGCCATTCGGTCTTCGATAGGAGAATCAGCCCGTCGTGATCAGCGCATTGACGGTGGCGGAACTAGGCCATGGCATCTATCGAGCCCGAGATCCGGAGCGCGGCCGCCAGCGGCGTCGTTTCCTGGATGAGATCAAATCCCAAATCCCAATCCATCCGCTGACAGATGCCACAGCGGAGATCGTTGCGCGCGTCGGCGGTGAGCAGGCCGCGAAAGGGATTAATCTACCGCTTGGAGACCTCATCATCGGAGCCTGTGCACTGGAGCTCGGGTATGCCATCGGCAGCAGTAACCTTCGAGACTTTAGCCGCATTCCCGGATTGAATATCGTCCGGCTATCAACGCTGCCAGGAAGATGGTTTTCCAGGACTATGAGGCGGCATTAGCAATCAGGGCACGGCTGATGCGATGCACGCGGCGAGTTGGGAGCGCAGAGCCGGCGGCAGGTCGTGTCCCATTCCCTTGACGAGCACGAGTTCTGCCCCGGGAATAGCTTCAGCCGTCGCCCGCCCGCCGCTGAGGTCACACATGCGGTCTGCGAGGGCATGGATCTCGAGAGCGGGTATCTCAAGATGCCGCGGGTTAGGTTTGATCGCCGGAGGCAACGGACGCGACTGCCTGACGAGCGACGCCGATGGGACGTAGGATATCCAGGCGAGCCGAGGGCGCGAAGAACCCCGAGGGTTTGCCGAATCACTTCGTCACGTGTCACTTCGTCACGGGTAACTGCGCGACACAGATGATATGCTTGCCTCGGCTTCCCGCCACAATTTGAAGAAAAGAGTTTGTATGAAAGCTACATCGATCGCGGTATCGGCTGTTTTATTCGGACTTCTGGCGGCGCCTTCTCCGAAAGCACTTGCTCAAGATTCTAAGTCAAGTTCGAAACTGCAAGTGAGTGTTAGCTACACCGGCTCGGGGAGCGTGGATGACAAGCATAAAGTTTATGTTGTTCTGTGGGATTCGCCGGACTTCGTTCGCGGCGGCGGGAGCATGCCGGTGGCGATTTTGCCGACCTCTGCAAAGACAGGAACGGTGACGTTTTCGAGCGTCCAGAAGTCACCGGCTTACGTGAGCACGGTTTTCGATTCGAAAGGCGAGTGGGATGGGCAGTCGGGGCCGCCGCCTGAGGGTTCTTCCCTGGGACTCTATTCGAAGAGCCCAGGTGAACCGGCGCCGATCGACGTAAAAGCGGGCGAAACGGCAAAAGTGACAGTCACTTTCGATGACAGCGTGAAGATGCCAGCGCAAGGTGGACACTAGGATCTCAAAGAACCTCGCCCAAAACGGGCGCGATTTCAAGCGCACCCCCGGAATGCCTGGCGAGTTCCTTGATATCTGGCGGCGCGCATCCGCGCCCTTTGGGCTACTGACTTCAATTCGACGGCAGCGACGTGATCGACGTACATAACTGTCCCTCCGAAATGCATGCAGAAAAGAATACGCCGGCGCTATAGCTCTGCGAGAATCTGGTGCACCATGTGGATGCTGATGGCTCCCTCACCTACGGCGGAGGCCACGCGTTTGATGTTGCCGGCGCGCACATCGCCTACCGCGAATACTCCCGGAACACTTGTTTCGAACATCTGAGGAGGACGGGCGAGCGGCCAATCGCGGCTCAGCAAATGGCGGCCGGTCAAGATGAATCCCTTTTCGTCGAGCGATAAACAGCCGCGCAGCCACTCTGTCGAGGGGGATGCACCAGCCATGATGAACAGATGTTGTATGTCGTGAGTTGAGATCTCGCCCGTCTGCTTGTTCTTCCAGTCGATTTGCTCCAGGTGATCGTTACCGCGCAAGGCAACTACCTCGGTGTTGAAGTGGAGTTCGACAAGCGAGTTGTCCGTGAGCCTTCGGATGAGATAACGAGACATCGTGCTTTTCAATTCGCCTGACCGGACCAGCATGTGCACCTTGCGGCAGGATCTGGAAAGAAATACAACGGCCTGGCCGGCCGAGTTTCCGCCGCCGACAACCGCGACCTCTTCGCCGGCGCATAGTTGCGATTCGATGTAGGTGGCGCCGTAGTAGACGCCCTGCCCCTCGAACTTCTGCAGGTCGGCAAGCTCCGGCTTGTTATATTTGGCGCCGGTTGCGATGACGACCGTGCGCGCCAACAGCGAATCTCCACCATCGAGCATAACTTTATAGGGGCGAGACGCGCAGCTCAGGTGCTCGACCTGGCGGCCGATGATGAGGCCGGCTCCAAACTTCAGAGCCTGCGTCGCGGCGCGCGACGCCAGTTCCAGTCCCGAGATGCCGGTAGGAAAACCGAGATAGTTCTCGATCTTCGAGCTTGATCCGGCCTGTCCGCCGGGAGCATCGGTTTCGAACACGGTGGTATTGAGGCCTTCGGAAGCGGCGTACACGGCGGAAGCAAGTCCCGCCGGACCGGCGCCGACTATGATCAGATCACGCAGCTCAGTTTTATCGGGGACTTGGCTCATTCCCAAGCACGAGGCAACCGTTCGAACGGTTGGGCTTCGCAGAACGCTTTTTGCATTGCAAACGACAACCGGAATCTCCGCCGGCCTCACATTGAAGCGGTCGAGCAACTCTTGCGATGTCTGATCGCTATCGAGATCGACGTATGTGTACGGATAGGCATTCCGGCTGAAGAACTCGCGCAATTGCAGGGTCTCCGCGGAGTGGCGGGACCCCATCAAGATGACGTTTCCGTAGCCGTGGCTAATCAACTCAAGCCGGCGAAGGATGAAGGCGCGCAGCAGGACCTCACCGAGTTCCTCGTCTCTTGCTACGAGCGAACGGAGGTTGTCCGCGGCGATTTCGAGAAACTCGCCGGGCTCGGTGACGCGTCCGCGCACCAGGCAGCGCTGGCCCGAGATCATTGTGATCTCGCCGGTGAATCCTCCCGGCCCGTGAGAGGCGATACAACGCTCGCCTTGCAGTTCGGGTTGGACGATTTCCATGCTTCCCGAAAGCAATACAAAAAAGGGGACATTGACGTCGTTCGGCTCAAACAGAATTTCCCCTTTCTTGACCTGGCGCACGTGCCCGTAAGGCCGAATCCGGTCGATCTGTTGCGGCGTCAAAACGGGAAAAGCCTGGCTGCGATCGGCGGAGGGACCGGTTGGAAGCGGGGGAGCCATGCCTTATTCTTGCCGATTACAAAATTTGGGCCAAAGTGCGCAAGGTGATTTGACGGTAGCTCGGGCGTGTTTTACTAGAGCACATATATGCCCAGTGGAAGAATTGTTCTGACGCTAGCCGTCGCGGCGCTTGTCATGCCGGCGCAATCTTCTTCGTCGCTGTATCGCGTCACGCAGACGTACGTGCTGGGTGGCGAAGGCGGCTGGGACTACATCATTCCGGATCCACCGAATCATCGTTTATTCATTGCCCGAGAAAACCGGGTGATGGTGGTGGATGAAGAAACCGGCAAGCTTACTGGCGAGGTAACAGGCATTCGCGGAGCGCACGGCACGGCGATTGCTTATGGGACCGGGCGAGGATTTGCCACTTCAGGCAATGACCAGTCGGTAGTGATGTTCGATTTGAAAACTTTGCAAAGCTTGGCGCGAATTCCGGCCGCGGAAGATGCCGATGCAATTCTCTTCGATCGGCCCTCGAATCGTGTTTTCACGCTGAATGGCGATGCTCACTCGTCAACCGTGATAAATGCGAAGACGGGCGCTTTGATCACCAACCTCCCGCTCGGCGGTAAACCAGAAAACGGCGTGTCTGCCGGAGATGGGAAGTTATACGCGAACATCACAGATACGAGCGAGGTGGTGGAGGTAGATACCAAAACAGCGACCGTAACGCGGCGCTGGCCGACTGGTGCGTGCAAGCAGCCCGTGCCCATGGCGATCGACACAGACCATCATCGACTCTTTAGCGGGTGCCGCAGCGGTGTGATGGCGATCTCCGATTACCAGAGTGGCAAAGTTGTTGCGACGGTACCGATTGGAATGGGTGTGGATGGCGCCGGATATGATGCTGCCTTTGGCGATGCGTTTGCATCAAACGGAGACGGTACGTTTACGGTGATTCACCAAGACGAGGCGGACGGATACCCTGTCGCACAGACTCTGCAGACGCCTCCGGGTTCGCGAAATATGGGACTCGATCCTACCAATCATTGGGTGTTTATTGTCGCAGCCAAATTTGGGCCGGCACCCGCCGGCAAACGCAGAGGACCGGTGCTTCCCGGGTCGTTTTCGCTGATGCGCATTGAACGCGACACCGCGGCCCACTGACTTCGTTGTACCTTCCTTCTGACGGCGAGGGCGCCCAATTCAGGCAATCTTCAGATTACGGCCTTATCGTTTGTATTGACCAGGATGTACCTTCGCGTTGTTCATGTGATCGTGTTCCTGCTGGTGCTGGTTGGCGCCGGACGCGCCCAAGTGGCTACAGAACCATGCCAAAGCGCAGTTCCAACAGGCAACAATACTTTTTCGCAACCGGCGAATGCTTCAAATGGCACGGGTGACGGAGACGCTATCAGTTGGCGCGCCATGCCTTCGAATATCTGGCATGACCAGAAGAACGTGTACTGGGACTGTCCACGCCACATGTTCCGTACGGGCCAGTGGATACCGGCGGCGGCTTTTTTAGGACTAACGGCAGCGCTGATCGGCACAGATCAATACGTATCGCCTCACTTTAGCGGCACGACGAATTTTCACGGTTTCGATAACGTGCTCTCCGGAACCAACACCACGATCATCATTGCAGCGGTGCCGACGGCGACTTACCTGACAGGGTTGATCACGAAGAATGCTTACGCCCAGCGGACGGCGCTTTGGACGGGAGAAGCGATTGCAGACTCCGAGATCGCAGTCGAAGTGCTTAAGTTAGCCACGCGACGCCTCCGACCGGACGCTGGCGCACCCTATGGGAACTTTGCAAATACCTGGTTAGATTCACCGACAGTGTCCGACGGCGGTTTTCCGTCCGGCCATACGGTTGCGGCATTCTCGGTCGCCACCGTGATGTCGCGGCGGTATGGACGCAATCACCGATGGGTCCCATTCGTGGCCTATGGAGCCGCGACGGCAATCGGATTTTCGCGAGTGACGTTATCGGCGCACAATGTTTCCGATGTTTTTGTCGGCGCGACAATCGGTTACGCGATCAGCCGTTTCATCGTGCTCGGGCGCTATTCCCCCAATTAAACGGACTTTCTAGCGATTGTCTGCGGGCACGAGCAGTAATCGTTCCTCAGCGGCAGCGTCCACGGCCTTTCTCGAAAATGGCATCGGATGGTAATGCCCTTCGGCCCAACCTTCGATCAGGTCGCCGTAATGTGGATCTCCGGGATTGCCGGACTCGCCGGGAACATTGGTCATGAGCGAGCGGTCCCAGTCGCTCACGTCCAGGACCTGGCGATAGCTGGCGCCGTGTGTCTGCGCGTAGTTCGCACCGCCGGTGGCATTTACGGTGTAGGCATCTCCAGGCCGTGAATGAGCCGGCAAATCAAGACTCGCGACGCCGAGCTGGTGATCGAAATAAGCATTATGCACATTGCCCCACTTCCACTTGGTCTTGTCAGGCCCTAGCCGCTGTTGAATCTCGGCCAGACTGCTTTGGAGGGTCTTGTTTAACAGCTGGTCGCGCTCGGGGCTAGCCTTGACCTCGGCCAGCAGAACGTCGGGCGCGAGTCGAGCCGAGGCGATTCCTTTCGGCAGCACCGCGCTGTGCAGATGTTCGATCCATACTTCATAGAGCAACGCAGGCTTCGAGTTCATCGTGACGTCGCAGTCCCAAATCAACAGAGCCGCTCGCACGGCCGCCGCCTCGCTAGCTTCGGCCGGATGCCAGGCCTTCAACAGCGCTTGGAAATCACGTGCGGGGAGCGAGACCGTATCCTGCTGCATGCGCGCAAAATCGTCTACATCGAATTTCTTGCCGGTGGTCAGCATCTCGACAATGCGTTGATAACGCGACGGGGGCGCCCATGCATACCCGAGCACATGCGAATAACCCGGCGGCAAAATGTCGTGGTTGGCCGTCGCGACGAAATGGCGCGCGGGATTGTATGTTGTGGGGTTCTCGGTAGCCGGCAGAAATCCCGACCATTCGTACTTCCCGGAATCGCCCGGCACGGGAAACAGACCCGGCCACCCCTTTCGAATTGGCGCCTGCCCGGCCGCGATCCAACCGATGTTGCCTTGCCGATCCGCGTACACCAGGTTCTCCGAGGGGATCTTGTAGTTCGCGACTGCGGCGCGAAACTCCGTCCAGTTGCTGCTTCGCGCGAGTTGCAACGCGGGGAGATATCCCGCGCCTCCCGCGGCCGTTCCTACCCATCGAAGGGCGTAGGCGCGATGACGGGCATCATCTTCATAGATCACCGGGCCGTGCACAGAGTACTTGAGTTCTACGTTATGAGGGCCTTCCGATTTGATTAAGACCGACTGCTGCTCCAGTTCAAACTTCTTCCACTCGCCTTGATACAAGTACTGCGTAGGATCTGCCGGATTGACCGTTTCGACATACAAATCCTGCTGATCGATACCGACAATTGTGAATCCCCAGGCGATGTTTTCGTTATGGCCGAGCGCAATGCCCGGCAGCGCGGGCTCCCCTGCCCCGATCACGTCCCAGCCGGGCGCAACCAGATGCACCGTTTTGCGCAGCGAGGGCAGTTCAATGCCGCGATGCGGATCATTCGCCAGAATCGGCTCGCCGGTGCGCGTCATTGTGCCATCGACGACCCAGTTGTTGCTTCCCTGCTCGCCCGGGAAATGGATGGCCCCAATCGCCGCGACGTAATCTTTGACAATTGCAGGCGTGATGTCAGCTACGTCGAGGCCCTTGGGCAATTGCAGCGGAATGGCTGGTTCGGGCGGAAACAGGCGCGCATCGGCGGCGAGGCCGAGCTGTTTCACGTCGAGCGTCCGATTCACCTCTGCCAGCAGATTCCCGGTCATCAATAAACCAGCGACGCGCGCAGTGACATCTTCGGGAGCCCAGTGACCGGGGTCGAAACCTGCGAGCTGAAACTCCTTCGGGCGTCGTCCGTGAAGCGATCGAATATACGCATTGATGCCGCTGGTAAAAGCGGTTGCAATCTCTTTGGCATCGGGCGAGTAGCTGCGCCACTCCTGATCCCAATTGCCTCGAAAGCGAACCAGCCGGGCGATACGATCGCGGTTGAGATAGCGGGGACCCAGCACTTCGGCGAGCTTCCCAGTGCCAATGCGCCTCCACAGATCCAATTGAAAGAGCCGGTCCTGCGCGGTGATATAGCCTTGCACAAAGAACAGATCGCCGGTGTTTTTGGCGTAAATATGCGGAACTCCCCAGTGGTCGCGTAAAACCTCTACGGAGTCTTTGAGACCGGAGACGCGTAGTTGCCGGGTGGGAATGGGCGTTTGTTGCGGACGTACGGACAGACTGAAGCAAAGCGTGCAGAAGATGGCCGCACATCGCGCGAGGCTTGGCATCTCAACAGTCTAGTGGAGGTGTTTAGAACGAACAGCTCAAGCTGGCGTGCGCAATTTAGTCATGTTGTAAACGCGCTCGCGGCCTTTGATCACTCCGCGGTAACAAGCGCAACCAGAAAACCGTCCCAGCCTTTGCTGCCGACCGTCTGTAAAGCCGTCACAGTCACACGAGGTTCTGACGCCGCCACCTGAAACAGGCGGCGTATGCCTTGCAAATCCCGGTCCTGAGTATCCTTATCGAGGACAGCTCCCTTTCGTACGACGTTGTCCACAACGATCACAGTACCGGGACGGGAGAGCCTCAGGGCCCATTGAAAGTACTCGGGGTTATTCGCTTTATCCGCGTCAATGAAGATGAAATCGAAAGGCCCGATGCCGTCCCGCTCGAGCTGCGGCAGTGTGTCCAGCGCCAATCCCACCCGGACCTCCACCACTTCACTCAGCAGCGCTCGCGCGATGTTCGATTGAGCGACGGCGGCGTGCCGGGGATCGGCTTCCAACGTGACGAGAAGACCTCCTACCGGCAGAGCCCGGCCCAGCCAGATGGTGCTATAGCCACCGAGTGTTCCGATCTCTAAAATTTTGCGGCTGCCGGTAAGCCGCGCGAACAACTGCAGAAGCTTGCCGGCATTGGGGGCGACGTCAATGGCCGGGAGACCCGCTGCCGTATTATCAGCCAAGGCGGCATCCAGTATCGGATCGGAGATCGCCAGGGCCTTCACCAGATATTCTTCTACTGCACCCCAACGGTCGTCAGACATGGCCGTTCATTTCCATGATCCTGTGTAGCATGACGGGGATCGTGGGCTGAATGAGCGCGTGTATGTGTCTGCCGATACAGACGCGTAAACACAGAAAGGACGCCGCCCAAAACTGGCGCGGCGTCCTTTGCAAAAAGTACGAGAGTGTTACTTAGCTGATGCCTGACCGTTAATGTGCGAATCCAGCATCTTCTGAAATTCGGGTTTCCCGATTGCCCCAACTTTCTGCTCCACAACCTTCCCATCCTTGAAGAGCAAAAGAGTGGGGATGCCACGAATTCCATATCGGGCCGCGGTCTGCTGGTTTGAATCGACGTCCAGTTTGCCGACTTTGACTTTGCCGGAATAATCAGTCGCAACTTGGTCGACGGTCGGACCCATCATCCTGCACGGGCCGCACCACTCCGCCCAAAAGTCGACCAGAACGGGAACTTCCGAGCTAAGAACATCCTGGTCGAAGGACGTGTCCGTAAACGTCAATGTATTGCTGCCTGCCATATCAATCTCCTGTTAGTTGATGAGTCAAAAGCCAATTTTGATTCAAAACGCGTTGCCTCGGGGGAAAGCCCCGGCGCTTTTAGAGTTAGTGTAAAAGGAGTTGAACGAGAACAGACGGCGCACTGCGATAAAATGGAGCAACAAGATTCATTTTCAGTAACTTAGGGATTTCTTGACTCGCCGCCACATCCTTTTCCGTACTATTTTTTCCGCAGCGCTTCTGATATCGCCGTTGGCACTTTTGCCAACCCTGACGGCGCAAAATCAGGCGGGCGCACAAAATCCGTTAACCCCGTCCGCCAAACTGCCAACGCCGGTGCCCACCCGCGTGGCTTCATCCTCGGAAGGCCAGTTCGGGATCAATGAAACCCTTTTCGCCACGTTAGCCGCGGTGAATGCAGCAGGGTACGACGCCGGGGTCACCTCGTCGCTGAATGATCGATACCAGGTGCGTCGCCAGCTCCGCGAGGAACTTGCGAAAAGGAATATTGCCTGCCTGCCGGAACTAAAAGCGTTTTATACCGAGCACCGCAAAGGCTCGTCAACGCTGGAACTGAGTCAATATATCTCGTTTGCGCTGCTGGCGGGGCCGGCGCCCACGTTCGAGTTGCCCTCGGCGCCGCTGCCCCCGGACGTGGAGCCGCTACGGGAATTCAGCCCTTTGCTGGTGCGCTTCTATAAGGAAGCAAACGTGAAGGAGCTATGGGCAAGGTCGCAGCCAGCCTATACCAAGGCGATTTCCGAGTATCAGGACGCCGTGATCTCGACGCTGTTCGAGGCAAACGGATATATCCGGAACGCTTCGGGTTACCTGGGCCGCCGGTTCGAAATTATCCTCGATCTGCTGGGAGAGCCCAACCAGATTCAGGTGCGCAGCTACCGCGACGATTACTTTGTTGTGATCACGCCGACCGGGGCGCCCGTCATTGATGAAATCCGGGACGCCTATCTGGCCTATATCCTCGATCCGCTGACGTTTAAATACAGCACCGTCATTAAAGAGAAGAGCGCACTCAAGAAATACGCGGATGACGCGCCGGCGCTCGATCTGGCATATAAGGATGATTTTTCGCTGCTGGTAACCAAGTGCCTGATAAAGGCTATCGACAGCCGGATGATGCATGATTCTCCGGAAAACAAACAGGCCTTTGTGAATGAAGCCATGCGCGAGGGCTACATCCTGACTGCGGCTTTTGCGGATTTGCTGGCGGGTTATGAGAAACAGCAGGAAGCCCTACGGATCTATTATCCAGATCTGGTTGCCGCAATCGACGTTCGCAAAGAACAAAAGCGGTTAAAAAACGTTGAGTTTGTACAGACAATTCCCAGCCGGCTGGTTGCGGCGCCGTCGACGCTGGAACTGCCGCCGGCCGAGGCCACTCTGCAATCAGCGGAAGGGTTGTACGAGCAGGAACAATATGACGCGGCAGCCAAGCTCTTCAAAAACGTCTTTGAGCAGACCACAGAAAAGTCCATGCAAGGACGCGCGTATTACGGATTGGCGCGAATCGCCGTTCATGAGAAAAAGCCTGACGAGGCAGTGGAGATGTTCCAACGGACTGCGGACGCAAATCCTAATCCGGCGATCACGGCATGGGCGCACGTGTACCTTGGGCGCCTGGCGATGGCCGCAAACGACCCGGAAACTGCAACCAGCCAGTTCAAACTTGCGCTGGCCATAAACGGGGCTTCCCCCCTGGCGCTGGATGCAGCGCAAAAGGGATTGGACTTAACCGCGAGGGAGAAGAAACAATGAACGTGAAAATTGCCGGCCTGTTTTTAGCGGCGCTGCCCATCTTTGCGTACCAAGCCGCTCAACCTCAGGGCAATCAACCTCAGGGTAATCAGCCTCAGGCTAATCAGCCCAAGATCTCGGACGCGCAACGCCAGGCGTTGATGAAACTGCAAACCGATTCCCAGGCTCAGAAGTGGAGTGACGTTCTGACAGATGCGAACGGGATTATAGAAAACTTTCCCGACTCGCCGTACAAGCAAAACGTGCTTTACATCGCGTTTCAGGCTGCGGGAAATTCCAACAGCTACGACCAGTTGGTGGTATGGGGCGATCGCATCATCCAGGCGAATCCGAATGACGTATTTGCCCGCGTTCAGTTGGCGGATGCCATGGCGGATCATATTCGCGAGAACGATCTCGATAAAGATCAAAGCGTACAAAAAGTAAACGATTATGCGCATCAGGCGCTTAACGTCTTACAGAATGCAACCGCGCCGCCTGCGAATCTGCCGATGGATCCTTCGCAGTGGCCGGCGATGAAGCAAGACCTTACCAATCGCGCCTACTACGCGCTCGGGGTTGCAGCCGATGTGAAGAAGAATTATGCGGACGCGCAAAAGAACTTCAACCTGGCTGTGCAAAGCGACCCGACGAACAATTTCTTCCTGACGCGGCTGCTGCGGTCGTATATGGAGAACAAACAGTACGACGACGCGATCGCGGCGGCGCAAAAGGCGCTGGACAATCCGGCGTCTACTCCTGCGGTAAAAGAGACGGCAGAGAAGGCAAAGCAGCAGGCGACCACACTTAAATCATCCGCCAAGTAATCAATGGGCCAAGCCAGCGAGTCCGAGGCTACAGGTTTCGAGGCTTTCGAGACGGCGCTCGGGTATCGGTTTCGGGATCGCCAATACTTGACTCATGCTCTGACTCACCGCTCCTACGTCGCTGAAAGCACACCGCGGGTGGAGCCTCGCGACAATGAGCGGCTCGAGTTTCTGGGGGATGCGATTCTTGGTTTCGTTGCGAGTGAAGCTCTGGTGGCGCGCAACCCTGCGGCGCGCGAAGGAGTGTTATCGCGGCTCAAGGCTCATCTGGTGAGCGCGGACCACCTTTACGCTTGTGCCCTCCAGGTGGGGCTTGGACAATACCTGCTGTTGGGAAAAGGGGAAGACAAGAATGGCGGACGCGAACGAAAGGCTCTTTTGGCAAATGCTCTAGAGGCGGTAATCGCCGCCATTTATCTCGACGGCGGAATGGAGGCGGCGAAACCATTTATACGGGCCAAGATTCTGCAGCCACTCGAGGGGGCAGAGGATCTGGCAACCATCGAGGTCCCCAACCACAAGAGCCTTCTCCAGGAGCGGGCGCAGGCGCTGGGTCTTCCTGCTCCCAGTTACCTGATTGTTGCGTCCGAGGGACCAGAGCACGCGAGAGTGTTTGTCGTTGAAGGGCGGATAGGCAGCCACTATTCGGCAAGGGGTGCCGGAACTTCCAAAAAAGTCGCGAGCCAAGGTGCGGCGGCGGCTTTGCTGGAACAGCTAACGGCAAACCCAGTCCGAATCTAAGACCCGCTGAATCAAAAAAGGCGGTGCCTAATTCGAAAAACCGCGTCTGAAATTATGAACTGGTGAATTCGAAGAACCGAACCTTCCTCTACGTAGCGGCTGGGCTGGTGGTGCTTTTGATCGTCGCGGCGATCGGCGTCAACGTCTATGTGCACGGGTTGGGCCCCAAAGCGCGCCAGCGCGTGATCCGGGCATTGCAGGACAGGTTCGATGCTAATGTTCAACTGAAGTCACTGGATTTGGAGATTTTCCCCCACCCTTCTATTACGGGCGAGGGCTTGACCATTGCCTATCGCAACTGGCCAGCCGATCACCCATTGATTGCTATCCGGCGGTTTTCGGCTGATGCGAGCATCTCCGATCTGTTTTGGCAGCGTGACAAAGTGAGCGAGGTCAATCTGGAGGGCTTGCAAATCCATATCCCGCCCCATGGAGCTGCCAAAGAGGTAATGGGCACCGGCACTGAGCAGCCGGGGGCCGATAACACGACGCTCCGCATCGAGATCGAAAAGATTGTGGCCGATGGAACGCTGCTGGAGATCGAACCGAAGAAGGCGGGGAAGGATCCGCTGCAGTATGAGATTCAACGGCTGACTTTGTACTCGGCCTCGGCGGACACGCGGATGACGTTTCGGGCTCAGTTGGTGAATGCGAAACCGCCCGGGCTGATTAATTCGAACGGCACGTTCGGCCCTTGGCAAAAGGATGAACCACGAACGACGCCGGTCGGGGGCAAATATACATTCACCGACGCCGACCTCAGCGTGTTTAAGGGCATCAGCGGGATGCTGTCCTCCACTGGATCGTATAACGGAGTTCTGGAACATATTGAGGTGGACGGGACAACGGACACGCCGAATTTTGCTTTGAAGCGGGGCGGCGCGCCGGTTCACCTCAAGACGAAATTTCATTCCACCGTAAACGGGACCGATGGCGAGACGGTGCTGGAACCGGTAGATGCCTCGTTTCTTAGTTCGGAGTTCATCTGCAGGGGTGGGATTGTCAAGTTGAACGGGCAGAAGGCAAAAACTGTGGATCTGGACGCGACGACCAGGAACGCACGAATGGAAGACATCCTGACGCTCGTGATGGGAGATAAGCAGCCTATCCTGACGGGCGCGGTGGATTTTCGCAGCAAGATTGTCATTCCGCCTGGCCAGGAAGATGTGCTTGACAAACTGGAGCTGGATGGCAAATTCAAGATTTTGTCAGCCCATTTCACGAGTCCGAAAGTGGCTCAGAATCTGGACACTTTAAGCGATCGCGCCCGAGGTATTTCGAAGGACGAGCAGGCAGAGTTGCCGCGGCAGGAGGTGGCTTCCAATTTACTGGGAACGTTCCGCCTGGATCGGGGCGTGGCTTCTTTTTCGCACCTTTCGTTCGAGGTTCCAGGCGCGACGATCCGGCTCGCCGGCGATTATAATCTACGCACGCAAAGCATCGATATGGCGGGAGTGTTTCGAATGCAAGCAACTCTTTCCGACACGCAATCGGGGTGGAAAGCACTGCTGTTGAAACCGCTGGATCCGCTGTTTAAGAAGAATGGCGCAGGGTTCGAAGTTCCGTTGAAACTGGGTGGCGATCGCCACCACCCGGAAGTATCGGTTGACGTGTTCCATCATACGTTCACGTTGAAATAAAGTACACTCAGAAAACTATGATTCGAACACTCAGTTGTGCCGTGTCGCTTGCCTGCGTGGCCGCCGGCATCTGCAGCGCCCAGAAGTCCGCGTTTGTCCAGCCCTGGGGCCAATTCGATGGGAAAGCGGTCTTCCTTTATACATTGAAGAATTCCTCAGGCGCGGAGGTCAGGATCACGAATTATGGCGGAACGATCGCGTTCATCAACGTGAAGGATGGATCGGGCAAGTTTGGGGATGTCGTGCTTGGATTTACCCAGCTATCTGGCTATACAGCGAAGAACAACACGTCCTACTTTGGAGCGACGATCGGACGCTACGCGAACCGGATTGGACATGGAACATTCAAGCTTGACGGAAAGACCTTCAACATTCCCCAAAATGAAAATGGCAACACGCTTCACGGCGGTACGCGTGGTTTTGACAAACGAGTGTGGGACGCGACGAGCGTTCCTTCAGCAGGCAACCCATCGCTTACACTTCACCGGGTGAGTCCCGATGGCGAAGAAGGATTTCCCGGGAACCTGGATGTGACGGTGCGGTTCAGTTGGAGCGACAGCAACGAACTAAAAGTCGAGTACACGGCTACGACGGATAAGAACACGGTCCTGAATCTCGCCAACCATTCTTACTTCAACTTGTCGGGTCCGGGGAGTGGAACAATTCTGGACGATTCGATCCAGATTCCAGCGGACCACTACACGCCTGTAACGAAGGATCTGATTCCAACAGGTGAGATTGCACCCGTAGCGGGAACTCCGTTCGACTTTCAAAAAATGACCAAGATTGGAGCACGGATCAACGACAATAATCAGCAGCTGAAATTCGCCAACGGCTATGACCAGAATTTTGTCTTGAACCGGTCGGGAGACGGTCTGCAACTGGCAGCGCGTGTCGAGGATTCGAAATCGGGGCGCGTCCTTGAGGTCTCGACGGATCAGCCAGGCGTACAGTTTTATACTGGCAATTTCCTGAACGGGACGGTAACGGGAATCGGCGGCGTATATAAGTTCCGCTCGGCGCTATGTCTCGAGACACAGCATTTCCCGGATTCGCCGAACCATCCCAACTTTCCGTCGACAGAGCTTAAGCCCGGCGAAAAGTTCGCAAGCACGACGGTGTATAAGTTTTCCACCAAATAGATTTACTTAGTAACACGTCGAAGAGTGAACGAATCGGCGCGCAGGGCGACGTTGCGCAGCTTGCGCAAATCGTCGGTGACATGGAAGAGTTTCCCGCTGATGTGATTGGAACGCTCCGATAGGAGAAACAGGGCGTGCTCCAACTGGAGATCGGGTGAGACTCCCCCGGTGCGCCGCGTTTCCTTGGCAGCGGCGATAACGGCGGGTTCCAGGCGATGCTCGGCGCGGATGATTTCATCGGTCAAGTTGGTATACGCGGGACCCGGATCCAGGCAGTTGATCTGAACGTTCTGTTCGACGAGTTCGGCGGCAAGCGATTCGACAAAGCGGACCACGGCCGTTTTTGAGGTCTCGTACGCAGAGAAGCCGAACTTGGGGGCTGTATCGCTATCGCAGGCCAAAACCAGAATCTTGCCGGAGCGGCGCGCCACCATGGAAGGCACCGCCGCGCGACAGGCATGGGCCACGCCGAGTAAGTTGATTTCGATGGCTTCCTTCCAGGAGTCCATGGGAGCGGTGACAAAGTTCGTAAGCGGGCCGGGCGTACCCGCGGCGCAGATCAAAATGTCGATGGGACTGCCGAGGACAACATGCGCACGATCGAACGCGGCCGTCAGTTGTTCGGGATCGGTAACATCGGCGCGCAGACGCAAGGCATTACCGCCATTTTGTTCAATTTCGATGTGCGCGAGATCGATCTCGGCCTTGCTGCGACCAACCAGTGCAACGCGTGCTCCACGTCTGGCAAAACCCAGGGCGAGTCTTTTGCCTATGCCACGGCCGGCGCCGGTAACGAGCACGTTTTTGTTTAAGAATTCATCAGGTGAATGAGCCAAGTGAACCGCCGCCGGCGAGACCTCCGCTCTAAAGAGTAGAACATCCAATTACGAGTTTGGAAAAGGCGGCGAAACGGCGCCGGATTGGGGAGGCATACTGTTGGCGCAATGTTAAGGTAGAGAGACGGTGAGGTGCGAGAGCGGTTGAATCGGGCGGTCTCGAAAACCGTTGAACCTTTACGGGTTCCGTGGGTTCGAATCCCACCCTCACCGCCATTTAGAATCAACTGCTTACGAGCAAATTCTGCGAAGTTTGGAAGCATCCGGCAGAGCCTGTTCCGCGCTTAGAGGAACCGTTGAACAGCAGGGCTAGCCGAGTATTCCCAACGCCGTCCTAGCGAACCAGATCACGGTGCACCAGCATCGTCTAAAGCTCAGGAACAGAGCTTCTGCAAATGCGGGACGGTGCGAAAGCATGATATCGTGGCGGCGCACACAAGGAGGCAAACACATGGACTTACGATTCTGTTTACGAACGGTCGGCTGTGCGTTTGCCACCCTGTGTTTCTGCGAAGGCGTTAGCGCGCAAGCGGCCATAATCTCTGCGACCTATACCCTCAATGCTCCTGAATCTGACCGTGGCGACGCACTGGTTTTCACTGGCAGCGGATCGGTTGATCCGCTTGGGAGCATGGCCTGGAGTGAAAGAGAGTTTAACTTCGTTTCGACGATCTCTAGTAACGGAGATTCGATTGTCGCTTTTGATGGAACGTTCGCAATGACATTCGCAAATGGTACGCTTTTCGGCAGCCTTCATGGCACGGCCGAGTCGTTCGTTGTTGGAATCTTTTCTCTTGATGAGGGTCAGAAGGTTACAGGCGGAACTGGGGCGTTTGTCGGGTATAACGGTACGCTCACCGGTACTGGCGTTGCAGAGGGCGGCGGAGAGCAGTTATCCGGATTTGGAACGCTCAATACGACTCCGGAACCCGCTCCAGTAGCCTTGCTGGCAATAGGATTCTTGTGCCTGGCTGCATATCGCATGCGGTCCGCCGTCCCGAGTGCGAGCAGGACTTGGCGGTGTAATGTAAACAATCTGTGTCCAACGCTTCGCTGGGGGATCGCGCCGCGCGTAGTTCCTGCGCGGTTGATGCCAGCTTGTAGGCATACACCAGCAGAGTAGGATTCAAAAGAGTATACTGGCCCAAATTGGCATGGAGGTTCGCTGTCTATGACACGAGTTCTTCTTACATTTGCGGCGCTCTCTCTTTTGGTCCCCTCCGCCGGTCGCGCAGGGACTATCTTTTCCGATAATTTCGACACCAACCCCGGCGTGCTGTTTGATATCGCTTCGGGTGCCGTGGATTCCAGCGCTACCGGAACTTTCTATGTCACAAGCGGAAACGTGAATGTGGTCGGGCCTATTGCGGGTCCGGAACTCTGTGACACACCGCCGGAGACCGGAACCTGTATTGATTTGGACGGAAATACGGCGGGTCAAATCACCAGTACGCCGATCTCATTAGCGCCGGGAAAATACACTCTGGCATTTGACCTTTTCGGCAATGAGCGCGTGGGCGGCGGGGGCGCCTCGACGGTTACGTTCGGTTCCTTCTACAACAAGACCTTCAATACAAGCCCCTTCGATCAAAATGTTGTTATTGTCGACTTCACTGTTGCCTCGCCCACCAGTGCTCGGATTGTCTTCACGAGCAACGATGCCCCTGGTTCCACAGGGGGAGCACTGGTCGATAATGTAGTGGTTACAAGCTCCACGCCGGAACCTGGGCCGGCTATCCTCCTGATCGGCTCTTTGTCGCTCATCTACTTCGCCCGGCGAAAATGCGGGATCGTCGATTGAAGCAGTTGACTGAATCGGTTGCTGCCGCATTCATCGTCCTGCAGAGCACGCCGCATGGCCACTCCGCTATTACTTGGCTGCTTACGCAGAGCTTCAGCAGCGAGCGGTGCATATTTCGGCCAGCTAGCCGAGTCGAAGCGGTAAAATGTGGACTGACGAAGCTGACCCGGTGGACGCTCATTCTCGCGCTTTGTTGTGCGCTTGCAGCGGCGCAAGAACAGGTGCCCCTTACTCGTGTCACGACAAACTTCGTCGAGATTCACGTCGTTGCGCAGGATAAAAAGGGCAACGCTGTCCTGGGTCTGACTCAATCCGACTTTCGTGTATTCGACAACAGTGTTGAAGCCAGTATTGCGGTTTTCGCCGTGGACGCATCGCGCCGACTGGAAGCGTTGGGCGACCCGCGCCCGGATGTTGTCTCGAATCGACTGGGGGCGCAGAGTGGACAGGCTAACGCCACAGCGATACTGATCGATGCACTAAACACGGACTTCAACGATCAATCCCAAGTTCGCGGACAGCTCATTAGGTTCCTTGAGCAGATGCGATCTGGCGAGCGAGCGGCTGTGTTCCTGCTGACCAGCCGACTGGTGATGGTTTTCGCCCTGCCCTAGGTTTATTGACACGCTGCAGATAATCTCAGACCGGACTGGTGGAAAGGTGTTCTATGGCACCAACGATCTGAAATCAGCGGTGTTGAGCGCCATGAATGACGCCCAGGCGAGCTACACGCTGGGATTCTATTCCCACGCGGTACGGGTCGCCAATTCATTTCACACCATCAAGGTCACGACCAATAGGAGCGGTACCCGGCTCTCGACGCTATCGATTTAGCAATTCGCGCAGATAGCTCTGGAATAACGATCCAGCAGGAAAAGGAGCGATGGAGGGGTCATCTGGATGTGGTGGCGGCCGAAAGGGACGACAAAGGTGTCGCGACCAACACGGCACATCAGGTGGTCGATCTCAATCTTACAAAGGAAGCCTACGACAGTATTGTCCGCGATCACGCTGTAGTGCTTTTCAAAACTGTATCACCGCGTGCCGCCACTGCGACCTTGAGAATACTAGTTCGCGATCGTGTGACAGACGGGGTCGGGTCAATCACGTACTCGGTACATCGCTAAGCAATTCTAGAAGGATGTTCTCAAGCCTTTTGCTGCCCTGCCCTAGAGGAAGATCGGTCGGCATCAGACATCACGTCCCGTGCAGTGATAAACCCGAGTGGATCACGATCGCTCGACAATGCATTGCGACTGCAATTCAGAAGAATAGGACATGAATCATCTACGGCTGGAGCTTTGCAGGAGCTAGGCTCTTCGCTACGTCAGATGGCCGCTAAGACCAAGATGAGCCTCTCCACTGTGGCGAGATCGATTGGCGGGAATCGGGGTGCAGCTTAGGACGATGTACAGGGACTTTTGCGACAAGCCAAAGAGCGGAAGTCCTGCCACCCCCAGAACACTGGGCAGTAGAGCCGTTTGTAATCAGGTTGAGTTAGCCAGTTAGAGCCTTGACCCAGCACACTCATGTTGTGTAGCCAGGATCATCAGTGATGCCCTCAAAAGCCATGGCCACCGTCGTGGCCACTTTCAGAGTGATCTACGTCGGATTGTATGCTCCCGTGGTGGGAAGTGTAGTGATCGTAGGTATGATGTCCTCTGTCAGGGCGATTGCCGTCATCAGAAGCTGTTAGTATCTCCATCGCAAAATCAGTGTCTTGGCTTTCGCGCCGAGAGAGTCCGTCCTGGGCACTCGGCCTGCTGTCATCCAGGCTGCGACTGTACGCCCAGACGATCCGGACCAAGACTGCTATAACTACCAAAAGCGCAATCAGTAGAGACATAGGTTGTCGATATGGTACTTCTTTTACGCACGTCGCGTGAGGGTAGTTAGTGCCATCGACGGGAATCGCCAGGGGGCTTCAGAACTGGGCTACGTCGTTGCCCCCGCTTGATTACACCTGTCCGTCTAACGGTTTTAATGCGAACCTTGCCGTGCCTGCGGGGGTTGGTTAGCTGCGCGCTGCCAATGGCGCTGAGCTGCGAGCCACACAACGGAGGTGCTTTTACAAAACAGCACCGGCCGGGATGGACTTTCTTCGCGCAGCAGAAACCGTCGCGGTTATTTCACTTCGATGCCGCTGATCTTGGCATAATCGGCGCTTCCGTTCATGAATGTGATCACGATCTGGCCACTCGCGTCTGCCGTAACGGTGAACTGCCGGACGACGGCCTTGTTCGCCGCCCCCGCCGCCGCAACGATATCGAAGTTCTGTAGTACGGTTGTGCCGTTGATCGCTACGTTGAAGATCCGTTTGCCGCTCGTCGTGTAGTGGAACTCGGCAAAGTGAAGCCGCACTACGTACTGACTTTCGGCAGCCAGATTCGGAACCGTATAGGTGAATGCTCCATAGCGTTCCGACTGGTACACGGCTTGCGGCGCCGGGTTTGTGACGCCGGACGTGTCGATCGTGTTCGTCGATGCAGCGGTCACGCCACCCGAGAAATAGGTATCCGTAACGAACGTCCCTGCTGCGAAACCGCCGGAATCGATTTGCACCGAGGTGGGCGTAGCAGTCGCTCCAGGAATCACTTCGATGCCACTGATCTTGGCGTAGTTGGCGCTTCCGTTGAGGAAATGAATGACGATCTGCCCAGTCGCATCCGCCGTCGCGTTGAACTGCTCGACGATGGCCTTGTTCGCCGCGCCGGCAGCCGCAATGATATCGAAGTTCTGCAGGACCGTCGTGCCGTTGATCGCCACGTGTCGCAGCGAAGTAAAAATGTCCTAAGCGAGCGAAGTAGAAAAGTCCTATTGACAGACTCGGGCCTGGATGGAAGAGGACAGGTTCGAGATGGGGCAGAAAGAGCGGGATCGGCTGAAGGTGCTGCATGCGGCGAGCG
>DATBDT010000048.1:0-2830 GCA_036269815.1 Bryobacteraceae bacterium
GGCCGTCTGGAAAAGCATTCGCACGTCTAACTCGAGCAGCTGAAAACCGATGCGGATCGCCGGGCAAAACCGCCCGGCGGACTTCGCGTTTACAAGTTCAAGGCCTCCGCTCAAAAGCTTCACCGCCGCGATCCCCATAACAAAAAACCCTCTGACCTAAGCCAGAGGGTTGCTGCCGATCACAGCGGAGCCAGTCCGTCGCCTCGGCCTTGAACACCAGACCGGACGCGACTCCATCCCGGCTCAGCTACACTAACATCGAAATCTAATCTGCCCGGCTCCAACCGGACATTCCTACTTCGCTCCCAGTAGGACATTTCTACTTCGCCCCGACAGTACCCGAAACTGTTCTCTCAAATGAATTCTGTTCGTCGCTCCTGCTAATTCTGCGACGGCTTCTCCACAGACTGGATCACCAGAATGTCCACCGGGGCTTTCTGCGATTCCATGGTTAGGCCCAGTTGTTCCTGAAGCGCCGTCGAAAGTGATGCGCCTGACGCGTCCGGAGTTCCCCCCAGCCCCGCAGGGCCATTTGAAGTGCCGGCAGGGCCATTTGGAGCACCGCCGCGAAGCATCGGTCCTTCGCCGTCTTCCGGTGTCCATTGGAGATTCAAGTCATATTTACCCGTCAGGCCCGTTTTATCGATCACAACACGCCCGGCCATGCGCGAAAGTACATTGGCGAACATTTTAAGGTCTGCGCCGCTCAATGTAAGATTTCCGCGGCCGGCCATGAAAATACCTTGGCGGCGCTGCATTGGCGCAGCGCTCGTCATTATTTGGCCTTCTTCACTCATTTGGCCTTCTTCACTCGGCATACTTTGCGCCGGCGGCGCGTTTGCCGCTTCGTGGAATTTGGGTCCATTCTTGCCCACCTGCAAGACATACACAGGCAGTTCCTTCGTCTCATGGCCAAGCGACAATTGGAATCGATCTGCCAGCATCGCCTGCAGCATGCGCATCATCTGCACCTTGTTCTCGTCGGGCGAAAGTTTACTCAAGGTGCTGCTGACGGATTCGTCGGGCTTGCCTTCAACGTCGTAGTGATCCGAGTCCGCCCAATCCGGCAGGCCGGATACTTGCGAATCCTTCACGCCGTATGCCTCTTCCACCAGCATCCGCAACGTCACTCCCTTCGCGCTGAACCAGCCGCCGGGACGAATGCCAAACATCACATTCCTGCCCATCGCATCGCTCGGCTTAATAGAGACCGTTTCGAACGCTGCTCCGTTCGCGCCCTGCGTCTGCGCACTGATCCTGGGAGCGCTCGATAACCCGAGCACGATTGGTAAACACACGGAAGCAAGCGCGGCTGCGGCCAAGAGGAGTTTTTTGCCGTTGTTCAGCCGTCCGGCCATGCTTTGACTCATAATGCGAACCACACGTTTTTTAAGATCGGAGCCCGTAACGCCCGACATGCAAGCCAGCGGCGACTCAAGGTAGAACTGGCAGGTCTTCAAAATGCTCTCCGCATAAACGCGCGGTTGATTTCCCAGCCGAAGTACCTCTTCATCGCACGCGCGTTCACGTTCTTCGAGCAACCGCGAACCGATCCACCACACCAGCGGATGAAACCAGAAAATCGCTTCGATCAGCATGTGAAAAGCCGCTGTCAGATTGTCGCGGCGGCGGACATGGCAAAGTTCATGCGCCACTATGGCCGCTAGCTGCGCCGGTGCTAGATGATCCGCGATGCCTGAAGGCAGCAGGAGAACCGGACGAACAATTCCGAAAACGCCGGGCTCGAGCCGGCACGGTGTAGTTACTACACGGATGGGCGCGGAAAGCGGTACCGGTGTTCCCGCACGAACGGCCGCACTTAGGACTAACCATTGTCGAAGCCATCGCATCAGCACTAGCAATACGCCGCAGCCCCATATGGCGGCCAAAGCAATCGCCCACCCTCCAGCGGCATGGTTCGCCGCAGTAGCCGAACCTCTTGTCGCAACAAGAAGCGGATCGTTGAACGGTTGGCTGAACTGCTGCACCGTTGCTGAAATCCCATGCGGCGCGATCGGGACAGTCTTCGTCCATTGCAAATGGCTGCCGGCCGCGATCAATAAGGAGAAGGGTAGTAGGAATTTGAGCGATGCCGCAAACCAAAGTCCAAAGCGCGCCTGAGCGCCGTTATTTCTAAGCGCGAACGCCAGCATCGCGATCAACACGGCAAACAACGTACTTTGCCAAAGATGGTTCGCCAGCGGCCAAAACAGATTTGCCGGAATTACGTCATGCAGTCTCATTGCGATTTCTCCTTTGCTTCCAGTTTTCGCAGCGTCTTCTCCGCTTCTTTTACGTCCTCGAGGGTCAATTTCCCTGACTCAATCAGATGCGCCATTACCGGCTGGCTCCGCCCGCCGAAAAGCGCCAGCAGATCGTCGATCAGCCGCCGCTGCGCCGCACTCCGCGACACGGCAGCCGCAAATAGATGAAAATTGCCGACCTTCTTCGTACGCTGTACCGCGCCTTTCGTCTCAAGCCGGTAAACCGTCGTCTGAATCGTCGTGTAAGCCGGCCGCCGCTTTCCGGGAAAACTCTCCTGAATCTCGCGAATCGAAGACTCCCCGCGTGTCCAGAGAACTTCCATAATCTGAAACTCCAGCTTGGTCAGTTTTGTTTGAGTCATACTCCTACAGCTGTTTGTAAGTCTACTACATCTGTAGTTTATGTCAACAGTAAATCTGGCGGGGCCGACCCGCTGCCTGCGCGGCGCTCTGGCATCCTATTTTTGTGGAGCCTACGTCCGCCACCAGCTGCGAACTGGACCGCCGGCCGGTCACTGCGGCCTGGATGCTGGATGTTCTCGAATTTGCAATTCACTCGTCGAAAG
>DATBDT010000087.1:0-2207 GCA_036269815.1 Bryobacteraceae bacterium
CAGTGTTTATAATGCCTGTTGGTCATGGCCCCGCAGCGTTACGCCCTTGTGGCATACGTGAAGAACCAGGTTGGAGAGTTCGTCGAACACCTGCGCAAGGAACTCCATCCCGAACTGCCTCATCTGGCGGCCCACGTCACACTACTTCCGCCGCGCTGTCTTCAAGGATCAGAAACGCAAGCGATGGAAACGCTCGAAAAACTCTGCCATGAGGTTGAACCGTTCGAAGTTTCACTTGGCGAAATAGAGACTTTCATTCCTGTTACTCCCACGGTTTTTGTCCGCGTTGCTCATGCTGCGTACCGCATGCGCGAGTTGCACGATCTGCTGAACGTGAACGGACTTGCGACCAGCGAACAGTGGCCGTACATGCCGCATTTGACCATCGTAAAAATGGGCGCCGAAGACCAGGCGCAGCATGCTTACCGGATGGCACGCACACGCTGGGCGGAATACGAGGGCAGCCGCTGCATTGAAGTCCGGGACCTGACTTTTGTGCGCGAAGGCGGTGACAACCGTTGGGTAGATTTGGCTTCGATTCCGCTCGGAGCGCACCGGGCCGCGGCGCGCTCCGGCCCCCGCCGATAACTTTTCGAAAATTATGGGGATGCGGTCCCTGCGAAATCAGCAGGCTCTTCCGGCGCCCCGCTCCCAAGTGTTAGATTAGCTTCCCTCAACTCTCATACCCCGCAAGGCTGAAGAATGAAAATTGTTGACGCCAAAGTGATCGTCTGCTCGCCCGGTCGTAATTTCGTGACGCTGAAGGTAACTACAGAAGACGGAATCACCGGCCTGGGCGACGCCACCTTAAACGGCCGCGAACTCGCGGTAGCCAGCTACCTGACAGATCACCTTGTGCCGCTGCTGATCGGCCGCGATGCGCGGAGGATCGAAGACACCTGGCAGTATCTGTACAAAGGCGCCTATTGGCGGCGTGGACCGGTGACTATGAGCGCGATCTCGGCAGTTGACGTGGCGCTGTGGGACATCAAGGCCAAGAGTACGAACGTGCCGCTCTATCAGTTGCTCGGCGGGGCGTCGCGGGAGGCGGTGATGGTGTACGGGCACGCCAGCGGCGACGACATCGAGAAGACTCTCGGATCGTTCGGACATTTTCTGAGCCTCGGCTACAAAGCCGTGCGTGCACAATCAGGCATTCCCGGTCTGAACAGCACTTATGGAATCAGCCACGGCGCCATGGCGTACGAGCCTGCGGAAAAAAATGCGCCGCCGGAAAATCAATGGTCAACAGAACACTACCTGCGTTTTGTGCCACAGCTTTTTGAGCGACTGCGCAAGGAGTTCGGCCCGGAAGTCCATATGCTGCACGACGCACATCATCGGCTGACGCCGATTGAAGCCGGACGTCTTGGCAAAGAGCTTGAACCGTTCCATCTGTTCTGGCTGGAGGATCCTACGCCAGCGGAATTGCAGGAGAGTTTTCGCTTGATTCGCCAGCACACCACGACGCCGCTGGCCGTGGGTGAAGTGTTTAACACAATCTTCGATTGCCAGCAGTTAATAGAAGAGCAGTTGATCGATTACATCCGCACGACCGTTGTTCGTGCCGGTGGAATTACGCATTTGCGCAAGATTGCCAGTCTAGCTGAGCTGTATCAGGTACGTACCGGATGCCATGGAGCCACCGACCTGAGCCCGGTGTGCATGGGGGCGGCGCTACACTTTGACTTGAGCGTGCATAACTTCGGGATCCAGGAATATATGCCGCACACGGCAGAAACCGACAGCGTATTTCCTCATTCGTATTCGTTCAAAGATGGATTCATGCACCCGGGTGAAGCTCCCGGGATTGGCGTTGATATTGACGAGCAACTGGCGGCGAAGTATCCCTATCAGCGAGCTTACCTGCCGGTAAACCGCAAGCTGGATGGGACCATGGATAGTTGGTGAGAGGTTCGGATATGAATGACTTGTTGCAGCCCAGTGAAGACCGACCCATCGTGCTTTACATCAAAATAGCGCTCAGTACATTAGCCGCGATGATCCTGGCGAGGTTCGTGCCGATGTTCTGGACCACTTTCCGTTACATCAGTCAGGAAAAAGCGACGGGACTCGCCGCGGTTGCCGGCGGATTGGTCGAAAACCTGCTCTCAGGGTTATTTCCGATTCTGTTCTTGATATTCCTGGCGATCTTTTTTCTGACTAACCGTCTCAAAGATAAAACTCTGAGAATTCTATTTTTCTGG
>DATBDT010000104.1:0-77011 GCA_036269815.1 Bryobacteraceae bacterium
CCGTCGCCTCGGCCTTGAACACCAGAACGGACGCGACTCCATCCCGGCTCAGCTACACTAACATCGAAATCTAATCTGCCCGGCTCCAACCGGACATTCCTACTTCGCTCCCAGTAGGACATTTCTACTTCGCCCCGACACTCTGGTGTTTTTTCTGGCACCGAATACCTTGATAATGGATGTGGGAGTAAAATCGTCTAAGGTTTGAGGTTGACTAGGGCGATAAGATCCCTCAGAGGCACCAAGAAAGCCGCCGGGTTACGGTTCGTTCGTAGAACATTTGTAATTTCTGGCACTATAGTAGTACTTGGGGATTTAGTATCGAAGTTCTAGGCAATCCGGAGTCCGGGTCTGAGAACCAACGAATTTGCACCCCGGTTCAGCGATGATTTCATCACCCATTCGCGTTTTAATAGCCGATGCCCAGCCGATCGTAATTGAGGGGTTGCGCTCCGTCCTCGGGGTACAGCCAATGATCCAGATTGTCGGTGATGCCAACGATGGCATGGAAGTCATCGACAAGGCGGTGCACCTCGACCCTGATATTGTTCTGATGGATCTGAAGCTCCCGCGAGTTGACGGTCTAACTGTAATTCGGGGCATCCAGACCCGCGCGCCACGCGCTAAAGTGCTGCTGTTCTCATCAAATGAGAACAAAGAAGAATTCGTCGAGGCAATGAAGCTGGGATGTGCCGGCGTTTTGTCGAAAGAAGGCCCACTTCACCTGATCGAAAAGAGCCTCGCGAAAGTGCAGGCCGGCGAGATCTGGCTGGATTCGACAACGACGGCGGCGGTCATTCGCCAGTTTGCGGCGCCCCCGCCAACCGAACAGCACGCGACGCAGCTGAACGGTAAGCCAAACCGGGAGCGGATGCAACTCAGCCAGCGCGAGCGGGAAATCATCGTGCTGATTGCGCAAGGGTACAAAAACAAGGAGATCGCAGAAAAAATGTTCATCACGGAACAGACCGTGAAGAATCATCTGCACAACGTCTTCGACAAGCTCGGGGTCTCCGACCGGCTGGAACTCGCTCTCTACGCCATTCACAACAGCCTGCACCTTCAGCAACAATCTTCCTGAACAAACCCGATAGGCTCTGAAAAATACCATCGGGCTGCAATAAGTCCCATTGGCACATTGTTTTGTGACGGGGTCCTCGGCGCCCGTTACACTCAAAAAGATAGGCACTTCGCATCGGAATGACAGCTAATATCAGCGGGGACCGGCTGGAACGCCGGCAGGCCCTGGAAGACGCACTATCGACACGTGTGCTCGTGCTCGACGGAGCCATGGGTACCATGCTCCAAGACCGCCACTTGACGGCACAGGATTTCGGCGGCCCGGCACTGGAGGGTTGTAACGAGAATCTCGTCTTGACGCGCCCGGACGTTATTTTAGACGTTCATCGCGCCTACTATAAGGCCGGTTCGGACATCGTCGAAACGAATAGCTTCGGAAGCACACGAATTGTTCTTGCGGAGTATGGACTCGAGGACAGCGCCTATTCTTTGAATTTCGAGGCTGCGCGGTTGGCGCGGCAGGCCGCGGCGGAGTTTTCCGGCTCGTTGCGCTTTGTCGCCGGATCCATGGGCCCGACGACCAAGGCGATTACCGTCACCGGTGGAGTAACGTTTCCCGACTTGGTGGACAGCTACTACGAGCAGGCGAAGGGACTCCTGGACGGCGGCGCGGACATCCTGCTGCTTGAAACCTGTCAGGATACGCGAAATATTAAGGCCGGTCTGGTTGCCATAGAAAAGTTGGGCCGCGAACTCGGCTATCGTATCCCGGCCATGGTGTCGGGAACCATTGAGGCAACGGGGACGATGCTGGCGGGCCAAACCGCCGATGCACTGTACACATCGCTTTCGCATGCCGATTTGCTGTCTGTCGGCCTGAATTGTGCCACCGGTCCCGAATTCATGACCGATCACATCCGGTCCCTGCACGAACTCGCCACGACCCGGGTGTCGTGTTATCCGAACGCCGGTTTGCCGGATGAAGAAGGAAAGTATCTTGAAACACCGGAGACGCTGGCGGCACAAATAGAGCGTTTCATCGACCATGGCTGGTTGAACATTGTCGGCGGCTGCTGCGGGACAAGGCCGGATCATATCCGCGCGATCGCCCACATGGTGGAAGGCAAGAAGCCCCGAGCGCCGCGAACCTCCACCCACCGCACCTACTTCTCCGGTATCGAAATGATCGAGGCCGAGGAGAGCAACCGGCCCTTGATTGTCGGCGAGCGGACCAACGTCATCGGGTCGCGTCTCTTTAAGAAGATGATCGCCGAGGAGAAGTGGGAAGAAGCCACCGAAATCGCCCGATGGCAGGTTCGCAACGGCGCCCATGTCGTTGATGTCTGCCTGCAATCGAGTGAACGTGACGAGCTTACCGACATTCCGCTGTTCTACGAGAAGCTGATTCGAAAGATCAAAGCGCCGGTAATGATCGATACCACGGATCCGCGCTCCATCGAACTGTCGCTGACGTATTGCCAGGGCAAAAGTATCATCAACTCCGTCAATCTGGAAGACGGCGAAGAGAAGTTCGAAAGAGTTTGCCCGCTGGCGCGCCGCTATGGCGCCGCGCTGGTCGTCGGTTGCATTGACGAAGATCCGGTGCAGGCTCAGGCTTTCACGCGGGAGCGGAAGCTGGCTGTGGCGCAGCGCTCGGTCGATATTCTGGTGAAGAAATACGATACGCCGCCCGAAGATATCATCATCGATCCGCTGGTATTCCCCTGCGCGACGGGCGACGAGAATTACATCGGCGGCGCTGTCGAAACAATCGAGGCGATTCGCCTGATCAAGCAGCAGATCCCGTATGTGAAAACGGTGCTGGGCATTTCGAACATCTCGTTTGGACTGCCTGCCGCCGCGCGCGAGATCGTCAATTCCGTCTTTCTCTATCACTGCACGAAAGCCGGTCTCGACCTGGCAATCGTGAACGCGGAAAAGCTGGAGCGATTTGCCTCTATCCCGGCCGAGGAAAAACGGCTGGCGGAAGATCTCTTGCTGAACACGCCCCCCGCGCACATTGCTGCAGATCCCGATTGGCGGAAGCAGTCGCGGGAAGAAAAGATCGCCATCAACCAGTTCCACATTGCCGCTGTTTCCGATTACTTCCGTGGCGCGGCGAGGCGCGAAAAGAAGAAACCGGCTGATCTGCCGCTCGATGAGCGGCTGGGAAACTACATCGTTGAAGGCACGAAAGATGGCTTGATCGCGGACCTTACTTTGAAGTTGGCGGAAGGCGCGACGCCTCTCGAGATCATCAACGGCCCCTTGATGGCGGGAATGTCGGAGGTTGGCAGGCTATTCAACAACAACGAACTGATCGTTGCTGAAGTTCTGCAGTCGGCGGAAGCGATGAAAGCATCCGTGACACACCTGGAACAGTTCATGGAGAAGTCTGAGACCAGCGCCAGGGGCCGCATTGTTCTGGCTACCGTAAAGGGCGACGTACATGATATCGGCAAGAACCTTGTCGAGATCATTCTCAGCAACAACGGCTACGAGGTCGTGAACCTCGGCATTAAAGTTCCCTCCGAGGAGTTAATCAAAGCCTTTCGCGAGCATCAACCGGACGCAATCGGATTATCGGGCTTGCTGGTAAAGAGCGCTCAACAGATGGTAACCACTGCCGGTGATTTGAAAGATGCCGGGATCCAGGTACCGCTGCTGGTAGGCGGCGCCGCGCTTTCGGAAAAGTTCACTAAGACCAAGATTGCGCCAAGCTATGAAGCGCCTACGCTGTACGCCAAGGACGCTATGACCGGCTTGCAACTGATGAACAACATCATGGATCCCGAAGTGCGGGAACAGGTGTTGAATAATTCCGTATTCCATGAAGTTCCCATGGATGGAGCATACCGGGAGCAAGTGGTCGTTCCCACCAGCGATCGCCGCAGCCTGAAGGTTCGCACCGATATAACGATTCCGGCGGCGCCCTACCAGGACCGCAGGGCGCGTACGTTGCCGAACCTGACGGAGATCTGGAGCTACATCAATCCGTTCATGCTGTTCGGGCGTCATCTCGGCTATAAGCGTACCGGCGGCTTCGAAAAGGGGTTGGCGGATCGCGACCCAAAGGCGCTGGAACTGTTCCATGCGGTAGAAGAGATCAAGCATGACGCGCTGAGCTGGATGAAGGTCCGCGCGGTGTGGCAATTTTTCGAAGCCGAGCGCGATGGCAATAGCATTCATCTGTTTGCCCCGGACGCTTCCTCGCCTATGGCAAGTTTCTCGTTCGGCCGGCAAGCGAAATCTGACGGACTTTGTCTCAGCGACTACATTCTCGAGCCGGGCCTCGCCGAAAACGGAACCCGCCGCCGCGATCACATTGCCATGTTCGTGGTCACTGCCGGCGAGGGCGTGATTGAACAGTCGACGCACGCCAAACAACGCGGCGAGTTCCTGAAGGCGCATGCGTTGCAGGCCCTCGGGATTGAGACGGCAGAAGCATGCGCTGAATATATACATCGCCGTTTACGCGAGGATTGGGGCTTTCCGGATCCGGAATCGACTACCATGCACGACCGGTTTACCTCCCGTTATCGGGGCAAGCGCTACAGCTTCGGATATCCGGCGTGCCCAAACCTGGAAGACCAGGTCAAGTTATTCCGATTACTGAAACCCGAAGATATCGGCGTTCACCTGACGGAGGGCTTCATGATGGAACCCGAGGCCAGCGTATCCGCCCTCGTGTTCCATCATCCCGATTGCGCTTACTTCAGCGCCGCCGAAGAAAGCGAATCCGCGGCTTAAGTAATCAGGTTGTGGGGCAGGCGCGAGCCTGCGGCGGCCGCACAGGCCGCCCCAAGCTTCCCGTTGCTCAAAATCTCAAATGCACCGCAATCTGCACGATGCGCGGGCCGTTGGCAGTCGAGCCATTGGACCCGATGGTCGTAGAGACCTGCCCAAAAGTCGAACTGTCAATGTTGGTATCGGGGTTCCCGAAATTGGCGTGATTGAAAACATTGAAAGCGTCCAAACGCAATTCCGAGTCGAGCTTCTCGCCGAAGAAGAACAAGTGCTTCGCGAGCGAGACATCGACACCGATAAAGCCTGGTCCGCGCAGGCCGTTCCTCGGAAAAGAGCCTTCTGTGAACTGCCCCACCAGAGCGGACGCATCCGTTTGTGCCTGATTGTCCAGCGCTACTAAGCGCGCATTCGAAAACGATCCCGGGCTGAAGTAATAATTGCCGGAATTTCCGCTGAGCGTCTGGTTATTTCGTGGATTATAAGTAACAACTGGCGCCACTAAGTCAGCCCGCACCAGGTTCGGTGCACCGTCCCCCGCTGGGCCTGGGTCCGTATTGGTAGCTTGCAAATTCGCGGTGATGTCGAGCGGGAAGCCGGTGCGCCAGGTAAGGATCGGATAAAGACTCCAGCCCTTTGTCAGCAGGCGGGGACCACGGGTCCACATCTTGTCGAACGGGAGATCCCACCCACCCGACATCGACAACGTCTGACGGACGTCCGTATCGCCCGAAGCACGGAAGTAGTTCTGGTTATAGAAGGGCACCTGATAATTTCGTTGCCGAAAGCCGGAAACATTGTCGATTTGATGGCCCCAGGTATAGGCGAACGTAAAGAACATGCTGCCGACTTTCGTGTTGCCATATCTTTTGTTCAGATTTACCTGCATGGAATCATAGGTGGCGCGAGTGACCCCCTGAAACTCAAGTAAGTTTGATAGAACGGAGTTACTCGGATCGGAATTGTAAATGCGCGTATTTGACCCCAGAGGAAACGGATTCACATCGATCAGCGCGGTAAGCTTGTGCGCATTGTAGCCGACATACCCCAGCTCGAGAATCGTCCCTGCAAAAAGCTGTTGTTGAACGTTCAGACTGTATTGATAGACGTAGGGCGTTCGCAGATGCGGATCCACCAGGTAAAGGCTACCGGTACTGCCGAGTGGCAGAAATGGGGCGAAGCTCACATCGGAGGTAGGGGGCTTCGACGGAAAGCCATTGGGCGTTCCTGTGTTGTTGGTTCCGAAAGGATTTGACAGGTATCCGGTCGGGCCACTTTCGGTGCCGTTCAGCGGATCAAAGTAGATGCTGGGTTCCGCGTAAAACGGTGGCGAGCCGTTGAACTGCAGGTTATCTTCACCTTTCAGCACGTCATAAAAGACGCCGAATCCCCCGCGAATCGACGTTTTCGCATTGCCGAAGACATCCCAGGCAAATCCAAAGCGGGGAGCCCAGTCATTTTTGTCGGGGAAGTTTACACCACGCGGTGCTCCGGCGTCGCCCGGGTATACGATTCCGCGTGGAGCGTTTATGAACCGGGTCGATTGATCTCCCGGAACAAACGACGAGCTTCGTCCCTCGGTATCGTACTTCGGCTGAGAGTACTCGTAGCGAATACCAAGGTTTAACGTGAAATGCTTCGTAACATGCCACTCATCCTGGGCATACCCGGCATATTGTTTCGATCGGATATTGCTGACCGCTTTCGGTCCCTGGAAGTAATTATCGGGCAGCCCGAGAAGAAAGTCCGCGAGGTCCGTTCCCGAACCAATACTGCCGGGACCGTAGAAGAAGTACCCGCCATTTACGAAGTAGTCATAGTTCGTATTGTTCTGGTAAGGCGAGAAATAGAAACCGAACTTTAAGTTATGGCTAGCCTTGCTCCACGAAACGTTGTCATAGAAAGCGTATACGGTGTTGGCAAAGTTCGTCGGGCCGCCATAGTCGAACCCCGTGTATAGATTTGTTCCGTAGAACCACAATGTCGGTGGACCCGTTACCTGATCCGGCGTGATGTTAATACCGAGCTGCGCGGGACCGATGGCGCTGCTTGCAGTCGACGGCACGCGGTCGTTCGGAGTAGTACGGACCGCCGTCATGCGCGCTTCGTTGATGACTGTCGGAGTAAAGAGGTGTGTATAGCTCAACGAAGCGGAATACGTCTGGTTATAGGTCGTCGAAGTGTATCCGGTCACATTCGCGAAGCCGAATGGACTCGATACGTTCTGATCACGAGAGGTAAAGGTGCCTGAGATTGTGTCCCTGTCCGTGGCAGTAAAGTCAAATCGTCCTAGATATTCGTTCGCATTGTCGATCGCAGAAGCAGTGGGGAACAGGAACCCACTCGCCGAGGTCGGAATTAATCCGTTCTTAAAAAACGCCTGCGCGACGGGATCGATCTTGGAAGGATCGATGATTCCCTGGCTTGCCAGAGCTGGATTGGACTGGTAGTAAGGATTGCTTTGGAGAAAGCTGATGACGTTAGGATCGCCGGAGAAATCTCCGCTTGCCTGCGCCGGCGTATAAGTCGATACTTTGCCTTCAAGTTGTAACTGAGTTTGCTTTTGTCCCTGATATGAGAAGAAGAAAAACAACTTGTTGCGGCCGTTAACAACATGCGGAATGATGATCGGGCCGCCAATAGTTCCGCCGTACTGCTGGCGTTTCAGAACGGAGCGTGGCAGGCCTTGCTGATTATTGAAAAAGTCATTGGCGTCAAAGTAGTCGTTGCGTGCGTAATCGTAGGCGGTGCCATGCAATTCGTTCGAACCGCCTTTGGTGACGACGCTCACGATGCCTCCGGCATTGCGCCCATACTCTGCACCATATGAGTTTTCAATAACGCGAAATTCGGCCACGGCGTCCGGATTTGGATTCACCACCACGCTGTTATCCAAAAGATCGTTGTTTAAGCTGCCGTCCAATAAATAGGTAACGGAGTCCGTTCGCCCTCCTCCGATGCTATAACCTCCGGCGGCGCCGCTATCCGGATTCGTTACCGTGACGCCAGGCTGAGTCTGAAGCAGATCCAGGGTGTTGCGGCCGTTTAGCGGCAATTCAAAAATCGCCTTACCCGTGACGGTGCCCCCAACCGTGGAGTTTTCCGTCTCGACCGTGCTGGCTTGCGATTCAACGTTCACGACCTCCGATACATTGCCTACCTGCAGGGACAAATCGATGCGCAATGTCTGATTGATGTCCAGTGCTGAAACAGCGGACTCAACCTTACTGAAACCGGGAGCTTCTACGGCAATCTTGTAGTTGCCAATCGGTAGCTGGCGTATTTCGTAAAAGCCTTTCGCATCGGTAGTCGTGATCTTTTTTATATTCGTTTCTACGTGTGTGGCGGTAACTGACGCGGATGGAACCACCCCGCCCGACGGATCAGTAACGACGCCGGCAATTCTTCCCGTTGCGTCCTGTGCCATAAGGCAGGCAGGAAAAAGCGAGAGAATAAAAACTCCAAATGTACGTTGAAGCAGGTTCATGTTAGTAGTGCTCCCTTTTGTGTGCCCCTGAATGGCCTCCCGAATCGGAGGCTCAAGCACCAGTTCACAGGAATATCTATCGTTCGGAAGCGTTCGGATCGACGCGGACGCGAACCGCAGTTTTCGCTAATTCTAACAGTCTACTGCCCCAATGCAGTCCTGGTACTTTCGTCAGCGACAGGCAACCAGCCGCCAAGGCGCGTTCCGGTCCGGCCGCATTAACCAACGCGGTGAGTCGCGTACGTTTTCGCCACGATTGTTTATCCTGCGGGAAGTGGTCTTTTCCAGGCTTCAACGCTTTGCGTTTTCGATACTTCCAAGTGCTCTTCGAATTCAGGGCAGCTCCTACTTCAGGAATTACGCTCTCGATTTGCGAGATCGAATCAAAGGCGAGACTGATCCGGAAATCCCGCCCCGGCATCTGAACATTTCCGGTGCGGGACCATTCCGCACATTCGGCAAAAACATGGTTGATCTCTGCCGGCAGCATGCTTCGCTCACGCCCGATGATGTGGTCATCGATATAGGTTGCGGTATCGGCCGCACGGCGCTTGCGCTCAGCAATTACTTGAATCGCGGCGAATACTACGGCTTCGACATCATTGAATTTGCGATTGAATGGTGCCGCAAGCATATCGCAGAACGGCGTGCGAACTTTCACTTCGTACATGCGGACGTCTTCAATCTGACGTACAACCCGCACGGCAAGGTGAAAGCGGAGCGGTTCGTTTTCCCGTATGCGGACGGGATCGCGTCCTTCGCGCTCGCGACATCTTTATTCACACACATGTTGCCGGACGCGGTAGAAAACTACCTGTCGCAGACAAGCCGCGTGCTGAAACCGGGAGGACGGTTTCTGTCTACCTGGTTTCTCCTCGACGGCACCACCGAGCGAGCGATGTCCCAGGGAAAGACTTCGCTCGAATTCAAACACCGTTTTGCTCAGCACGCGCAGGTAAGCCTGCATGCCCCTGAACAGGCCGTAGCGTTCCCGCGTCTAGATGTCGAGAAAATGTTTGAAAAACACGGCTTTTTTATAGACGGGAATTACTCGGGCGATTGGACCGGGATCTCTGACAAAAAGATCCATTCCATGCAGGATCTTATTATTGCGATCCGCCGCTAATGGCTGACGGATTCACGTACCGCTCCGGTAGCGTGAGCCAGTTCTTCGAAATCGACGAAATCACCGGCAGAATTATATTGGAGTTCGAACGGCTCCGAGACGACGGTTGCTGCGGACGACAACGCGGGAATAAGATTTTCGCTCACCGCGAGTTGGATCAGTTCCATTGTGTTGCGAATGCGGCAGAATGTCACGGTTGAGAGATCCGTTTTGCCCACTGTCGCGGCGATCCGCATGACACACTCGCGGTCGCTTGGGAAATGAATGGGTGTGCGCACTGCGGCCGGAGTGGTTGCGGTCAGCGAATTGATATAGGTTGGCTTCCAGTCCACGTCGTTTACCAACCGATCGTGAACGACATCCGCCATTCCTAAGCCGACGCCGCTGTGATGGCTCAGTTTTGTCAGGCTCCGTGCATATGTGCGATGCACCTTTGGCGTATTCGGCCACGGATTGTACTCGCCGATCACGCTTCGATTGACCACCTTCGTATCCATGCCGGCGCCGCTGATATTCTTGCCGATTTCGTCCACGATCAATACATCCACTTCTTTTACCGGCAGCTGCGCCGCCCAGGATTTCACTTCAGCCAGCAGCTTTTCTTCGTGGGCAATCGTTGTCGTAAGACCCTTCGAAAACGACACCGGCACCAAGCCTGCACTCTCATGATGCGGGCCTTCCTGAATAGCTAAGCCGCCCAGAACCTTTCCGGTTTCGAATACCTTAGACCCGGCGGAGCGGATCACTTGTTCCAAGCCCAGACGGTAGGCAAACGCATGATACTGCTGTGCGCCGGCGAACTTGCCCAAGCCGATTGCCATCATCTTGAACATTCCGCTCTCGAGCTTTCCATCGAAATCGGTATGCCACTTTACGCGCGGAAGCAGGAAGATGCCGTCCGAATCGTAGCCGCTTTTATCAATGAAAACTTCGATCCCTTCCGGCGTTTTGCCGATCGATTCCACTTCGAGAGTGCTGATGACCGGCGCACCCATGGTGGCTTCATGAACACCGTAGCTCATCAGAAGATCGGCTTGCCCTTCGGCGGTGGCGGCTCCGTGACTGCCCATCACGGGAATGATGAATGGCTTCGCCCCATGATGCTTCCAGAAATCAACAACGGCCTTACAAATGGTGGCGATATTGCTGATGCCGCGGCTGCCGACACCTATCGCAATCCTTGCGCCCTTTGGGACACGGGATACGAAGTCCTCCCGTGAAAGCTCACGCTGGATGTGGGCGGGAATATCTGTTATTTCGCGGTTTGGAAACGACTGCTCGACAAGGACAAACCTGGAAAGCGCCATGTCTTCAGCATATCGTTGTCGGATGTGCCGGAGCGACGCTCAGTTGTTCGGTTTTTCGAGTCGCTCCCAGGCATCGTCCGACTCCAAAGCGACTGCGCCGGCTGCGGTAAGGCGTCGCAATAAGTCCGCGGAGGCGTGTTGGACACCGTAGATGTTCGCCAGCTTTGCGCCCGACAAGAAAGAGCAGCGAACACCGCGGAGATCGGTATGACGCAAATCGGCCCGGCTTAAATCGACTCCCGTCAAATCGGTATTAGCTAAATTCGCGTCGGAGAAATCGGCGTCGCGCAATGCAGAACCACGCAGATCGGCTCCGGAGAGGTTTGCGCCCCGAAAATTGGCCGAACTCAGATCGGAGTTTGCCATCTCGGCGCGTTCAAAGCGGCTTTCTCGCATGTCGGCTCCGGAAAAGTTACAACGCAGCAGACGAGCATCGGCGAGATCCACACGCTGCAGAAATGCGCCGCTGGCATCGACACCGGTTAGCGGCACTCGATCCTTATTCAATTGCTGGAGCGCTTCGATGCGTCCCCCGCTGCCGCCTTTGCCCTGCGCCGTGTTGATCACCTGCCAAGCCTGGTAATGTTCGGCCCGCGTGCGTTTGCCGGTTTCCGCGAAGTAGAAGACGACGGCCACCAACACGGAAAATGAGCCAAGCCGCTCCAGCACTTCAACAAATCGCCAGTTGTTGAGCGCCCAGATGACCCATTCCCAAAACCACTCGAGCGTGAAGAAAAGCTGCGCCCCTGCGGACCGTTTGTGAAGGCGATGTTGACGCCAACCGTCCGGCTTTGTCTGTCGTTCCGGATGAGACATGCAACTGAAAGCTACTGTACGTTGAGCGTCTGTTTCAGCCAGGCGATCATCTCAGGCTTCCAACGCTGCATATCCGGAGCTGTCCAGCGCGACATTCCGTGGCCGCCTCCTTCGATTGTGATCAGTTGGCAGAGCGCACCGGTTGCGCGGATAGCCTCGCAAAACTCGGTCGACTGCGCATAGGCTACCTGATCGTCGCGATTGCTATGAATGCAGAGAAACGGTGGCATTCCTTTGTGGACCCCGGCAATGGGAGCCAGCGAATGCAGCTTTGCGAGCCCCGGCTCGTCCAACGCTTCCACGCCGAAGAAATGAATGCCACCGCCGTTCGCCGCATGCCGATTGATGGTTGCCATGTCGAATTGTTCCGGATGACTGCGCCGGAGCATTGCTAATTTCCCGTAGTCCGCGGGTCCGTAAAAATCGACAACGGCCGCGACCTTCGTTTCCGGTGTGTCGTGAGTTCCGGCATAGTTCACGAACAAGCCGCCCGCTGATTCACCGATAATTGCAATCCTGGACACATCGACATGGTACTCAGCAGCGTGAGACTTCACCCAGACAATTGCCGTATTCACGTCTGCAATCGCTTCGGGGAACTTGGCGGCGGGTGCAAGCCGATAATCGATGCTGAACCAGGCAAATCCGTTATCCGACAACGGCTTGAACAAAGGTTTGACGTTCGTGCTCTTGCTGCCGCCGTCAAAGCCGCCGCCGTGGATCAGAATGGCTGAGGGAAAGGGCCCGGATCCGTCCGGGATATGAATATCCAGGAGCAAAGGCTGACCATTTGGACGCGAATATTCGACGTCTGTCTTATCCAGCGCAAGCCCCGGCAGCGCGGCCGCGAAACCAAACAGGAGGACGGCGATGAGTTTCCGCATCGACGCGGATTGTATCAATACCCTCTGTGGCTAAAGACTGTCCAACGACGTTCTAAGACCATGGAGATCCGTGGAAAGAGTCAGCTCCGCTGCTGGCTCAATTTCCTTGAGAAGTTCATCGAGTACATTGCAAGCCGACTTTGCGACTGACCGGGCGCGATCGCCAGCTTCCTTTTTGCCGCTTCTATAAGAGTCTTTCGCTACTGTGAAAAATAATCTGGCGAACGCAATCTCGCTCTCCGCAGCGGAATGCAACGCCAAAAGTGTAATTGGCTCGGCTGTCTTGTTCGACGTATGATTGAATGTTTGTGAAATCACAGTTGCGGTAGCCTTTTCGATCTCCCAAAGAGCATCGTCATTGAACAAACCTGCGCTCTTCGGAAGGCACGCTTAATACCAAATTTGAAATGCGTTCAACTTGGTAGTGGGCGTTTGAGCCTTGATGTCTCAACGTGAGCTGCTCATCTTTTGCTGGGATAAACGTACTACATTCGACCTAGCCGGCGTGTGTAGGCGAAGAAACGTGCACACCGGAACGGGAAGGAATCGGGAATTACACAAGTCTTACAAAACAAAGCGTTCCGGCTTGCTACGTTGTAATTTCACAGATGCAATTAGAGCAAAGCAACCAACTATTTACGGTTTCCGATCGCGAACGATTGAACTGGCCGACGACCCTCGTGATGGTGCTTTTTCATATCGGCGCCATCGCTGCCCTATTCTTTTTTAGCTGGAAGGTTCTGGCTATATCCATTTTTCTTTATTGGATGACGACCGGTCTCGGCATCAGCATGGGATACCATCGGCTGCACACGCACCGGTCCTACAAAGTCCCGCGCGCTTTAGAGTATTTTTTCGCGGTCTGCGGCGCATTGACGCTGGAGGGCGGCCCGATTTTCTGGGTTGCTACGCACCGCATTCATCATCAGAAGTCGGATCAGGAAGGCGATCCGCATTCACCGCGCGATGGCGCCTGGTGGGCTCACGTAGGCTGGCTACTGTTCGGCGAAGCAAAGCATAACAACACTCGGCTGATGGCGAAATATGCTCCGGATCTGGCTAAGGACCGTTTTTACATTTGGCTGAATAACTGGCATTGGCTTCCGATGATCGGACTTGCCGCCATTCTATTCGCTGTTGGCGGCCTTCCATTAGTGCTCTGGGGCGTTTGCCTGCGCGTTGTGTTCGGCCTGCATGCGACATGGCTGGTAAATTCGGCTACGCACATGTGGGGTTCCCGCCGGTTTGCCACGCGAGATGACTCTAAAAACAATTGGTGGGTGGCGCTGATTACGTTTGGAGAGGGCTGGCACAACAACCACCACGCGCATCCAACTTCAGCACGCCACGGCCTTGCCTGGTACGAACTCGACATCTCCTGGATTCAAATCACATTTCTGCGATACTTCGGCGTTGCAAAATCGATCCGCGTCGCAAGGTGCGAATCAATTCTGCCCAACGACAAAGCGGCCTGACCTCCCGAGGCTGTTTAACAACGCGCAATACTTGCGTCGTGCCAGCCGCACCCTCGATCGGGCTTAAGCTGGTTGCATGGTCGTCGCTGGCCGGCGGAAATCCATCGCCTTTTTCATAGCGCTCGGCGTTGCGCTGATCTCGGTCAGCCTGCTGTTGTACATCGGTTGGGTCCTGCTTAACTGGCGTACCGGAATCCTTCTCTTTTTGGGAATTCTGCTGCTGGCTTTGATCATCAGCGGAGTTGTTCTAAATACGATTTTCCTGGTACGGGAAATCCGGCGCAACGAGCAGCATGATGCGTTCATCAACGCTGTTACCCACGAACTGAAAACTCCCGTCGCATCCATTCGTCTCTACCTGGAGACGCTGCTCACGCGCTCGGTCGATGATAAAAAGCGCACCGATTTTTATCGGATCATGCTCGAGGATAGCGATCGCCTTCTGACAACGATCGAGCAGGTGCTCCGCACCGGAAGAGTCAGTCCGGCAAACCGAATCGTCAATTTATCCGCAATAGATCTTTCCGGTGTCGTGGCGCAATGCGTGGCGCGCGCGCGCACTCATCATCACCTGGATGCCGATGCGCTGCGCTGCGGGCCAATACCGATGCTCGAAGTCATGGGCGATTCGGACGAACTGCAGGCAGCGATTTCCAACCTGATTGACAATGCCGTAAAGTATTCCGGAACGTCCGTTCAAGTAGCGATTGAAACCGAGATGCTGGACGGCAAGTACGTTCTTTTATCAGTAAAAGACAACGGCGTAGGGATTCCGAAGGTAGAATTAAAACGAATTTTCAAGCGCTTTTATCGGGTGCCCGGGCCTTCGGCAACTCGGACAAAAGGCACTGGCTTGGGACTTTATATTGTGCGTTCGGTTGCTAAGCGGCATGGAGGGCGGGCATGGGCCGAGAGCGAAGGGCCAGGGCGAGGAAGCCGGTTTGTGCTCCAGCTTCCGATATTGCGGTGAGGCGGAGGCTATGACACAAGTTCTTGTAGTGGAGGATGAGACGCACCTTGCTGAAGGATTGCGCTTCAATCTCGAGGCGGAAGGCTACGAAGTTCAAGTAGCGGACACGGGCGAAGAGGCGCTCGAGATCTTGCGGCTTCGCCCGTCATCGTTTGACGTTGTGGTGCTGGATGTCATGTTGCCGGGCAAAGACGGTTTCGCCGTTATGTCCGAACTCCGGCGCGGCGGCCAGTTCGTTCCTACCCTCATGTTGACGGCGCGAAGCCGTTCCGACGATATCCTTCGCGGATTCGCGGCGGGTGCAGACGACTATCTGCCAAAACCGTTTGAACTGGACATTTTGCTGGCACGAATTCATGGTCTGGTCCGACGCCGCGATTGGCTGTCCGCATCGCGCCCGAGCTTAGACTCCGTTCCGCCGAATGAGGACACTTTCACCTTTGGCGGTGATGGCGAGAAAGCCGTCAAGTTCGATTCGTTGGAGTTGTTGGTTCGTGGGCAGCAGTTTCGTCTCACGCTGATGGAAGCTAATGTCCTTCGGTACCTGATTCGACATGAAGGGAAAGTGGTCTCGCGCAAGACCATGATCGAACAGGTTTGGGGTCTTCAGGAAGACACGGACACGCGTCCGATCGATAACTTTATCGTGCGGCTGCGGCGATACATCGAAGATGATCCGACATCCCCGCGTCACCTGCTGACGGTGCGCGGCGTTGGTTATCGATTCGTGGCAAATCCGGATTCTGCCGCTTAGGAACTGCATACATTGCAGTTTGGGCCGCCGAATATGAGCTGAAAGGGAAAGAACACAGATGGCAGTGCTTGCGGGAAACGGATTAGTCACGATGCCGGTCCGGTATTCGGTCGATCGCGCGGTTGAATTGATTGAAGAGATCTTAAACGCGAAAGCGATCAAACTGTTTGCACTGGTGGATCACAGCGGGGAAGCTGCGGCCGCAGGGTTCTCCATGCCCAACGCGAAACTGCTAGTTTTTGGGAACCCGAAAGCCGGAACTCCGCTGATGATTGCTGCGCCGACTTTGGCTATCGATCTACCGATGAAAATTCTGGTTTGGGAGGACGCCGAAGCGCGTGTCTGGCTCACGTATAACAGCCCGGATTACCTGCGCACCCGGCACAATGTTCCCGTCGCGCTGATTGCTGTTCTCGACGCAGTGGAACACATTGCGAAAGCAGCCGCGGAATCGGGCGACCTGATTTAACTGGCTGCAGAACCGAGAAGTGTACCGGCTCCATCCGCTAACAGCCGCTCTGCCGCTTCGTAGCCCAGTTCTTCCGGCAAAGTCTGCAATCCGGCGACGCTTACTTTCAGATGACGTCCGCCATCGGGAGAGAAGACACCGGCGAGGAGCGTCAAAGTCTCGCCGTCGATCTCGGCATACGCGCCAATCGGGAGCTGACAACCTCCGCCAAGCGCTGTCAAAAGGGCTCGCTCGCAGCGAACCGCGGCGCTTGTGGGTTCGTGATCCAGCTTTCGACAGATTTCAAACGCCCGATCTCCTTCACGCGTCTGAACCGCAAGAGCGCCCTGTCCGGGAGCCGGACAAATCTCCTCAGGCGTGAACAGATGGGCGATTTCTTTTTCCAGGTTCAGGCGCCGAAGACCCGCTGCAGCCAGCAGAATGGCGTTGAATTCACCTGAATGCAACTTGCGAAGGCGCGTATCGACGTTGCCTCGTACAGGTTCAACGATCAAGTCGGGACGCAGCAGCAGCATTTGAGCGCGGCGCCGATTGGAGCTTGTGCCAACACGCGCGGCATGCGGGAGCTCATCGAGCGGACACCCAACGAGCGCATCGCGAGGGTCCTCGCGCTCGGGAATGGCCGCTAGAACAAGACCCGGCGGGTGTTCCGTCGGCAGATCCTTAAGGCTGTGAACGGCCAGATCGATCGCCCGCTGCTGCAACGCCTCTTCTATTTCTTTCGTGAAGAGACCCTTGCCGCCCGCCTGCACAAGAGAAACATTTTGCAGCCGGTCGCCCGAGGTGCGGATGATTTCAATCCGTGTCTCAACGCCAATCGCCAGAAGTCGCGAGGCGATGTGATCGGCTTGCCAGCGCGCGAGCTGAGATCCTCGCGAGCCAATGACCAACGTCATTTAACTGCTCCGGTCGCCAAGACGGAACATTCGTCGAACCGCGCTGAGGAGTTCTCCTTCAGGAGAATGCTTACCTTCTGTTTGAACGGCCGCATTCCGCCGTATTTCCGAAATAGGACCGTGCGCAATCTTGTTGACAATTCCGCGCGTAAGCGAGTCAATAAGCTGTTCCTGCTCAATCGTGAGCGATCCAAGGCGAGGACGGTAGCGGTCAAGAACGTCCTGCCGGATCGACTCGAGCTGTGCCTGCAGGCTTTGAATGGTAGGGGCGACATCGCGTTCCCGGAGCCGCACTTCCATACGCCCTACTTCGTCGTTCACGATCGACTCGGCCTGCTGCGCCACTTCGCGCCGTGTCTGCAAATTACGACTTGCCAGGTTCGACAAGTCATCCATATCGTATAGAAATGCGTGCTCGATTTTGTTGACCGCCGGATTCACATTCCGCGGCACGGCGATGTCAATGAAAAACATCGGCTCATTTTTGCGGGTTTCGAGGGCGCTCCGTACCATGCCGGTATTGAGAACGTAGTCTGGCGCGGCTGATGATGTAATCACAATGTCCACATCATGCAGCCGATGGGGAAACGCATCATACGGAATGGCTGTTCCGCGGAAAAGACGAGCAAGGTCGTCAGCGCGTTCCGGCGTACGGTTGGTAATGAGGATCTCGGCAACTCCGGCGCGCAGTAGATGACGGGCTGTGGCCTCCGACATCTTGCCCGCTCCCACAATCAGGATGCGCTTACGGCTGAGCGAGCCGAATATTTCACGGGCCAACTCGACGGCGGCGAAGCTCACCGAGACCGCGCTCTGGCCGATTTCCGTTTCCGTGCGGACTCGTTTCGCGACGTGAAAGGCGCGGGTCAGTACGGCATCCAGAACGGTTCCGATCGCACCCAGATCGCGCGCTTGCGCATAGGCCTGCTTCATTTGTCCAAGGATCTGGGGCTCGCCAACGATCATCGAGTCCAGGCTCGATGCAACACGGAAGAGATGACGGATCGCTTCCCGCTGCTGGTGAATGTACACGTGCGGACGTATTGCCTCAATGGTAAGTCCGATGCGATCGCCGATAAGCGTGGCGACAAGCACCTCCGGGTCGATATTGTCGTCCAGAGCTGCCGCGACTTCCACCCGGTTACAGGTCGAGAGAATGACAGCTTCGGCCGCTCCGCTGGCCTGCAGTTCGCTAATTACAGCCGGCACCTCACCGTCAGTCAAGGCTAATTGTTCGCGTACCTCAACCGGCGCAGTTTTGTGATTGATACCGGCAAGGACCAGCTTCATACGGGCCAGACGCTCCGTAAACCGAAATGCGTCGCCCACGTGACCAGGGAACAAATCAGAACGCTTACCGCTAACCAGGCCATCCGGCGGCCGCGCCAGCCAGCCGATACGCGCAAGAACACCATCGCGAGATAAAAGGACCACGTGAACAGGAAAAACGCGATCTTCGGGTCGGACACCCATCGCGTGCCGCTCTCGATGAAAGCGAAGATGAGGCCCGTCACGGTCGCGATTGTAATGAACACGAAACCTATGTTCATAGATTCGGTGATGATGCGATCTAACGTGCCCAGTGGTGGCAGCCGATTGGCTGAAGGACTTACTTCTTTCCGCTTGAGCTGCCGTTCCTGGAGTAAGTAATAGACGGAAGCCACTGCTGCCAAAATGAGCGCCGCATATCCAATCAGAACGGTCGAAATATGAACGACCAGCCAGGCGTTGCGAATCTGCGGACTGCTCCAGCGCGCAATAGGGAACTCGGTCGCGCCGATCAAGGTCATGAAAAAGACCAGTGGAAACAGGCAAACGCTGAATATGGCCACATGGTAGTGCGTGTACGCGATCAGAAACAAGAGCGCGATGAGAAAAGCACAAATCGAGGTCGTCTCGTAGAAGTTATTCAGCGGCAGATGGCGTGTGGTTTGCCAGAGTTCGACAAGCGATACCAAGTGAAACACCGTTCCGATGCCGAAAGCCGTCAGAGCAGGCTTAAACAAGCGCGTGCTTTTCCAGAAAAGATAGATGAGGGCGTACAGCAGACCGCACGAGTACAGGGCGGCGGCCGTCCGCAGCCAGAGAATACTCATAGCGGGACTCGATACCAGTATAAGGTTAGTGCGCGGTACCCCGGTTTCTCTTAGGCACATGCCCAAAAATCGCAAAATCGTAAGAACATAAACCATTGGGAATGTACGTATAGCTGAACGGTACAATGGTGTAGCGGAATTCACCCGCCCAAGTAGGCAAAATTGATCGATTTGAAAGTTGACGTCGACGACTCGGCGTCGCAGTTGCAAAGGTGTGACCTTAGCATGAGTGACACGGAGCTTCGAAGTTTGACTACCCACGTTTCCAGTGCGACGCAGGATTATCGCCGCGCTGTTGAGGAGGGTGCCCCGGTTGACATTGTTTTGGAGCGGATATGGTTCCTTCAGGATTGGCTCGGCAGGTTGGTGGATGCTGCATCGGATCGCTCCGGAGCAAGCCTGCCGGAATCGCTACGGCAGAGTATTAAAGACACTGTTTCCAGCCGGTTCTCCGAAGGGGGCCCATTTCCCGTGACCGTCCCGGCCGTGATGAGGAGCAGAGCCGCAATTCAAAAATCGTTGGCAGAATTGGAATCGATGAACGGGGGATTGGCTTTCATTCACGCTGCCGGTTGCTGATTCATGATTGGCCAAAACGGGCGTGACCGGGATCAAATCGCGCACAACTCCCGTTGCTATTTGAAGATAGCCAAGGTGGTGATTGGACTTGGCTTGTTGCCTTCGTTATCTCACTCCTCCACCTTAGGCTTCGTTCAACAGAAGTTCAGCTATGTCAGCTTCGAACGAGGTCAATGGGATCGCACCGTTCAGCTACCCTGCTATATCTATTCAGCGAAAGGCGACGGAGCGACTCTGGACGTTCTTCGAATTGGCTCGGGCAACTTCGTCCCATTCAAAGCAACCAAAGGCTTGAAGGTGACCGTCTGCGGTTCCACGGCAGCATTCGATGAAGGTTTCGAGGCGGGAACTCCAATGCCAGCAACTGGAACTCCCAAACGACCGTAGAGCGTCTTTCCCGAACTATACATCGTGGACAGGCGATGGCGTAGGGTCTTCCTTATTCCGCTGTTCCGAGGGGTGGCATCCGCCATTTTCGCGATGCGCGAGTTCGTCCAAACGCTTTGCCGAAAAGGTATCTTAAAGAATTTTTCGCTTGCCGCCGATTAGTCAGGCAGGGACTAGTCGCCTGTCGCCAGCCTGTGGCCCGAGCCGACCCATCCCACAAGGAGCGAAATGCGCGTCGGTTTCTCAATTTTCTGCGGCACTCTGGCCCTCGTCTGCTGTAGCGGTTTGTCCATCGGGCAGACACTCCCTCTTTCTTCTCCACGTCAGCGAGTCGTTGAGCCGATTGATGAAAGCCGTTCTTTCCGCCTACGTGGCAACGTCCATCCGTTGGCAGCGACCGGTGCCGCGAAAACACTGAGCTCCGAAATTCCAATGGAGCAGATGATCCTCTCGCTGAAGCCGGATCCCGCGCAAGAGGCGGCGCTTGAGCAACTGATCGCCACGCAAAATAATCCAAAGTCGCCCCAGTACCATCATTTCCTCAAGCCAGCCGAGTACGGCGCGCGCTTTGGTATCGCCCAATCCGACCTGACCAAGGTCATCGCATGGCTTCGCTCGTATGGATTCACCATCGACGAAGTGCCCGCAAGTCATCGGGCCATTGTTTTTAGCGGTAGCTCCGGTCAGGTGGAATCCGCATTTAAAACACAGATCCGCGGCTATAACGTCGGTGGTCAGTTACACTTCGCGAACGCTCATGATCCTGAGATTCCAGCCGCGCTCGCGGGTGTAGTCGGTGGTGTGGTGAAGCTTCACGATTTCCGCCACCGAAGCAGCGTTTCGAAGACAATTCCGGTTACGGAAGCCCAGCTGGCCAATCCTCAATTCACTTCGGGCAGCAGTCACTATCTCTCGCCCGCGGATTACTCCACCATCTACGACATCAACCCGCTCTATTCTGCTGGCGTTAACGGAACCGGTCAAAGCATCGCCATCATTGCCCGATCCAATATCAGGCTTTCGGACGTCGAGTCATTCCGCAGCTACTTCGGATTACCCGCTAATGACCCTACCGTTGTTTTAGTGAACAGCAACCCAGGCGTTCTCCAGGGGGACAGCACCGAAACCATCCTCGATACTGAGTGGTCCGGCGCCGTCGCGCCGAAAGCTGCGATCAAAGTTGTCGTGGCCGCTTCAACCAACACCGCGGACGGAATCGATCTCTCGGCTCAATACGCCGTCAACAAAAATGTCGCGCCCGTGATCAGCGTCAGTTACGGATCATGCGAAGCCTACATGGGAACCGCGGAGCTCGCGTTTTACAATTCACTGTGGCAGCAAGCCGCCGCTCAGGGAATCAGCGTTATGGTTTCCTCCGGCGATAGCGGTGCTGCCGGCTGCAGCGGCGGTTCGGCAAGCAGCGGTTCCGGCGCCGCCATCAATGGTTTGTGCAGTTCGCCCTACAGCACCTGCGTGGGCGGAACCGAGTTCGTCGAAGGAAGCAACCCTGGCCAATACTGGTTGCCTGGCAACAACGCCGTTTACGGTTCGGCCACCGGCTATATCCCGGAAGCGGTGTGGAACGAGAGCGGTTTTAACGGCGGCTCGGGTCTCTGGGCAGGCGGGGGTGGCGCAAGTATCGCGTATACGAAACCGTTATGGCAGACTGGTCCGGGTGTGCCCGCCGACGGCAAGCGTGATGTTCCCGATGTGTCTCTAGCCGCCGCGGGTCATGACGGGTATGTCATCGTCGAATCCGGCGGCATGGAAGCGATCGCTGGAACCTCGGCATCCGCGCCATCTTTCGCTGGTCTGATGGCGTTGGTTAATCAGAAGACAGGCGCCGCGCAGGGTTTGGCAAACGCCATCTTCTACCCGTTGGCGGCAAATCAGGCAGCAGGCGGCGCTGCAATCTTTCATGACACTGTCGCGGGAAATAACTCAGTTCCCGGCGTGAGCGGCTTTGCAGCCACAGCAGGTTACGACCGCGCTTCCGGCCTGGGCTCGGTCGATGCCACGCTACTGGTCAATCATTGGGCCGACGCTACAAAAACACCCACAGCATCGCTGACGTTGAGCGCCTCGTCTACTGCGCTTACCGTAAAAATTGGGCAGTCGGTGCAAGCAACTATTACTTCGACTGCAACCAACCTGAAGACTTCAATCGCTTTGTCCGTCACCGGCGCTCCCGCGGGAATCACCGTACAGCTGGGCGCAGCGTCGATTGCCTCCCCAGGATCCGGCTCTGTCGTGCTGACTGTTACTGTGGCCGGCACGATGAAGCCGGGAAGCTACCCGCTTACGGTCACGGGACAAGGCGGCGGTCAGACCGCAAATCTTGCCATCTCCGTTACGGTGCCGACGCCGACGTTCACTATCGCGACCAATATCACGTCAGCAAGCATTGTCGAGGGCAGCTCAGCACAGGTTGTCATTGCCGTAACGCCTCAGAATGGCTTTAATTCGTCCTTGGCACTGTCCGTTACGGGCTTGCCGACAGGCGTAACGGCGGCGTTCTCGCCCGCATCCATCAGCGGTGCTGCCGCCGCTTCAAGCACGTTGACACTGAACGTGGCAAAAACCGCAGCTGCGGGCTCCTACTCTTTGAAGGTGAATGCGGTGGGCGGGGGAATTACGCAGAGTGTCGCCTTGACCCTGCAAGTGACGGTTCCAGCCACGTGTACCTTTGCTGTCAACCCCGGGAGCGTAACCCTGGCCGCTGGGAAGTCGGCTGCTTTGCAGGTTTCCTGCGGCTCCGTGCAAGGAACGTTTAGCGGGCCACTGGCTCTTTCGGTCGCTGGTCTGCCAACGGGCGTCACCGAAGACGGCAAATCGTTGACGGCAGGCTCGACTGCCACCGCGACACTGAGTGCCGCATCAACCGCGAAAGCAGGCTCTTATAGCCTGTCTTTTACCGCCGCAGGATCCGGTTTCACGAAGACACTGACTGTACCGTTGACGATCACCGTTCCGGCGACCTTCAGCCTGACCTCCACGCAGAGCTCGCTCACCATTAAGGCGGGTGCGTCCGCGCAGCTTACTGCGACGACCGTGCATTCCGGCACGTTTAACTCAATTGTCAGTCTGACAGCCAGCGGATCGCCCAGCGGTGTCACAGCGTCGTTCTCGAAATCGAGTTTCGCCGCACCGGGCGATGGCACGGCTACAGTAACGTTTGCAGTCGCTGCCAGCGCCAAGTCAGGAACCTACTCGGTGGTGTTGACCGGAACCGGAGGCGGGCTAACGGCTTCTGCTCCTGTTACGCTGATTATCCCGGCAGCGGCCACTACTCCGAATTTCACGTTTTCTCTGAACACAAATGCCTTAACTATTCAGGCGGGCGGCGCAGCGGGGACAGTGGTCGTGTCAACCGGAAACTTCACCGGCGCATTCAATTCCACGATTACCATCACTTTTAGCGGCTTAGTTCCTGGCATGAACTACGGCGCGACCGGTGCAACTGCTGCCAATAACCTGGTGAATACATCCATCGGCATTACCGCTGCGGCCAGCACCACGCCCGGCACTTATCCCATCACCATCAAAGCGACCGGCGCCGGCATCAGCTATTCTTCGGTCGTTCAAGTAACGATTACGAAAGCAGCCGTTTCGAGCAAGCATTAACTGAGCGGCCCTGACGCGTCACAAGGACCACACTTGGACATCAGGGTTTCGGTTCAGGTGTAGGTGATGCGTTTTGATTGCCGGGCCCCGTCTTTTGCAACGCACTCAAGTACTCCTCCAAGGTCGCGTCCAATCGCCGATAGAGAAGGGCGTTAAAGCTCTCCGCGCCTTGGCCGGCCTGTTCCTGCTGCAGGCAACGGATGTATTCAAGCCGGTCTTCCGGACGCACGGCAACGGGCGGATATCCACCGCTAATGAGGACAAGGTTCATCAGAAGACGCGCGGTGCGGCCATTGCCGTCATTGAATGGATGAATGTCCACAAGGCGACGGTGGGCCGTAAATGCCGTGTCTGGCGTGTTAGGCGCGAATGCAAGCCATGCGCATAAATCTGCCATAAGCGCCGGAATCTCAGGCGGTATCGGAAAACTGTAGCGTCCGGTTTCGGTCCGAACGTAACGAGGCAGGTCGGCATACTTTCCGGCAATCTCCGGCGCGGATCGCTGCATCACCAGCCTGTGTAAATTCCGCACGTCGCTTTCAGTAATGTGTATGTCTTGCCGCGCAAGTTCGCGCACGTACCGGATAGCGTCGTAATGATCGAGCGCTTCAAGGTGGTCCTTGAGGGGCTTGCCGCCAATGGTAATGCCTTTCTCGATGACCAGCGTCGTCTCAACTGGGCTGAGCGTATTGCCCTCGATTGCATTCGATGTGTAGGTAAGCTCGATGTCGTAGTAATGCTCAAGATTGGCGAGCGTCTTCGGCGATAGCGGCCGCAATTCGTCGAGCCGCGCCTTCTTGGCGGCGATATCTTTCAGAAGCTCGTCCATTAAGCCTCAACAAATACCACGAGCGGGGCAAGTGCTGAGCCGAATCCGTGAATGCAACAGCAAACATCCTGGACTGCTCATGTCAGGGAACTGCCGTGAGTTAAAAAAGAATAGAGCGGGTCAGTGAAGTCGAATTCTCTATACAAGCAATGATGGGCACTCACCCCCGTAAGGTGTTTCTTGTCACCCTTTCTTTCGCGTTTTTCGCTGCAGGGCAAACCGCATCGGAGAAACTTATCCCGCGTACATCGCTTGACGGAAAGTTCCTCGACCTGGATTTTCCTGCCGTGCATATTGGCACCGCGGAATATGAAGAAGGTCCAACCGGGGCGACGGTATTTTATTTTCCGAATCGCGTGACGGCGGCGGTGGATGTACGGGGCGGTGGGCCCGCCACGGTGTTTACAGACATCCTCCGGCTAGGCAGCGAAAAGCCCATTGTCAGTGCCATCTCATTTGCCGGCGGGTCTGCGTACGGGCTGGCCGCCGCCGGCGGCGTTGCTGCCGAGATCAGGGACACGAAAACCGGGACGCCGGAATGGAACAACATTGCTGTTGTTCCCGGGGCGATCATTTATGATCTCGCTCCGAGAAGATTTAATAAAGTCACGCCCGACGAGGCGCTGGGACGAGCTGCGCTGCGAGCTGCGCGTCCTGGCCGCTTCCTGCTGGGTGCTCACGGAGCGGGCCGGTTTGCCGTGCAGGGAAGCTATTTCGGCACACCCACTTACTCGGGCCAAGGCGGCGCATTTCACCAAGCCGGACTGGCAAAAGTGGCCGTGTTCACGGTAGTGAACGCCAGGGGCGCCATCGTGGATCGTTCTGGAAAGGTGCTGCGCTGCGGAAATGATCCCAGCGCAGCGCCGTGCGGATTTATCGCGGACAGGCTTCGGAGCGTCATTGACAGACAGATTGCCTCGGCCGCGCCCAAATCCGACGAATTGACCCGAAACACAACGATTACGCTTGTCGTTATCAACTGTAAGCTCACCTTCGCTGAGTTGCAGCGTCTAGCTGTCCAGGTGCACACATCGATGGCGCGAGCGATCCAACCGTTCCATACGGACGCAGATGGAGACACCCTGTTCGCGGTCTCAACCAACGAGGTAAACGATCCCCGAATGTCGGCGGTGAACCTCGGCGTACTTGCGTCTGAAGTCGCTTGGGATGCGGTGTTAAGCAGCCTGCCTGTTCTCGATCCGGTGGACAAAGGGACTCTGCCGGACGATGCGTCATTCTTTGCTGCCTGCGCCGGGCGTTACGCCTTCGCGGAGGGAGTTACCCTTACAGTCATCCACGAACAAGATCGGATTTGGGCAGAGGCGGACGGCAACAGTCCGTTGTATGGATTTAGGCTAAAGCAGAAGGAGGAACTGGTGCTGAACACATCGGGCGACCTGATTGTGAAATCCCAGCCTGCGAACCGCTTGCGATTCATCAAGAACTCTTCGGGACACGTGACCGGGTTGATTCTGAATCCGGGTCACTGGCCGGTATCCGCAAATAGGCTCCCGTGAACCAGGGACGGACTCCACTGCTGGTTTGTTAGTGTGCCGGAGCAGCTTCACCGCGCTTCTGTCCCGGTTTCGGCCGCCGCATGATGAACGGCAGCGGCACCAGACAAAGCACGATGATCGACATCATCCAAAAGCTGTTTTCAAAACTGAGCGCGCTCGCCTGCTGCTGCAGCGCCTGATAGGACATCATCATGGCTTTCTTAGTGGCGGTCACGGCATCATACCCGTGGGACATGAATAGCGACTTGAAGCCTGCCAATTGCCTCTGGAAGTTGGAATTGCCGTTTGTGGTGTTCGAGATAAACGTCTGTTGATGCGTCTGATTCTGACGAGCCAGGAACGTGCTCAGCAGCGAAGTGCCGATGGCGCCACCGATATTGCGGGCGAAGTTCGAAAGGCCGGATACTTGGTTGTTTTTCTCGCGCGGCACTCCGATGTAGTTCAACGTACTGATCGGCACAAAGATCAACGGCATAAACACCACCTGAATCATGCGCAGGATGACAATGGTTCGAAAATCGATCTGCAGATAAATGGTCGTCATCAGGTGCAGCGTGATGGATGTTCCTAAAAAGCCGATCGAGACCAGAAGCCGCGGATCTATCTTCGTGGCTATTAGTCTTCCTGCGACGGGCATCATGAACATCAGAACCAGACCGCCAGGCGACAACGCCATACCGGCGCGCTCCGCTGTATAACCTAAACTGCTCTGCAAAAACTCCGGAATCAGCACCGTCGATCCGAACAGCACTATGCCGAGTGTGAACGAAAAGAAGACGGCTGTCCCGAAATTTCGATTTCGCAAGAGGCGCACATCCACAATTGGATCTTCGTGGAACCATTCCCAGATAAAGAATGCAATCAGCGTCGGTATCCCAATGCTGAGCATCGTCGTGATCATGGGCGACGCGAACCAATCGTTTTCCTGGCCTTTGTCAAGGACGAACTGAAAACACGCGACACCAATAACAATCAGCGACAGGCCGATGTAATCGATCTTGATCCCTCGACCTCTTTCTTCACCGATCCACGGCGGATCTTCAACCAGGCGCGATGTCAAAATCAGCGATAAAATGCCGATCGGAATATTGATGAAAAAGATCCAGTGCCAACTGAAGTTGTCGGTGATCCAGCCGCCTAAGGTCGGTCCAATGGCCGGTGCAACGACGACTGCCATGCCATACATCGCGAAAGCCTGACCGCGTTTTTCGGCCGGAAATGAATCCGCGAGAATCGCCTGTTCGGAGGGTTGTAGACCGCCGCCACCGGCGCCTTGCAGCACACGCGCAACGATCAGCATCGGCAAACTGTTCGCGATTCCACACAGAAACGAACACAACGTGAACAACAGCACGCACAGCATGTAAAACCGCTTGCGTCCGATCATGGTAGAAAGCCAGCCGGAGATCGGCAGCACGATCGCGCTAGAAACCAGGTAGCTGGTCAGCACCCACGTCGATTCGTCATACGTTGCACCGAGCGAGCCCGCGATGTGCGGCAGTGCCACGTTGGCAATCGACGAATCGAGCACTTCCATGAACGTCGCCAGCGTAACGGTCATAGCGACCACCCATGGATTGTAGGATGGTTTCCAGTTGTGGTGGGAAATCGCGGCTTGTGGCAAGGTTACCCGCCGATCCGGACTGCTGGCTCTACTGACATGCCCGGACGCAACCGCGCCAACCCTTTCTGATTGGGCTTGAACCGGATTCTTACAGGAATACGTTGGACAATCTTGACGTAGTTGCCGGTTGCGTTCTCAGGCGGAAGCACGCTCGCGACTGCCCCCGTCGCTCCTCCAACGCTCTCCACCGTGCCTTCGAAATCCGTCTTGATGGCATCCACGTGGATGGACACCGATTGCCCTGGTTGAATGTGGCGCAGCTGCGTCTCTTTGAAATTCGCCGTCACCCAAAGGTCATCGACGATGGCGATCTGGAGCAACTGCTGGCCGGCTGTCAAATGCACACCTGGTTCGGCCGAGCGGCTCAGCACGATGCCGCTCACCGGCGCCAGGATCTTCGTATAGCCTAGTTTCAATTGCGCCGCTTCCACCTGCGCCTGCGCACTTTTGGCATTAGCTTGTTCCGATTGCACCGTCGCCGTCCGGATCGCAATTTGATGAGGTGCATTTTGCCGATACTGCACCAACCGGCTCTGCGCCTGCTGAAGCTGTGCCTTCCGTTGGGCCACGGTTTCCGCCGCGCTTTCAACCGCTGCCTGGTTGCCGGCGACGGTTGCGGCTTGCGCTTTTGCCGCCGCGGCGGTTTGATCGAACTCCTGCTGCGAGACTTCTTCTTTGGCGATGAGGATTTTATACCGGGCTAGATCCGCCTGCGCCCGGTCGTTATTCGCTTGCGATTCCAACAGCCGTGCCGATGCCGTCTGCCGGTCGCGCTCCGCCGCCGCTAACGCCGCCAGAGCATTCGCGACCTCGGCCTCACCGGTGGAAATTGTCGTCGTATTTTCCAATTCTGTAATCGGCACATTGGGTTCCTGTGAAGTAACCATGCTGTGTGCTTGCGCGAGCGACGCCTGCGCCTGGTGCAAGGCAACTTCAAGATCCCGGGGATCCAGATCGGCGATCGGATCTCCCGCCTTGACGACTTGGTTGTTGTCGACGTAGACGTTGACTACCGTTCCATCGATTCGCGTCGTCACGGGCGCTAGATGCGCATCAACCTGGGCGTCGTCTGTTTCTTCAAACTGCCTAGCATGCAGCCAGTAAAGAAATGCGCCGGCGCCCAAAACCAGCAGCACAGCGAAAAATATAAAGAACGCGCGGCCGCGCCGTTTCGTAGGCGCGGCTTTCAGCGTTTCAGAATCTACTACGGTAGTACTCATGGCTGCGATTCCTTTAAAAGATTGGGTAACTCTTGTTCGGCGCTTCCTGTAGCGCGTGCAAAACTCAATTTGGCGATGTCAAACGAAAATAAACTGGCAAGGTAGTCCGCTTCCGCGCTTGCCACTTGCTGTTGCGCCTGTACCACCTCAACTGTGGTCGCAACGCCCGCCGCAAACCGATCGCGCGCCTCCGAAAGCGTTTCGCTCGCATAATTGCGGTTCGATTGGGCAACCCGGACCTGGCCGTTATCCGTTTCAAGCTCCACCAGAGCATTCCGCACGTCCTGCTCAATGTGCGCTCGCTGATCCGCCAACTTCGCCTGCCGCTGATGCAGCGTTGCTTCCGCCTGCAGAATGTCACCCTTCACGCGGCCGCCTTGCCAAATGGGAATGTTCACCGATCCGGTGACGCTGAACACCCCGTGCGAGCTGGTCGGAGCCGTTCCCACAACTCCGTAATCACCATTTATCGCCGCTGACGGTATGCGCTCCGCACGAGCCGCCGAAAGCGCCTGCTCCGCCGCTTTCACCTGCTCTTCCACGGCATGCAAATCCGATCGTTTTTTCCAGGCTTCCGGGATCGCGGATGTTGCTTCGGGAATCGGTGTCTCTTCCCACAGCAGTGCGTTCGACAGCACCAGGTCGCGATCGAGCGGAAGGCCAAGAACTCGCGCCAATGCGAACTTTTGTTTGCGCAGGTCCGCTTCGAGCGAACTCAGCCGCTGCTGCTCCGTTTGGAGCTCCACCAGGCTGCGCATTACATCGATTTTCGAATTTACCCCCGCCATTTTTCGCGTCTGGGCCTGGTTATAGATAGCTTGTGCATTCTTCACTTGCGCTGACTGAGAATCGATGCGCGCCTGCGTGTATAACGTCTGAAGATACGTTCCCGCCACCGCCATCACCACCAGTTCGCGTGTATCGCGCGCCGTCAGCGCCGATGCCTGTTCGTCATGCTTGCTTGCCTGCCAGTTGTGGCGATTCACTGCGTCAAAAAGGGGCAAGCTCACGCCGCCCTGCGCCTGCATGTAATGAAACGGCCCGACAATGGTCGGCAAGGAGAATCCAAAATTCGCCGGAACGGAAAACGTGAATCCGTAAGCCGCAAGATCCACCTGCGACACCGTTGCCGAAATGTTCGCGGAAATCGAGGGCAGCAGCGCACTGAGAGCTTGAATGCGCTGGGCTCGGGCGGCGCGTTCCGCATCGCTTGCCACAATCGGACCCAAATTCGACTGAAGTCCGCGCTTCACCGCATCATTTAGCGACAACGTGATGGGACCGCTTCCGGGCTCAAGCGCCGGAACGCTTCCCGCGAAATCACCGGTTACCTGAAGCGAACTGTTTACCGTGTTGACCCCCGAGCCTCCAGACGCGGATTGCTGGGTCGAAACCGCTCCTGGGGAATTTCCCAAACCGGAGGGCGGCAGCACCACCGCGCGGCTGGAAGGCATCGCCCCCCCGCCCATAGGAGCTTGCGCGCGTAGCAGGGACGTTAGCAGAAGAGAAATTGAGGCCACGCGTCCGATCTGTCCGCCGAATCTGCTGTTATTTGCTTTGGACCGTGAAATCATTGCCGTCGCGTCAACTCAAGATTACATACATATATGTAGCATATTGGATACATTCATGTATATAATTTTCCTTAGATGCGGGCGCACGAAATTTCAAACCGGTCTGGCGAAGGTGAAAAACTCAACAAACACCAGCTCCGCACCGAAGCGACCAAAAGAAAGCTGATCGAAGCCGCCTATGAGGTTTTTAGTCGTGATGGATTTGAAGCCGCCCGTATAGAGGACATCGCCGCCCTGGCTGGTTTTACCCGCGGCGCCTACTATGCCCACTTCGAGAGCAAGAGCGATATTTTCTTTGCACTACTCGAGGACAAGGCTGCCGTCGCGCGCGAAAAGCTCAGCGCGGTTTTCGAACACTGCCGGAATGCGGAAGAGCGCCGCACCGCGCTGCGTGATTACTACATGCGTGCGAAGACCGATCGTCAATGGGCAGTCCTGCTGATGGAATTCAAACTGTACGCGCTGCGGCACTCCCATCAACACGAAGAATTGGCCGAGGCTCACCGCCGCCTTCGCAAAAAGATGAGCGGATGGCTGCGCCAGTACACTCCAACCGGCGAGCAGGCGGCGCCGGAAACGGAGGAGTTCGTTCGTGCCGGCCTGGAAGCCGCCTATTCGGGCCTGCTTCTGGAGCGGAGTTACGATCCAAAGCGCATATCTGAAGCGCAAGTGCGTGAGCTTTTAGGGAAATTTTTCGACGCCCTTGTCTCGCAGCCGTAGCGTCCCACGGCTGCCGTCTAACAATCTTCGATTCCGATTCAATTCGAGGTTCGCGTCTATACGGGCGCTGGTGCCGCCAACGCTAATGCGTGCGGCTTAACCCGCTGACAATGGCGTCCACGTCGTAAACGCAGCCTCCCCACACTCCCCCGCTCGCGTTTTGCAGCGCTGCCCAGAGCCGCGTGTCATTCGGTAATTGCGGATCTGGCCGCAAGTCAGCCCGCTTTTCGCGCGAGGCGAGCTTCAACGCGCCTTCCGTGCTGTCAAACCGTTCGCCGTCAGTTCCGACAAAATTGACCTGGCCCACCATGTTGATCCGATCGATCTGAATCTCGATCAAATCCCCGTCGCGCAGCTTTCCTATGGGCCCTCCGGCAAGCGCTTCCGGCGAGACATGGCCGACGCACGCGCCTGTCGATACGCCGCTGAATCGCGCATCTGTGATCACCGCGACAAACTTCCCGAACGGCAGATGCTTCAATGCCGAGGTAATCTGGTAAATCTCCTCCATGCCTGTGCCCATCGGCCCCCGGCACATCAGCACCATCACATCTCCTTCCTGGATGTCGCCGCGTTTGAGAGCGGTGACCGCTTCATGTTCACTGACGAACGTCTTCGCAGGCCCGCAGATGCGATACACTCCATCGCTGTCCACCACGCTCTCATCTATCGACGTGCTCTTGACGACTGAACCATCGGGCGCCAGATTACCGCTCGGGAAGCAAACTGTGGATGTTAACCCGCGCCGGTGCGCCGCATCCGGCGAAAGAATCACATCGTCCGGATCAATTCCATCTAATTCATGCAAACGTGTTCGGAAGATCTGCCGCCGTTCCGAGTCTTCCCACCAGTCCAGGCAGGCGTCCAATGTCTCGCCTGTCACCGTCAGGGTTTTGCTTTGCAGCAGTCCCGCTCGCCGCAGGTGAAGCATGACTTCCGGCACTCCACCTGCCAGGAACACTTCAACTGTAGGATGATTTCGCGGGCCATTCGGCAGCGCATCGACAATCCGGGGCACGGTCGCGTTTATACGCTGCCAATCGCCGACGCTCGGACGCTTCAAGCCGGCGTGAAAGGCAATTGCCGGTACATGGAGCAGCAGGTTCGTTGAACCCCCGAACGCCGCGTGCAAGATCATCGCGTTTTCAATCGCGTTTGCGGTCAAAATATCGCTGCCTCGCAGTCCGCGGTTTTCCATCACCAATAAAGCGCGCGCGCTCCGCCGCGCCATGTCCAACCACACCGGTTCGCCCGATGGAGCTAGCGCCGCATGCGGCACCGTCAACCCTAATGCTTCCGCCACTACCTGCGATGTGGCCGCCGTCCCTAAAAACTGGCATCCACCGCCCGGGGATGCGCAAGCCCGGCACCCAGCCAGCGCCGCCTCTTCCAGCGAAATCTTGTGATGGGCGAATCGCGCGCCGATCGTCTGCACCTTGCCCGCGTCTTCACCATGCTCCGGCATCAGCGTAACGCCGCCCGGCACCAACACGGTCGGCAGCTCGTGCATCCCCGCCAGCGCCATCATCATCGCCGGCAGGCCTTTATCGCACGTCGCTACGCCAATCACCCCACGGCGCGTCGGCAGCGATCGAATCAAGCGCCGCAACACCATGGAGGCATCATTCCGGTAAGGCAGGGAATCAAACATCCCTGGCGTCCCTTGCGTTCGCCCGTCACAGGGATCGGTACACGCCCCCGCAAACGGAATCGCGCGCGCCGCCTTCAATTCCTTCGCCGCTTCTGCTACCAACAAACCCACTTCCCAATGCCCGGTGTGATATCCCAGCGCGATCGGCGTTCCATCCGCCCCGCGCATCCCTCCATGAGTACTCAGAATCAGGAACTGCTTTCCGCCGAGCGCCTCCGGAGCCCATCCCATTCCGGCGTTCTGGGTGAGCCCAAACAGATTGCCAGACGGCTCCTCAATCAGCATCTCGGCCGTCAGCGGGAGTTGCCCCTGCGGGCCCGCCGCATGCGTACGCACTTCGTAAATTCCCCTGTCTTGGGAATCGAATACCTTGTCTGCTTTCATTCCAGTCCTACGATTGAATGTCCTACACTCAGATTTTCATGCCCTTGGTTGCCATCTATCCCGGCTCGTTCGACCCACTTACCAACGGTCACCTGGATATCATCAGCCGCGCCGCTCTTTTTGCCGACCGGCTCATCGTCGCCATCCTGAAAAATTCGCAAAAGCAGCCGCTTTTTTCCGTTCCGGAACGGATGGAAATGATCCGCGAGTCTATCCCTCATCTCGCGAACGTCGAAGTCGACGCCTTCGATGGCTTGCTTGTCGATTACGCTGCCCATCGTAACGCCACACTCATCATACGCGGCATTCGCGCCGTCTCCGATTACGAGCTCGAACTGCAAATGGCCGCCGTCAATCGCCGCCTCCGGCCCGAAACCGAAACCATCTTCCTCCTCGGGCACAACGAGCATTCCTTCATCAGTTCGCGGATCGTAAAAGAGATCATCTCGCTTCAGGGAGATGTTTCCGCCTTCGTCCCGCCTCCCGTTCTCAAACGCATCAAATAAGCAACTCGCTCCACGCTAAATTAGGTGTTATGCACGCCATCGCAGAAGAAATTGCAGAACGCATCTCCACGATCAGTGTCTCCTCGACACTGAAGGTTTCTGCTGACGCCGACAGCCTACGCCGTGAAGGGGTCGACGTCGTCGATTTCGGAGCCGGTGAACCCGATTTCCCCACTCCCGCCAATATCAAGCAAGCGGCGATCAAGGCAATCGAAGCAAATTTCACTAAATACACGAACGCCGGTGGCACGCCCGAACTGCGCGGAGCTATCTGCGAGCGTCATCGTCAGGATTTCGGCACGAACTACTCCGCCGTCGAATGCCTCGTCACCGTGGGTGGCAAGCATGCGATTTTCAACCTCATCCAGGCTCTCATTAATCCGGGGGACGAGGTAATCATCCCCGTTCCCTACTGGGTCACCTATAAAGATGTTGTCAATTACGCCGGCGGTGTTTGCGTCTTTATCGATACCGATGAGAACAACGGTTTCGAAGTCACCGCCGCTTTAATCGAGCGTCATCTCACGCCCAAGACGAAACTTATTATCATCAACTCGCCTTCAAATCCGAGCGGCAGCGTGCTCTCCGACGAAGAGTTCCGCAAAATCTACGATCTCGCCTCGCGCCGCGAAATCTATTTAATGACCGACGAGTGCTACTGCCACTTCCTTTACGAAGCCAAACCGTTCTCCATCGCTTCTCTTCCAGGCGCTAAGGACACTGTTGTGGTTGCCGGGTCTCTGTCGAAGACCTACGCCATGACCGGTTGGCGTATCGGCTTTGCACTCGCACCCGCCCCCATCATCACGGCGATGATGAAGCTGCAAAGCCACAGCACGTCCAATCCCACTTCCATCGCCCAAAAGGCTGCCCTCGAGGCCATGCAGGGCCCGCAGAATTCCATCCCGGAAATGCTTGCCGAATACAAACGGCGTCGTGACTTCGTTGTCGGGCGTCTGCGTGCCATCCCCGGCGTCTCGATTGCGACTCCTAAGGGTGCTTTCTACGCCTATCCGAATGTCAGCGTCGCCTACGGCAGTGGCCGGGTCAAAAACTCGATGCAGTTTTCCACTGCGCTGCTCGAAGAAGCGCACGTCGCTGTTGTTCCAGGCGAGGCGTTCGGAACGGCCGACCACGTCCGCATCTCGTATGCCACATCCATGAAAGAATTGGAGCGTGGCCTGGATCGTATGCAGAAGTTCATCGATACACTCCGTTAGCCGGGTTAAAGCTCTTAATGTTGACCACCTCTTATTCGGGGTGGCAGCCGGCGGAACGTCTTGACTCTTCTATACATCCAAGTGTGTGGAGGCAAACGATGTTAAAGAAAATGGGGCTCGCAATCATTGCGGCAGCGGCGCTGATGCTGCTCCAACCCGCTCCAACTCAGGCCGCGGTGGTCGGTTTCGGCGTGACGGTGGCGCCACCGGCGTATAGCTACGCCTACCCGTACGCCTGCGGCTACTACGATCCAAATTGCCCTTACTATGCATACGGCTCCCCCTACGCATACTCCTACCCCTATGCGTACTATCCTTACCCCGGGTTCTCTGGCGGGTTTTATTGGGCAGGGGGACGACGCTACTACGGGGGCCGGGGCTATCACAACGGATGGTCGGGCTATCGCGGTCCCGTACCTCAAGCCGGCTACTACGGAAATAGAGGTTATGCTGGCGGCTACGCCCGAAGCTACGCACCGAATTACGGCGGCGGTCGCGGCTTTTCTCCTGCGGGCGGAGCCCATTTCGGCGGTGCTGGCGCACACTTTTCAGGTGGCGGCGCCCACTTCGGTGGAGGCGGACACATAGGGGGAGGCGGTCACCGCTAAATTTACTGCAACACGCGCTCTGGCCGGATTAGACTAAACTCGGCAAATGCATGAGTCTTCTGCCGGCCAGGCGCAAGCCGGGTGGCCGCTGCGCGTCGGCCTGTTCAGCATCGGTCTGGATGCTTATTGGCCGCAGTTTCCTGGTCTGCAGCAAAAACTCACTCAATACAACGAAGTCATTTCTGCCCGCCTGCAATCGTTAGGTGCGCATGTGGTGAACCTGGGTCTCATCGACACCGCGCCGCAAGCTCGTGATGCCGGGCACCGCTTTCGCGCCGCCGACATCGACATTCTCTTCCTGCATGTGTCTACATATGCACTGTCGTCGACAGTGCTTCCCGTAGTCCGCCGCGCAAACGCCCCTGTCATCATCCTTAATCTCGCGCCCGGCGCTGCGATCGATTACCAGGCCTTCAATCGGCTCGGAGATCGAACGAAAATGACCGGCGAATGGCTGGCCTGGTGTCAGGCCTGTTCCGTACCCGAAATCGCCAACGTATTTACTCGTTCGCGGATACCGTTCTTTCAGGTGACCGGCACGTTAGACAACACCGATGCCTGGGATCAAATCGAGTCCTGGGTAGACGCCGCCCGCGTCGCATCTGTCATGGAGCACAACCGGCTTGGATTGATGGGGCACTACTACGGCGGGATGCTCGACATCTACTCCGACCTGACGCTGCACTGCGCGGTTTTTGGATGCCACATCGAAATGCTTGAGGTAGACGAGCTCGCCGCGCTGCGCGCAGATATCAGCCCGGCCCAAGTCGCAGCCCGCGTCCACCATTTTCATGAGGTCTTCGATGTTCAGCCCGATTGCACTCGGACCGAACTGGAACGCGCCGCCCGAACCTCGCTGGCGCTCGATCGCCTGGTTGAAAATCACTCGCTCGGATCCTTAGCCTATTACTACAAGGGCGTGGGCAATGCCGCAAACGAAGACACGATCAGCTCGATCATCCTGGGAACGAGCCTACTCACCGCACGCGGCGTTCCCGTCGCCGGAGAATACGAGGTAAAGAATGTTCAAGCGATGAAGATTCTCGATTCATTCGGCGCCGGAGGATCGTTTACGGAATACTATGCGACCGATTTCACCGATGACGTTGTCCTCATGGGACACGACGGTCCTGGACACATCGCCATCGCGCAGGACCGCATCAAGGTTCGCCCGCTCCAGGTCTATCACGGAAAGGTCGGCCTCGGCCTGTCTGTCGAAATGTCCGTGCGGAACGGTCCCGTCACTCTTCTGTCCGTAGTAGAGACCGGACGCGGCACAATCGAGTTCGTCACTGCCGAAGCCGAATCCGTCCCGGGTTCTATTCTCGAAATCGGTAACACCAACAGCCGCTACCGGTTCGCTATCGGAGCGCGCCGCTTTATCGAGGAGTGGAACGCCAAAGCACCCGCGCATCATTGCGCCATCGGCGTCGGCCACGTAGCACATAAACTGGAAAAACTGGGCGCTCTCCTCAACATAAAGGTCACTCGCATATGTTGAACCGTATGTGGAAGATCAGAGAAAGGTCCTAATGCAACGCATCTGCTTCGTGCTCCACGTCCGTTCCGACAGATTAGACGAATACCGGGCCCGGCATCGTGCCGTATGGCCCGAAATGCTGCAGGCGCTCAGAGAAACGGGTTGGACCAACTATTCGCTCTTCCTCCGGCCCGACGGGCTACTGATCGGCTATCTCGAAACAGAGAATTTTGAGCAAGCGACGCAAGGCATGCAAGCACGAGAAGTGAATGCGCGTTGGCAGCGCGAGATGTCCGAATTCTTTGTCAATCCGGATATCCTGATCACCGGGATTGGCCCGGAAATTCTACAAGAAGTTTTCCACCTGGACTAGTCCAGCTCGCGAATCCAGATATTACGGAAGCTGATCGGCTCGCTCTTGTCTCCGTGCGCCTGCAGCTTGATCGGCGCCGTATCGTACGGCTTGTAGAACGGCTTTCCGATGTAGCGCGTCTCGCCTTTCAACTCAAAGTGATTCTGGACGAGCACGCCATTGAAAAACAGGGTCACATAGGCGGGACTCTTCAAGGATCCGTCCGCATTGAACTCCGGCGCCGTCCATACGACATCGTAAGTCTGCCACTCCCCAGGCTTTCGAGCCGGATTTGCCAAGGGAATGGCCTGCTTATAAATGCTTCCTGCCATGCCGTTAACGTACGTTTTGTTGTTATAAGCATCGAGCACCTGCAACTCGTATCCATCATCGCCCGGCCCGGTGGAGGCTAGAAATATTCCGCTGTTCCCTCGTGCCTGGCCGCTGCCGGTGATGTTCTCGGGCACTTTCCACTCGACGTGAAGCTGGTAATTCTTGAAGCGGCGCTTCGTCTCAATATTGCCCGAATCCTTTGCCTTGTTGACCGTCAAAACGCCGTCGCCGACAATCCACTTCGCGGGCGACTTGTCCCGGTTCTGCACCCATTCGTCCAGGTTCTTTCCGTCAAACAAAACAATCGCATCGGACGGTGGCGCCGTATTGTTAGCCCCGGGCGTGACCACCTTAGGTACCGGTTCCCAAACTTCGGTCTCTTCCGGCTTCATCGTGCTTCCGCTTTGTTGGGGTGCGGCCCCCGGCGCAGCGGAGAGCACTCGTATAGACAGCGGGGCGGATATCGCAATCAGCGCGCCAACTGCGAGGATTTTCGAAAACTGGATGGTCATGGCCTTAGATGACCATACAACAAATCGTTCCTGAGTTCTTACGCTCCGGTCCGTGCGCGTTGTACTCTCTTCGGCGTCGCCATTGGGCCGAAAGATAACCCGGCTTGCTCCACCTTCTTCTCAAATGCACCGAAGCTGGCATTTGTTTGAAGGGAAAGCGAACGGTTATTCAGTGATAGTTCGCGTTCATCCAATTCTTTCCCTGCGGGTTTGACGCGGTAAATACGATTTCGCCGTTCTCGACGGATCTTGCGATGTCTGCCATTTTCGTTCCTCACGAGCCCAAAGGAGGGTAACGCGCACCGTCAATCCAGTAAGTAATTCAGGAAGTCCCTAAACGCTGGCGGGGCGCCTGACGCATCTCACTTGGGACGCGCTCTCACTTGTGGGACCGACTCACTGGTACTTTCGTCTACCTGTCAATAAGAACAGGCCTGCTTGCCGTTCCCATTTTTTTGTTCCGTCTTCTATTGAACGAAACACGCACGGAGTGACGGCATCTGACTTGTGAGACCAAAAAGAACTCGCCTAAACATGTTTTCGTTGGCGAGTTCGGCAAAGGAGTTTAATATCAATGATCCGAACATTCTTTCTCAGTCTCGTATCGGCAGGTTTCCTGGTGTGCGTACAACCGGCAGGTATCGCACTCGCACAGGCTCCTGGAGGCGCGCCGCCGCCTTCGTCGCCTCGGGCAAGCACACCCGATACGCAGCGCTCACCTGAAATGAACGGCACACAAAGCCCCGACACCTCAATGACGAAAATGGATGACAAGCGGTTTGTCAAAGACGCGGCTATCGGCGGGATGGCGGAGGTCGAGCTAGGGAAGCTCGCACTACAAAAAGCATCTCGAGATGATGTCAAACAATTCGCGCAAAAGATGGTGGACGATCATTCGAAGGCGAATGATCAGTTGAAGCAAGTTGCAAGCAAGGCAAACATTACTATCCCGGACACCCTCGACTCCAAGCATCAATCCAAGATGGAGAAGTTGTCCAAGCTCTCGGGCGAGGAGTTCGACAAAGCCTATGTCAAGGATCAACTGAAAGATCACGAGACGGATGTGAAGGAGTTTCAAAACGAAGCCCAAAACGGATCGAACCCGGACGTGAAGGCATTCGCTTCGACCACTCTGCCGATTTTGCAGGACCACCTGTCAATGGTCAGGGATCTCAGCAAGTCTGAGAAGAAAACCGCCAGCACCACTGCAAGCGCCGGCCGCTAGCTCGGAAGCCCAGAGGGCGCAGATGCGCAGCCAGACACAAAGAAAATCACCAGTTTTTCTGGCGGTGCGCGGCACAGCGCCCAATCTGCGGGGTTCTGGACCCCCAAAGCTCTTTGCGCCAACCCTTTGAATGGAACCGCGCGATCCGCGCCACGTTTCGCGCGGTTCCTAACTCCAAATCCTATTTTTTCTGCCGAATGGCCGATGATAGGAATATGATCGAATGGCGGCGCAAGGCCGTGCGGGCGGGCCTCTATGTATAGGGCGTATTTCGGCTTATCGGAAAACCCATTTAATCTCAGCCCCGATCCGCAGTTTCTTTACCGCAGTCCGCAGCACCAGGAAGCGCTCGCAAACCTCATTTACGGCGTCCGCAGCCGGAAAGGCTTTATTGTTCTGACTGGCGAGGTCGGGACCGGGAAAACGACGATGCTCGAGTGCCTGCGCGACTATCTCGACATGCAGAAGATCGAGTTCGCCTTTGTTTTCAACTCGCGCCTCACTCCCGACCAGTTTTTCGAGATGATCGCGTACGATTTTCAGCTCCAGTGCGACCACAAATCGAAAACTTCGGTATTGTTCGCCCTCAACGAATTGCTGTTGCAACAAGCGGAGCGCGGGCGGACCTGCGTCCTCATCGTCGATGAAGCGCACAATCTCGAATGGGACGTGCTTGAGGAAGTGCGCCTGCTGGGGAATCTGGAGAATCGTCAGGGAAAGCTGCTGCAGATTATTCTGGCGGGGCAGCCGGAGCTGGATCGGAAGCTGGACGCGCCGAATCTGCGGCAGTTGAAGCAACGCATCGTGCTGCGCTGCTCTTTGGAATCGCTCGATTCATCAGAAACAGCCGCCTACGTGCAATCGCGCCTGGAGCGCGCCGGGATGAAGGATCAGCGGATTTTTTCGCCGGAACTGCTTGAGGAGATTCATCTTCGGTCGCGGGGCATTCCGCGTTTAATTAATTTGATCTGCGACAATCTGCTGGTTACGGCGTTCGCGATGGAGACGAAAGTGGCAACTTTCGACATGTTGGACGAAGTCGCGCGCGATCTACGCCTCGAATGGCCGGGCTCGAAGCGGACCCGAGGACGATCGCGCTATCCGAAAACCGAAGAAACGTCGCCGGAAGAATCACTGCCTTCCGTTCATGATTAAATTCGCGGAAAATAGAAGAACATGGCACGCGGCTGGGAAAGCAAGGCCGTTGAGGCGCAAATCGAGGATGCACAGACCCGCGCCGAAGGCGCTCAACGCCCAAAGTTGTCCGCCGAGGAAGCCGCTCGGGAGCGTCAGCGGGAATCTCTGGAGCTTTCCCGCACAAGAGTGTTGCAGGATCTTGCGAGCGCTAAAAATCCGAAATATCGGGAGCTTTTAACGGAATCGCTACGCTTTTTGGAAGAAAAGATCCAGGACTTGCAGGACCCCGCGGAATAACCTTAGTGTCTAGTGTTTTTTCAACACACCAGATCTTCACGTCCGAGCGAGATATCCCCAATCCTGCCCAGCATTCCGACGGCAATCTGCTCGGTGTTGAAAAACTCCCGGGCGATCGCCTGCACTTGATCGCGGCGCACATTTTCGATCGACTCCAGCATTTCGTCAAGGCTCATAAATCGATCAAAATACAGCTCTTGCCGGGCTAGGTTTGACATTCGGCTCGATGTCGACTCCAGGCTCAGCATCAGCGACCCTTTCAAATGATCCTTCGCGCGCCGCAACTCGTCTTCGTCAATCAAGTGATCCTTCAGTTCGCGAAACTCCTGGATAACCGTGTCGACGACCTGACGTGCGGTCTCAGCCGCCGTCCCCGCGTAAATGGTGAGGCATCCGGTATCGCTGAAAAGGTTCAGTTCCGAATAAACGGCATAGGCTAAACCCTTCTTTTCGCGGATATTCTGAAACAGCCGTGAACTCATGCCGCCGCCAAGCACGGTGTTCAGGATGTAGAGCGGAAATCGCAGATTATGGGCGAGGGGGTAGGCCGGAACGCCGATAGCCACATGGACCTGCTCGAGCGACTCTTTGTTCTTCAGGATGATCGGTGCGTACGTTTTGGGCACCGAATCCGCCGGAAGGAAACCCGAATCGGGCAAATCGGAAAACTTTTCGGCGATCATACGCACTAGCGTCCGATGGTCCAGGCTTCCCGCGGCAGTAATCAGAATGTTGCGTGGCGAATAGATACGCGAGAAGTAGTCGCGCAGCATGTCATGGCTGAACTTCTTTACCGTCTCACGCGTGCCCAGAATGGGCTTACCAAGGCCGTGGCCTTTATAGAAATTCCCGATAAAACTTTCGTGAAGAACGAACTCCGGCTGATCCGCCTCCATTTTTATTTCTTCCAGGATAACGCCCTTTTCTTTCTCGATGTCGTCGTCGCGGAAAAGCGGATTCAGCACAAGATCAGCTAAAACGTCCCAGGCGAAGGGGACATGCTCATCTAGTACCTTTGTATTAAAGCTAACAAGTTCTTTGCTCGTAAAGGCATCCAAGCCGCCGCCGACGGAATCGACTGATCGGGCGATATCCTCGGAAGAACGGTTTTTGGTGCCTTTAAACACCATGTGCTCAATGAAATGGGAAATACCGTTTTCGGCGCCATGCTCGATACGCGAGCCGCGGCCGATCCATACGCCCAGCGAAACGGAGCGGACGTATGGCATCGATTCAGTGACGATACGGATTCCGTTCGGTAGAACGGCCCGTTCGATCTGCCGGACATCGGTGGAAGACAAGACCATACGTTATACGTTTTCCTTAGTTTGGCTACACTAAACGGAGATGCTGCAGCAAGTTGGGGACCAATCGATTATCGGGATGGACCTGACCGACCTTCAAAAACTTCTGGGTTCGGATGAACCCGCCTATCGCGCCCGACAGCTATATGACGCCCTTTATCGCAAACGGGTCGCCAATTTGTCGGAAATCTCTAACTTACCCAAAACCTTACGAACCCGGCTGCTAACCAGTGGTTCGCTCGGACTTCCCGAGGCCGAGCACCGATATGAGTCCTCCGACGGCACTCTGCGCTATCTCTTACGTCTCCAGGATAACCGGTCGATAGAGGCGGTTTTGATGCCGGAGGCTGGCCGCGACACGATTTGCATATCCAGCCAGGTCGGTTGTCCGGTTGACTGCAAGTTCTGTCTGACGGCGCTTATGGGTCTCGAACGCAACCTGACAGCCGGCGAAATTGTCGGCCAGGTGCTCTATGTTGTGCGGGAAAACGGCCTGACCTCCTCGAGCGGCCTCAATATCGTGATGATGGGAATGGGCGAGCCGTTGCTAAATCTTGACAACGTTCTGAAAGCTACCCGGTTGCTGACGGATCCCGACGGAATTGGAATGTCTCCCAAGCGGATTACGGTCTCCACTTCGGGGATCATTCCTAAAATCGTAGAGTTGGGCCGGGCGGAAGTGCGGCCCAAACTGGCGATCTCGCTTAATGCATCTACGGAAGAACAACGCCGGCGTCTCATGCCGATCACGCGCAAATATCCGTTAGCTGATCTGATGGAAGCTTGCCGCCACTATCCGCTGCGCAGTTGGGAAAAGCTGACGTTCGAGTATGTGTTGTTGCGCGGCGTCAACGATGCCGATGCCGACGCGCGGCGGGTGGTGCGATTGTTGGCGAACCTGAATTGCAAGATCAACCTGATCGCGTTGAATCCGGGGCCGGGCATCGACTTCGAAACGCCTGAGCCGGAGCGTGTCGCGAGTTTCCAGGAGATCATCAAACACGCCTTGCCGTGCTTTATCAGAAAGCCCCGCGGCCGCGACATCTACGCCGCTTGCGGGCAGTTGAAGCGAATTGCCTCCGACCTGGTCAGCCTGGATAAGTAGCCGTCACCGCCTGAGCCTGCTTACGCAGCACTCACAGCGCTCTTCTGCTTGGCGAGATATCCATCCAGCACTTGCAAAAACTGGGCGAGAAACGCCGGATGGGCCGGCCATGCCGGACCCGTAACCAACATTCCATCCGTAATGGCCTCGTGCGCCTGGAGCGCGGCGTAAGCGCCTCCCGCCAACTCCACTTCCGGGCTGCAGGCCGGATAACAGCTTACGCGCTTCCCTTGAATGATCTTCGCCGCGGCCAAAATTTGTGCGCCGTGGCACAGCGCCGCAATCGGCTTTTTCTCGGTATCGAAATGCCGCGCGATCTCAAGTACGCGCGGGTTCAAACGCAGGTATTCCGGCGCTCGTCCGCCCGGCACGACTAAACCGTCATAGTCGGCAGGGCGAACTGCCGAGAAATCTGCATTGAGAACGAAATGATGGCCGGGCTTTTCGGAATAGGTTTGCGCGCCTTCGAAGTCGTGGATAGCTGTGTGTATCCATTGGCCTGCCGTCTTGCCCGGACACACCGCATGCACGGCATGTCCCACCATCTGCAGGGCCTGGAACGGAACCATCACCTCATAGTCTTCGGCGTAGTCGCCAACAATCATGAGCAGTTTTGCGGGATGCATGAAGTTTTATTATCGCGCGCACAACGGCCTACTACCGGCCTGTGCGCTTCCTCATTATCTCGTTGTACGCCTTCGCCCTACGGCTCGCGCAGCGCTTCCATCGGATCGAGCTTCATTGCCTGCCGTGCTGGCAGGTAGGTTGCAAACAGCGCTACCGCGGATAGCACAATGGCAACTGCGGCCAGACTTGCGGGGTCCCAGGGCTTTACGCCGTAGAGCAAGCCACTCAGCAAACGCGTCAAACCGATTGCGGCAGCAAGTCCAAAACCCACTCCAATCAACGCAGGTTTCATGCCTTGTTTGAGAATCAAATTCAGCAGCTGCGAACCATCTGCACCAAGTGCCATGCGAATACCGAACTCCTGCGTCTGCTGCTCTACCGCATAGGACATCAGGCCATAGATGCCGATAGCGGCGAGGATCAAGGCAACGCCGGCAAAGATGCTGAGCAGCAGCATATTGAATTGATGGCGAGCCATCTCACTGCTAAGCACTTCTTCCATCGTCCTCACGCGCGCCACGGTCATCTGGCTGTCCACTGCCCGCAATTCCCGTTGCACGGCGTCGCTCACCGACTTCGCATCCAGCGGCGACCGGATACACCAGGACATCGGAATCACCGAATTAGCAAGCTGTGTCATTCCTTGGGGTAGTTGGCTGTAGGGAACGTACATCACGCCGACTTCAGAGTCCTCGAGCCCGCTCTCGCGAACGTCGCCGACAATCCCAATTACCTGGCGTGGCGCGTCGTCGAACTGCGGGCCTAAACCCTTGCCGATCGTAATGATCTGGCCGACCGGGTTTTCTTTCGGCCAGTACTTATGCGTCATGAACTGATTGATCAACACCACATGGGTGGAGTTTGCCAGGTCGCGATCATCGAACGTACGTCCGCGCAGCAACGGGATGTGAAAGACCTGAAAGTAGTGCGGCGAGATGGCGCGGTATTGTTCATCGCCGTTATACTGATCGCCGCTTTTGGGCGGTTTGCCGGCAATATTGAACGGCAGGTCAATCTCGTTGTTCGTGGGAATGGCCAGTGCCGTCGAAGCAGCTTCGATACCAGGCACGCTTTCGAGACGGCGAAGCACCCGCGAGGTGAATTCATATACCTTTTCCGTGGTGCCGTAGCGGCCACCGACCAGCGACGTTTGCATCGTCAGCACATGATGCGGATCGATGCCGGATTGAACGTTGCTAAGCCCAATGAAGGTACGAATCAAAAGCGCCGCCGACGCTAACAGCACCAACGCAAGTGCCATTTCAGCGCCCACCAGGATCTTCCGGATACGATTGTGGCGCCGCCCGGTTGCCGAACGGCCGCTTGCTTCTTTCAACGATCCGGCAAGATCGGGATTCGAAATTCGCAGCGCTGGAAACAGACCGAAAAGAATGCCGGTGAGGAACGAAACTCCGAGAGTGAACGCCATCACTCGCCAATCGAGAAGCGACAACGTGCTATGGACACCATCGCCGGACGTAAGCCGCGGGATGTCGCCCGGTACGAAGAGCAGCAAACCTTTGACACCCCAAATGCCCAGCAGAAAGCCGAAAAATCCACCGAGGGACGACAGGATGACGCTTTCGGTCAGCAACTGCTGGACCACGCGCCAGCGGCTAGCGCCAACCGCTGTCCGGATCGCCAACTCTTTCTGTCGAACTGAAGCCCGCGCAAGCAAGAGATTGGCGACATTCGCGCAGGCGATCAGCAGTACCAGTCCGACGGCCCCGAGCAGAATCCAGAGCGCTGTCTTGACACCGCGCACTAGAGAATCGCGCATGGGCGTGACGGCCACGCTCTCCGTCTTATCCATCCATTTCGGATTGGCGCGGCGAAAGCGCTCACCCGCGAGCCGCAGTTCGGAGCGCGCCTGTTCCAGCGTCACGCCCGGTTTTAGCCGCCCCGCCGCCGCAAGGTAATGACCCTGGTTGGTGCTGTTGGGATCTGCCTGCACAGCAATCCAAAGATCGGCCGGCGGTTCGGGCTGAAAGCTGTCCGGGATCACACCCACAATCGAGTACGTATCCCCGTTGAGCATTGCTGTGCGAGACAGAATCTGCGGATCGGCCCCGAAGTTCGCTTTCCAGATACGCTCACTGAGAAGCACGGCTTTAGGGCCATTCGGTGAATCCTCTGACGGCGTGAAGGTTCGGCCGAGCATCGCGCCTCCGCCGAAGACCTTGAAATAGTCGGCGGAAATATGGACGCCTTTCACCTGAACCGGCCGGTCTCCGGTCCCAAGATTCATCCCCGGACCTTCCTGGTCATAGAGCGTCATGAACGCAAAGACATTGTTTTGTCTCCACGCCATGTACTTCGGAATCGAGTTCGAAAAGCCCTCTCCGTTCGGATACTTCCGTCCCAGCCGCATCAGGCGATCCGGTTCAGGATACGGCAGAGGCTGCAACAGTACCTTGTCGACAACGCTGAAAATCCCGGCATTTGCCCCGATTCCCAAAGCCAGAGCAGCTACCGCAACAACGGTAAACGCGGGGCTCTTGCGCAAAATTCGCAGAGACTGACGGACGTCGGCGAAGATCGATTCCATGCTGTTCTTACGGATCAGCAGGCATAAGAGTTCCCGTCGGCGATTTTTTCTGAAGCTATTGGACTTTCGGGTGCGACGCCGTGCTGCCTTCCGTCAGCCCAAGCGCCCACTTGATCGCCTCGAAATACATCTTCGTAATATCGGGATCGCTCCAGGATTCAGTGGTGTGCCCCAGCGTCGAGTAGAAAACCCGCCCCTTTCCGTACATCTTGGCCCACGCCACAGCGAAATCATGATCCTGACGATGGACGCGCGGGTTGTTGTAATCGAGTTTGCTCGAATCCAGGCTAAGCAGCACGTTGACCTTGTCGCGCGACCACTCTTTTGCCTGGTAGATTTCGTCGCGCTTGACGAACGCGTGCGGAAAATGCCGTACCGCGGGGAAACTAGGGTCTTCGTTAACGATCGGCGCATTGAATGTCATCCATGGGTGTTCGTTGAACCAGCCGCCAATCATCTCTCCATACTCGGGCCATTTGTAGTTTGTATCCAGCGCCGCATGAACGCCCACGAAACCTTTGCCGTCTTCTTTGATGAACGACATCATATCGGCCTTTTGATCATCCGTAAGCTCCAGTTCCCCGGTTGTGCTGGCGAAAATCAATGCATCGAAATATTCGAGGTTCTTGCGATTGGAACCCTTCAGGTCCTTCTTCGTAATCAGTTCCGTGTCCGTGCGTAGCATCGCGTCCCATAGCCCCGACTCGTGGCCCAGGTTGTAGATGGTGGCCATGGCCACGGAAATGGAATCATGCTCAAAGCCCTTCGTCTGTGCGACGACCAAAACATGATAAGGAAAGTGTGGCTTGCCGCCGGCATTCTGTTGCGCACCGGCGCTTTTGACATAGAGGCAGGTTGCCGCGGATACGGCGGCCAGGGCTCCTACAAGGAAACGACGATTTACGTTCACTGAAACGGGATCTCCGCTCGTGAGCTTATCAAAGTAACGCTTTACACTGACGGGTGTCTCACAGTTACGATGGGCGGCTTATTTCGACAGTTCTTGCATTTCGTTTTTCACATCGGCTACTTCGGGCCGGTCGTGATGGGCGTGCTCGACTCCTCGTTTCTTTTTCTGCCGTTCGGGAACGATCTGCTGGTTATTGCGTTGGTGGCCAGGCACCATCAAGGCTATCTGCTCTATGCGTTGGCGGCAACATGTGGATCTGTCTTGGGCGTTTTTTTACTCGACTTGGCAGCGCGTAAGGCGGGCGGCAGCGGGGTGAAAAAAATGGCCGGGAAGCGTCGTTTCGATCATCTGAAGAAGAAAATCGGAGAGCATGGCACCCTGGCGCTCCTGTTGGGATGTTTGGCCCCTCCCCCGTTTCCCTTTACAATGGCTGTCGTCACACTAAGCGCCCTGAAATATCCGCGCTGGAAGATGCTGCTGGTCGTCGCCGCCGGACGCGGCATACGATTCCTGCTTCTCGGATTCCTTGCCCTGAAATATGGCCGCCTCGTAATGGCGGTCGCTCGAAGTTCGGCTTTTACCTATACTATGGGCGTGCTGGTCGCCTTATGCGTAATCGGCAGCATCATTTCGATTTCGAAATGGTTCCGGCGCGCTCCGGGTCGGGGGGCAAAACCGGCGGAAGCCACTGCATAAACGGAGTGCCACGCCACCGGCTGCTACAATCCCGGTTGGATGTTTACCGGGATTGAACACTTCGCGATCGCATCGCCGGATCCAAAACGCCTTGCGGATTGGTACGTCGCGAACCTTGCATTCCGGATCAGCTACGAATACGCCGGCAATTATTTTGTCAAAGCGCCCAATGGCGCAATCCTTGAAATCGTGCCGTCACAAGGAGATCGAGCCGCGGCAACGCCCAAGACGCCCGGCCTGCGCCATATTGCAATCGCGGTCGAGAATTTCGACAGTGCGTTCGCAGATCTACGAAGCAAGAACGTTGTGTTCACTGGGCCGCCGTATCAGAATCAGGGGAACCGGCTTGTTTTTTTCGAAGACGCCGACGGCAATTCGCTTCACCTGATCGAACGTCAGCAGCCGCTTCCATGATCCGCATGTCACGGACACGGACCAGGTGTTAAAAACCACATTCAAAGCCTTCCATTACCCGGACTTCCGGATAATGTGGCTGGGCGCGTGTGCCTCGACAGTCGGCACGTGGATGCAGATTGCGGCGCAAAGTTGGTTGGTCTACCGGCTTTCCAATTCCTCCGTGTACCTGGGGCTGGATGCCTTCTTCGGACAGATTCCCATCTTTTTGCTGTCGCTTTTCGGCGGCGTTTTCGCCGATCGCAAGAGCCGCCGCGGCCTGTTAATCATGTCTCAGATCGTTCAAATGACATGTGCCTTCGTCTTGACGGCACTGGTGCTTACCCACGTGGTCCGCGTATGGCATATCTGGTGCCTGTCGCTCACCGTTGGTGTTGCGCAGTCATTCGGAGGTCCGGCGTATTCCGCTTTAATTCCCACACTGGTTCGCAAAGAGGACATCGGCAATGCCATCGCTCTGAATTCCATTCAGTTCAATTTGGCGCGCGTGGTAGGACCCGCTCTCGGTGGCATCACGCTCGAGAAACTCGGCGCCGCGTGGTGCTTTGGCCTGAACGGCATCTCCTTTGTGGCGGTCATTATCACGTTGCTGATGATCCGTCCTACCTTCGTTCCTGTGAAACAGGAAACATCCGTTCTCAGCAGCATGAAAGAAGGCATTCGGTTCATCGGTAAACGCGACTGGATGGTCTCGCTCGTGATCCTTGCGTTCCTGATCACCTTCTTTTCATTCCCGCTGATTACATTTCTGCCGGTGTTTGCACGCGAAGTCCTGCATGGGAATTCGAATACATTTACCACCCTGCTTTGCCTCTCGGGTGTGGGCTCCGTTTGCGGTGCGCTCATCATTGCCGGTATGAAGCAGCAGGGACTTGCGAAACGCTCCTTGGTCACGATGTTTCTGTTGGGCATATTGATGTTTGCTTTCGGTGCATCCCGGAGTTTGTTTGTGAGTTCCGTGCTGGTAATGCTCGCCGGCGCTTCGCTGATGATCGTCTTCGCGAGTAACTTGTCTGTGGTGCAGGGCCATATCGACGATGCGATGCGCGGTCGCGTGATGAGCGTCTATAACGTTGCCTTTCGCGGCGGGATGCCCATCGGCAGTTTGATTTCCGGAGTTCTTATTAAACAGACGTCCGTTCCCATCATCATGATGGGTAACGGTTTAGTGGTTATCCTTACAGCGCTGTACTTCGTTGTCTGGCACAAGAAGCTTCTGAAACTCTAAAGCGGGCGGGACGTCATTTCTAAAATAGGAATGATGTCGCCTTGGTTCAAAATGTTCGCACGCCGGTCCGCGATCGTTTCGACGCTGTATCTTGTTGCCGGGTCGTGCCTTTTAGTTTCGGCCGATGCGATCGTGACCCAGCTTGGTTCAGCGCGCGACCGGCAGGATCTCGCCGCTCTCGATGGTAAGATCGCCGAACTCCGTGATCGTGCAAGTAGCCAGGCAGCGTCGGCCGATGCCCAGTATCATGCGGCCCTTGCTTATTCCTATGCGGCGGAAGTTGCGATGGAGTTGCACGATAAAAAACGATCCGCTGGATATGCGGAAACCGGCCTCGATTACGTACGCAAAGCAGTATCCGTAAATGGCGGCAATCCTGAGTTTCATCGTCTGTTCGGCCAGATGTGCGGACAGGTGATTCCAGCCAATCCGCTATTTGGCGCACTGAAATATGGGCAATGCGCCCGGGACGAGATTAGCCGTGCGATTGAACTGGATTCCCGCTTCGCACTTGCCTATGTAAGCCAAGGCGTCGGCAACTATTATCTTCCTGAATCCATGGGCGGCGGCCCGAGTCTTGCGCTGCAGAATTTCGATAAAGCAATTTCCATTGATCCCAAGTTGGCCGAGGCATATCTATGGAAAGGCATCGCTTTGAAGAAACAGAATCGCAATGCCGAAGCGCGCCAGGCGTTTCAACAGGCGCTCGCGATCGACCCGAATCGGTTATGGGCAAAGCAGGAGTTGGACAAGACTCCAGCGCATTGACCAGCGCGAAGCCGAACGCCGCCGCGGGATTTGTAGCCCACGTCCGTCGTCCGGCGATGCTGTTAGCCGGACTCGCGGCCATCACTCTTTTCCACTTCTTCGTTTTTCCCGGCCATTCCTGGCTCGCGGCGCAGACAGACGTACCGGATACAAAGTTGTACCTGCCGATGATCGAACGACTGGCTTCGCCTGGCTTCTTGTCGCGCGATCTGGTTGCTACTCATCCAACCGTCGCTTACACCGTCTATGACGAGGCAACGCTATTCGTGCGCAAACTATTGCGTACCGACTTCCGGCGCTCCCTGGCGGTTCAGCAGTTAGCTTTCCGCTTTGCCGCCGTCACCGGAGTATTCCTTCTGGCGCGGGCAGCGCGTTTGAATCGCCCGCTTTCGCTTGTGGCCGCTTTACTCGCTAATTTCGGGTCCTGGGTTCCGGGCGTCGGGGTCGCGTTGTCCGACCCTGATCCGGCGCCATATGCGTTCGCACTCTGCGCTGTTCTGCTGGGGGCAGGATTTTTGGCGAGCGGACGGCCGTTGTCAGCCGGATTCGCGGCTGGAATCGGTTTGCTGTACGATCTGCGGATTGCGGCTCCGTTTTGGATAATCGTCATTCTCGCTGCCATTATCAGCCGCTCCTCACGGCGTTTGATGCGAGCGAGTTTTCCCGTGTTCATCGTATTTGTGCTGCTGTTGGGAAACATCGCGCAGTTGCAGCCAGGCGTCACCGAGCCGCAAATGTTATGGGGAAGAATTCCCCCGGCCATCGCGATGATTCGTCGATTTCGCTCGCCACAGCTTTGGATCGGATCGTGGCATTGGCCCGCGTTCGCAGCCTGCTTTCTGGTCGCAGGATTTTGCGCGTGGGGCGTGCTGCGTTTATGGCCGCGTCTCGACGAAGCCGCTCGCTGGATGTTCGCCGGGCTTCCGCTGGCCGGATTTCTCAGCTTCCCGCTGTCGTTCGTCCTTCTGGACTTAATGCGCGCCGAGGCGATTCCGCTATTGCAACCCGCTGTCCTGTTGCTGCTTCCGCTCGCCTTTTGCGCCATTGCGTGCACGGTTGCCGGTCTGCACTCCTTGCGCGAACGTCGCTGGCGAGAAGTGGCGCTACTGTTCGCCGTCGTCGCCCTCCTTCCGCTTATCTCGCCCGCGCGCCCACAGCAAAGGGATACAGGCAACCTGTCGAACTGGGCGCTCGCCAACACCTGGGGCGCCTCAATGTTTCTATTTCCGGATGCCGGACGCGCCTCTGATCCTGCCGTATTCCGCGCTCAATCGAAACGAGCGGTGTGGGTTGACTGGGACACCGGGAAGCTCGCCGATGCCTCTGAATCTTTTGCGGATGAATGGTTCCGCCGCTGGCAGGACACAATGGCAGGCGACTATTCCACCTCTCGTTTAGCCCGTCTGCTGTCGCTTCCCATCGACTACTACGTCTTGCAGCGCAGTCATGCTGTTCCAGGCGTGCGGCCGGTCTTTATGGATAATCAGTACGTGGTCTATGATGCGAACGACTTAAAAACAGCTCTGCGCACGCTGCATTAAGCCGATTGTAAGTTGATACCGAGCTTCTTCAGTTCTTCCGCATAATAGCGGCGGTGCAGTACGTCGTATTCCTCGCCGCCTTCCGTGATCTCGCGCTTTTGAGACTTTATTTTTAACCGCGCAGCGTGATCTACTCGATCTTCCAGCTTCAAAAGATCAGTGATCTCCCGCACAACCGCTAGCCGCAGTTCGTTCGTGTCGCGACGCAGCCGGAACTCACGCGATTTGCGCATTGCGCTGATGATCTTGTGGGAAAGATCGTTTATCTTATCCCGCGACAGCTTCATCTGATCGCCGCTATCGCGCCCCGAAGCGCGAATTACCTTACGCTGGGTCAGCAGCTGATTCTTCACTCGCCGGAACATCTCCTGATACGAGACGTTTTCGCGCCGCATATAGTCGCTGTAATCGTCGAGAAGGTCGCGAACTTCGTCATTCAGCCGGTCTTCAACGGAAAGATCTTCTTCAATTACAACCGCAATCACCGGCGCGGCGAGCGCCGGATTTGACGCTTCAAACATCGACGGACTGAGGCGATTCACTAATTCCCGCGCCATGTAGGCGATAAATTCCCGCGCCAATAACATCCGAGCGTTAGTTTAACAATTGACGCGTTTCGCACCATCAGGCTCTCGATCTGGCCGGCAGCGAAACACGCCCGCGAAGTGTGTCGATACCATAATCCAAGTGATCCGTAACCTCCGGGCAATTCCCCTGCTCATCGCGTTATCCCCAATTTTGCTCGCGCAAGAGCCGGTGACAATTCATGTCGATGCCGGGCAGACCACCAGCCGCTTCCGGCCCGTCTGGAATTACTTCGGATATGACGAGCCGAACTACACCTATGCCGAGAATGGCCGCAAGCTGCTGAAAGAACTCGCGGATCTGAGTAAGGAACCGGTTCAGGTTAGAACCCACAACCTGCTGACAACGGGCGATGCGGTTGCGGCGCTCAAGTGGGGGTCAACCAACGCTTATACCGAGGATGCTTCGGGAAAACCGGTTTACAACTGGACGATCGTCGATAGGATTCTGAGCACATACCTCAGCCTCGGTATAAAGCCGTTCGTGGAGATCGGGTTTATGCCGAAGGCGCTCTCGACGCACCCCGATCCGTATCAGCATAACTTCCCGCAAGGCGATGTGTTCACCGGCTGGTCTTATCCGCCTACGAGTTACGAGAAATGGAGCGAACTCGTTTACCAGTGGGTAAAGCATTGCACTGCAAAATACGGAGTAGCGGAAGCGCAAAGCTGGGCATGGGAAGTATGGAATGAGCCGGATATCGGCTATTGGCACGGCACGCCTGAGGAATACGACAAGCTATACGACTACACTGTAGCCGCCGTGCGCAAGGCGCTTCCGGGAGCGCATGTCGGCGGTCCAGCGTCTACCGGGCCGTCGGGTAAGAAAGCAGCTGCGTTCTTGCGGCAGTTTCTGGAACACTGCTCGTCGCACGATACGCCTCTCGATTTCATTACGTTCCACGCCAAAGGGCATCCGGAATTCGTTGAGGGCCATGTCGTGATGGGGATCACGCACGAACTGCAGGACGCCGTCGAAGGCTTTCGAATCGTGCACTCTTTCGACAAGTTCAAGAACCTGCCGATTATATTAAGCGAAGCCGATCCGGAGGGCTGCGCGGCCTGTTCGGCACGAACAAATCCCGCCAACGCGTACCGCAACGGCGATCTCTATCCGGTCTATACCGCGGTCGCGATGAAAGCGCTGCTGCAGCTTGCCGAACGTGAGCAGGTCAATTTGCAGGGAATTCTCACCTGGGCATTTGAGTTCGAAGGGCAGCCTTATTTCGAGGGCTTTCGAACCTTGGCAACGAACGGCATCGACAAGCCGATCCTGAACTTCTTCCGGATGGCCGGGCTGATGACGGGATCGATCATTCCAGTGACCAGTATCAGCGACGTACCTCTCGATACTCTGATGAGCGCAGGCGCCCGGCAGCATCCGGACGTTGACGCCATGGCAGTGCGCAATGAGCATCGTGTGGCGGCCCTCGTCTGGAACTATCGGGACGAAGACGTCTTGGGAGCGTCTGCCAACGTAAAACTCCAGATCACCGGATTGCCCGCCACTGCGCAGCAGGTTCTGATCAATCACTACCGGATCGATCGAAGCCACAGCAATGCGTACACGATTTGGAAGCTGCTGGGATCTCCACAGGAACCCACGAGTCAACAGCGCGACGCTCTCGAACAGGCAAGCCAACTGCAGACGCTCGATTCGCCGCATTGGGTCGCGGCCAAAGCAGGCGCCATTGATCTGGACTTTTCACTTCCCTTACACGGTCTGTCGCTGGTTGAAGCCTTCTGGTGAGTTATGAGGCGACTGTCTCTTCGACTTTGTCGCCTTCTCCCGGGGCCAGAAACAGATTCGCTTCCAACCCATGTTGGCGCGTGTACAGATCGTAGTAGCGTCCCCGCGCCGCAAATAGCTGATGGTGATTGCCGCGCTCCAGAATGCGCCCGCCCTCGATAACCAGGATTTGGTCGGCGCGTCGAATTGTCGAGAGCCGGTGCGCGATGACGAAGGTGGTTCTGCCTTGCATAAGGAACGAAAGACCGGCCTGGATCAGCGCTTCCGATTCAGAATCCAGACTCGACGTCGCTTCGTCCAGAATGAGGATACGCGGATCGGCGAGAATTGCCCGTGCAATTGAAACCCGCTGCTTCTGACCGCCGCTCAATTTCACTCCGCGTTCGCCGACGACAGTGTCGTAACCTTCCGGAAAGTTCGTAGCAAACTCATCGACTCGAGCGGTACGGCATGCCTCCATGATCTGCTCTTCCGTTGCCTGCGGACGCGAGAAGGCAACGTTCTCGCGAATGCTGCCGTCGAACAGAAACGATTCTTGCAAGACCACGCCAAGCTGCAGGCGATAACTCGCCAGTTGTACCGTCGAGAGATCAATGCCGTCGACCAGAACTTTGCCTTCTCCTGGTGTATGGAAAGCCGTGATCAGGCCGATCATGGTGGACTTGCCAGACCCGGATGAACCGACGAGCGCCGTCACTGTTCCCGGTTTCGCATCGAAAGACATATCATGCAGAACCGGCTTGCCTTCTTCATAAGCGAACGAAACGTTCTGGAATTGCACGTGGCCGCGAATCGGAGGAAGGCTTACAGTCCGGCGCGGATCTTCATCTTCCGGCTTCTCGTTCAGAACTTGGCGAGTGCGTTCCAGTCCGGCCAGAGCTTCCGAAATCTGCGTGCCGATATTCACGATCTGCACCACCGGAGCAACCATGAAGGCAAGCAGCGACGTGTACATAACCAGATCGCCGACATCCATGCGGTGCGCCGCAACCTGGCGTGCGCCGAGGTACATGATGAGCGCTCCGACAATGCCCATCAGCACCGTGGACGCTAACGTCATCAGCGAAATCGTGGTCAGGGATTTAAAGACGTTATCCAACAGCCGCAGCGCGCCCTTCGAAAAGACCGCTGCTTCCCGTTGCTCGGCATGATAGCCCTTGATGACGCGCACACCGCCAAGAGTTTCGGTCAAACGGCCGGTGACCTCGGCGTTGATTTTGCCGCGCTCGCGAAACACCGGACGGACGGTTTTGAAGGCCCGCTGCAGAACTACGCCGAAGACCAGCAGGATCACCAGCACGATCGATGTCATAAGGGCGCTGGTCCGGAACAACAGAACGGTAGAGATCACCGCCGTCAGTAATCCGCCGGACAACTCAACCAGCCCGGTTCCGACGAGGTTGCGCACGCCTTCTACATCGCTCATGATGCGCGAAACCATGGCCCCGGTTTTGTTCGCGTCGTAATAACGAACCGGCAGACGGCCAATGTGCTCCTGAATGCGCACCCGCATCTCGTAAATCAGGCGCTGACCGGCCTTGGACAAAAGCTGTGCCAGGGCAAAGGAGGTAACACCCTGAATCACTGTTGCGGTTACCACGACCAGGACGATGGTCGTCAGCAGCGAGAATTGCCCTTTTCGCAGAACGTTGTCGATCAGGAACTTCGAACTGATAGGTAGCGCAAGCCCGCAGAGCCGGTTGATGATCATGAGCGCCGCGCCCAACAGGAGAAGGCTGCGCCGCGGTTTCACCAGCGCCCAAACCTCCGGCAGCAGAGTTTTCAAGCGCTCCGACCGGGCCGGTTTGTCCTTCACCGTGCTTGGGATTTTTTCTGCGGCTTTGGCTAATGGACTTGGCATGATTGCTCTCCATTCGATGATCTCAGGAGAGCAAAAGATCAATGCTGTTATCGGTAGTGTTCGGTCCCAAGCGCAAAGGGCACGGATGGCGCACCGCCAGACAACAAACCAACTCGCAAGGTCTTCCGGCGGTGCGCTTGACACCATGCCCGTTTTGCGCGGGTTCTCAAAATGGCCGGTCTCGGCGGTGAAAAACTGGGCGCCGGTGAGTATTCGGAGGAGGATACCCACCGGCAGGCGCAACGCCATGTCTGCTCACACAGCAGAGCGCCAGCTTATGAGCCGCTACTGAATGGAGGATGAATTACCATCCAAGCTGCTACAAAGTGTTTAACGAATGTCAACCGCCGCTGCTTGTTAGGAACAGCTAAGAAGAAGCTTCTCCACTATACGTCGATATTGCGTCTTTGTGAACAGCATTGGTACTCCAACGAATTTCATTGGGGCGGCCAACAATGAACCAGTAGCCGAAGACTCCTAGTACCAGCACAGTGACGGCTATGGCGAAGGCCAAAAAGAAGGAATGCGTCGCCGCCAGAACCTCGCCCGTAATCCAGCCGCCGGCCACGCCCGCGAAATTCCCGATGCAGTTCTGATATCCCGTCCAACGTCCGGCAGCCGCCGCGCCGGACAGACGCTGGGTTAAAGCCCAGTGATTGGATGACCAGATTCCCAGCGACAACGAAGCGATCATGATCAGCGTGTAAGCAAGGATGGCGCCCGGCACAAGGACCGCGCCCAGCATAAACCCGCCACAGCCGAGCAGACCGATGCAAAGGAAGCTTTGACGGACGCGGCCGGCATCCCGTCCGTTGCGGATGAGAGCGTCCGCCAGTATTCCGGAAATCAGTGCCGATAACGCGACGGCAAAGAAGGGCAGCGAAGCCATTAATGCCAATTCATCTTTTTGGTAGTGGCGCTCCCGTTCAAAGTAGTAGGGAAACCAGGAAAGAAAGAAATACCAGACGTAATTCCCGCCGAACAGACCAAGAACGGTGCCCCAGAACGCGCGCTTGCTCACCAATTCCAAAAATCCGGGAGGCCTGTCTGACGTTCTGTTCAAAGCTTTGGACGGAAGGCGCGATGCGACGAAACACCAGGGCCCCAGCCAAATAAGGCTCACAACCCCCATTGCGATGAACATCCCGCGCCACGTGAGCCGATGAACCATTGCGACGCCCACCAGCACGCCCAACGCCGGCCCGAGTTTTGAGCCGACGTCAATCAGCCCGTTCGCCGTGCCGCGCAACCCCTCCGGAAACGAGACGGCAATCATCTTTGAGTAGGCAGGGTAGGCGATGGATTCTCCCATTCCCAGCAACAATCGCAATAGAAAGAGCACTCCGAATGAACTGACCAAACCGGTGACGCCGGTCGCGGCGGACCACAACAGGAAACCGGCCGCATAGGTCCAATTGACGTTCCAGCGATCCACTAAAGTGGCGGCTACAATCTGGAAGAGCGCGTAGCTCCAGAAAAATCCGGTGAACAGGATGCCGACACGTGCCGGATCCAGACGCAGGTCCTTCTCGATTTGGGTGGCGGCCACACCAAGGTTGCCGCGATCGGCATAGTTGATGGCGACGGAAACAACCAGTAGTCCAAGCGCGATCCAATGCAGGCTCGTCGGTTTTACGATCGCGCGCGGAGAAGTCATACGAGGCGACTGTAACAGAATGACGTTAGCGCAAGTAAAAGAGACTCAGCCGCGGCAGCTTCGTGCGCTCCAGAATAGCCGCATCTAAATAGCGCCGCTCCAGCATGGAAAGTTGGTCCGCCGTCATCTTGCCGCGATAGGGACGAAGCTCGCGATCCAGCGATTCGCGGATCGCGTATAAGTCTTCGTCGCTTTGCAGCGTACGGGCCGCCGCGACGAGTTTATCCTCTAACGCGCTCAACCGGCGTTCCAGCTGTTCGATGTTCTCAAGGGGAACTGTTTCAAGCGAGGATGCGATCTCGAGAAGCAAAGGTTCTTGCCGGCCACTGCGAATCGCCGCCGCACAGCGCTCCACATGTTCCTTCAACTCTATGGCGTTGAAGGGTGGCGGAGATGCGCCTCTCTGCTCGCCGTCGCGACTTGGTGCGCGCTGCGCTGCCTCGGCCACCGCTTGTGCACAATACGCCAGCGAATTGACGCCGCGAATGCGCACCTTCCGGCTGCGCCACTTTTCGAAAGCGCTATCGATGCCCTGCAACACCGCTTCCAAAGGCACGTCCGAATTCTTCCAACCTTCAATCAACGCCCAATCGAGCGGTGACAACAGGAACAAGCCGGTGCCGCGAGCGCGCTGGAAATGCTCCTCAATCTCTGTGAAGTAATTGAAGTAATTGGACGGCCATTCCGTGTCCGGCGCCTGGTCGGTCATTCCGGTCTGACTCCGCCGGCGGCAATGCGTTCCACTTTGCCGCTGTCGAAGCGCACCAGCAAAAACCCGTTGCTGTCCACTCCCGCGGTGGTGCCATGCTGCCCGGTTTCTTCGAGGATCACCCGGCGGTCAACCGCATAAGAGGATGCGGCGCTGAACGCGCGTATAACAGCCTCCGGACCGGCATGCAACAACATCTCGCCAAATGAATCGATGCTGTCCAACAATGCCAGCAGAATGGCTTCTCGCGATTGATTCCGGCCGCCGCTGGCGATTCTCAGCGACGTCGCAGGCGTGCGCAGGCCATCGGGCAACTCGGACTGATTCACATTGATTCCGATGCCCGCGATGATACAGGCGTCAACCAGCTGCGCCAGGATCCCCGCGGTTTTCTTGCCATTGATCAACACGTCGTTCGGCCAGCGCAAATCGCAGGCGAGATCGGTTGTCTTCTCGATGGCAGCCGCGGTTGCCAATCCCAAAAGCAGCGTCACGACCGGAGTCTGATTGGACGGCACGGCAAAACGCAGCAGAACCGAACAGTAGATCCCCGCCTCCGCCTCGGAATGCCACGCTCGGCCCAGGCGCCCCATGCCCGCGCTCTGCTCATCCGCGATGACGACGGCTCCATACGGTGCGCCCGCGGTGACGAGGCGGGCGGCTTCGCGCATAGTCGAATCGATGCTTGGGAAATAATGAAACTCCGTCTGCGGTCTTCGGGCCCGGAGAGCGGCGATGTCCAGCGGCATTCGTGCGAACCGACCTCAGCCGAGGCCTTCCAGCAGCTTGCGGTTCTTCTCCAGCTGAGCCTCATAATCCGCCAGCTTTGCCCGCATCCCTTCAACGATCTTGGCCGGGGCCTTCCCAAGGAACACCGGATCGTTCAACTGGCGATTTGAGTTTTCGATGTTCTTCTGAAGGCCGGCATTTTCCTTTTCGATACGGGCGCGAGTCTCGGGACCTTGGCCGTTTGTGATCGCCGCCACCGCGTGAATCTGAAGATCGAAGTCCGGCGTGGAACGGATCACGCCGGCTTTTCTATCAATTGAGCCCGACTGTTGTGCCACATTGACCTTAACGATGGCCGAGATCGCCTGCAGCTCATCAATCTTTAGTGCCATCGTATGGGTATACAAGGTCGCGTCCAGCGCCGACTTTGGGTCCAGCTTGTGGTCGGCACGCAGCGTACGCGCCGCGGTCACAACCTCCCGAAGAAGCTCGAAGCGGCGTATCGCTTCCTCGTCCACTACGCTTTCGAAGTCGGCCGGGTACGCGGCAAGCGAGATGGACTTCGGCTGGTCCGGATTCACTCCCGCGCCGTGCACCAGCCGCTGCCACAATTCTTCGGTGATGAACGGCATCACCGGGTGTAACAGGCGCAGCATCGTTTCATAAATGCTCAGCGCGGCTCGCCAATGTTCATCCAGCCCGGAACCCGTTTCGAAGCGCAGCTTCTTCGCCTCGATATACCAGTCGCAAAACTCACGCCAGACCAGATCCCGCAACGTGAGCGCAGCCTCCTGGTAACGATGCACTTTCAATGCGCTGTTCACCACCTCAATTGCTTGCCGGAGCCGCGCGGCCATCCAGATGTCTTCCGTCGCCCGCGAACGGATCGCCGCCTCGCCGGGGTTCCAGGACGCAATGCCGGAGCGCTCCATGTTCATGAACAACAAGCGCGATGCATTCCACAGCTTATTCGCGAAGCCGCGCTCCGATTCCACGCGCTCCATTTTCAACGCGATGTCGGCGCCCGGAGAAGCCGAGATCAGAAGCGCAACGCGCAAGGCGTCGGTTCCGTACTTGTCGATAATCTCAAGTGGGTTAATGACATTTCCCTTCGTCTTCGACATCTTCTGGCGTTCCGAATCACGCACCAGGCCGTGCATGTGCACTTCACGGAATGGAACATCGCCCGTCATTTGAAGGCCCAGGGTGATCATGCGCGATACCCAGAAGAACAGAATGTCGAATCCGGTGATCAGCAGCGTCGTCGGGTAGAACGTGCGCAGGTCTTCTGTATCGTCAGGCCAGCCGAGTGTCGAAAATGGCCACAGTCCCGAACTGAACCATGTATCCAGAACATCAGTGTCTTGCTCTACTTCAGTCGAATGACACTTCGAGCAAGCGGCGGGCGTTTCCCGCGCCACCATGATGTGCCGGCACTTGCGGCAGTGCCAGGCGGGGATGCGATGACCCCACCAGAGTTGGCGCGAAACGCACCAGTCGCGAATATTCTCCATCCACTGGAAAAAGACGACTTCGCGGTCGTCCGGTACAAAGCGGATCCGGCCGCTCTTCACCGCCGCAATGGCCTTCTCAGCCAGCGGCTTCATCTTCACGAACCATTGCGTAGAGATTAGTGGCTCAATGATGGTCTTTGAGCGATCGCACTTGCTGAGATTAACCGTGTAGGGCTCGATCTTCACCAGCTCGCCGGATTCTTCTAACGCAGCCACGATGCGTTTGCGCGCTTCGAACCGGTTCAATCCTGCATAGGCGCCCGCCGCGGCGGTCATGCGTGCGTCTTCCCCAATTACTTTGATGAACGCCAGGCCGTGGCGTTTGCCCGCATCGAAATCGTTCGGGTCATGCGCAGGCGTCACTTTCACCACGCCCGTTCCGAACTTCGCATCCACCATTGAGTCGGCAATGATCGGGATCTCGCGTCCCAATAAAGGAAGCACGGCGGTCTTGCCCTGCAGATGGCGATAGCGCGCATCGTCGGGGTACACCATCAGCGCTGTATCACCCAACATTGTTTCCGGCCGCGTGGTTGCAACGGTTAGCGATTCGCCACTCCCCGCGATCGGGTACCGGATGTACCACAGATGCCCTTCAACGGCTTCATGGATCGTCTCCACATCGGAGATCGCGGTCTGGCAATCCGGGCACCAGTTCACCATGTACTCGCCGCGATAGATCAGGCCACGTTCCCAGAGCCGAACGAAGGCTTCGCGCACGGCGCGTGACAGGCCGGCGTCCATCGTAAACCGTTCCCGTGACCAGTCAACGCTTGCGCCCTCGCGGCGGATCTGATGGACAATACGGCCGCCGTATTCGTCCTTCCACTGCCACACGCGGCGCTCAAACTCTTCGCGGCCCAGTTGCTTGCGGTTCAAACCCTCCGCGGCAAGCTGTCGCTCCACCACCATCTGCGTCGCGATCCCGGCGTGATCCATCCCCGGCAGCCATAATGTGGTCTCGCCCAGCATGCGATGCCAGCGAACGGCGACATCCATCGTGGTGTGGTCCAGCATGTGGCCGATGTGCAGCGAACCAGTCACGTTCGGCGGTGGAATGACAAGAGAAAATGTGTGGCCCGGCTGTGCACTGTGTGCCTCGACGCGATAAATTTTGGAATCGATCCACCACTCGGCCCAATGCGGCTCAAAGCGCTGCGGTTCGTACACCTTATCGAGCGCGAGAGGGCCGGAAACGGCGGTATTCGACGGGTCGAGGTCGGAAGGCATGCGGGAAATTTCAGCGTAACATCCGGAAACAGGTTCGAACGCCTCGTGACTAGCATTTGGCTGCATCTGCCTGCCACCGGGATGGCATCCGCTATCATGACTGCGAGGCGCATTCGCAGCTCAACCGAGTTTGCTGCTGGAATGAGGCTATTTCTCGAGATTTCATTAGCAACTACTGCCGCTGTTGCAACACAAATGACAGGGCGCACATGACAGCACACGCATAACAGATATGGATCTCGCCGCTCGGCTTGCAGAACACAGGACGATTGGCGCGGCGCCGCGCGAAGAATTAGCTTGGCTGGCCGCGCACGGATCTGTTCGAAAACTGGAGCCTGGCGACGTGCTGACCAGGAAGGGTACGCCCGTGGAGGGATTATTCGTGTTCCTCTCCGGCCACGTTGCCCTGTTCGTCGATCGTGGCGCCGGCCTTCACAAGGTCATTGAATGGAGGGCGGGTGATGTTGGCGGCCTGCTTCCGCACTCGCGATTGGTGAGCCCGCCGGGTGATTCGGTCGCGCAGGAATCTACTGAGATTCTGGCCGTGCACCGGGATCATCTCCGCGAGCTAACCCGCGAGTGTCATGAGATCACTTCGATCCTGGTCCACGTCATGGTCGATCGCGCCCGCATCTTCACGTCGAGCGACCTGCATGACGAAAAGATGGTTTCGCTGGGAAAATTGTCCGCGGGTCTCGCGCACGAACTGAACAATCCAGCGTCCGCAATCGAACGCAGCGCGGTACTGCTCAAAGGCCTGCTGGCAGAGTCTGAGCAGGCATCCCGTGCGCTCGGCGCATCGAGACTGACCGAAGCCCAGTACACAGCCATCAACGCCGCTCGCGAGTCCTGTATTGCGAAACGCTCAAGCCGTGTGCGCTCTCCGATCGAACGGGCTGAACATGAGGAAGCCATAGCCGACTGGCTCACTGACCACGGGCTGTCCGCCGCCGCAGCCGATGCGCTCGCTGAAACGGAGGTTACGTTTGAAGCGCTCGATCAATTAGCCCAAGTGGTGAATGGCGATGTTTTAGACGCCGTCCTCCGGTGGAGCGCCGCCACCTGTTCCATCCGCAAACTCGCAGAAGAGATTCAGGACGCCGCCACCAGCATCTCGGGCCTCGTTAGCGCTATCAAAGGCTTCACGCACATGGACCAGGCGAAGGTACCCGCGCCGGTCGACCTTATAGAAGGTGTCAGCAACACGGTGGCGGTGCTCAAATCGAAGGCGCGGGCGAAATCGGCTGCTGTCGTCATCGACATGGAAGCAGGCCTTCCGCGTGTGCGCGGCTTTGCCGGCGAACTCAACCAGATTTGGGCAAATCTGATTGACAACGCTCTGGACGCGGTGAGCGGTTCGGGCCGCGTCGAACTGCTGGCGAATCGCGAACAGCAGCGTGTAGTGGTGCGCGTCATCGACAACGGCAGCGGCATCCCGCCGGAGATCCGGGATCGCATCTTTGACCCTTTCTTCACTACCAAGCCGATGGGGCAGGGCACGGGCTTAGGTCTGGATATCGTGCGGCGGCTCGTCCGCCACAATGACGGTGAAATTGCGGTCGAGTCGCGGCCCGGCCGCACGGAATTTCGCGTCGTCCTGCCGATCGCCGATGGCGAAGGCACGGGAGCCGCGCATTGAAGAAGCCCGTCTTGCTTACTGTGGATGATGATCCACAAGTGCTCGCCGCAGTGCGCCGCGATCTTCGCGCCCGCTACCGCGAAGATTACGTCGTCATGAGCGCCGCATCGGGCTCCGAGGCACTCACCACCGTTCGCGAACTCAAAACACGCGGAGACTCGCTGGCGATGCTAATCAGCGATCAACGCATGCCCGGGATGCTGGGTGTGGAAGTGCTCGCCAGATCGCGCGAGATCTATCCGTCGGCGCGTCGCGTCCTCCTTACCGCCTACTCCGACATCGATGCTGCCGTCAGGGCCATCAACGAGGCCCACCTCGACTACTATCTGTCCAAGCCGTGGGACCCTCCTGAGGAATGCCTCTTCCCCGTCGTCGACGACCTTTTGGATACCTGGCAGGCCGAGTATCTGCCCGACGCGAAGGGCCTGCGCCTCGTGGGACATCAATGGTCGCCCCAATCGCACGCGATTAAGAACTTCCTGGCCGGCAATCTGATTCCTTATCGCTGGCTCGATATCGCCCGGGATTCGGAGGCACGTGCCTTGTTGGATGCGGCAGGCGTCGGTGCCAATGAGCTTCCGGCGCTGTTCTTCGATGACGGAGCGCCGGTATTGCGTAACCCCGAGCCACGTCAGGTAGCGGAGCGTCTCGGCAGATCGCTCTGCGCCGCTTTTGACGTGTATGACCTGGTGATCGTCGGTGCTGGACCCGCCGGCCTGGCGGCGGCCGTGTATGGCGCGTCCGAAGGGCTGCGAACGCTGTTGGTAGACCGGCACGCGCCTGGCGGACAAGCGGGCACCAGTTCGCGGATCGAGAACTATCTGGGCTTTCCTACCGGCGTGAGCGGCAGCGAACTGACACGCCGTGCCTTGACCCAGGCACAGCGGCTCGGAGCCGAATTTATCTCGCCACTCGAAGTAACCGGTGTCTCGATCGATGCCGGGTATAAGCGTCTGACCCTCGCCGACGGCCGTGACCTCGTGACGCGGGCCTTGCTGGCCGCTACCGGCATGTCGTATCACGAGCATCCTGCGCCCGGAATTGCCGAGCACACGGGTGCAGGAGTGTATTACGGAGCGGCGGCCACCGAAGCCGCTGCGTTCAGCGGACGCCACGTACTCGTCATCGGCGCCGGAAATTCGGCTGGACAGGGCGCCATCTATCTGGCGCGCCATGCCAAAGAAGTGCAGGTGGTGGTGCGCCGCGATAGCCTGCACCCCACCATGTCGCAGTACCTCATCGACCAGATCAACCGAACGCCGAACATTCGGTTGCGGGTTCGCACGGAAATCGAACGAGTCGAAGGCGAGGGCCGTGTCGAGCGAGTCGCTCTCACTTCGCTCGACGATGGCTCGTGCCAGCTGGAGGAAGCTGACGCGCTCTTCGTGTTCATCGGTACCCGTCCGCGAAGCGACTGGCTTCCACCCGGCGTGATTCGCAATGCCAAAGGATTCGTCCTCACCGGCCGGGATCTGATGGCGGCTGAAAACTACGCGCATAACTGGAAGCAGCCGCGCGAACCGCTATCGCTCGAAACCAGCGTGCCGGGTTTGTTCGCTGCTGGGGACCTTCGGGCGAGCGCAATGAACCGGGTAGCGTCAGCGGTGGGCGAAGGGTCGATGGTTGTTCGACTCGCGCACGAATACCTCGCACTGACCTGATTCCACGCCGTCCGTTCCCACCCGCTGCATAGCCCAGGTCACCGATCCGCGGGGAATGTGCTGCCGAACCGATCGGGTCAAAAAAACGCGCGCAACCGGCGGTAACCATCTTGAGTTCCGAAGCCGGTCTCCGTGGTGCTCTGCTACCCGGCAGCAGCCTGAGTTTCTTATGAGCTAAAGGTTGGTCTTGCTGTCGCTACGCGCCAGCGTCACGCTCGGCGCCGGAAGCGACGGCGCCCTGTTCGACCGCAATGAACACGGTGTGTAAAGCACATTTTCCGGATCCGAAGCCCAGTTGAACCACCGTAGTGGTTTCGAAACTCGTCGGACTCGGGCATCTGGAGATCACCGTTACAGCTAAGAAATAGACCCGCACGCCTCTCAGGGCCGACGGTGCTATTTCATTCGTAGCCCCGTTACGTCTTAGCTTGCTCTTTCGCCAGGTCCCGCTTGATCTGGTCGATGCGCTGTTCCAGACCTTCGCGAACCTGCTTATTCGTTGCATTGTCTTTGAGGCCGTGCTGTCCCGACGCGGTTTTCTTGCGCATGTCCTTGTCGCAAACTTGACTGTCGCCGGCCGACTTCAATTCCTTGCAAAGCTTTGTGAACTGCGCGATATTGTCTTGATATTCCTTGACCTTTGTCGCATTTGGCGGCATGCCCGATCTCCTGTTGCGTGGTATCCCTACGGCGGCTAAATTCTTTCACAACAAAACCACAGGCGCAAGTCTTTTTTGTCTTTCTTTTTTGTCTTTTTTGTCTTTTTTGCCTTTTGTGGAATGGCCCGGCCACCCAGCGCACAAGCCGCCGCAGGCGACTCTGCTGTGCGCCCGTACTTAAAACATTTCAGCGAACCCCATGTATTCTGGAGAGTCAGATGGCCGAGGCGTTACAAGTTGCCGTCGTTGGTCTCGGGCGAATGGGATTCATCCACGCCCTTCACGTGCACGAACTGGCCCGTGACACTCAAACCTGTCAACTCGCGGCCTTAGCCGAACCCGATCTCGAGCGCGCCCGGCGCTTTCTCTCTGAGATCGGCCGGGACATACCTGTTTTCCCATCCGTCCAGGCCTTAGCTGCGTCGCGCATCTGCAATGCTGCCGTAGTCGTTACGCCTACGGAAAATCATCATGAGCACGCGGCCACGCTCATCTCGGCGGGCTATCGCGTCCTGCTCGAGAAGCCGCTCACGGGAACGCTCGAATCTGACCGCGTCTTCGCCTCCGAACTTGACCGCAATTATCCGGCTGCCCTGATGCTTGCCTTTCAACGCCGTTTCGACGAGCCCCTGCAATACGCGAAAAAACTCATCGAGAGCGGCGCAATCGGCAGGGTATTCAAGATCTTTTCTGCTCTCGAAGACTCCAACCCCGCGCCGAACGGCTACAAAAGCGGCGGCATCCTGCCCGACATGTCCATACACAATGTCGATGAAATTCTATGGTTCACAGGACGTATGCCCACGGAAGCGCTTGCTGTGGGCTCGCGGATCTATAGCTCTGCTCTCACCACCTGCCGGGAAGACTTCGACGACGCCCTGCTTTGCCTTTGGTTCGACGAAGATTTGTCAGCCCAGGTGCAGGTCAGCCGCAACCACGTCTCCGGCTATCGCACGGAAACCATCCTCTTCGGAGAAGAAGGACAGATTCACGTGGGCCATTTTGATCAGAAGCTGACGGAGGTCACGGTCGAAGCGTATGGGCGTCGTGGCTGCTCACGGCCGCTCGCCGTCAAAAGATTTTCCATGCGCCAATACCAGCGCGCCCTGCCGGAGTTTATCGATCGTTTCGGACCTGCCTACAAAGCCGAACTCGCGGCGTTTGTCGAATGCTGTCGAAGCGGCGCGCCGTTCCCCACCACTCACCACGACGGCGTGCGCGCTCAGGAAGTCATCTCTGCGGGTATGCGGGCGACCTTCGGCCGGGCAACCGCTGCGAAGCTCACATCGCGTGGACGTTCAGAAGAAAGCACCCGCACCGAAATCTCCCGGGCCTGATTAGCCGCAAAATCAGACGGAACAAGCCTACTCATTCCGCAGCGGGCCGGTTAAGCTGGCTGGCCGCTTGCACCGAATCGAAAATGTCCGCGAAGGCAACCAGCACGGAGCTTCGCCGGCATCTTCACTCAACGTTTACCGTTCGGGTCATACTTGAAGCACTGCTCAATTGCTACACCCAGCACCATTGCCACTTTGAACGCTGTCTCGAGCGAAGGCGAATATTTGTCTTGTTCGATCGCGATGATCGTCTGCCGTGTGACGCCGACTTTGTCCGCTAGCTCTTGCTGCGTCATCTCTCGGACAGCCCGGAGTTCCCGAATTTGATTGCGTATTGCGGGCATCAGAGCGCCTTCCGGTAAGTCACAATCTGGGTCGCGGTTTTCGTTATATCCGCAACGATCAACATCCCGAAGAAGACGTTCAGGAAGTGAGTCCTACCATCCGATTGTCCAACCGAAGATGGCCGACCGTCGCGTGAAACCACAACATGCCCAGCCCGAGCACCATCAGTGAGGCGAGCACCAGATAACCCGCACGATAGCCTCGTAGCTCGATCAATCGATCGCGTTCATCAGTTACACGGTTCCGTGTCAGTGCAGCAATCACCGACTGCAGGATGATTTGCAGTACGATGATTGCGATAATCATGCCCGCGACTTTGTTAACGGAGTTTTGCTGGTGCAGGAAAAAGTAGGGTCCGTACACAACGAGCTCCGCCGCAAGCGAGGCGTAAAGAGTTTTCTCTCGGTAAGAAAGGCTTGGCAGCATGCCGGATCGCTCCAGTGTAAAAAATGTTTGACACTGGCAAACATAGCGCGTTGCGTGAGGCGTGTCAAATATTGTTTACAAAACAAGACCTTTGGGCAGCCCGCATCGCTTGCCGCCGAACCCGCACACAATCGACGGATTGCGACAATCTTCGCAGTGTTGATAGATACACTCCCAGGCCACTCCGGTGAAAAAGTGAGAAAGGATGACGCTATGAAATCCATGGTTGTGCAGCAGGGTCCAGCAACCGAAAATCAGGCGTTGCGCTGCCGCCCGAAGTTGGACCGGCAACACCTTTGGAGAACGCTTCCAGGCAAATACAGAACCGCATTGGAGGCGTTCCTTCGCGCCGGTGGTCCAGTCCCGCCCGGAGCCAAGACCATTGGCCGTTGGCACGTTCCGGGGTCAATTATGGGATGGCATCTTATCGATCGAGATCTCGCCGCCGTAGCAGAGCATGTCGGCGAATGGGCGGACTTACTGGAATGTGAAGTCTACCCGGTTATCGAGGATGACGAGGCCGCAGCGGCGGCGAAGAAGGTGTCGGAGAAATAGGCGCAGGCTACCGATGCGATGACGTTCTCTGCTGCTGTCCCGGAGATCCCCGCGGCCGACGTCGACAAAGCCGCAGACTACTATGTCAGCAGGCTCGGCTTCACCTTGGATTGGGGACACGACCAAGACGGCATCGCAGGCGTTTCAAGGGGAAATTGCAGACTATTCATTACCAATCGCTCCTTTCGAGAGTCCTACGGCAACATCGGTCCTATCCTTTTCTGGCTCAATCTCCACAGCAGGGCTGAGGTGGGACGAACTCTTCGCGGATTGGAAGGCCACGCAAGCGACGCTCGTTTCGGAGCCCGAGGATAAACGTGGAAGCTCCGCGAATTTATCGCTGCCGATCTCGATGGCAACCTTATTCGTGTCTTCTATAATTTCCGCGGCGACATGTACGAGAATCACACTCCAGGCGCGAACTGGGGCGGCAATACCGGAACGTAGCCTAAACGCCGGGATCAAATCGAGCGCATGGATCAGCTGGTGCGGGAGCAGGCGCGGCGAGCGAGCGCTTTGTCGAGCAACCTGTGCGGGGGGCAGGCATGCGCAGGTAGATGGCGATGCCTGGCTTGCTGAAGAAAAGAAACCGGTCGCCGCGTGCAGCTTGCGTATCAGAAGCCATTATCCGCAGCAAAGAGGTAGGCTTCCAACGCATCGCCAAAACCGGAGTTTCGGAATCATCCCTGTGAAAGTCCCTAGATTGTCGAAAACAGTCGAATCGATAAGTTTTAAGATAAACTTATTTGGAGCCACCCGCCGGGATCGAACCGGCGACCTGCTGATTACGAATCAGCATAGACATGTCGGTGTTGGTGCATATTATTGATTCTGCACACTCACTGTGAAGCTACGCTCACGACAAGACCCGTTCTGAAGCACGTTTTGATGGGGTAATTGATGGGGTAGTTCTCCTGTCAGTTCGCTGCCTGCTTATCGCACAAGGCTAGAAGGCGAATGGTCGACTGCGAAGGGAGACGTTTACGTGCTACGCGATGTACGTCGTCCGCTACGGGGATGACCGATGCACCCGATACGACTTTGCGCGATCTGGGAATTTGCCGCATCGCGCAAGACCCACTCAGCCACGCGTATCTAGCAGAGATGCCGCATCGCACATGGTGTTCCCGAAAGATCTCCAACGCCCCCGCGGGATTTTGAGTCCCGTGCCAGTGCTTCGGGGTGAGGGATAGCAGCGCCAAGTTGTTGATTCCACGTCGGAGTTGGCTCACCAAGTATGACCAGGAAGCACCGAATTGGGAGACAATTGGGAGACAGCTTGAGTGCGCCAGTCGAGCGGTTAAGTGATCGCACAACTTCATCACCTGGTTCGACCGCGCGAAGCGACGACCAGGACCATCCGAGCGGAAAGCTCTGGTAAACCGGATCTCTTACTTGCCGCTCCACAGCCAATCTTTACGTTCGACAATTCGGCTTTATGAAGCTAAAAAGGCTGCAAACCGTTTTGTAGGCTTAACTGACGCTTTATATAAAAGCGAACGTAAACCGACTTCCCCTTAAGAAACCCGACGCCGTTATGGAATAGGAATCTGCGTCGTGAGTACGGGCATGTTCACCAGGGAGGGAATGTGTAGGTGAGATCGTGCTAATCATCGGCGAGTTCTGAAGTACTACAATCTGTAATGCTTCAAGCACACGGCAAGGCTTTGCCATGCGCTTTCGATGTCGCGGAGGCTGGCTCACCTGCCGCATCTGAATGGTCCGCCGCGGATTAAACCGGCGCGTTGTCCGCCGTAGTATCGGAAGTGAGGGGGGATGATGACGAACGGGAACGGCAAGTCTCTGGAATCTTGGATCTGGGATGCCGCGTGTAGCATCCGCGGGGCGCAGGAAGCCCCGAAGTTCAAGGACTTCATCCTCCCGCTCATCTTTACCAAGCGGCTTTGCGACGTGTTCGACGATGAACTGAACCGCATCGCCGAGCAGGTCGGCTCGCGGGCCAAGGCCTTCAAGATCGTCGAGAAGGACCACAAGCTCGTCCGCTTCTACCTGCCGGTCAAGCCCGCCGACCCCAATGACGCCGTCTGGTCCGTCATCCGCAAGCTGACCGGCAAGATCGGCGAGAGCCTCACGACCTACCTGCACGAAATCGCCAAGGCCAACCCAGCGCTGGAAGGCATCATCGACCGGATGGACTTTAATGCCACGACCCACGGGCAACGCGACATCGACGACGACCGTCTCTCCAACCTCATCGAACGCGTTAGCGAAAAGAGGCTCGGTCTGAAGGACGTCGAGGCCGACATCATCGGCCGCAGCTACGAGTATCTGATTCGCAAGTTCGCCGAAGGCAGCGGCCAGTCCGCGGGCGAGTTCTTTACTCCGCCGGAAGTCGCGCGTGTTATGGCGCTGATCATGGACCCCGATCCAGGCATGAGCGTCTACGATCCCTGCTGCGGTTCGGCAGGCCTATTGATCGCTTGCGAGCACGTCCTGGACGACAAGATGAAGCTGCGCAGCAAGAATAAGTATGCACCCCTTAAGATGCACGGCCAGGAGTACGTCGCCACCACTTGGGCGATGGCCAACATGAACATGATTATTCATGACATGGAAGGCCAGATTGAGATCGGCGACACGTTCAAAAACCCCAAGTTCCGCGCTGGCAACAAGCTTCAGACGTTCGACCGCGTCGTGTCCAACCCGATGTGGAACCAGAAGTGGTTCAAGGAAACCGATTACGACGCCGACGAACTCAGCCGCTTCCCGCAAGGGGCTGGCTTCCCTGGCGCTCAGTCTGCGGATTGGGGCTGGGTCCAGCACATTCTCGCTTCGCTCAACGCCAACGGTCGGGCTGCGATCGTCCTCGATACGGGCGCCGCGTCCCGAGGCAGCGGCAACGCGAACGAGAACAAGGAAAAGACTGTCCGCCAATGGTTCGTTGAGCAGGACTTCATCGAGGGCATCATCTACCTGCCCGAAAACTTGTTCTACAACACCAGCGCCCCTGGCATTCTGCTCTTCCTGAACAAGGACAAGGCCGTCGATCGCAAGCGGTCGATGATCCTCATCAACGCTAGCCAAGTCGTGGAAAAAGGCGACCCGAAAAACTTTATTCCCCAGCCCGGCATCGTGCGGATCGCCCAGGCGTTCCTCGACTTCAAGGACGAGGAAAAGTTCGCCAAGGTCGTCGTGATCGAGCAGGTCGCCAAAGAGGATTTCAACATCTCGCCATCAAGATACATTCACGTCGCCGACTCCGAAACGCACCGACCTGTCGCGGAAATTTTGGCAGAATTGGAAGCCCTCGATGCCCAGACCGCGCAAGCGAACGCGGCGCTGCGGAGTGCGCTAAAAAGGGTGCGGCTTATATGACAGCACTGCGGCAGAAAACGTCGCCAATTGGACCAATCGGGGACGATTGGGCGCTTGTTGAGCTCGACAAAGTCGCTGAACCGCCGCAGTATGGTCTCACGGCCAGCGCCGAAAAAACGGGAAATGCCCAGTTGGTGCGAATCACAGACATCGATGGACGAAACGTGAACTGGGCATCGGTGCCTTATTGCAATTGCCCCACCGAGGATCTTCCGAAGTATCGCCTGGAGTCCGGCGACATTCTCTTTGCTCGAATCGGAGCGACTACCGGCAAGAGTACGCTCGTTGTTGACCCACCAAATGCTGTATTCGCTTCCTACTTGATTCGAGTGCGGGCTAAACAGGAAGTCGACCCGGAGTTTCTCAGCCACTTCTTTCAGTCGCAGGCCTATTGGCTCCAGATTGATGGAAGTAAACACACGAATCTTAAGAAAGGAGTCAATGGCTCCGTCTTGAGAAGGCTCCTTGTGCCCACGCCTCCACTTGCCGAGCAGCGTCAGATCACTCGGTTGTTGTCGGCGGTGCAGCGGGCGGTCGAGCGGCAGAAGCGGCTGATCACCCTCACCGTCGAACTCAAGAAGGCCCTGATGCTGCGACTTTTCAGCAACCAAGCCTTGTCGTCACATCCGGTTCGGCGTCTCGGCACGTTTTGCGACATTCGTGGCGGCAAGCGCCTGCCCAAAGGTGAGTCCTTTGCGACCGAGAAGACGGATCATCCGTACATTCGCGTAACCGATCTCGCTAATCACGCGGTCGATATAGAAGGATTGAAATATCTGCGGCCGGAAACTCGCCGCGCCATCTCCCGCTACATCATCACAAAGCATGATGTCTACATCTCGATTGCCGGCACTACAGGAGCAGTCGGAATGGTGCCGGAACAACTGGACGGCGCCAACCTGACCGAGAACGCAGCTCGGATCGTCATAAACGATACGACCCTCATTGAACCTCGGTACTTGATGTTTTTTCTCGCATCGCACGAGGGGCAGCATTATCTGAAGTCCCAGACGATGAAGAACGCACAGCCGAAGTTGGCACTGACCCGAATTAAGTCACTTGAAGTCCCCGTCCCTCCGCTTGAGAAACAGCGGAACATTGCAAAATGCCTAGACACGGTAATTGCGAGGGAAGACGCCGCCTTCCGTACGAAACAGCAACTCGACATGCTTTTCCGCACACTCCTCCACGAACTTATGACCGCGCAGGTTCGCGTTCACATCCTCGATCTGTCCGCACTCGACGAACTGGCGACCACCGCGGTGGGGCCCTCGTAAATGGCTTTCAAGCCCGCAGAGCACAAGACCGTTCAAGCCCGAATTCTCGTTTACGCGCAGGAGATCGGCTGGGAGTACGTGCCGCGGGACGGAGCGGAAGGTCGGCGCGGGTTCGACCCGTCCAAAGAATCGCCTTCCGAGCAGGCCGCGGAGGCGTCGCCCTACTTCGACGACCTGCTGGACGCGCAGGCGCGGATCTTTAACCCGAAGTATGCCGAGGGGCCGGGCGCGCTCGTTGGGGATTTGCGTCATCTACATTCGGATATCTCCGGTAACCGCGACTTCCTCGCCTACCTCCGCAACTCCCGCACGTTCTATGACAGAGAGGCTGGGCGCGAATTGAACCTCACTCTGATCGACTACGAGCGCCCGGAGAACAACGTCTTCCAGGTAACCGAAGAGTTTTACATTCACAACGGCCACCACGGCACGCGCGAGGACGTCGTCTTCCTGATCAACGGCATCCCGGTGCTGGTGATCGAGTGCAAAAACGCGACCAAGGACGAGGCGATTGCGCTGGGGGTCGATCAGATCCGCCGCTACCACAGCGAGACACCGGAGCTGTTCGTACCGCAGATGGTTTTCACCGCGACCGAGGCGATCGGCTTCAGCTACGGCGTGACCTGGAACCTGATCCGCCGGAACATATTCAACTGGAAGCACGAGCAGCGCGGGAATCTGGAGGGGAAGGTCAAGAGCTTCTGCTCACGTGAGCACGTGCTCTTATTGCTGAAGGATTACATCCTCTTCGCGGAGAAGGACGAGGAGGTTCAGAAGTTCATCCTGCGCCAGCATCAAACGACCGCGGTCGAACGCGTCGTGCAGCGCTGCCTGACGGCACCGCCGAAGAGCGAGAATCGACGCGGGCTGGTCTGGCACACGCAAGGAAGCGGCAAGACGTTCACGATGATCAAGGCCGCCGAGCTGCTGTTCAGGGCAGCGGACGCGGACAAGCCGACCGTCCTGGTGCTGATCGACCGCAACGAGCTGGAAGACCAGATGCTGCGGAACCTGGCGATGCTGGGGATAGGAAATATCCAGCACGCCCACAGCATCGCGCAGCTGAACAAACTGCTAAAGGACGACTACCGCGGCATCATCGTCTCCACGATCCACAAGTTTCAGGGAATGCCCGCGGACTTGAACACACGGTCGAATATCTTCGTGATGATCGACGAGGCCCACCGAACGACCGGCGGAGACCTGGGCGTCTATCTGATGGCGGGGATTCCGCGCGCCGTCTTCATCGGCTTCACCGGCACGCCGGTGGACAAGACTGCGTACGGCAAGGGGACGTTTAAGACGTTCGGCACGGCCGACCAGCAGGGATATCTACACAAGTATTCGATCCGGGAGAGCATCGAGGACGGCACGACGCTGCCGCTGTACTACAATCTCGCGCCGAACGAGATGTTGGCCAGCCCGGAACTGATGGAGAAGGAGTTCTGGTCGGTAGCCGAGACGGAAGGGATCACCGACATCGAGGAGCTGAACAAGATTCTCGATCGCGCGGTGAACCTGAAGAACTTCCTTAAAGGCGACGAGCGCGTAGACAAGATCGCCAGGTACGTGGCCGAGCATTACACGAAGAACGTCGAGCCCCTCGGGTACAAGGCGTTTCTGGTGGGCGTGGACCGCCCGGCGTGCGCGAAGTACAAGAAGGGCCTGGACAAGTACCTGCCGCCCGAATACTCAGAGGTGGTCTACACCGGCAACAACAACGATTCGAAGGAGCTAAAGGAATTCCACATCGACGAGAAGAAAGAGAAGCAGGTCCGCAAAGACTTCGCTAAGGCGGCGAAGCTGCCGAAAATTCTGATCGTCACCGAGAAGCTGCTGACGGGCTACGACGCGCCAGTGCTGTACGCGATGTACCTCGACAAGCCGATGCGCGATCACACGCTTCTGCAAGCGATCGCGCGCGTCAATCGGCCCTACGAGGTGGACGAGGGGGAGGGAAACGAGAAGCGCAAGCCGCACGGTTTCGTGCTGGACTTCGTCGGGATCTTCGACAAGCTGGAAAAGGCGCTGGCGTTCGACAGCGACGAGATCAACGCGATCGTCAAGGACCTGGGATTGTTGAAGGTGCTGTTCAAGAACAAAATGGAGCAGAAGGCTCCGCAGTACCTGAAATTGATCACGCACGGATTCAATGACAAAGATGTGGACGACCTGATCGCGCACTTCCGCGACAAGGAGCGGAGGAAGGAGTTCTTTAAGGAGTTCAAGGAGCTGGAGATGCTCTTCGAGATCATCTCCCCCGATGCCTTCCTGCGGCCGTTCCTCGAGGATTACACCTCGCTGAGCGCGATATACGCGGTGGTGGCGAAGGCGTACACCAAAACTGTGTACGTGGACAAGGCATTTCAACGGAAGACCAACGAGCTGGTGCAGAAGCACGTCACCTCGAGCCCAATTGCGGCCGTCACCGATTTCATTGCGATCAACGAGCAGACCATCGACCTGATCAAGCAGAAGCACGGCGGCGACGACACGAAGGTCATCAACCTGATCAAGAGCATCGAGAAGACGGCGGAAGAGGCGTCGGGCGATCCGTTCCTGATTGCCATGGCCGATCGCGCCAAGGCGATCCAGGAGAGCTACGAGGATCGGCAGACCTCGACGCAGGCAGCGCTCGATGAACTATTTGCCGAAATCAAGCGGAACGAACAGAGGAAGCGAGAGCAGGCGGAAAAGGGATACGACTCCCTGCGGTACTTTGTGTTCACGACGATTCAGGACGCGGGCGTGGGCAACGCCGAAACTGCCAGCGCGAAGATCGCAAAGGCATTCGTTGATCATCCGAACTGGGGGCAAAGTGACGCTGAGCTTCGGGAAATGCGTAAGGAGGTTACCTTCGCGGTGTATGCGGAGAAAGATGATCTGGACGAAGTGGCCGCGATCGTCGAAAAGCTGGTCGAGAAGCTGCTGAGGAGCAACGCGTGAACACCAGAAAACGCGATGGTGCACGAGAGAAGTTCGCACAACGCACACATGAATGGGCAGCGCGGCTAGACGTACGGGTCCGGTCGGTTACGATTCGCCAGATGCGAAGGAAGTGGGCAAGCTGCTCGACCGCCGGAAGGCTTACGTTCGATGAGTCGCTGCTCTCGAAGTCCAGGCAACTGCAAGATTACGTGATTGTTCACGAGCTTCTGCACGTCAGCGTGCCAAATCACGGCAAGCTGTGGAAGAGCTTAATGCGAGCGCACCTGGGCGACTACGAGATATACGAAAAGGAATTGAAAACGAAGGCGTAAACCGAGGTGCTCCAGTGGATGCTGGACCCGAAGCTGGATATCGTGCGACCAACGATTCAGGCGCTCATGTCCCCGCAAATACAACTGAAGCGAGGCATGGGTTTCTGATAATGGGCCGGTTTGACAGAGGAGATTACTCCCGACAAACGCCGGGGGATCTTGGAAACAACGGAAGTTGGATATTACCTTCGATTCCGTGAATTGTCGAATGTAAGGTGCTCCTGCATTGACCAGACGCCGCGCCCGAAGCACAGGGAAACAAAGCTAACGACTATACGGACATGTGGACTTCGTTCTCTCCACGTCGCACTCATTCGTGCGTTGAAGAATCGCAACTTCCGAATTGCCAGTCACTCGACCGCTTGGATACTCAAGCGCCGAGTTAACCTGAGCGGCAGGGCCTCGCTGCGGCCTGGCTGGAAGTTTTATTTCGCCACGTGCTGTGACGCTGCTTCGACTCGCGACAGCCGTTCCGTCTGGAAGATTTTAATGGCTCGGGTGGGGCAACGGTTCAGCGC
>DATBDT010000105.1:0-100833 GCA_036269815.1 Bryobacteraceae bacterium
AGCTCTTCGCGCATCCGCTGGATGAGTTTCTTCACAGAGACTCCTTTCTCTCTGTGATCGAAGCTAGCTCAGTGCCACCGGCCCCTCTTGCTCCAAATGCGATTACGCCTCGCGCGTCCGCCGCGCCAGCGGCTTCGTTCTAGTCACGATGTGTTTACAAACCTAGGTTGATGCTGAGATCGCTTCAACGGAAGAGTTCACTTCTTATTCCTAAGAAGGCACCGCCCTCTCGCGCGTACAAGCGGTCTCCCCAATCTTCCGCGCTGCGCTTGTGCAGACCTCCGCTGCGCTCCGCCCTTTCCACTTCGTCCAAGGGTGGGGATACCCTCGGCTTGCACTTGCTACGTCCAGCTTCGCCAGGGGGCAGGGGTGCAAGCGCATGCACCCCAATCCAAAAACCAGAATGCAAAAACTTTGGATTTCGCTTGCCAGAGAGGTGGGAAGTCCTTCCCCTTACTTCAACAAACCAAAAACAGAAACACTGTCCCGTGTCCCGACAATCACACGTCCATCGGCCACGGTAGGCACAACGAACTTAACACTCGCTCCAAGTTGATCACGACCATTCGCCGCCAGCAGGCTGTTGTAAAGCTCAACGCCGAGCGTCGTTGCGTTATACGCATGCAGGATCGCCGGATTCGTATTTTCAACCGCCCAAACGATGCCTTGGCTGCCGCCGTTAGCGGAGATGGAGGGCGTAGCGCCGGGCCAGCCGAAAATCGTTGCGGTGATGGAAGAAGCGGTCGTCGCTAAAGTCGCATTACTAATCGGAAAGGCGCGAATACTGTCGCCGGCAGCGCCGTAGTACACGGTGCCGTTGAAATACGCCGGAGTGCCGAACACACCACCGTGCAAAGCGCCCCCGATGTTCTGATAAATATTAGAATTTTCAAGAGTGTTGAACTTTCCCATATTCTGCCGGTTGAAAACATAAAGAAAGCTGTCTTTGCCGGCGCTGGTGCCCAGCTGAACAACCTGCCCCGCGGCGTTGGTGACATTGGGCAGCAGCATCACGCCGCCCGAGCCAAGATCGATATCGCTGGCCGATTCGGCATTGCTGTTGTCCATCGTCCAATAATCCTCGGCGGTGATCTTTCCGGCCGAAGGATTGAGCCGCACAAACGCATTGCCGAAATCCCCGTGTGCCGGGAACTGGCTAGTGTTCAGGTCTTCATCGAATGTGCCGTTGCCTACGCTCACAAAAATCCGGCCCGTCGATGGATCAGCCGCCAGCCCGCCGCCCGAGTTCCAAAGCGCCCCATCACCGCCGTTAGGCGCAAAATTGAAAACGCTGGTCTGCTGGAGCGTTTTCTGGTCGTACCCGATCAGCCAGCCTGTATACGGGAGCATGTCGCAATGCGAACCCCAGCCCGTATAGATGGTGCCGTTCAGGAGCAACAAGCCAGGCCGGCTCATGTATTGTCCTGGATCGAAAGTGATCTGACCATCAAGGCTTGTAGACCCTGTACCGGCATACGTAGCCGTGATTTCGGTAGGACCAGAAAACTCTTCGGCGCCCGTAATCAGGTCTAGCGCGTGGAGACGGTGGTGATACGCTCCATCAACATCTTTGCTGAGAGACAGAAGATAGATGGTTCCGTTCGGGCCGGCTGTAAGATCGATGACCGGTGTGGCCATGATGCCCACTTCGGGAGTGATGTCGCCGCAGCCGTGATCGTCCGAGGGAGTTTCGCCGGACCCGAGCAAGCTCACCTGCCAGTAGACCGTTCCCGTTGCGGCGTCAAAGGCATAGACGGAATCGTGCTCGGTGACTGCGTAAACCACAGGATGAGCGGTAGAGCCCCCGATTTTCAGCTGTGAGACGTAAAGGGGCTGGGCGTCAACGCGGCCGTCCATGGGAACTGTCAGCAGCTTGCCGAATGACGTTAAGTTCACGTTGGCGAGGGTTAGCGTAGTTTCAGTCAGGTTTTGACCGGTGCGCTGCATATCGTTGTGCGCGGTCAGCACGTTTGTCGGGGTGAAAGCCGTCGGAGGAGCGGTCACCACTTCCGTCGGTGGAGGGTCTGTCGGAACCTGCGAACTCTGCGATGATCCTGAGTCCTCGCAGCTGACAAGAAGAAGAGAAGTTATAAAAATAAAAATGAATAGAGGCAGAATTCGGCCCCCGAAGTTTCCCGAGGTCATTTATGATCCTATAAGCAACGTCCAGATATACCAGTAATGTTACACGTCGAAGAAAAGAGAGACATGTAAAGCCTTGCGCTGGGTATTAAAGTCCGTTTTTCTACCCGTTCTTTAAGTGGGAATGAGCGAAGTACTTCGATACAATTTAAAGCGGATATACAATCGCTTGGCCGCGCCGGAACGCGATATCTTCAAAGGTTTCCTTGGCGCACGACTTCATGTCGCCTAACCCCCAAACACATTCATATGCCGCAAGCAACTGACCCCCCGTCGGGTATAAACGCCTGGTTGGAAGACGACTTACTGCACCAGTATCAGCATGATAAGAGCAGCGTTGCAGAAGGTTGGAGTGCACTCTTCGAAAAGTCGGACAAGAAGAATGGGCATCCCGCCGGCAACGGGGCGAGCGCGCTGAAAGAGCAAGCTGCCGGCACTCCGGCAGAACCGCCGGAACCCCCACGCGAAGACCCGCCTCGTGAAGATCCCCTAACGCCGGCTCCGCCTGTCGAGGAGCCGCCTCCCGAAGAACCGGGGGTTGGCCCTAAAGCCAGTGCACAGGCAAATTCAACTAACTCTGCTTTCAGTCCCTCTTCTTCCTCCCTTTCAGCCCCTACCAACAACAGCGCGATGACCAAAACGGCCACCCAACAAGTGAGCCGCGAAGCAAGCGAGCAACTGATGCCGCTGCGCGGCGTAGCGGCGCGCATCGTGGAAAACATGGTAGCGAGTCTGGACATTCCAACCGCTACGTCGTACCGGCAGATCCCCGTGCGCGTCATCGAGGAAAACCGCAACACGATTAACCGCCAGCGCGCGCTGCAGGGCAAGGGCAAGCTGAGCTTCACACACCTGATTGCCTGGGCGATTGTGAAGGCCATCAAGTCCAATGCATCTCTGAACCACGCGTTCGCAGAGCGGGACGGGCAGCCGTTCCGCGTCGTTCGGAGTGAAGTGAATATCGGTCTCGCGGTCGACACCGCCGCAAAGGATGGAACACGCTCTCTTAAGGTCCCGAACATCAAGAACGCCGACGAGATGACCTTTGCGCGATTCGTTGCGGCGTATGACGACGTGGTGGCTCGGGCCCGCGCCAATAAGCTGCAGCTGCCCGATTTTGAGGGAACCACCATCTCGCTGACGAATCCGGGCACAGTGGGAACGTTCGGATCGGCGCCGCGCTTGATGCCCGGCCAGGGCGCGATCGTGGCGACGGGAGCTATCGACTACCCGGCGGAATTTGCGGCGACCACCGACGAAATGCGCACCATGCTCGGCTTGAGCAAGGTGCTGATGATGAGCTGCACCTACGACCATCGCATCATCCAGGGAGCGGAATCCGGAGCGTTTCTCGCCAGGATTCAGCAACTGCTGCAGGGAGAGGACAAGTTTTACGACACCATCTTCAGTGACCTGCAGATTCCCTACTTGCCGATGCGGTGGGAGATCGAGCAGCAGCCTTCGGCGGCGCGCGATTCGCAAGTAAAGGTCGAAGTCGAGAAGGCCGCGGCAGTCGTTCAGCTGATTAATGCATACCGTACGCTCGGGCACGCGCTGGCACAGACCAATCCATTAGGCAACGATCCTGTCTACCGTGCGGAGCTGGACCCGACGGCTTATGGACTCTCCATGTGGGATCTCGATCGCACATTTCTCGCCGGTACGGTGAAGGCTCCGAGCGGCGCCATCGGATCGTACATGCAGCCGTATGAAACCCTGCGGCAGATTTTGGACCGGTTGCGCACGACATATTGCGGCAAAATCGGCGTCGAGTACATGCACATCCAGGACCCTGCCCAGAAGCAATGGCTGCAGGAGCGAATGGAGTCCTCCACGAATTCGTGGAAGCTGGACGACACCACGCGGCTGCGCATCTTGAGCCGCTTAATACAAGCCGAAGAGTTCGAGCAGTTCCTGCAGACCCGGTTTGTCGGGCAAAAAAGGTTCGGCATGGAAGGACTGGAAAGCACAATCGTAGTCCTCGACGAGATGCTGGAGCGTGCCGCCAATGAAGGCGCTCACGAGCTGGTGATCGGCATGGCGCATCGCGGCCGGCTCAACGTTCTCGCCAACCTCGTGGGCAAATCGATGGCGCAGGTGTTTTCGGAGTTTGAGGGCGAACCCGATCCGGAGAGCGTTCAGGGATCGGGCGACGTCAAATACCACCTTGGCGCAAGCGGCGTTCACCGGTCGGCACAGGGTAAAGAGATTGTCGTATCAGTCGCCTTCAACCCCAGCCATCTCGAAGCCGTCGATCCGGTGGTGGAAGGGCTGGTAAGGCCGAAACAGGACCGCTTGGGGGAGACCGGGCGCAAGCGCGTGCTTCCAGTCCTGATTCACGGCGATGCCGCCTTCATCGGGCAGGGCGTTGTGGCGGAAACGCTGCAATTGTCGCAGCTCGAAGGCTATACCACCGGCGGCACGCTGCATGTCATCACCAACAACCAGATCGGGTTCACCACCGATCCGCTGGCGGGAAGGTCGAGCGTCTATTGCACAGACATCGCATTGTCGGTGCAGGCGCCGGTTTTCCATGTGAACGGCGACGACCCCGAGGCTTGTCTGCGAGTAACGCAGCTCGCCTTCGATTACCGCCAGACGTTCGGGCGCGATGTGGTCGTGGATGTGATCGGCTATCGCCGCCAGGGCCATAACGAAGCCGACGACCCAAGCTATACGCAGCCGACGATGTACCGGAAGATCAAGGGCCTGCCCACCGTCGGCAGACAACACGCCGAGCGCTTAGTCCGGGAAAAGTTCGTCACCGCCGATCACGTCGAAGGTTTGCGTACCCAGGCGCGGACTCGTTTGAACGAGACGTACGATGCAGCCAAACGGCGTCGCGAGCAATTTGTGATTGAGCAGTTCGCGGAGGCTCCGGGCGACAGAGTCTTTCAGCCGATTCCGGCAACCGCTGCTGACTATAAAGCGATCGAGAAGGTGATCGAAGGGTGTACGACTCTGCCCGACGATTTTCACCTGCACCCGAAGCTGAAGACCTTGGTCGATCGGCGGCGCGAGGCTTTGAAGGGCGCGCCCATCGATTGGGGCTTTGCCGAAACTCTTGCGTTTGGCACCCTGGTGCTCGAAGGGACGCCGGTGCGGCTCAGCGGAGAGGACGTTGCCCGCGGAACGTTTACCCAGCGGCATTTGAAGTTTACAGACTTCGAAACCGGCCAGGATTATATTCCGTTGGAGCACCTGGATCCCGGGCAGGCGAAATTCAACGTCATAGACAGCCCGCTGAGCGAGTTCGCGGTGATGGGCTTCGAATTCGGCTATAGCGTCGCGGATCCGTTGACGCTGGTGCTGTGGGAAGCGCAATTCGGCGACTTTGTGAATGGCGCGCAGATCATTGTCGACCAATTTGTCATCTCGGCGGAAGCCAAATGGAATCAGCCGAGCGGGCTCGTCTTGCTGCTGCCGCACGGACTCGAAGGCCAGGGTCCCGAGCATTCCAGCGGACGCATGGAACGGTTTCTGACGCTCTCCGCAGAGAACAATATTCAGGTCTGTAACTGCACCACGCCGGCGCAGTACTTCCACTTGTTACGGCGACAGATGTACGGCGGTGCCGACCGGCGGGGAATTCGCAAACCGCTGGTGATCTTTACGCCGAAGTTTCTGCTTCGCTATCCGAAAGCCGCTTCACGACTGGATGAGTTGACCACCGGCGCATTCCAGGAAGTAATCGGAGATGCGCAGGTGCTTGGAAATAACGTCACGCGCATTCTGCTGTGTACCGGCAAGGTTTATTACGATCTGCTGAACAAGCGAGAGGAACTCGGCCGCACCGACGTCGCGATCATACGCCTGGAGCAGGTGTATCCGTGGCCGCTCCAGCAATTACAGGATGTTCTCCGGCGCTATTCGGACATGGCGGACCTGTTCTGGGTACAGGAAGAGCCTGAGAACATGGGGGCCTGGTACTTCATCGAAGGCCAGATGCAGAGCATTATCAACCCGCGCAAGGCAGCAGGAACCAGTCGCCGCCAACTCGGCTTCGTAGGACGGCCGGCAGCGGCGAGTCCCGCAGCGGGCCCTCACAAGGTCCATAGTGATCAGCAGGAAGCGTTGGTAGCGGAGGCGTTTGCGGCAAGCCCCGGAGTAGTGCGAAAGGCCCGCCGCCTGGTAAGGAAGACGCGCTAGGATCGTCGTTCCAGGCGGAATCGGCGCAATCGTCCGCCCGGGCCGACGGCTCCGCGCCAAAGCCATTTTGCGTCCTGGTTATTCCCGTCGCCCTAAATTCGACAAACTCGCTTCCATGCTCATTCATCGCAGCTAAGTTGCTGATTTTAATAGAGATATGTACCTGAGGCCCTGTGGCGGGCGTCTATTCGTTTTATAGACGGGAAAAACCCCTCACAAGAAGCCCAAATTGGGCTGACTAAACGCGGGCAAATTCGTGAAAATCGACTCCGGATTGCTGACCCCGAACCAGGAAGCAAGCGTAGCGGCATACTGATCGAGCGCCGTCGTCGGAATCCAGTTTCCGCGGAAGCCGCAATCGAGATCGCCTCCCACCGTCAGATCGGGGAACTGCCCGTAGACACCGGACCTGACCGCGCCGCCGAGCACCAGATGGTGGCTGCCCCAGGCATGATCGGTTCCGCCATTCGTGTTCGGTTGCAAAGTCCGGCCGAATTCGGATTGCGTAAAGAGCGTTACCTGATCGGCGGCGGCAATCGAAGAATCCGCCATCGCGGTGTGAAACGCAACCATCGCGTCATTCAGCTGTTGCAGCAGGCTATTGTGAGTGGCGATTTGATACGTGTGAGTGTCAAAGCCGCCAAGTGACGCGAAGAAGACTTGGCGGTTAACGCCGAATTGATTGCGGCCGCGAATGATCTGGGCAATCTCGCGAAGCTGCGATCCAAGCGGCGTGGCCGGGAATGGCACCGCGGTAGTCTTCGTATTCAGTGCCTTGATCTGCTGGGTCAGAGCGACGGCGCTTTGAATGGTGCTGTTCGCGGCCTGCACCAGCGCGGCCCCGCTGGACAGCGAAAGCAACTGCTGCAGCGACCCGTCCCGAATAGCGGTGGACGAGCTGCCGTCTTCGCCTGGCAAAGCGAACGATGATGTGCCAATACACGTCGGCTTCGTCTCGATTCCAACTAAGAATGAGTTCGAGCCGTTTACCGACACCGCAAGCGGGAAGCTCGGCGGGGTTGCGGGCTCGAATAGATCGATCGCGCGTCCGCCCCAGCCAGTAGAGAGCTTCTCGAGAGCATCGCAGAGCTGCCACTCCTGCTGTTGGTCGGTATGCGAAAACAGATTCACGGGCTTCGCAACCGAGTTGTTTTTGAATTGCGTTCTAGTCATCGGCGCGAGCAATGTTCCGACATTGCATGTCACCGCCAGGTTACCTTGCGTATTGAAGATACTGGCCAGCCCGCTCAGATTTGGATGCAGCCCTAGATTCGTCCCGGCGAGCGCGAGCGGGTTGCTGATGCCGAAGCTGCCGCGAATCGTTTTATAGTTTTGAGCGGCCGCGCCGGAGATCGGGATAACAGTATTGTTGCCGTCATTGCCGCCGAACAGAAAAATGCACACGAGTGCTTTGTAATCGCTGAGAGCGGGATCGGCTTTCGCCTGAACCTGACCAAGATCACCGAGTGCCGCGATTGCGCCGGCACTGCTGAGCCAGCCCAGTCCCTCGGATATCAATTGCCGTCGCGTCAGTACTTTCATAAATCTTCTCTTTACCTCTGCACCTGGGATTGGCCCAACGTTGCTACCAGGAGCACCGCAGTCCGAGCCCTCGTTGCGGAATTCGATGTCGCCAGCATTGCCGGCATGATGGCGTTCACCATGTCGGAAGACATCGGCTGGCCAAGCAGAGCCTGGCTGACCGCATTCAACATGACAGTAATGCTTGCGGCGCGGGTTGCCGCATTGTTATCCGATCCGAGCTCAGCCCAGTTACTGAGGTCTACGTAAATGTTCGATTGGATTGCGTTGCGAACCAGATTGTAGACGTAATTCATCCGCCCGACAGCTGTGTATTGCGTGAAGATCTGAAATTCGGGCGCGACCGTATTTGTATTCGGTAGGTGATAAAAGGGCGAGTAGTAGTTGAAGACGCTTGCCGCATCGAACAGATCCTGACCCATCTGGGCGGTGGCGGATTGAATTTCGGGATCGTACTCGATCTGAGCATTGAGCGCCCGCAGTAACTGAACCGCATAAAGCACCGGCTCCTGCAGATGGCCATCGGCAGCGGGCAAGTCTGCACCTCCATTTCCGAATCCGGCCGCCGGATCCTCGAGGATGCTGCGAACGACTTCTTTCAAATCCCCCTTCGTCGCCGCAAAGACTTGAGCAACGCGGGCGACGTATGCCGGATCGGGATTACTGGTCACCAGGTGCTGGATCAGGCGCAGGGAAATGAAAGGCGCCATGTTGGGAATGCTTGGGTCTGAGCTGGGCACACCTTCAATCGTGTTCAGCGCCAGGTTGAGATCGCCCGCGGCGGTGCCCGTCTGTATCGTGACGCCCAAAACGTTTTTGGCGGTCTGATCGTGATGCTGCTCGAACGAGACCATCGGTCCGGCGAAACAAGGAGCGTTGATCCATTTCGATGGCGTGCTGCAACTCGGATAAGTCCAGCCGGTGAAGACACGCGCCAGCGCATGGACATCGTCTTCGCTGTAGTTTGCGGGTGAGCCGTTTGCGATCGAGCCATCCGGATTCAATTGCACCAGCCCGATTGACATCAACTGCATCACTTCGCGGGCAAAGTTTTCGTTGGGCGAATTGGTTGCCGAAGGCACGTCGTTGTTCACCATATCGAGGTAATGGCCCATTGCGGGACTTAGCGCGACGTCTTTCAAGAACTCGTTGTACTTGCCGAACGCATCGTTCAGCAGCATCTGCTGATAGCCCATCAAGGATTCGTAGGTGCTGAGTTTGTTGTCCGATACCACCGCGATCTGGCCGAGCCCAAAGGCAACGCGTTGCCGCAATTGATCCGCGCCCGACACCGCCATTCCGAAGAACTGTTCCTGCAGTGCGACCACTCCGGCAGTGAGATCCTGCGGCGGATTGTATTGCGAAACAGGCGTGCGCATGGGATCGAACTGCTCGTTCAGCCAGGTGTCGATGCCAACATCCTGCAGGTGCCGGATGCTCGCCGGTGTCGGCCCCCATGTCGCCTGTTGGAGGAATCTCCGCGCGGCAGCGTAGCTGAGCGTTGTCGAGGGCGTAATCACTTGGAGCGGAACGATGTTTGAATACCGCAATGACAGGGGGTTCAGAACGCGTACCGCCCAGGTATTACCGATTGTCAACGGGATATAGCCGGTCACGGTCAGCTGGGTTGCCGTGGCGGAAGAAACAGTAAGTGGATTCGATCCAAGAAATACTTCGGTGCTCGAATCAAAGCCTGTTCCGTTGATGGCGATAGTGGAAACGGCGTCCCCGGGAGCCGATGGCGTGATGCCGGAGATTGTTGGGGCAATCGGCGCTGGTGCTGACGCGGCTTGCGGCGTTGCAGTAGTTTCGGAATCTGCGTGAAGGACTCTGGATTGAACTATGGGCACCGCCGATTCCGTTGTGGATGTGACCGCCGGTTGCAATTCTGGAGCGGATGCGACGGGCGCTTTGGGTGCAGGTTGTGTTCGCGCTGATGACGCACTCTCCCTTTGCGGTAAGGAGGCCATGCTGCCGGACATGTTATCGGTCGAACGTTCAGGGGGCGAGATGACCTCAATCCAAACGGGCAAAGACTGATTGCTGCCGCCCCGTTGCAGCGTTACCGAGATTTTCTTGCCAGCCGCCGAACTGCTACGCCCGGAGACATGGAACGAGTCAGGTTGCCGATCCGTGATTTGCAGCGCTGTGCCGTCGTCGAATACGACGACATCGTCGGCGGTCAAATCGGAGCTGTATACCACCAATGAGAAGTCTGTCTGTTCGCTGATCTGGTAGCTGCTGAGGCTGATTTGTCGGCAAGGCGAAAGGTCCGAACTGGTATTGCAATCGTTTGCTTGTGCATTCAGGGGAAGCGTCTGAAAGGTGACAGAAGCAAAACAGAAGACTGCGACGGCCATCCGTTGAGCAAAAGCCGTTTGCTTCTGCCATCGCCCGCTCACTTGGTTCTTGCGTGCATTCACAATCAAAACGGTGGCGAGGACAGGGAGCAATTCTACTCAGAATTTTCTGAGTCATCAACCTCGCCCCATTCGGCACTACTGAGCAGATGCACAAAAGCTCCTTCCGTCAATTCCTAGGTAACAGGCGAATCCGGATAGTTGTTTCTCTGCTCATAGGGACGGCTGGGGTAGGGAAGGCAAGCAGCATACTCTTCACGCCGGGGACGATCACGACGATAGCTGGGATCGGCACGGCTGGAAATTCAGGCAATGGTCAAGCGGCAATCATGGCAACGCTGCGGGAACCAGGCGCGGTGGCGGTCGATGCAGAGGGAAACGTCTATATCGCCGACACCGAAAACAACGCAGTACGGAGAATCGACGCCCAGACGCAAACGATCAGCCTGGTGGCGGGAACGGGTATGCCCGGCTACAGCGGAGATAACGGCCCGGCGGGGAATGCGATGCTTTGCGCACCTAGAGGCTTGGCATTCGATACTGCGCAAAATCTTCTGATTGCGGATAGCTGCAATGATGCGATCCGGCAGGTAGACGCAGGCGGGACGATCACGACGATTGCCGGTACCGGACCCGGCGTTAGGAACACGAGCGTCGGAGGCTCAGTCGGCGATGGCGGGCCGGCCTCAGTGGCCACTTTGGCCGACCCGACCGGGTTGACAGTCGATGGAGCCGGAAACATCTACGTGACCGACACGGGTAATCAGCGCGTGCGAAGGATTAACGGCGCGTCGCATGTCATCTCGACCGTGGCCGGTAACGGTACTGCCGGTTACACGAATGACGGAGGCCTGGCAGCTCAAGCGGAACTGAATGGACCGGAAGGCATTGCTGTCGACAGAACCGGCGCCGTTTACATAGCGGACACAGGCAATAACGTGATTCGGCGAGTGGATCCGGCGAGCGGCAAGATCACTACGTATGCGGGCGGCGCGGCTGTATCCGGAGGAGATACGCTGGGCGATGGCGGTCCCGCGTTGAGCGCGGTGCTGAATTCTCCGAGCGGGCTTGCTATCGATAGCACGGGAAGCCTTTATATTGCCGACTCCGGAGACGATCTGATTCGCAAAGTGGATCCGAGTACCGGCGTGATTACGATTGTGGCCGGCATCGACCCGATACGCTGGAAGACGATTACGAGTACGGAGCCGCCGTTGACCTTAAGCGGAGACGGGTCGGCTCTGGATGCCGATATTCTTAGTCCACTGTCTATTGCATTCGGTGCTAACAACGTTCTGTATATCGCCGACACCGGCAATGACGTCGTCCGTTCGATCGATTTGTCAACTCCGTTCCTCTCGTTCCTGACCGGCTCATCGGCTGTCCTGACCTTGACCAACAGCACCGGCGGAACGCTCAACTTTGCTTCGCCGACCGTCGCTGGCGCAAACCAATCGAACTTTACGATTTCCTCGAATACCTGTAATCAGGCACTGTCTGCCGGCGCATCCTGTCAAGTGCAAATCTCGTTTACTGGGGCAAGCGCCGGAACACAGCAGGCGAGCCTTGCGCTTTCGACCACAGATGGCACGATTGCGGCCGGCGTAACAATGGAAGCGTTGGGAGAGATGTCGGGACAACTGGTTGTTTCGCCTGCCGTTCTTACCATGACCGCTGCTCCAGGGCAGACGAGTGCATCCTCGACCGTCAGCATCACCAACGCTACAGGCGCTGCGACCAGCGTTGGCATGCCGATGCTGGTGGGGGCGGGAGCAAGTCAGTTCCTGATCAACAGCAGCAATTGTCCGGCTGTATTAGAAAGTTCAGGTAGCTGCAGTTTGTCGGTATTGTTCGTTCCGGCCGCGAGCGGCTCGTATACCGCAGGGATTTCGATACCGGGCGCTGCTACAACGGTCGATTTGTCTGGCTTCGCAGTAAGCAGCACAACTGGATCGGCGCCGGCGCCCACGCCAATCACACCAGCGCCACCGACCGGGCAGCCGCTGCAGTTTGTTCCGGTCGAACCGTGTCGCGTCGCCGATACGCGCTCGAGCGCTGGAGCCTTGGGTGGTCCAATTGTCGCCGCGGGCGCGACGAGAACGTTCGACATTCCACAAAGTGCGTGCAACATTCCGGCGAATGCGGCCGCATACTCACTCAATGTGACAGCACTTCCAATGAAGGGATTGAACTATTTGTCGATTTGGCCGGCCGGAGAGCCGAAGCCGTATGTGTCGACGTTGAATTCCGATGGACGGATTAAGGCAAATGCCGTCATCGTCGGCGCCGGGTTATCCGGAGGAGTCAGCGTCTATGTCTCCGATGCCAGCCATGTGGTGCTGGATATCGACGGCTATTTTGTTCCGGCGGGAAGCGCTGCCGCGGGGCTGGACTTTTATCCGGTGACGCCTTGCCGGCTGGTGGATACACGCTCAGCCGCCGCCAGTCTTGCCGGCCCAAGTCTTGACGATAACGAGACGCGATCGTTTCCGCTCTTAGCAGGTGCGTGTAATTTGCCTTCCAGCGCTCAGGCTTATTCGTTGAACTTCACCGTTGTTCCGCACGGCGCGTTTGGCTATTTATCGGTATGGCCGACAGGACACGATCAACCGTTCGTTTCGACGCTGAACGCCTTTACCGGAACCGTCACATCGAATGCCGCGATTGTTCCCGCGGGTACGAATGGAGACGTCTCGGTCTTTGTTACTGACGAAACCGACCTGATCATCGATGTGAATGGGTATTTTGCCAGCCCGGGTGCAAATGGTCTCAGCCTCTATACAATAACGCCGTGCCGCGTCCTGGATACGCGCAGCAACGGAGGCAAGCCATTTAATGGAAAGATCGCGATACCGGTCGAGACCAGCAGTTGCGCATTGCCGCCGACGGCATCCGCATATGTGGCAAACGCTACGTTGCTCGCACCCCAACCGGTCAACTTCCTCGCGCTTTGGCCCGATGGAGACCCGCAGCCCTTGGTCTCGACACTAAATTCGTTCGACGCGGCCACTACCTCGAACATGGCGATTGTCCCGGTCAGCAACGGCGCAGTGGACGCATATGTCAGCCAACCCGGGCACTTGATCTTCGACATTTCCGGCTACTTTGCCCCGTAACCAAATAACTCCTGCTCGAAACCGATCTTAGTACCCTGGTCATGCATACAAGCTATGACGCTGAAACGGGTACTACCGAGTAAGAACTGGAACTTATCCCTGCTTGGGCCGCTATTCTTTACGATTGCTTCGCCGCTCCTGCTCCCCGGCGAGGTAACACTCCCGGCAGTCTTAAGCAATCACATGGTGATCCAGCGCGATCAGCCGATTCACCTTTGGGGATGGGCGCAGCCCGGCGAAGGAGTATCGGCGGAGTTTCGTGGAGGCAGCCAATCCACGACCGCCGATCCTCTAGGACACTGGACTCTTTATCTGGCGCCGCAAAAAGCGGGCGGCCCGTTCTCGCTCACCGTAAAAGGCTCAAACACGATTGTGCTGGATGACGTGCTGGTGGGCGATGTCTGGTTCGCTTCCGGGCAGTCAAACATGGAAATGCCGCTGAGCGGTTTCCCTGGGAACGCCGTCGTGACAAACGCAGCCGAAGAGATCCAGAACGCGAATCATCCGGAGATGCGGCTGCTTCTTGTGCCTCACAGGGCAAGCGATTATCCACAAATAGATTACGAGAAGACATCGTGGACTGCATGTACGCCCGACACGGCGGCAAAGTTTTCAGCGGTGGCCTACTTCTTCGGGCGCGCAATTTCTCAGCAGGAGCACGTGCCGATCGGTCTGATTGATGCGACATGGGGAGGCACTCCCGCGGATGCATGGGTGAGTCTCGACGGATTATCGGACGATGCGAGTCTGATGCCGGTGTTTTCGTTCTGGGCCGATTTTTCGAAGAACGAGGCGGATATGGCGCGGATTCGCGCTGCCGAACGGGCAGAAGATGAGGCCGCCAAGAAAGCTGGTCAGACACCGCCAGTGCATCCTTGGCATCCGGATCCAGCCTCTTGGGCGCCGTCCAAACTTTACAATGGCATGGTGGCGCCGGCGGTGAACTTGCGCATCAAAGGGGTCATCTGGTACCAGGGCGAGACCAACAGCGCAAATGTAAGAGCGCACATGTATCAGAAGGTGTTTCCGGCCCTGATCGGCGATTGGCGGCGGGTGTGGAAAGAAGGCGCGTTTCCTTTTCTATACGTGCAGATTTCCAGCTTCACCTCGACCGAGAACGAGTTGTGGGGTGTTGTGCGTGAGGCGCAGCGCCGAACGCTGACAATGGCGAATACGGGTATGGCCGTGACGCTCGACATTGGCGATCCGCATAACGTCCATCCTTCCGACAAACAAGACGTCGGGGCGCGGCTTGCGCTTGCAGCGCGAGCGATCGCCTACGGAGAAAAAATTGAGTTTTCGGGGCCCATTTATCGCCAGGCGGCCATTGAAGGCGCCGCAGAACGCGTCTGGTTCGATCACTCGACGAACGGATTAAAGGTAAAGGACGGTGGCGACTTACAAGGTTTTGAGATTGCGGGCGGCGATCATCATTTCGTCCCGGCACAGGCGCGAATCGACCAAGACACTGTGGTGGTGAGCAGTACCGACATCAGCGCGCCGCGTTATGTCCGGTACGCCTGGGCGAACGCGCCGGCTGCAAATTTGTTCAACGGCGATAATCTGCCCGCGTCTACGTTTACGTCAGAAACGGAGGACTAATTTTGTCACGGTTAAGAATTTCGCCGACAGCGCGTTTCATCTGCATCCTCATTTTGCTGGCAGCCGGCGCGATGATCGGCCGCGACATCGCGGCCATTCACGGGAAAGACGGCATTACGCTGCCACCACCGCCCGTGGCAACGGTAGCTCCGGTGACGGACGAGTACCGCAGTGCGAATTCGGCTGAAGCTGTGAAAGTGACAGATAACTACCGCTGGCTCGAAGATCCTAATAGCCCGCAAACCCGCGCCTTTATCGCTGCTGAGAACGCCTATACACAGCAATATCTCGACCAGGTCAAGATTCTGCCGCAAGTGCGGGATCAGATGGCGAACCTTTTGCATGTGGAGTCTACCGGGATTCCCCGCCGGCGCGGCGACCGGTATTTCTTCACCAAACGGCTGGCGACGGAAAACCAGGCTTCGATTTATGTGCGAACAGGACTGCACGGCGCCGATGAACGGCTGGTGGATGCGAACAAGATGAGTGCGGACCAAAATACTTCGGTGGTGATTGTAGATCTGACGCAAGAAGGATCGCTCATGGCGTACGGTGTTCGGGTTGGTGGAGCGGATGAGTTAGAGGTTCATTTCCTGGACGTCGGCGCAAATCCGAATTCAGTCGGCGCAAGCGGCAGGGAAGCCTCGGATGCTTTGCCGCGAGCGCGCTACTACGGCGTCCAGATCAGCCCCGATAAAAAGGGCGTTTACTACTCGAAGTTCTTTCCTCAGGAAGGTACGCGCGTGTTCTATCACGCATTTGGGACACCCGCCGCGAGCGATGCCACCGTACTCGATCGGGAATACAGAGGCGAAAAACTAACTGAGATCGACAACGTCGGGATCGAGGTTACGCAGAACGGGCACTATCTGGTACTGGATGTCGAACATGGCGTGCCGGCTAAACGAGAGGACATTCTTGTAAAGGATCTTCGGGTTGCGAATTCGCCAATTGTGCCGCTGGTGTATGGCATCGAGGCGCGTTTCCGCGAATTAAATCTGGGCGATACGTTTTACGTGGATACGGATTATCAGGCGGCAAAGCATCGCATTTTAAAACCGGAGTGGAACAAACGACCGGACGAATGGAAGACGATTATTCCAGAAGACAAAGATGTAATCGAAGAGTCGAACATTGTGGACGGCAAGTTTTATCTGCTGCGGCTTCGGGATGTGAAGAGCGAGTTAACAGTTTACTCGGCGGAGGGCAAAGAAACGGGCAAGATCAATTTCCCCGGCATTGGGGCAGGATCGACGCTGTTCGGAGAAGCCGATGCGAAGGATGGTTTCTACAGCTTTCAATCCATTGTGCGGCCGCCGACCATTTTTCATTACGACACGAACACGGGGAAGTCGGACGTTTTTGCGACGGTGAAGGTTCCGTTTGAGTCGGATGCCTTTGAGGTGAAGGAAGTCTTCTACAACTCGAAGGACGGTACGCGTGTCCCGATGTTTATTGCGGGAAGAAAAGGACTGAAGCGCGAAGGCAGCGAACGGCTGCTGATGACCGGATATGGCGGCTTTGCGTTAAGCGAAACGCCGGTTTGGAATTCCGAGTACGCGTGGTGGATGCAGCAGGGCGGATGGTTTGCCCTGCCTGATTTGCGCGGCGGCAATGAATACGGCGAAGCGTGGCACAAAGCGGCAATGTTCGACAAAAAGCAGAACGTATTCGACGATTGGTTTGCGGCGGCCGAGTATTTAATTCGCGAAAAATATACGTCGCCGGCGCGCCTAGCCATCCGCGGACGATCGAACGGCGGATTACTGATGGGAGCCTCGATGACGCAGCGCCCGGACCTCTTCGGGGCCATCTGGTGTGGGTATCCACTACTCGATATGCTGCGCTACCAACGATTTTTGATGGGCCGGACATGGACGACGGAGTATGGGTCGGCAGAGAATCCGGCGGATTTCCCATACATCTACAGGTATTCGCCCTACCAGCACGTCGTGAAGGGCACGAAATATCCGGCTGTGATGTTCTTCACCGGCGATGGCGATACGCGCGTGGACCCGATGAACGCGCGCAAGATGACGGCGCTGATGCAGGCCTCCAGTGGAAGCGACCGGCCCATTTTGCTGCACTATAGCGTGAAGGGTGGTCATAGCTCCGGCGTGTCACAGGCTCAATTAGTGCAGGATTACTCAGACGAAATGGCGTTTCTCTGGACGGAAACGGGCGAGTAAACTTCTGCCGCCGCATCGATATGGAGCTTCGCGATAAGCCGAACGCGAGGAACCTACTTCTACGAGTCCGGCGCGGGAGTTGCCGAAGCGGCTGTAAGTTGTTTTTCGATCGCGTCGCAGGCAGTGGCGACGCCATTTTCGGCAGCGATGGCTTTGCCAATTATCTGGGCTTGCGCCGCATAATTCGGGTCAGCGAAAAGCGCCGTCAATTCACGCGCGATACGCTCACCGGTGTAGCGTTCGCGAGAAAAGGTACGTCCTGCTCCGAGGCGCGTAACGAGCCGCGCGTTGTCGGGCTGATCGTGAGACCAGGGAACAATAATCATAGGCCGGCCCGAACAAAGAGCCTGGGCGGTTGTGCCGATTCCGCCCTGGTGGACGATGGCAGAGCAGCGCGGCATGATCTCCGAGTAAGGAGCGTATTCAGCGACGTGAACATTCTCGGGAATCGACGGTGGGAGGTCTTTCGCACGGTCTTTGCCGACGAGCAACACGGCGCGCCATTTCGAGTTCTGAACGGCGCGCAAGCTCTCATGATAGAAAGATCCAGCCTGTAGAGTTGCGGAAGAGCCTAACGTGAAGAGCAGCGGCGGTTCGCCTGTATCTAAGAATCGATGAAGAGAGCTGAGATCGCAACTTTCGGGACCGGGCTGATCGAAAAACGGGAAGCCGCAAACGGTTACGTTACGCGGCCAGTCGGGTTGCGGTTCGGCGAAATGTTTTGAGAACCATGCCAAGGTTCCGTACGGCGAAAAAGTGGAATCGAAGAAGACACTGCCGCGAAACGGGGGTAGGCCGGCGCGACGGCGCACCTCATGGATCGGCTTTCCCCAAGGTGCGGACAAGCGGCGGCTGAACGCGAAGAGTGCTCGATAGACGAAAGGCCCGGGTCTGAGGCGGTGCAGAAGCGGCAGCGGCGTGAGCGCCGGCTGATCTTGAGCCGAGAGAAACAACAGCGGCTGCAATGCCACGGAGAGCCAGCGGAGCCGAAGCTTTTCCGCGACGATGGGAGCGGCATAGACAATCGGATGGGTAAGCAGCAAGTCTGCCCCGGGACAAATTGCAAGGAGGTCTTCATAGCTGGAGCCGACGGATGGCAAAATATACTCCCGGACCAGATATCTGGTGCCGCTACGTGGATGCCAAAGCTTCTCCAGGAATTTCTGATTGTTGATCAGCTCGCCAACGTCGGGGCGTACCGGAGCGAATGACAGGCCAAGAGCTTCTACTTTGGCGCGATAGACCTCCGATGTTGCGATGACAGGCGTGTGGCCGCGCTGTTTTAATTCCAGTGCTACGGCGATATATGGATGAAGGTCCCCAAACGAGCCGAACGTAGTTAGAACAATTCGCGCCATCGTACCTTACTACACCAGAAACCAACATGTGGAGGAAGAGTTTGATACAACAATCGTGATGCGAATTTGTCGAAGCTTGTTTTCAGCGGCATGCATGGCCGTCGTCTTAACCTGGGGCGCTGCTGCACAGACGGGTCTGACCGGAATCTGGAAGATCCACAGCGATATGGGAGACGGCACGTTTCAAGACGTGTTTCTGAATCTCAAGCAGAACGGCAGCGACGTTACGGGTAGCATCGTAAGGGACTACTCTGCTCGCGAGATTAAGACCGGTACCTTTAACAAGGGAAAGATCCATCTGGAAGTGAACCTTTGGCGCGAGGTGGTGGAAACCTATGACGGAATGCTGAAGGGCGACGAACTTGTTCTGACGGTCGCGCGAAAAAAATCGGCGAATGAGCCGAACTCTTTCAGCCACCAACGCATCGCAAAACATGATTCGGGGGAAGGCATGAATCCGCCTGCCCCGCTGCCAGTTCCCGAACTGTACGATGTGGCGGATAACGGCCTTGTGCGCACGCCGCCCATGGGATGGAATAGCTGGAATCATTTCGCGGGCCGGGTGACGGATGCCGTCGTTCGCAAAACCGCAGATCAGATTGTGGCGACGGGTATGAAAGATGCAGGCTACATCTATATCAATATCGACGATACCTGGCAAGGGGCCCGCGATGCGCAAGGCAATATCCTGACCAACAAGAAATTTCCCGACATGAAGGGGCTTGCGGATTATGTGCATTCGAAAAGCCTGAAGATCGGGCTCTATTCATCGCCCGGCCCGATGACGTGCGGCGGATACGAAGGCAGCTTTGGGCACGAAGTCCAGGACGCGAAGACATATGCCGGCTGGGGTTTCGATTACCTGAAATACGACTGGTGTTCGGCGGGACGAATTTATAAGAACAGTGACTTGCAGCCGGTTTACCAGAAGATGGGTGCGGCGCTGGTGGACTCGGGACGGCCGATTGTCTACAGCCTATGCGAATACGGCGACGGCGATGTCTGGAAATGGGGCCCGAAGGTAGGCGGAAATTTGTGGCGCACAACCGGCGACATATCGGATCGCTGGGAGTCGATGGAAAGCATCGGATTCAAGCAAATTGAGATTGCGCAGTACGCAGAGCCGGGCCATTGGAACGACCCGGACATGCTGGAAGTGGGCAATGGCGGCATGTCGAACGAAGAGTATCAGACGCACATGACCCTATGGGCTCTTTTGTCGGCGCCGCTGCTGGCGGGCAACGATCTGGAGCATATGTCGAAGGCGACACTCGCTATCCTGACCAATCGCGACGTGATTGCGATTGACCAGGATCGGGCGGTGCATCATCCGAAGAAGACGCAATTAGATGGCAAGGTAGAAGTTTGGACGCGTGAACTCGAGGACGGTGCGACAGTCGTGGCGCTGTTCAATCGTGAGGACACAAACAAGCCCGTGAAGGTGACATGGTCCCAGATCGGGTTGAGCGCTCCGGCGGCGGCAAAGAATCTATGGACGCAGCAGGACGTCAAACTTTCGGGCGATAGTTATACCGTGACAGTTCCCAAACATGGAGTGGTGCTGCTGCGGCTTGCGAAGATGAGTTCATGAGTGAAGGACTGAGGCAGCTTGGCAACAGCGATCTGAATATTACGCCCTTAGGCGTGGGTGCATGGGCAATCGGCGGCGGCGGTTGGGAGTTCGGTTGGGGCGATCAGGACGACAACGATTCGATTGAGGCGATTCGGGCCGCAATCGATGCGGGCGTTAATTGGATCGACACCGCAGCGGTCTATGGATTGGGACATTCGGAAGAAGTTGTCGCCAAAGCGCTGGAAGGTATATCCAGGAAACCTTACGTGTTCACAAAATGCGAGCGCAGATGGAGCGCCGAACGCAAAATCTTCCCGTCATTGAAGGCAGCTTCCATCCGGCAGGAGTGCGAAGACAGTCTGCGCCGTCTGAAGGTTGATGTCATCGACTTGTATCAGGTGCACTGGCCGCAGCCCGATGAAGACATCGAAGAAGGCTGGACGGAAATGGCGCGCCTGAAGGAGCAAGGCAAAGTTCGCTGGATCGGTCTTTCCAATTTCAACGTGGCGCAGATGAAAAGAGCGATGGCGATTGCGCCGATTACGTCGCTGCAGCCGCCGTATTCGCTCCTGATGCGCGATATCGAAAAGGAGATCCTGCCTTTCGCGCGCGCGAACAACATCGGTGTTCTGGTCTATTCGCCGATGCGGGCAGGATTGTTGACCGGCAAGATGACCAAAGAGCGAGCGCTGAATCTTCCGAAAGACGATTGGCGGAGCCGCAATGTTGACTTTCAGGAGCCGAAGCTAAGCCGTAATTTGGAATTGGTAGAAGTTTTACGCACCATTGGTGAGCGGCACGGGCGGACTCCGGGTGAGGTGGCGCTGGCTTGGACGCTGCATAATCCCGCCGTAACCGCCGCGATTGTCGGGCTACGAAAGGCCGCACAGGTGGAAGGCACACTGGGCGCGTTAACGTTCCGGTTGAGCGATGAAGAGGCGCAAGACATTGAGAAGTTTCTCGGCGGCGATGTGGGGCTACTGAAGCGCTCATTTGCCCAATAGAAGCGATTGCTGTTTGGCGGCGCGCATCCGCGCCCTTTGCGCTTCTAAGCATTCACCAGATCCGGTTCACTCGAAGTTTTTGTCGCGCCGCTACGCCGGAATCGCCGGTTTAGCGGTTCGGAAAAGTACTTCGCAACAACGGCGCCGAGCGGTGCACAGAGGGCCAGGATCGCGATGACCCCGATTGCTAACGGTGCGATGTGCACTTTGGTATAAAGCTGCGTGCCCCATACGACGATGAACTCGTGCGTGAGATAGACCTCGTAACTGTGGCGCCCAAACCAGCGGACCGGCGCAGTCAACCTGCTGCCAATCGTTCCTCGAAGCACCGTCGTGACGATGACCAGGCATGTGCCGACCGCAAGCACGGTTCCATCCAGTCCGGTACTGCCGATCGTCTTCATCCAAGGTCCAAAGGGCGGCCACTGCGGCCAGAGTGCGATCAAAAACATCATTGCGGCGCCCGCGATCTCCACGACGACTAAGAACGTGCGTGAGTAGCCGCGCGGCCGATCGCGTCGCTGTAACAGCCTGTTGGTACGCAGAGCGGACAGGCAGCCGAGCGCGATGCCATCCATGCCGCCGAGGTACGACTTTTCCTGCCAAATGGGATTTGTTGTCCAGATCGAGCGCGCAAACGGACCCATGGCCGCGAACACCAGCAGGAGTGCAACCAGAAGTGTCTTGCCGCGCCGGAATTGAAATAGGAGCACGCAAACGATCGGGAAGAACAAGTAGAACATCTCCTCGACCGACAAGGACCAGAGGACATCCCAATTGGCAGGAAAATAACCCCGGACCGCTTCAAGCCAGTTCAAATGAAACGTGAGAGCAGCAAAGAGCGCCCGGGCGAGGGTGGCCTTTTGCGGCGGTATGTGGAATCCTTCCGCATTCATCAGGTGCAGAATGCTGAGAACGGCAAGAATCAGCAGAAGGAGCGGAGCAATGCGCGCCGCGCGAATGCGATAGAACTGCTTGGGCCGCATCTGCGACAGCGATCCGAAGCGGCGCAGAGATGTAAACGTGATTAGAAACCCCGAAATTGCGAAGAACACCGTTACGCCGTTGTCGCCATTTCGAAACAGAAGGTGAAACAGCCAGGGCGGCAACAGCTGCTGTACCGAAAACCCCGCCGATTTCATCCGTATGAATGTGTGCAGGAGGATGACCGCAAGAATGGACAAACCGCGCAAGACGTCGACGCCATCAAAGCGCGGTGTGATGGATGGACGCGCCGAAGAGCGTGCGGGTTCGCCGCCAACATTAGCTTCGTGGTGAGAGCGCATCCGTTCAATACCAGAATGCCAGTAGTGACCCGCGTATCCGAACTGCGCTTTACGTATGTTCAGGAACAAGTACGCGAGTTGAACACGTAAACGCCCGCGGAAACTCCCGGCGCACAGTTGCGTCCGACCACGGGAGGTAGTCATGAGAGCTGTTGTATGGCACGGCGTCGGTGACATTCGAATGGATACGGTACCCGACCCGAAGCTTCAAGACCCGAGAGATGCCATTGTCAGGCTGACTCGCAGCGCAATCTGCGGGACCGATCTCCACATGATCCGGGGAACAATGTCCGGGATGGTGCCGGGAACAATACTTGGACATGAGGGCGTCGGGATCGTTGAAGAAGTCGGATCGCAAGTGCGCAACTATAAGCCAGGCGACCGTGTTGTCATTCCGTCAACCATCGCCTGCGGCTACTGCTCATACTGCCGCGCCGGCTATAACTCCCAGTGCGATAATGCGAATCCAAATGGGAAGTCCGCGGGTACTACGTTCTTTGGTGGTCCCAAACAGACTGGTCCGATCAACGGCCTGCAAGCCGAGTACGCCCGGATTCCGTTTGCAGCTTCTACACTGGTCGCTTTACCCGAAGATGTGTCGGACGAGCAGGCGATTCCCATCTCCGATATCTTTCCAACCGGCTACTTTGCAGCTGATGAAGCCGAGGTAAAACCTGGCGATACGGTCGCCGTGTTCGGTTGCGGTCCCGTCGGATTATTCGCGATTGCGAGCGCCGGCCTGCTTGGTGCGCGGCGTATTTTCGCGATCGACCGGGTACCCGATCGTCTGTCGGTCGCGCAGATGCTCGGCGCTGAAATCATCAACTTCGATAAAGAGCATCCGGTGCAGGTTCTTCAGGAACTCACAGGCGGGGTCGGTCCGGATCGAGTGATCGATGCAGTCGGTGTTGACGCGGTCGCACCAAAGAGTGGTCCTGCCGCGAAGGAAGCCAAGAAGCAGGCCGACGAGTTCAAACGCGAATCAAAGCAGATTTCGCCGGACAAGAATCCCGATGGTGACAATTGGATTCCGGGCGATGCGCCCTCACAGGTGTTGAACTGGGCCGTCGAGAGCGTCGCAAAGGCCGGTACCGTATGTTTGACCGGCGTGTATCCGGAAACGGCAAAGACCTATCCCGTCGGTAAATCGATGAACAAGAACATCACCGTCAAAGGTGGCAACTGCAATCATCTTCGTTACGTCGCGAAGCTTATTGAGATCGTCCGTTCGGGCGTTATCAAACCCGAGCACATCCTCACTAAGCATGAGGCGCTCACCGATGTGATCGATGCGTATCGCCACTTCGACACGCGGGACGCAGGATGGATCAAGGTGGAACTGCGGCCCGCCGCCTGAATGTCAGGCCCTAAACTCGGCCGTCCTCGCCGGCAAAGAGACGAAAGGAACTGATGTCCTTGGACGTTTGCCACCACACGGCCGAGGTCAACGGCATCAGAATGCATTATGTCGAAGCCGGCCAGGGCGCGCCCGTGCTTCTTCTTCACGGCTTTCCCGAAACCTGGTACTGCTGGCGTCACCAGATCCCAGTGCTCGCGGAGCACTATCACGTAATAGCGCCGGATCTTCGCGGGTACGGTCATACGGAGAAGCCGGCCGGCGGCTACGATAAGCGGACCATGGCTCAGGATATTCATGCCCTGATGCAGCGGCTAGAATATTCAACGGCTGCGGTTGTGGGACACGATCGCGGGGCTCGCGTTGCAACTCGATTCGCGAAGGATTTCCCTGCCAGCACGGAACGCCTCGTCGTGATGGACAACATCCCCACCCGCATTATCTTCGAGCGCCTGGATGCGGAGATCGCCCGCGGTCATTGGTTTTTCTCTTCAACAATGTGCCGGATCTGCCGGAAGCCCTCATTGCCGGTCGCGAGGAAATCTGGCTCCGCTTTATCTTTTCCAGTTGGTGCTACAACCCGGACCTGTTCACGCCTGATGAGCTCGCCGTGTACGTGCGCGCATACTCAGCACCTGGCGCGCTGCGCGGCGCTTTCAGTGATTATCGGGCTGGCCGTGAAGACGTGGCCCAGGACAAAGAAGATGAAGAGACGCTTATCGGCTGCCCAACTCTCGTTCTGTGGGGCGAGGACTTTGCGATAGGCGGCAAGATGTGGGATTTCCGTGAGGTGTGGCACAAGCTGGCAACTCGCCCCACTTTTGTGTCAATTCCGCAATGTGGTCACTTGCCGCACGAGGAGAAACCGGAGATTGTCAACCGCGAACTGCTTGCTTTTCTCCGCTCTTGAGGCCGCGACCATTCAAGCCGCTTGCGGTAAGAACACCACGCGAAGGCAGTCTTCAGCCTTATTCTTGAACACTTCGTAACCTTGCGCGGATTCCTCCAGAGACATCCGGTGTGTCGCCAGGAAGGACGCGTCCAGTTCGCCTTTTACCGTGTGTTGCAGCAGCCGGGGAACGTATTTCTGTCCATGCTGCTGTGCCGTTCTTACGGTAAGCCCTTTGTTCATGATGACGCCGATAGGAAATTTGTCCATCACTCCGTAGACACCAAGGATGGAAAGCGTGCCCCCCTTCCGCACGGCCATAATGGCCTCTCGCAGCGCGTCTCCGCGATCGGTCTCCATCCGCAGAGCTTGCTTCAGGCGATCGTATTTGTACTGCAGCCCTGTTCCATGCGCCTCCATGCCGACAGCGTCGATGCAGGAATCCGGACCACGTCCTCCCGTCATATCCTGCAAAGCTTCCAAGACACTATCCACTTCTTCGTAGTTGATCGTAACGGCGCCGACGTTTTCCCGCGCTGCACGCAGCCGCTCCGGATAACGGTCGATTGCGATTACCCGCTCCGCGCCCAGCAGATACGCGCTCTTTTGCGCCATCAGTCCGACTCCGCCGCAGCCCCAAACCGCAACCGTGTCGCCCGGATGAATATTACAGAAGTCTGCGCCCATATAGCCCGTGGGCGCGGCATCGGAGAGGAACACCACTTGCTCATCGCGCAGACCTTCGGGAACAACGAAGCAATCTACATCGGCATGTGGCACCCGCACGTATTGCGCGTGTGCTCCGGCAAACCCTCCGAAAGCGTGCGTGTAGCCGTAGATACCTGCGGTCGGATATCCCAGCAGAGCAGATTGCATTTCGGCATTCGGGTTCGTATTGTCGCACAAGGACCACAGGTCATGCTGGCAATACCAACACTGGCCGCAACAGATGAAGGAGGGAACAACCACCCGGTCTCCCTTTTTGATCTTCTTCACATCGCGTCCGGTTTCGACCACCTCCCCCATAAACTCGTGACCGATCACATCGCCGGCACGCATGCTCGGAATGTAGCCATCGATGAAGTGCAAATCCGAGCCACACGTCGTCGACATCGTGACTCGCAAAATCACGTCATCTGGATTCACAATTACCGGATCCGGGACGGTTTCTACCCGAAGATCATTTACACCGTTCCAACAAAGTGCTCGCATGCTTTTTGTTCCTTAGTAACGATCCGACGTGCCGCGCCCCGAGGGATTATGTGCCAAGGTCGGAAGCTCTCCGGTTTCCACGAGGCTTTTGAATCTGCGTAGCGCAGCACCAGCTATCAACCTCGGCACTTTGCCCAGGGCCTTCACGATGCTTGCCCCCGCGGCGCCCAAAGGAGGCTCAAACTGCATTCTGAGAAACACTTCGGAACCGCGCCCACCCGCGGCGTCTTTGAAGATCACTTCGCCGCGATTGGGAAGCTCTGTTCCCGGCAAACTCTCCCATGCGATCCGTGAGCCGGGTTCATCGGTAGTGAGTTGGCTATCCCACTCGAACATCTGCTTAAGCGGGCCGCGCACGCGCCAATGTGTCGAGCCGTTGGTCCGGGGCGTGACGTCGGCGAAATGAGCCATGATGTGAGCGAGGTTCGTCTCGTTTCGCCAGAATTGATACAGTTCCTCCTTTGACCGTCCGATCGTTATCGAACGCTGAATCTCCGGAGATGCGGCCTCAATCTGCGATCCGGGTTTCCGTTTCGCGGCCGTGTTGAAGCCCAGCACACTATACAAAGGAGATTGGCCACGGACGCCGCGGCACACAAGATCTAAACCAAGCAGCGCGCCCGTGGCATTTACGACTGACACTTTACGCAACAGGGGTGCGATGAGGAGGCCACCCGCAGCCACCGATACGATTCGTTCCGCCGCACCGACGTTGTTCACCTGCGTTGTCATATCTAAACCCGGTCATTAGATATCGGCAAATCGGGAATGTTAGCAATGAGGGGTCCTGTCAAGAATGACAGTCATGTATGTCACTAGTACTAAGTTCCGAAATGCGGGCGTCGCTCGTGCCACCCCACGATCCCGGGCTGGCTCGAAATGCGGGCGTCGCTCGCGCCACGTTCGATTTCGTGCTTTTCATTGACTCCGATGTCACCGTAACGCACGGGACCATCCAGGCCCATTACGACGCATTGCACTGCGGTGCGGATGCTTGTGCTGGACTTGTTAAATTCACCGGCCGAGCTACATTCGCCTGGCGAGCGATCTACGTGATGCAATTCATGCTCCCGTTTCGCTACCCGCTGATCGCCGATATCGTCCCGTGGGCTCCCACAGCGAACATCAGCTTCCGTAAGGATCGACTGCTCGCCGTCGGAGCATTCGATCCCACGTGGCCGGACGCCGGCGGTGAAGACGTCGATCTTGGATTCCGCTTCAGCGATGCAGGGCTTCGGATCAAAGCGTGTCCTCGGGCGGTAGTGCATCACACGATCGAGACATGGGCGCACTGGTCGCAAAACCTGCCGCGGCTTGCCACCTATGGCAAGGCCGATTTCTATCTGATAGAACGGCACCCGTCACGTACTTATGTCGACGTAGCATCACCCCTGCTTGCGCTCATCGTGCAAATTCTGCTCACGATCGTGATCACGCCGGTAGTGGGGATTTCTTCACTACTGGCGTTCGCTGGCGCGATTGCAACCGAGGTTCTTGTCTATGCTTTTCTGAAGCGAAGGCGAGGGGAGTCTCTTCGAACTCATGTCCCTGGGCTCTTCATCATTTCGCTGCTTGATGCCGGGAAATGGATCGAAGCATGCAGGCATCAGCGATTCGGCGCCCTGTTCGTTCGTGTGCTCTACCTTGACGACATCATCGAACAGGATTGGCGTGAGATCCGGGCCGTTGCGTGGGGCATTTATGCATCCACCATCGCTTTCGTGCTCGTGTTCGTCGTCGAAGTCCTGCTTCGCTTACACAGGTCACGATAGACCTCGATGTAATCGCTCGCCATTCGTGTAAACGGTGAAGCGCCGGTCAAACTCGTCGCGGCAACGTCTCCGATCGAGGCTCTTGAGCTTGCGCACAGCTTCTGCTGCGCCCTCTACGCTATCGACGATAAAACCCGTCACGCCGTCCTTGATAATCTCCGGCACTGATCCGTGCGGGTACGCAATGACCGGAGTTCCGCAGGCAAGAGCTTCAATCATCACAAGCCCGAACGGCTCCTCCCAATCGACAGGAAAGAGAACGCCCAAAGCGCCCCCGAGCAGCCGGTTCTTTTCCGGCTCGGCAAGCTCGCCAACGAATTCAATCAACGGATCATCTAAGAGCGGTGGATGCTCTCATCGAAATACTGCCGATCGTAGGGATCGACTTTAGCTGCGATCTTCAGACGCAAACCTGTCGCTTTTGCGATCGCGACAGCGCGGTCGCAGCGCTTTTCTGGTGCAATCCGGCCGAGGAAGACCAGATAGCTGCCGTATTCGGGGACAAAGGTGTACAACTCGGGCGGCAACCCGTGGTGGATGGTCCTTCGCCAATTCAAATCGGGGAAAAGGGTTCGTTGTGCGTCTGAGATGGACACGAAGGGCAGATGTCCGATGCAGCGAAAAGCTCGGGAACATCGGGCAGTGGCCCATGGAGTGTCGTCACCGCGGGCGCTGACAACAATTGCGCGAAAGGGAATCCCAGGTATTCGATATGAAAGTGAACGATGTCGATGTGCGCTCAAAGAGCTGATGCAGTTGCACTGCGTGATAGGCGATCGGGTCCACCCATTGCTCGAAATCGCGGATTGCCTTGGGGCAGCACGCAACCAGCTCTGCGTTCGTGATAGAGTCGCCACTTGCAAATAGCGAGACGTCGTGCTTCTGCCGGATCAGTTCTTCCGTCAGGTATGAGACGACACGCTCAATCCCGCCGTACCGTTTCGGAGGAACGCGCTCAAACAGTGGTGCGACTTGCGCAATTTTCACTCGCTGGTAGTGATTCTTCCAGCAGCCGCATTGTTACCGGCACGGTTCGAATTTCGGAAATTGCAAGTTCGAACAGCCGCGAACGTGGCTACGCGTCTTCCAGATCTCTCGATTCGTCTAGCAGATCAGGCCAATCCGAACCCGCCAGTGCTTCCAGAAAAACAGCGATCACGGATTCCACGCCTTCTCTATCTTCGTCGTCAAAGCGGCCAACGGAAGCGCTATCGATGTCCAAGACGCCAAGCACTTTGCCCCAACTCACCAGCGGCGCGACAATCTCCGATTGCGAAGCGGGATCGCAAGCGATATGACCCGGAAATTGGCTGACATCCCGAACGACGATGGTTTCTGCCGTTTCCGCCGCCTTTCCGCAAACGCCTTTACCCAAAGCGATCCGCACACAGGCAGGTTTTCCCTGAAATGGACCCAGGACTAATTCCTCGCCGCGCAAGAAATAAAACCCCGCCCAGTTAATGTCGGGCAGGGAATTAGCTAAAAGTGCGGCGGTATTTGCCGCATTCGCAATAATATCCGTCTCGCCCGTCAACAGCGCGTCCAGCTGCTGGCAAATTTGTAGGTACACATCTCGCTTGCTGGCGGGCGCCTGCGAAGCCTGAGTGACAGTTTGCATGGCTTGGGTTTAGTGTAGCTCCGATCAGGTAGTGAATGTGCGCTCAGAAGTTCTCACGCAATTTGCGGAGCGCCCGTTTTGCTGTCACGGCAATCGTCGCATTTGGATGAAAGGCAAGCTTTTCCAGCGGCTCAACCAGTTTTGGATCGCCGCTATTTCCCATTGCAACCGCTACATTTCTCAAAATGCCTTCGTATTTCGCCCGCCACACTGGGGAATGGCGAAACAGGGTGCGGAACTCTTCGGCGCTGAGCGAAGCCAGCACCGCCAAGTCGAGCGGCTCGGTTGCCGGAGCAAATCTCGGGTCCTCCGTGACATCCGCCCGCTGATTCCACGGACAAACATCCTGACAGATATCGCAGCCGAAAATGTGATTTCCGGTTTCAGGCAAATCCTCTCGGTCCAGCGGCCCGCGCAGTTCAATCGTCAGGTAGGAAATACAAAGCCGCGAATCGAGCGTCCACCCACTGTCCCCGTTGGCAACAATGGCCGCAGTCGGACAGGCGTCAATGCACCGCCGGCATGTGCCGCAGCGGTCGGGCGGCGGTGTATCCGGTTCCAAGGGAATCGAGAGCAGCAGCTCGCCAAGAAAGAACCAGGATCCCCGCTGCTGATTGATCAGGCAAGTATTCTTTCCGATCCACCCCAAACCCGCCTGCCGGGCATACGACCTTTCCAGCAGTGGCGCGGTGTCCACGCACATCCGGCTTTCAAATGGCATGCCGTGTACTTGCCGAATACGCTCCACAAGTGCGGTCAGCCCCTGCCGCATCACTTCGTGATAATCGCTACCCCAGGCATAACGCGAGATCCAGCCGCGATCCGGGTCTGCACTCGTATGCGGATGCGGCGTGTTGTAGAGCTTACCGACGCAGACGATGCTTTTCGCTTCCGCGAGCAGGTTGCGTGGATCGTTCCGTAGATCGCCGCGGTGGTCTGTCAGATACCCCATTTCGCCCGCGAAATCCCGTGTGCGCCATTCTTCAAAGCGTGTGAAATCGGCATGCGGCAGAGCAACGGCGATGCCCGCCAGTTCAAAACCGCATTCCGCCGCCAGTTGCTTCGTCTGTTCCGCGGTGATCGCCAATGCTACCCTCGAACTTTATTTTGAGCGCAAAACCGTCCCTTATCCATTTTCGGAACCTCTCGGTCCAACGCGGGGAACGCCTCGCGCTGAAGAATCTCAGCCTGCGAATCGAATCCGGCGAACACATCGCGATTCTCGGGCCCAATGGCAGCGGAAAATCCACATTGATCAAAACGATTACCCGCGAGTGCTATCCGCTGCTCCGCCCGGAAACAAAACTCGAAATTCTCGGCCAACAGAACTGGGATATTTTTCAGCTTCGTTCCCATATTGGCCTGGTCAGCAACGACCTTATGGTCCAGTGCACGCGCGACATTACCGGGCGCGAACTGGTGCTCTCCGGCTTCTTCGGCGCGATCGGCCTTTGGCCCCATCACCACGTCACGCCGGAAATGGAAGAAGTGGCGCTGAAAGTAATGACTCGCATCGATGCTGCCCACCTGGCGAATCGCTGGCTCGACGAAGTTTCATCGGGTGAAGCGCGCCGGCTTCTGATCGCGCGTTCGCTCATTCATAATCCGGAGACTCTGCTGCTGGACGAACCCACCACCAGCCTCGATATCTTCTCGCTCCACGAAGTGCGCGGCCACCTTCGTTCACTCGCGGCATCCGGTGTCGGCTTGGTTTTGGTCACCCATCACTTGGATGACATCATTCCGGAGATTGATCGGGTGGTGCTTCTGAAAGACGGAGCCGTTCTCGCCGACGGCCCAAAAGCTTCCGTCCTCACCTCGGCAACATTGGCTACTTTGTTTGGTGTGCCAGTTGACGTAGTCCAGCGCGGCGGCTTTTACCACGCTTGGTAAGCCGGATCACTTATTGGAATTGCGGATGCATGGAACAAACGTTCAGCATTGTCGAGCCGAATACCGCGGAAAACCGTGCCACGAAACCGCCAGCGCCCCCACGAAAGGTATTCAACCTTGCTCGAGTTTAAGCACTCGACAAATTCTTGTAAATCCTTGTGTAAAGGCATCGGGGTGCGAGCGCTCTCGCAATTGAAAAAAAATCTCGGCGCGCTGTTCAGGCGTCATTCTGGCACGCTCCTCCCGATCGTCCGCTTCGGCTGCATCGAAGGATTCGAATACGCGCACAACATCTTTCATCTCGATTGAGTGTATCCCGCAGCTGACGGAGTTTGACCTTACGACGGGTCTTTCTGCCGCGTCCGCGCCACCGCACCGGTGATTCCGATACCAGCAAACACCAAAATCCCAACGACAACCCAATGCGCCGGGACGTGCAGATAATATGCACCTAACCCCAAACCAATTAAGAGCACCACATACCCGATCAAATAAATTGCAAAGGATGACATCTCCGCCTCTAACGAGAATTCGCGCCTTCTACCATGCACTCACTATGCCAACTAGGTAAATCATTGATTCCGCACGGACCGCAATAAAGGGAGCGGCACCAAAGTACGTATTTCTTACAAGCTCGCTCCCGCCGCCGTTCCGTGTCTGGTGTACGCATAACTCTCTGAATCTTAAGCAGTTCTTCGCGAATCCGACTAGTTCTGTTCAACTCCAATAAATTCCAGTCAACCGCCAATCCGCGCTGTTCGCTTCCCCACTGTTCTGCCGTTGTGGGGCCTAACCCTATACTGAGAATAGATTTACAGATTTACAGGTCCACTGAAACACTGAGGTTATTCAGCCATGCACAAACCAATAAAATATCTCGAAAAAGCGGTAACCGTCGGCGCGAATGCGGCCTGGCAGATGTTTGACCGGCTCAACCAGATCAATCAGAATCCGTCGTTCACTCCCAAATGGTCGGAAAAGCCGCTTCTGAAGAGTTATCAAAAGGTGAAGCCGCCCCTCGGCTGGCCTCGCGAAACCGACTCTCTGTGCCCCCGCTGCATTCCTGAAATCCGTCAGCGTATAGTGGACGGCGAAATCGATCACAAGATTCTGTTGAACGAGCCCGTCGGCGAGATCAAAGCCAGAATCATTGAGCGCGACGGCAAAATCCTGATGGTCAAAGAGTGCCCCACGCATGGCGTATTTGAAGACCTGATGTCCATTGATCCGGCTTTCTCGCAGCATCTGGAAGAGGTTTTTCCGGGCCGCGACATCCGCGCCCACAACGACGAAAAGCTACATAACCACGGCACCAGCACCATTACCCACGGCCGCGGCTCCGTTCTCACCATCGACCTCACCAACCGCTGCAACATGATGTGCGACCCATGCTTCATGGACGCCAACCAGGTCGGCTTCGTGCATGAGCTGAGCTGGGAAGACATCAAGACGCTTCTTGATAACGCCATCTCCATCAAGCCGCGCCGTCAGATGTCGGTGCAGTTCTCCGGTGGCGAGCCCACCATGAGCCCCTACTTCCTCGATGCCGTGCGCTATGCGCGCAAGGTCGGCTACAACAGCGTGCAGGCGGCAACCAATGGCATCGAGTTTGCCAAGCGCCCGGAGTTCTGTAAGGAAGCTGCCGAAGCCGGTCTTCGCTACGCTTATCTGCAGTTCGATGGCATCGGCAATGCGGCGAACTCGCATCGCGCCGTTGGCAATTTGTTCGACGTCAAGCTGCGCGCCATCGAAAATCTCTGGTCGAACGGTGTCGACATCGTTCCCGTCATCACTATCATCAACGGCATCAACAACGAGCAGGTGGGCCACGTCGTTCAGTTCGCCCTCGATAATCCGAAGAAGATTCCGTTCCTGTCCTTCCAGCCGGTTTCCTTCACTGGCCGTGATGAAGCCGTCACCGACGAACGCCGCGAGGCACAGCGCTACACACTTTCTCACTTGGCGCATGATGTCAAGAATCAGACCGGCATTGGCGAACCCGTTCGCGACTGGTTTCCGATCAGCTTCATGAGCACGTTCTCCGATTTCGCGGATCTCGTCCATGGACCAAACGCCGATTGGGGACAACTGAGCTGCGGCTGCCACCCGAACTGCGGAATCGGGATGGCCGTGATGTGCGACAAGGAAACCAAAGAGTACGTTCCCGTCACTGCCTTCTTGCACGCCGACCAGCTTGCGAAAGACATCGCGCGCATCAATGACGCCGCGCGTGGGCGTTTCTTGTCGGTTGCTGGCGTGACGCTGGCTCTCCTGCGGAATTACAATCCGTTCCTAGCTCCCACTCAGTTCAAGCTCTCGGATCTGGTTGCCAAGTTTGACAAGTGCTTCGGCATGTCGAAGAAGTCGCATACCGGTGAATATGGCAAGGTGACGGGCGACCGTACCCGCGCCGACATCGATAAGCGGCGCGCTGATCGTTGGAACTTCCTCTTCATCGCTGGGATGTGGTTCCAGGATCTGTTCAATTACGACTTCCGCCGCACCGAACAGTGCATCATCCCCTACGCCACGCAGGAAGGCGAAATCTCCTTCTGTGCGTACAACACCGGCGTAGGCTGGCGCAACATCATCGAGAAGATGCACATGACCGCGACCCTCACTAAGTGGTACGACGAGCATGGACGGCATGAAATCTTCGCGGGCAACAAGAGTGTTCCGCTAGCCAGCAAGGAACATCATCTTGTTCTGAACGAAGAGCACGTGAACGCCGGCCGCCAGCACGATCTCGATGACAAAGGCATTGCCAAGACCGCGCGTGAAGAGAAGAAGCGCGCCCGCGACGAAGCTCTACGCCAAAAGCTCGAGAACGAGAAGATGGCACGGCTCTATCGCGAGCATGTTCTGGGTGAAAAGAAGGTCGAAGGCTTCGTCCCGCTGGCGGGACTCATGAACACGGCGAACCCTGTTGCAAAGCCTGCCGAAAAAGCAGAGGCGCAGGAACAAGTCGGCGCGATGGGCGACTAGGTCAACAAACAAACGAAACAGGAAGGCCGCCGAACTTTTTAAGATCCGGCGGCCTTATCTGCTTGGCCGAATGCCGGCTCGATATGTTTGCCGTCGCTGGCTCAACCGCCAACATGTCGGCTAACTCATCAACCGCTGGCAGATATTCCGCCGGCCACAGGTCCTCTTGCGGTCTAACGTGCTTCGGGGCTGAGGACTGCCGCGCAAGTTCTCCGCCAGTAGCCGCGCCTCGCGGAACTTTCGCGGAGAAATCGGAGAGATTACTCCACTACGTCTAGAGTGACCGTCCTCGAGCGTTATCAATATGCCATTACCGCGTTGGCTGACGGGCGCTATCGCGAAGGATTCGCCGCCTACGACGCCCGTTGGGAAGCCGCCGGTATCGCGCGCCCCTCCATCACCGATCCCGCAATCCTCGGTCGTGAATGGCATGGCGAAAATGTAAGCGGCAAGCGTCTTCTTCTTCATGCCGAACAAGGCGTTGGCGATTGCATCCAGTTCCTCCGTTACGTCCCGCTCGTAAAGGCGCTTGGGCCGGAGATCGTTCTGGAAGTCAGCCCCGCGCTCCGCGATTTGACTGCGTTGCTGCGCAGCCCCTGCGCAATCGGCAACGGTACGCCGCAAACGCGCTTCGACCTCCACTGCTCGCTCATGAGCCTGCCGGCCATCTTCGGAACCACCGTCAATATCGTTCCGCCTCCGGCTGACTTTTGCCTACCCCAATCCACCTGCACACACTGGAATCAACTCATCCCAAAGCGTGACCACAAAAACATCGGCCTCGTCTGGGCCGGAAATCCCGAGCACCCACACGATGCCCAACGCTCCATTGGCTTCGAAAGCCTCTCGCCCATTTTCGAAACAGATCGGCGCTGCCGCTTCTTCGGCTTTCAACGCGGTCCATCGGGACTAAGCGCTTCATCCGAACAAGTCGTAAACCTCGGCCCGCGAATGACATCCTTTGTCGAAACCGCAGCCGCACTCCTGCAAATGGATTTACTAATTACCGTTGATACCGCCATAGCCCACTTAGCCGGGAGCCTTGGCGTGCCGACATGGCTGATGCTCCCGTTCGCCGCAAGCTGGCGCTGGATGCGCAATCGCAGCGACACGCGGTGGTATCCGGGCATGCACCTCTTACGTCAACCCGCCCCCGGCGATTGGTCGAGCGTCATTTCACAAGTAAGACAAAGCGCGCAGCTCTAGCGCCCCGCCTCGCACTACCCCGGTCATCGGAACGCCTTCTCCGCAAAGTCCAGATATACCGGCCAATTCGGAGCTTGCGTATGCCCCAATTCGTGCTGCCGGAATCCAAGCGCACCCGCCACCACCGCTTCGCCCACTGGCGGAAACACCGGGCTCTCAATCCCTTGTTCGCCAAATAAGTGATAGACGGGAGTCGCCGCCACTTCCGCCAGAAACTCCCCCTTCGCATCCGCCCATTTATCGCCCTGCGCCGCACCTGCTCCCACAAAGACGTGCCGTGGAGCGCACAACGCAATCAACTCATGCATATCGACCGGCAAATCCGACGTGTGCAGCGGTTCGGCGGAATACTTCAGAAAATTTCCCGCCATCCAGTGAAACTCGTTGGCGGCCGACACGTTTCCAATCTGCTCCCCAAAGTTGCGCCGCCACAGCGCAGTTCCTCCCGCCCCGGAAGACGAAACATAGGCGACCCGAAAACGCGCGTCATATGCCATCGTTACCAGCGCCGCCTTTCCATAGCGCGAGTGTCCGTCAATCCCAACGCGCTTGGCATCCAGGGCATCATCTGTCTCGAGATAATCCATTGCCCGGCTGGCGCCCCAAGCCCACGCCCGCAGCGCGCCCCATTGATCCATTTCACGCGGCTTACCCTGGTTCGCCAAGCCGATTATTCCCTGCTGTAAGTCGGCGCCCGAGTCCCCCTGAATTGAAGTCGGACTCAACTCGGCATAACCCCAACCACGCGCCAGCACCTGTTGCTGCCAGGTCGGTCCCGGCGGCTCCGCACCAGCGATCCGGGGCAGCCCTTTCGGGAACTGAAACATCCACGAAAACTCCATCTCTACCGGCACTTTGCCTTGGCGCTTTTCGGGAATGGTCAGATCCAGCACGATGTCCACTTTGATGCCGGGATCGCTGCTGTTGTTCACATGCCCAATCAGGTGCTTTCTCACAAACGCGATGTGCTGCGCCGCCCCGTTGCCGTCCGTGAAGTCTTCTACGCCCCGCTCCGTTTTCGCAACTGACCAGGTCACTGCCGGCACGTTCGCAGGCACGCGCCCGAAAATCTCGCGGTCGAAGATTTCGACAATCTCGGCGCGCCGCTTCTGCCAATCCTGCACCGTGCGAACACGGCCGCCATCATTAAATCGCAGCGGATCGGGCAAAGGCGATGAAAGCGCCGCCTTAGCATCGTCGTAATTGACCGGATTCGCGTCGCCCGGTTTCTGAGACACTCCCGGCCGCAACGCCGTAATGCCAAGCACGTGCATCTCTCGCTTTTGCTCCACCTCAGCCGCGTGCTCGCGCTCGGGTGTAAAGCCAAGCGCCCGCATTACCCGTTGCCGCTCAGCCTCATCCTTCTGCTGATGCTCAGCCGACTGTTGCGCAATCCCGAGATGCGCCCAAAACAAAACGGCGGCGCCCAAACAAACTGTTCGATTCATCCCACATACCAATATCAAACGTTGACCGGCGGCTCGCCAGAGCCCCTAAACTATAATTCGAATCGGTCAACGTCCGACAATCAAACACATGCCACAGATACTTATCATCACCGGCGATGGGGGCGAGTCCTATGAAGCTCTTTACGCCGTCCATCGATTCCAGGAGGCAGGCTGGAAGGCTGTAATTGCCGCACCGTCAGCGCGTCGTCTCCACCTCGTTATGCACGACTTTGAACCTGGCTGGGACACGTATGTCGAACGACCGGGGTACAGTCTTGAGGCTGGCATCGCCTTCGATCAGGTGAGCGTGCGCGATTACGAAGCGATTCTCATTCTGGGCGGCCGTGCTCCTGAGTACCTCCGTAACAATGAGCGCCTGCTTCAAGTGGTTCGTGAGTTCGACGCCGCGGCCAAATGGATATTCTCGATTTGCCACGGAGTCCAAGTCCTTGCCGCGGCGGGAATCGTAAAGGATAAATGCCTTACCTGCTATGAACACGTTCGCGCCGAGGTGGAGCAAGCCGGCGGAACGTTCTCCAGCCGGCAGGCGATCCGGGATGGCCGCATCGTTACCGCGCAAACCTGGCAATCGCACCCGGAGTTCTATCGCGAAATCTTCGCCTGTCTCGCGCCGGCAACATCTTCCGCCCGGACCTGAAGCCGACAGTCATTTTGCACTACTTGCTCACAATTTAAGCCGGTCGATCTCCAGAATCATCCTTAATTGGAAAGGACGGAGTCGCACCGTGAAGAAGCTCACCGAGTTCATTCTAAAAACCACAATTGTGGGTTTGCTGATAGTCGCTCCCGTTTATCTAGCCGTTTTGCTTCTTTTAAAAGCAATCGGCTTAGTCATGGAGCTTGTTGGTCCTTTGGCGGCAGTCCTTCCTGAATCCCTGGTTGCCAAAGAGTTGCTGTGTCTGCTCTTCGTCTTATTTGTCTGCTTCCTCGCCGGTGCCATAGCGGGAACGGAATCCGGGCACCGAGCTTTGGAGAAAGTCGAAAATAACGTGTTCCAAAGGATCCCGGGCTACGGACTTCTGCGAAGTCTCACTCAGCGCATGGCCGGTGAGACTGGCGACCAAACGTGGAAGCCGGCATTGGCTGAGATTGAAGACGCTTTGGTTCCCGCATTTATCATTGAAGAGCTGGATGATGGCCAGTTGACCGTCTTTGTTCCGTCGGTGCCCACGCCTTTCGCCGGAGCGATCTATATACTCGTTCCGGAACGCGTGCATCCGCTCGATATTCCCTTTGCGCAGGCGATGACAACCATAGCTCGGTGGGGATCGGGTTCCAAAAAACTTGTTGCTGCGATGGAACCGAAAACGCTGGCCTGATTCTTTCGCTGCCAATAGATACAAAGCGGCTTACCGCCCCAGATACTTCGCATACCACGCCAGATCCCGCTTCCATCTGTCATAAATAAAACTCGGACGAGTAAATTCGTGATATTCACCCGGATAAATCACTAACTCGGTCGGAACGTTCAGTGTCTTCAGCGCCTGATACATCTGCTCGCCGCCGGCAATCGGCACATTGAAATCTTTGTCTCCGCCCAGAAACAAGGTCGGCGTATGAATGTGGTCGGCTTTGAAAAACGGATACGACAATTTCATCCACGCCTGCGGATTCTGCCACGGCGGCCCGAGTTCGTTGTCATATTGATACGTGTACTCATCAATGCCGTAAATGCCGAAGAAATTTGCGCTTCCCGCCCCGCTGATCGCCGCCTTAAAGCGGTTGTCCGAAGCAATGATGTAGTCGGTCAGAATCCCGCCGTAGCTCCAGCCGCCAACCACCAGCTTTTGCGGATCGGCAAGCCCCGCTTTCACCACAAAATCCACCCCCGCTAAAAGGTCGGCGACTTCCTTATTGCCCCAATCGGCCGTAATCGCCGCTCCATACGCGTAACCGCGCCCCGAACTGCCCCGGTAATTGACATTCAAAACCACATACCCGTTCGCCGCATAAAGCTGGTGTTCAAATTCAAAGTCATGCGCCTCTTGGTCGTTGGGTCCGCCATGAATGCGCAGTAACATCGGATACCGCCGGCCCGCTTGAAATCCCGCCGGCTTTGTTATTAACCCGTGCACCTCTGTCCCATCTGCGCTCTGAAACGTGATCTCTTCCACCGGACGTAGCTGCACTGCCGCTATCCATCCGTCGTTATGCGAAGTCAACTTGCGCGGCGCTCCGTCGCCCAGAGCATAGATCTCTGCCGGGTGAGCATCGTCCTCCATCACAAGCGCAGTGCGGCCGCCCGTAATCGAAATCTCCGAAACCACGCTCTTGTCGTGCACCAACGGCTGAATCTTCGGCGTGTCGAGAGAAACCGAAGCTGCATAGGAGATCCGGTCATCAGGCACAACCACCAGAATGGATTTTCCGTCTGAAGAAAACGTCGGATGCTGGACGCCGCGATCGAAGTCTTGCGTAAGCACTCGCGCCTCGCCACCGGCCGCCGGAACAACCGCCAGGCGATCCAGACTATACGCCGAATACTTGCCACCGAGCCCCTGCAGATATGCGATCAGCCGGCCATCCGGGCTCCACGACAGCGGTCCGTTGTCCGGGCCGTCGTAAACAGTTAATTTGCGCGGCGTGGCCCCGGGCCTTGCATCCACCACAAACACATCCGTATTCAAAGTGCGGTCCGGATCCTTGTCCAGACTCGTCGTGTACGCGATCTTCGTTCCGTCCGGCGACCACGCCGCCTCCATCTCGTCATGCGGGCCCGACGTGAGCTGGTCCAACTTGCCCGTCGCGACATCGAAAAGATAGATGTGGTTGCGATGCGGTCCCGCTAAGTAACCTTCCTCATCCTGCTTGAAATGGTAGCGGTCGATGACAATCGGCTTCGGCGGCTTTGCCTTGCTGTCATCATCGGCTTCCTGCTCCTCCGTTTCTTTCAAAACCAGCAAAAGCATCCGCGAATTGGGCGCCCAGCGGTGCGCGGTAATTTCAAAATTCTTCAAATGCGTCAACTGGCTCGCTTCTCCGCCCAGCCGGTTCAGGATCCAGACCTGCGCGCCTTTGTCTTTGCCGTCGCGCGTCCGCACAAATGTCAGAAACTTCCCATCCGGGCTCCACCGCGGTGAACTCGCCGATTCCGTCCCATGCGTCAACTGCACATCCTGCCTTCCGTCCCAACTCACCATCCAGATATTCGAAACGCGCTTGTCCTCTTCGCGATTGATTGTGGAAACGGAATAGGCCACCCACTGCCCATCGGGAGAGACCTGAGGATCGCTGACATCCTGGACCGAATACAAATCTTCGAGCGCAAGCAATCGCTTGGAAGGAGTTGTCTGCTGTCCAAAAAAGAGAATCGGGACGAACAGGAGCAGCGAAGGAAGCTTGAGCATTCCCGAAAATATCATCACGGTCGTTCCGAATTGATACGCATCTGTTTCAATCCGAACCGAAGCCGTCCCCAAGGCCCCGCTTTGCTACCGTCAATCAACAACATGCGGCAGGCTGCGGAAAGGAACCCGGCATGCCTTCTTTGTGGCAACACCATGCCGCATCTGCCGCCACCTCCAAATTGGGCCGTCCCGGTCCGCTTGCCTTTCGCGACTCTCGTTTTATCTCGCGCCTGCGCGCCGAAGATCCCTGGCTCCTTTCGCATGGCGCCTTGACGTCCCCTTTTTGTCAGGGCCTCATCTTCGACCGCGTACGGCTGTGGAAGCTAAAGCGCGATCGCTTGCTGGGCAACATGTGGGACGCCGTCACCCTGCCGTTTGCCCTTTGGAAAAACTGCTGACTGCCCCTGACCAATAAACATCCGAAGCCGTCCAACCTCGAAAACTGGAACCTTGAAACGGAGCCGGAACCATCAGCGACCTTATTACAGAAAAAAATCTCTAGATTGTAGACGGCTCACCCGCGACGTCCACCGTCTTCGGCCTTTCATCCAAGGCCGACCAAATCGTCGTCATCGGAATCGCGGGTCGACTGGGAAGTTCGAGTTCGCCGATCAATTCAAGTGATCCCGTCAACACGTTCCAGCGCTGTGAAGTTCGATCCTCCGGATCAAGGACGTAGATGTATCGAATCCCTTGCTCCGCGTAAAACCGGCACTTGCGCAGAGTCCGTTGCATCTTGTCTTCGGGCGAAAGGATCTCGACCGCAATGGCAAACGGTTTCGTCGGATAGGGGTGCTGCAGACGCTCATCGGCGATGACGTCGGGCAGAGGCTGTTTTTCGTTACTCAGCTTGATGCGCACTTCGGCGCCCGCAGCAAGTCCCCGCTCCCAAAACAGCTGAACCAGAATGAACTGAAGCAACGAATGCAAGATCGTCGGCATCGGTTTTTGAATGGCCTGCCCATCCCAATACTCGTAATAGGGCTTCTCATCGCCATAGAGGCGCTCGAAAGCCTCGATTGTTAAAGAGTATGGAACGGCGTTCACAGCGATCGGGCGACGTATCCTTATCTTTTTTATTCTAAGGGCTCTTTGCCTTAAATGATGCGGAACTGTGCCGTGGCCCCCGCCGGCATGCCCAACGTGCAATCAGGCATTTCGCTTCTTCTCTGTCGCGATGCGATTACGGCTTATGCCCGTTTTGCGATTATAAGGCAGAAATGCTGGCTACGAATTTCTGAAGACGCTCTAGTGGCGAGCGGCGCCCGTAATACAATATGTTGTGTGTCTCGATCGTGTTCTACTATTGCCGGTGGTGCCGTTCTTTACTTCGTCGAGAAACGCAGGTAAGATAAAAGAGCCCCCGAGAAGTACACACAGGGAGAATCCATCGTTTTGCTAAAGCTAAAGCGAGTTGAGATTCAGGGCTTCAAGTCCTTCTACGACCGCACAGAAATGAAGTTCACCGGCAACGGCATCGCCGCTGTGGTGGGGCCCAACGGGTGCGGAAAATCCAATCTGAGCGATGCAATCAGTTGGGTCTTGGGCGAACAATCGGCCAAGAGCCTCCGCGGTTCCCGGATGGAAGATGTCATCTTTGCCGGAACCCGCGACCGGAAAGCATTGAGCATGGCATCGGTCACGTTGACGTTGGTGCCGGACGAGACCGCGGTCGCACCGATTCACCTGGGCGTTGCTGCGGCGAGCTCTTCCGAGTCCCCGGCGAATGCCGAGCCGGAAGCGGTGCACGCGCCCGATACACACCTAAATGGCGTTGAGCATCGGAATGGCCAGAGTCACGGTCACACTAGTGCCGGCTCAAATGGCATTCCTAAGCCCGAGATTGTTCAGCATGCCGAACAACGCGGAGAAATTACGATCACTCGCCGCCTGTTCCGTTCCGGCGAGAGCGAATACCTGATCAACGGCAAATCAGGGCGGCTGCGCGATATTCAAGATCTTTTCCTCGGCACCGGTTTAGGGCCCGAAAGTTACGCCATTATTGAGCAGGGACGGATCGGCCAGATTCTGAGCAACCGGCCGCAGGATCGCCGGAACGTCATCGAAGAGGCGGCCGGCATTACGAAGTTCAAGACGCGGAAACGTCTGGCCGAAGCGAGGCTGGAAAGCGCTAAGCAGAACCTTGCGCGGGTGTTCGACATTCTCGAGGAGGTGAATCGGCAAGTCAACACGCTGAAACGGCAAGCGGGAAAGACAAAACGTTATCAGGAGCTGAAGAACGAGGCGATCGGATATCTCAGGCAGATCCTGATTGCCAAATTTCGAAGGCTGGAGCGGGATTCGGCGCGGCTGGTGATTGAAATCAATCTCGCATCTTCGGAGCTGCAGAGCGCGCAGGCATCCATCGCCGAACTGGAGCAGCAACAGGCCGCTGCGACGACGAAATCGCACGCTACCGAGGAACAGCTGACGGCCGTGCGGCAGAGGCTGGCCGATCTGCAGCTCGAAGCAGAACGCGCACACAGCAAAATCGAGTATCAAGCGAAGCAAGTTCAGCAGATCGAAGTCCGGCTACAGTCAGGAACGCAGGAAGTCGAAGCGCTTCGGAGAGATCAGGCGGCGCGCACCGCGGAACTCACGGAACAGATTGCGTTGTCGCAGGAGGTCGAGGCCGAGTACGAGTCTTCCCGGGATCAGCTTCAGGCAAAGGCGGCGGAACGGGATGCGGCGCGGAATCGGCTCCTCGAGCAGGAGCGCGGGCTTGAGGCATCGCGCCAGCGCGTTTTGAAGCTGCTGAACGAATCTTCCGGGCTGAAGAACCGAATTGCGCAGGGCAGCGCGCAACTGGCTTCGCTCGACCGCGATACTGCACGAGCGCGGAGCGAAGAGCAACAAGCGGTCAGCGACTCCGAACGCGTACAGGTTGCTCGAAGAGAAATTTCCGAGCGGCTGCAGGCACGGCAAACCGAATTGATTTCGGTTGCGGACCAGCGCCGCGAGATCGAACAACAATTGCAGGAGTGCCGGTCCGGATTGAATACGCAGCGGCAGAGTGTTGACCGTCTACGCGCGGAATATTCCCGGATTAAGGCGCGCCGCGACTCGCTTGACGAGATCATCCAGCATCGCGCTTTCAGCACCGAGACGGTGCAGCGCCTGTTTACGGCGGTCGAGCATCACCGTACGGATGGATGGAGACCGGCGGGGGTGCTGGCCGATTTCCTGGAAGTCGACCCACAGATTGAGAAGGCGGCTGAAGAGTTTCTTCATGAGGAACTCGAGTACGTCGTCGTCAAGAAACAGGCAGACGGCGAACGCGGCATTGAATTGATCCGCGGTGAAATCGGGGGCAGGGCTACTTTCTTAGTGGAAGCCTCACCGGGTGAAACCGCGAGCGAGACATCAGAGCCGGCCGGTCTTGCGGCGCTCGATTCCAACCGTCTTTCGAAACTTACGGATGCGTTGCGCCTTACGAATGGCCTGTCGCACCTTCCAGTGAATCTGTTGCCGCGTATCGCCAATTGTTATGTCACCGCGGATTCCGAACTCGCGCGGGAACTCGCTCCGCAGTTTCCGCAATATTGGTTCCTAACGGCAGACGGGCTCACGTATCAAGGACAGGCCGTCAGCGGCGGCAAAAAGTCGACCGCGGGACCGCTGGCACTGAAACGCGAATTACGGGAAGTGTCTGCGCTGGAACAGACGAAAGACGTCGAGTTAGCGGCCGCGCAAACGGCATTAACGGCGCTCGAGCGGACAATTCAAGAGCTGGCACAGCAACTGGACGCACTGCGCGCGCAAGAACAGGCGCAGGAAAAAACGGTTTTGGGCCTGGATCATGAGAGCCGCAAGTTGGCCGAGGAATTTCAACGCATTCAGACCCGGCTTTCGAACGCACGCCTGGAACTGGAGCGAATCTCGCGCGATCGCGTTCGTCTCGAAGAGAACGATCGCCGAGATCGAGGTGCTCTGGAGCAGTCGGAGGCACTGCGAAAAGAGCAGGAAGAAGCGCTGGAGAGCGCCCGCGGAGAATTGGCGGAACTACAGCGGGCCGTGGCAGAGATAACGGAACAGCATGCCACTTTGCGCGCCGCTTTGGCCAGCCTGGAAGAACGGCGCCGATCAATCGGAGGGCAGCGGGCGCGGCTCGAGCATCAGCTTCAGGAGCTGGCAAATCGGCATGCTGGTCTGGTACGCGAAAGCGAAGGCCTCTTCGCCGAGCGGACGCAGTATTTAGCAAGCAACCACGAGCTGGAAGCGCGGCGCGATGAGTTGGCGAACGCAATCCAGAATTGTGAATTATCCGTTACTCAGCTTTCTCAGCAGGAGGCGGCGTTCCGGGCATCATTGAGCGCGCTCGAAGAACAACTGAAAGGCCGGCGGGCTCATGCCCAGATGAACCAGGAGCGCCGTTCCGAATTCCAGGTAGACTTGGCGCGCGCCGAATCGGAGCTGAAATATCTGGACGAAACCTGCCAAAAGGAACTGGAGACCACGCTGCCGGTGTTGGCGAAGGGAGCCCAGGAGATGCCGGACGAAAGTGCTTTGGAGGACCTGGACTCACATTACGGGGAGGTTCAGCGCAAGATCGAGGCGCTGGGTCCGGTGAATCCACAAGCGCTCGAGGAGTTCGAAGAGGCGCAGCAACGGCAGGAATTTCTGAACGCGCAGCGCCAGGATTTGCTCGATTCCATTCGCGATACCGAAAAGGCGATTCACGAAATCGATGGAGAGTCGCAAAAACGGTTCGTGGAGGCGTTTCGAGCGATTAACACGAATTTCCGCGAAATGTTTCAAACGCTGTTTGGCGGCGGCACGGGCGAAATGCGTTTAACAGACGAGGCCAATGCGAATGAATCAGGCATCGAAATCGTGGCCTCGCCGCCGGGGAAACGGCTTCAAAGCGTGCTTTTGCTTTCAGGCGGGGAGAAATCGCTGACCGCCATGGCCCTGCTGATGGCGATTTTCCAATACACGCCGAGTCCGTTCTGCGTCCTGGACGAAGTGGACGCACCATTGGACGAACCGAACATCGAGCGGCTTACCAGGCTCATTCGCGAAATGTCCGAACAGACGCAATTTATCGTGATCACACACTCGAAGCGCACCATGGAAGCGGCACAATCTCTGTACGGAGTGACAATGCAGGAACCCGGTGTTTCGAAGCTGGTTTCGGTGAAATTCACGTCTACCGAAGAGAAGGTTCGGACAGCTACAGCCGATTCGAGCAAACAACAGGAGTTGGAGCCAGCGCTAATTTGAAGGCGGCGGACAAAAAATCAGCGCGCCCAGAGCGGAGCGCGCTGTCCGTTGACCTTATTGAGCGGTTAGGCTCCTTCGAGAGAACCTCGTCAGCCTCCGATTGCGACGAAGTCTCCGAAGTGGAGATGTAACGGTAATAGCACGTTGCATGCCATCGTTCCGCCGACCTATTCCCTGCGTAAATCAGCTCCCTTTTGAACGGTTTTCAGGACAACTTGCAAACCGGAAGGATAGCGCTGAAGCGCAATTAGATAATGAACTATCCGGGACAGAAGCACTGAAGGATTGGCATGTCGTTGATCGTAAACTCACGCGTCGAAAACGAATTCGGGATTCTGGAACTAGAAGGTTCTTTGACCCTTGGTCCCACGCTGAGCCGTTTGCGGGAAGCGGTACGCCAAGCGCTGGCTGAGACCCGGCCGCGCGGCATTGTCCTTGAAGCCTCCAGACTGATAACGGCCGATAGTGCGGGGTTGGGAGAACTCACGGTGGTTTACACGCTGGCATCCCGGCAGGGTTGCCGCGTGGCTCTCAGTGGGGCAGGGCAAAACCTATTGACGATGCTCGAAGTAACACACCTGGATGAACTGCTCCCAGCCGCGGGCGATGTTGGAAGCGCGATTGCGTTGCTTGGCAAATAAAAGATGCGTGTAAAGCTCGTTTCTGGCGGCGCACATCCGTGCGTTTCGCGCTTTTGAGCGCATTACACTGGCAGCATGAACATCAAGGCGCTGCCGAAGATAGAACTCCATCTTCACCTGGATTGTTCGCTTAGTTTTGACATAGTTTCGCACCTTGCGCCGGCGGTCACGCGGGAGGAATACGAGCGCGACTACGTAGCGCCTTCACGCTGCGCAAACCTTGCTGAGTTTCTAGGACGTGCGCCGAAGGGCTTCTCTTTGATGCAAAGCGTCTACGCGCTAAAAGCGGCGACCGCCGATCTATTCGAGCAACTCCAGGCCGATGGTGTCATTTATGCCGAGATCCGGTTCGCTCCGCTGCTGCATCTTCAGCAAGGACTAGGTCCGGAACAGGTGGTGGAAGCGGTCGATCAAGCCACGGATCGGATGATCGGGCAAACGGGTATTGAGGCTCGGGTCATCTTGTGCACGCTGCGTCATTTTACGCCGGAACAGAGCATGCAAACCGTGAAGCTGGTGAAGGCCTTTCAGGGCACTACTGTGGTTGGGTTGGATTTAGCCGGGGACGAAGCCGGGTACCCGCTGGATGCTCATATCGAGGCGTATCAGTATGCCCGTGAACATGGTTTGTTCCGCACCGCGCATGCTGGGGAGGGTTTAGGACCAGAAAGCGTGTGGGAGACTCTGAGGCTGCTTTCACCCGGCCGAATAGGGCATGGAACGCGAAGTATTGAGGACGACGAACTAATTAGCCATCTGCGCCGCGAGCAGATTCATCTGGAGCTGTGTCCGTCATCGAATGTTCAGATTATTCCCTCGATCGAAGATTGGTCAAAACATCCGATCGATGAGTTATATCGCGAAGGGCTGCCCTTGAGCGTAAGTACGGACGCGCGCATGCTCGTGAAAACCACGCTGACCCAGGAATATGAAGGTCTGCAACGTGTTTTCGGCTGGGGCGCCCAGGAGTACCTGCTTACCAATCTGATGGCCGTCGATGCAGCATTTGTCGATGAAGCCACCAAGCGCATTTTGCGCAAATCGTTGATTGCGGGATATGCGCAGGCCAGCTCAGCTTAGCGCGGGCGCATCCTAAGCATTCGCCCGGCAAAACGGAGGCCTTTGCCGGCAGGTCAATGTTCCATGACGGCAGCGCGACGGCGTATACGCTTCAACGTCCACACCAACGGGACGCAGACGAAACAAGCTAATGCCATATATCGGAAATCATCAACATAGGAATACAATCGAGCCTGTTGATTGAGTATGCGGCTGGCCTCCCCGATGGCCTGGATCTGCGCATCGGCCGGGCTGCTGAGGCTGGTGAAAAGGTGTGCGAAATCCTTCAAGCGGTTCTGATAGATTGGCGAGCTGCCAAACATATTGTGGACCAGATCGTTTCGATGGACCTGTTCGTGGCGGCTAAGAATGGTTTCTACGAGCGAAATTCCGACGCTTCCGCCGATGTTGCGGAACAGGTTATACAACCCGCTGGCGTTCCCTATTTTTTCCGATTTCAACGCGCCCAGGGTGACTGTCGATAGCGGTACGAACACACACCCGAGCGAGAATCCGCTGATGATGATGGGCAGCGTCAAAGACCATGGCGACATATCAAGCGTGACGTGGCTCCAGGCAAGGCTGCAGATGCCAAAAACGGTAAAGCCAAACGAGACTAATATTCGGGTGTCGATTCTGGCAACCAGAAGACCGATCAAGGGCATGGCGATGATCGATCCGAGGCCGCGAGGAGAGACGGCGAGCCCGGCCCACCAGGACGAATAATCCATCATCTCCTGGTAGTACAACGGCAGAATGGTTACAGCACCGTAAATTGCCGCGCCAAACATGAAAATGAGAATGCAGCCAATGGTAAAGTTGCGCGTTTTGAATATTTCCAGATCGACGAGCGTGTTCTCTCTCGTCAGCTGCGACACGATGAACATTGCCAGGCAGAAGACCATGATGACGAAGGCCCATCGAATCCAGATGGCGCCAAACCAATCGTCTTCCTGGCCGCGATCGAGAATGATCTGTAAAGCGCCCAGTCCGACGGCCAAGAGCCCGAAGCCGATGGTGTCCAGCTTGCCGACTTTGGCATTCGTGATGTACGGCGGGTCGTGCACGAAGCGCGAGATGAGAAATACGGCGAGAATGCCAACCGGGATGTTTATATAAAATGCCCAGCGCCAGGAATACTGATCCGTGAGCCAGCCGCCGAGAGTGGGGCCAAGCACCGGCGCTACAACCACTCCGAGCCCGAACATTGCCATCGCCAGACCTCGTTTTTCCGGTGGAAAACTCTCGGTCAGGATGGCCTGTGATATAGGCTGTAGCGCTCCGCCGCCTGCGCCCTGAATCAGGCGCGCGATCAGAATCATGATCAGGCTGTTGGCCGCTCCGCAGAAGAACGAGGCGATGGTGAAGATGATGATGGACGCAATCAGAAACCGTTTGCGTCCAAAACGAAGAGAGAACCAGGCGCTCGCGGGTAAGACTACTGCATTCGAAAGCAGATAGAACGTGAGAACCCAGGTAGCCTCGTCGTTGGTGGCCGAGAGGCTGCCTGCAATGTAAGGAACGCACACGGATGCAATGGAGGTGTCGATCACCTCCATAAAGGCTGGCAAAACGACAGCAACCGCGATCAGCCAGGGGTTAACCCCGGGTTCGCGATTCTGTACCGACACATCTTTCTCTTCTGGCATTCAGATTGAAGTGATGAGACACGCCACGCCTGTCCGGCGTTTCCGGTTCATCCGAAAATCGATCAGTAGTCAAAATAAAACATTTAGATGCGTTGAATAAGAACTTGTATTTAGGATGCGAGTGGCTGAACTGTTAGTCTAAAGGATTCGCAATTCCAAAAGGATGCGCGGCAGCTTGAAACGAGACCTGGCGCCCACGCGAGACTCGGTACGATTGAGCCATGAAGAAAGTCGAAGCGGTCATTCAGCCTCACAAGCTGGATGAGGTAAAAGAGGCGCTGAAGAGCATCAGCATCGACGGAATTACCATCAGCGAAGTTCGGGGCCATGGCCGGCAGAAGGGCCACCGTGAGGTCTACCGGGGCATGGAATACGAAGTAGACCTGCTGCCCAAGATCAAGTTGGAAATCATCATTCCCGATACGCGATTAGACGAAGTCACCCGGGCCATCGCCAGCGCTGCCCGGACTGGAAAAATCGGCGACGGCAAGATCTTTGTTTACGAAGTAATGGATGCCATCAGAATCCGTAACAATGATAGCGGCGAGGAAGCGTTGTAGGAGTGCCGGAGCAATCGATCCAGCAAGCCGATGCACTTCCCACGGATCCCACTGAGTTGTTTCGAGTAGATCGGGATCCCGCTCGCGTTTTGACATCGCGCAGCGAACTGGTGGATGGAATGGTGGCGGACGCTTTGGGAACGCATCTGCTGCCGTTTGTGAAAGCGCGTTTTGCGGCCGTTGCGGTAGGGGGATACGGGCGCCGCGAATTGTTCCCGCATTCTGATGTCGACCTGTTACTGCTTTTCGAATCCGAAGGCGATCTGTCGGCGATCAAAGAGCCGCTATCCCACTTTCTGCGCTCCCTCTGGGACGCCCATTTGCGATTAAGCCACTCCGTACGAACGGTTTCCGAGTGCCTGAAACTGAACGAACAGAATACGGAATTGCATGTCAGTTTGCTGGACCGGCGCTTTGTGGCGGGCGAGCGATCAGTCTTCAATCTTCTTGCTGCGAAACTTCCGGCGTTCAATCAGCGGCATGCTCCGGCCATCACGAAGCGTTTGGCGGAGCTTGCGCGGCAGCGCCACACCAAATTTAATGACACGGTCTATCATCTGGAGCCGAATATAAAGGAAGCGCCCGGAGGGATCCGCGATATTCATTTATTGCGCTGGCTGGCGCAACTGCTGCCGCAGCAGGAGGCGATCAGGGAATGTCTACCGGAGTTGCAGGAGGCGCAGCGATTTTTGTTCACGCTACGCTGCTTTCTACACTTCGAAATGGGCCGGGATCATAATCTGCTCACGTTTGAGCTGCAGGACCGGGTAGCAGCCAAGCTCCCGCCCGAGCCACTCGAGCCGGCACGTTGGATGCGTCAGTATTATCAAAACGCCCGCCAGATTTTTCAGCCGGCGCTGCGAGCACTTGAGTATGTCGAAAGCCAGGATCCTTCTTTGTTCCGCCAGATTCGGGAGCTGCGTTCGCGATTGTCCACATCGGAATTTACGGTCTCAAAGGACCGGATTTTTTTGCGGAATGCTGCCGAAACCTTGCAATCGCCGGATGCCGTGTTCCGGCTTTTCACGTTCGTGGCGCGCCACGGCTTGCGCCTGGCGTGGGACACACAAAGACGCATGCGCCAGGGAGCAATGGAATTCGAAGCAGCGCTGCGTACTCGGCCCGTTAGCCGCACAACCTGGCGTGAATTGCTGATACAAGCACACACCGCTTTAGCCTTGCGCGAAATGCAAGAGACAGGAGTGCTTGCAGCGGCGATCACCGAGTGGCAAGCGGTAGATAGCCTGGTTGTTCGTGATTTTTATCATCGATACACCGTCGACGAGCACACGTTCGTCGCCATTGAAACCATTGACAATTTACTGAGCAACAAGCCCGGCACTCCGCCGCGATTTCACGATTTGGCGGCGGAAGATGATGATCATGCGGTGCTGCGATTTGCAATTTTGCTGCACGATATCGGCAAGGGGACCGACCCGGGCGAGCATGTTCGAGGTTCTCTGGTGGCCGCGGACAAAATCATGGCGCGGCTCAGTGTTCCGCAAGCGAAACAGGACGCAGTGCGCTTTCTGATTGAGCATCACCTGGACCTGTCGCTGATCATGAACGGCCGGGATCTGGAAGATCCGGCAACCGCGCGCTTCTTGACCTCGCGAGTCGGAACGCAGGAGCGATTACGGCAGCTTACGCTTCTAACCTACGCCGACATCAGTGCAGTCAACCCGACGGCGATGACTCCCTGGCGTCTGGAGCAGTTGTGGCGCGTCTACTCCCTGGGCCTGGAACAATTAACGCGCGATCTGGTAATGGATCGGATCCGCAGGGATGGCGGAATCGCCGTGAGGGCCGACTTAGCAGCTTTCCTGGATGGATTGCCCACGCGGTATCTCCGGACGCATTCGCGCGAAGAAATTGAGCGGCATTATCAGCTAATGCGCAAGGCAGCGGTCGATGAGGTGGGATTGGAAGTGGTGCGCGAAGAAGGAGCCTATCTTCTGACGGTTCTAGCCAAAGACGATGCCGGCCTCTTTAGTGCGCTGTGCGGAGCGTTGGCCAGCTTCGGAATGAATATCGTGAAAGCGGAAGCCTTTTCGAACGCCGGCGGCACGGTCGTCGATGTCTTCCGGTTTGTCGATCCCTCGAGGACGCTCGAACTGAATCCCGAGGAGGTCGAAAGGCTGCAATGGACCGTTCAGTGCGTGGTTCGAAAGACGATTGACGTTCGCGATCTCTTAAGGCGGCGCAGGCCCAAGCGCCTTCCGAGCAGCGGCGCCAAGATCTATCCCCGTGTTCGCTTCAATAATGAGGCGTCCGATAGCGCAACGCTCATCGATTTTGTCGGCGAAGACCGTCCCGGCTTGCTGTACGATCTGAGCAATATGCTCAGCGCGCGCGGCTGCAACATCGAAGTCGTCATGATCGATACAGAGGCGCATAAAGCGATTGACGTCTTCTACGTTACCTATAAGCAGCACAAGCTAGACCAGGAACTGCAGGAATCGTTGCAAGAGGATCTGACCTCAACCGCCCTCGGCTCGTAACGCAAAGCGCGCAAATGCGCGGGCTCGTTCCGTCGCGGTAACGCCGAGCGATCTCGGAATTAAACGGAGCCCCACACAAAGGTTACATGCGCCCCCATATGATGGGAGCCCATATAATGGTAATTAGACACCTGTGCCTGTCCCAGAAACTACCGCTGATCCGCTCCTCAATACGGCTATCAATAGCCGGGAAGTGATGAATGCAATCCGCAGAATCATACATGCGTTACAAGTAAGCTCGCACGCCTCCCAAAAGAGCATCGGCATCAGCGGTGCGCAATTGTTTCTGCTGCAGATTTTAGCTGCCGGTGACGTCATGTCGGTCAATGAACTGGCTTCCCGTTCTTGCACGCATCAGAGTTCCGTCTCTGTGGTAGCCCGCCGTCTGGTGGAAGCCAAGCTCGTCAAAAGAGCAGCGTCCGCGACCGATGCCCGGCGTCTCGATCTTTCGGTTACGGCCGCAGGACGTCGTGTCCTGAAATCTCAAGTTGCCACGCCTCAGCAGCGGATCATAACTGCGTTAGCTCGACTAGGGCCGCTACGTTTGTTTGAGCTTCGTTTGCTGCTTGAAGAAGTTATTGCCGAGTCTGGTTTCGATTCTGGGCCGACACCGATGTTCTTTGAAGGCAAGGCTCAGGGAAGTCCTCCGGAGGACCCGAAAGGGCGACAGCCGGCCAAGGTTTTTTCAAAGAGAAGCAAACTCAGAAAGAAAACAAGCCACAAATGAGAACGCCATCTTTGGGCGCCGATATTTCCTCCACGAAGGAACTAGGCGATTTCACCACGACAATTCGCGTAATACCCATCACTCTACTGGCCATGTTAATCGGCCTTTGTGCGTCCTATGTTGCCTGGTTCCTACTAAAACTGATCGGGCTGTTTACGAATATCTTTTACTATCAGCGCTTTGATACCGCGCTTTCGTCGCCGTCCGGCAACCACCTGGGCGTTTTCGCTATCGCGGTTCCAGTGATCGGTTCACTGATTGTTGGCGTGACAGCGCGTTATGGATCGGAGCGCATCCGCGGCCACGGAATACCTGAAGCGATTGAATCCATTTTGATGAATGGTAGTCGAATTCATCCCAAGCTGGCCGTGCTGAAGCCCGTGTCAGCGGCCATCTCCATTGGATCGGGCGGTCCTTTCGGAGCGGAAGGCCCGATCATTATGACCGGCGGCGCGATCGGATCGATGATTGCGCAATTCTTCCACTTAACGAGCGCTGAACGTAAGACTCTGCTGGTGGCGGGAGCGGCAGCCGGGATGGCGGCCACCTTTGCGGCCCCGCTCTCGGCTATCCTCCTGGCTGTTGAGCTATTGCTCTTTGAATGGAAACCGCGCAGTGCCATCCCGGTCGCGCTTGCCAGTGCCACGGCGGGCGCCGCACGGCGCTACATACTCGGACTTGGGCCTCTGTTCTCGGTCCCCGCACATCCCGTGTTTATCGGACCGGCGGGCTTAGCCGGCTGCGTACTGATCGGGCTTCTCGCTGGAGGGCTGTCGGCCCTTCTCACAATCGGCGTCTATGCTGCTGAAGATGCTTTCCACAAGCTCCCCATTCATTGGATGTGGTGGCCGGCCATTGGAGGACTCTTTGTCGGCATCGGCGGGTTGATATTTCCGCAGGCTTTGGGCGTTGGCTACGACACCATCGGTGCGCTGCTCACACAGGATGTGGCCCTTAAATTCATATTCGGCGTGTTGTTAGTAAAGTCATCGATTTGGATCATTTCGCTCGGTTCGGGAACGTCGGGTGGCGTGCTTGCCCCTTTGCTGATGATGGGTGCTGCGCTCGGTGCATTGTGCAGCTTGTTTCTGCCGCAATTCGGCGTGGGATTCTGGCCACTGGTCAGCATGGGAGCGATTCTCGGAGGCACTATGCGGTCGCCGTTCACGGGCATTGTTTTCGCCATCGAGTTGACGCATGACTTCAACATGCTGCTACCACTGGTCGTTGCAAGCTTTCTCGGCCACGCTTTCACAGTACTTACCTTGAAGCGTTCTATCCTCACTGAAAAGATCTCTCGCCGCGGCTTTCATCTCACCCGTGAGTACGCAACCGATCCCCTCGAAATCTTTTTTGTGCGTGAAGTGATGCGTACGAATATAGTGGCTCTGCCGGCAACGGCCACGTTCGGCGAAGCGCACGAATTAGTTCGGCCTGGCAGAAAACCGCACGGCCAGCATGTATTCCCAATCGTAGATGAAAGCAAGTGTTTGTTATCCGTGATCAGCCGAAGCGATCTTTTGAAGCTCCTGGAGACAGGACACAGCGTTCGAGAACCGCTCTCCTCCATTGCCGCATACCCAACTGTGGCCTTCGCCGACGAATCACTTCGTGCCGTTGTTTACCGGATGGCGGAATCCGGCTTCACGCGGCTGCCGGTAATTGATCGCGCAGACAAGAAGCGGCTGATCGGGATGGTCTCACTTGTCGATCTGTTGAGTGCCAGGGGACGCAATCTGGAAGAGGAGCGAACCAGGAAACGCGTGTTTCATCTTCGGCTGCCCCTGCAGCATCTTAAACGACCAGATAAGATCGCAAGCCTCTAGCGGCTCTGCTCCCCTGCGGCCGCATGGCATGATAGGAAATTCATTTCGTTTCAGGGAGTGACTTTGCCGAAGATACTTTGCCGGTTCGGATCCGGTCTGTTTACGGTATTGGGTTCCGCCGCGCTTCTTTCGGCAGCCGGTTTAGACAATTCAACACGCCAGCTCGCACACGACATCTTTCAGCAGCTGATTGAAATCAACACTACGGATTCGGTCGGGAGCACGACGGTTGCCGCAAACGCGATGCGTCAGCGTCTGCTGGATGGCGGCTTTTCAAAAGAGGACGTCGTTGTCCTCGGACCGAACGATCGAAAGGGCAACATGGTGGTGCGTTTCCGGGGCACAGGAGCCGGCGCGAAACCCATTCTGATCATTTGTCATCTCGACGTTGTCGAAGCACGCCGCCAGGATTGGACCACAGATCCGTTTCAGTTCGTTGAGAAGAATGGCTACTTCTATGGCCGTGGCACGCAGGATGTAAAGAGCGGCGATGCAGTTCTGGTCACGGACCTGATTCGCTTAAAGCAAGAAGGGTTCCAGCCAAACCGCGACATTATCGTCGCATTGACTGCAGATGAGGAGGGCGGCAGCAGCAACGGTGTCGATTGGCTGTTGAAGAACCATCGCGATCTCATCGAGGCCGAATACGTCCTGAACCCGGATGCCGGGGGAGTGCTGCTGGAGAACGGAAAAGTCGAAGAGTTTTTTGTCGAGGCGACAGAAAAACTGTACGCCGATTTCGAATTGACAGCTCGCAACCCCGGAGGACATAGTTCTCTTCCGGTACCTGACAACGCCATTTATCACATTGCAGGCGCGCTGGACCGGCTGCAGCGCTTTACATTTCCATTTGAGTTAAACGCTGTCACACGGGCTTATTTCAAGGCGAGTGCCGAGCGGAAGGGCAACGCGAAAGCCGCTGACATGCTGGCGATTCTGCAGACTCCGCCCGACCCGGACTCCATCGCTCGTCTCTCCACTGATCCGGTAAACAATTCCACATTTCGCACGACGTGTGTAGCGACGCGGCTGAGCGGCGGTCATGCCAACAACGCTTTGCCGCAAACCGCCCAGGCTATCGTCAACTGCAGGATTCTTCCAGGCCATTCGCCGGAGGAAGTTCGGCAGACGCTGATCAAAGTTTTCGCGGATTCTAAAATAGAGGTCGCCTACATCGACGCGTTAACCGAGACCAGGTCGCTGGTAGCGCCCGATAAGAAGTCTTTCGCTCCGCCGCCGCTGCGTCCCGATTTGATGAAGGCGCTGCAACGGGTAGTGGACAGCATCTGGCCCGGGGCGCTGATTCTGCCGGAAATGGAGGCCGGCGCATCCGACAGCATCTACACGATGGCGGCCGGAATCCCCAGCTACGGCGTTTCCGGAATTGCCGTTGATCGGGATGACATTCGCGCTCACGGCAAAGACGAGCGCCTGCGCGTCGAGTCTTACTATGCAGGAGTGCAGTTTTACTATGACCTGCTAAAGGCCTTAACTTCAGCGCCATAGGGCGAGCCATCGAGTATAATTAGGATTCAGTCGCGCAATCTCATGCTCATAGCGATTCAGGGCGGAATTATCATTACCGTGGCCATTAACGGCCCCGCCTGAGACCTCGCGCGTAAGGATATTGGATGGAGGCCATCGGCGGGAATAAAAACCAGCCGATGGCCTTTTTAGTTTTTGGACGGATTCTATGCGAATTTCTACTTTCGACACCACGCTCCGAGATGGCACGCAGGGTGAGTCGATCTCATTTTCAGTCGATGACAAGCTGATGATTGCTCAGAAGCTCGACGATTTGGGCATCGATTACATCGAAGGCGGCTGGCCGGGATCGAATCCGAAAGATAAGGAATTTTTCGCGCGCGCGAAGAAGCTGCCGCTGAAGCACGCGCGGCTGACGGCTTTTGGCGCCACGCGCTTCGCTCGAAATTCCGTCGAGACGGACGCGAACGTGGCCGAGTTGCTCGGGGCCGAAACACCGGCCATCAGCATTTTTGGAAAAACCTGGGACTTCCATGTTCACCGCGCGCTCGGCATAACGGAAGAAGAGAATCTGCGGCTTATTTCGGATACGGTTTCATATCTGAAGGCCCATGGCCGCGAGGTCGTCTACGACGCGGAGCACTTTTTCGACGGTTATCTTGCCAACCCTGCTTTTGCGTTACGAACATTGGAAGCGGCAAAGAACGCCGGTGCTGACGTGCTGACGCTGTGCGATACAAACGGCGGGACGCTGCCGGCGCGACTGGGTGAAATCGTGCGTGATGTGCGGACTCGTTTTGACGGAATCGTCGGCATCCATACCCACAACGATTGTGATCTTGCAGTTGCGAACACACTGGCTGCGGTCGAGGCAGGCGCAACACACGTGCAGGGCTGTATGAACGGGTACGGTGAACGCACCGGCAATGCCAATCTCTGTTCGGTGCTCGCTAATCTGGAACTGAAGCTTGGGCACACGACGATCGGAGCTGAAAAACTCGAGCAGCTCACCTCCGTAGCCGCGTTCATTGCGGAACTTGCAAACCTGCCGCTACGCCGTGACCAGCCGTTCGTCGGTCCCAGCGCCTTTGCCCACAAGGGCGGCATTCACGTCAGCGCGGTGATGAAGGATTCCGCGACGTATGAACACATTCAGCCGGAGCGGGTCGGCAATCGGCAGCGTGTTTTGCTCAGCGATCTGTCCGGCCGCAGTAATGTTTCGTACAAGCTGGCCCAGCATGGCTTGAGTGAACGGCTCAGCGAGACCGCCCGGCGTGACTTGCTGGATCGCATCAAACGCCTGGAATACGCCGGCTATGACTTCGAGACAGCGGAGGGAACGTTCGAGCTGCTGGTTCGTGAGGCAGCGAATCCGGAATTTCATCCGTTTGAGATTGTCCGATACGAAGTGTTGACCAAGCTCGAACGGGCGCAGACAAATGAAACCGTAACCACCGCCTCGGTCACTTTGCGCGTTGGTGAGGAACTGCGAACCACCAAGGCCGTCGGCTATGGCCCCGTGCACGCATTGGATATCTGCCTTCGCGAGTGCTTGTCGTCGGCATACCCGGCGATCAAGGACGTCCGGCTTCTTGACTACAAAGTCCGCGTGATGGGAATTAAGGGCGGTACTGAATCGAAAGTCCGCGTCCTTGTGGAATGGAGCGACCATGTCCGAACCTGGACAACCGTCGGGATCTCCGACAATGTGATTGCCGCAAGCTGGCACGCTCTGGTGGATGCGCTTCGGCTGGAGTTGATGCGGCTTGTGGAATTGCCGGAGAGAACGAACGAACCGGCCAGTCAGTCCGTATGATGCGATAACGGCACGTGTGATGCGTGCTCTCCACTTCAGGAAAGCGTTGCCAGCGGCAATGATCGCAACGGAATCTCGAACCAGAAGCTCGCTCCAGGCATGGACGTGTTGTTGTATACACCGATGCGTCCTCCCATAATTTCCACCAGTTGTTTCGAAATCGTGAGCCCCAGGCCGGTCCCGCCGTAACGCCGCCGCAGGGTGCCATCCGCCTGGAAAAATGGCTGGAATATTTTTTCTTGGATTGACTCCTCCACCCCGATTCCCGAATCGACAACTTCACAGCGAAGGATGGAGCCTGCTAACCGACGGAGTCGCACCTCCACTCCCCCGTGAGACGTAAACTTGACCGCGTTGGCGACAAGGTTCATCAGGATCTGACGGAAGCGAACGCTATCGCCGAAGATGGCGACAGGCAGATCCGAATCGATCTCGTAATTCAGGTTGAGACCCTTTGCGCCGGCGCGAATGCGTAGTAGCTTGATAACGCTTCTAACGCTGTCTAGAATCTCGAATGACTCATCGCTCACGGAAAACTTACCCGCCCCGATCTGCGAAAGATCGAGCAGATCGTTGATGATCGTCAGCAGATCGTTGGCGCACTGGCTGACCGCATCAACATAGTCGCGCTGGTCGAGGTCAAGGTCGGTCTCCTTCAACAGATTGGTCATTCCCATTATGCCGTTCATCGGCGTTCGGAGTTCATGGGACGTGTTCGCAAGAAACTGCTCTTTCAATTGCGTCGCTTCCTGCGCAAGCCTCAACGCCTTACTCAATTCTTCGTTTTTTAACTGCAGCTCACGGGCGGTTTCTTCTAGCCGCCGCTGCGAGATTTTCCATTCGGTGACATCGCGGCCAATACCCTGGATTGCGAAGGGGTGCCCGCGGCGATAGATGATACGCGTACTTACTTCTAAAAAACGGGCGCTTCCGACCTTGGGATGAATCGGGAGTTCGTAGCGCTGTGTAGGACTACCGCCCAGGTGGGCCCGTATGCTATCCAACATGGATTCGCGGGCCTCGGGAGCCAGAAGCTGCGCGAAATCCTGCCCCAAAAGCTCGGTACGCGAATATCCGGTCAGGAATTCGGCAGCACGATTGGCTGCCTTGATACGTCCGTTCAAATCCTGCAAGAAAATGATGTCATTAGCGTTCTCGAACAGTTCGCGATAACGTTCTTCGCTCGCTCGCAGTTCCTCTTCCGTGGTTTGTCGGGCAGTCTCGTCCTGAATAATTGCTAAACGTCCATCGGCTCCATCGAACTGAAAGTTGAAGATGGTCATGCGGACAACCAGTTCCCGGCCTCCGGCGCCGCGCTGTATACATGGCCCAAGCGCGTTGATCGGTTTCCGCAACTCGCGCGCCCACACTTCGCCCTGCGGTTCGGCCTCAGTATCGTAGATATTCATCCAGGTCGTGGGATTGAAAAGCTCCCGGACAGTCATGGAACAAAAGTGTTCCCGGGAATGTCCGTAGAGGGACAAAGCTCCCTCATTAACCTGTTGAATAGCTAGCGTATCAGCGTGATAAAAGATTGCCGGAATTGGACTTTGAGACAGCAGCCGGTCATATGCAGAAAGGCGATGCTCCAGCCGATGGACAGAAGCTTCGAGGTCGGCAATCCGGGCCGTCGAGTCGCCGTTCAAATCTCGATCGATGTTTGTCGAGGTGTCGTCGAACACGTGGCGCCAATTCAAACTTTAGCAGTGTTCAACCACCGCCTCATGGCTCTAAACCGAGCCCTTGCTGTGGAGAAACAGATTTGGATACGCGAGGGGGTGCCCAGAATGATATACTACGAGTAGATGAGCTTTTGGCGTGCGCGCCAGCGGGTTCAATGTGCTACTCGCGGACAAGAGTCCCGAAGAAGTGGTAGTTCGGCCCCGATTCAACTTGTCCTCTTCACCTTAACCCATCCCGTAAGTCTCTATCCGGCAAGTATTTATTCGACTTAATGAAGTCATTCGTTCAGCTTTCCCGCGGTATTGAAGCGCTTTTTGGCACTCGCGATGAAAATATAAGACTGTTAGAAAACGGACTCAATCTCCGGACGCGTCTGCTCGATGGCGATTCGCTCGAAATTGAGGGAGAAGAAAGCCAGGTCCGGCGCGCCGAGCGCATCCTCGATGACTATGAGCAGTTGGTGAAGGGCGGACACGTCTTCAACAACGGCGATCTGAACAGCTACATGCGGGTGGTGACGGCAGATCCTGCCATGTCGCTGCGCCGCTTAGTGGAGAGTGGGAAGTCGCGCTCCTTCGGCAAAAAGGTCTTAGCGCCGAAGACCCTGAATCAACGCCGCTATGTCGACGCGATTGAAAATCATGACCTTACGTTTGGGATCGGCCCGGCAGGCACGGGCAAGACGTACCTGGCCGTCGCGATGGCGGTTTCGGCTTTTTTGAACAAACGCGTAAGCCGTATTATTCTGACGCGCCCAGCCGTAGAAGCCGGCGAGCGTCTGGGATTTCTGCCCGGCACGTTGCAGGAAAAGATAGATCCTTACTTGCGTCCGCTGTACGACGCGCTTTTCGACATGATCGACGCGGAAAAAGTGGAAAAGCTATTAGAGCGGAACGGCATTGAGATCGCCCCGCTGGCCTTTATGCGGGGCCGCACCCTCAACGATTGCTTTATCATTCTCGACGAGGCGCAAAACACGACGTCCGAGCAGATGAAGATGATCCTGACTCGCCAGGGATTCAATTCCAAGATGGTTGTTACAGGAGATCAGACGCAGATCGATTTGCCCTCCGGAAGAAAGAGTGGTCTGCTAAACGCGGTAGAAGTACTGCGCGGCGTAGACGGCATTGCTTTCGTTTACTTTGACGAAACGGACGTAGTGCGGCACTCGCTTGTGCAGCGGATAGTGAAAGCTTACGACCGTTACAGCGAAATGACCGGTCCAGGGCGCCAACTCGCGTTAAAACTGGGTCAGGAGATTCCGGAGCCAGTCTTGCCGGAGCCCCCGTCGACAACGGCTGTCGAAATACCCGAATTCCCTTCGCTTGCATAATTAGCCGCATGGAACCTGGTGAAAGTTGTCCCACACTTTTGTTTCGACGCATTCCTGTGGCGTTGCGGCTGGCTTCCGCGCATAAACGTGCGTTGAAGAATTTCGCCGATGAATTATCGCGGCAGGTAACCGAAGGCCGCCCGTTTAACTGCGTTGTCACAAACGATCGGGAACTGCGACGCCTGAACTACGATTTTCTTGGTCACGATTATTCAACTGATGTCTTGTCTTTTCCTTCTGGCGACTCCTCTGATGTCGTCTCGCCGCGTGCATCCGCATGTTTTGAGCTGCTTGGCGATGTTGCGATTTCGAGCGAACGCGCTAGCGCACAAGCGGCTGAATTCGGCCATTCGCTTATCGATGAGCTACGCATTCTGATGTTGCATGGCGTTCTTCATCTCTCCGGCTTCGATCACGAAAGTGATAGCGGCCGGATGGCTCGCGCCGAGAGAAAATGGCGCGTGCATTTTGCCTTGCCGCAAACATTGATTGAGCGTAGTGGCGCTCCAGCTGGCGGGGTTCGCCGATGAACCTTATCTGCCTGATAACCGCGCTGCTTCTGACGGTATTGCTTGCATTCGTCTCTTACGTGCAACTGCTTTATCTCGAATCGTTGCGCATTATCCGCCGCGAAGCTGCTTCGCTGGAATTTTTCCGCGAGACACTCGCTGCCAAAATCGGCCTTGAGAATGAAAACGGCTCGCTCGTGTTCTCTCTCGTAAAACACGTCACAATGCCGCTGGTCGGGCTCTTTTACCTTTGCACACTGGTCCGGCCGACTGCACCCCACTGGCAGAGCGTGATCGAAGCAATCGCGTTTTCCGGAATGGCCATGCTGATTTCGGCCTACCTCGTCCCAGTGTTTCTCTATCGCCGAACTAAAGGGGAATGGCTTCTCTCTATCGTTCCACTCATTCGTTTCATGGCGCTTGTCACGCAGCCGCTGGCAAGCGTCGTGCGGGCATTCCAGTCGCTATTGGATCCGGCGATCGACATCAAGAAAGATGCCGACGCGCCCGATGCTGTCGAACATATTGAAGCACTGATTACAGCCGGAGCCGAAGAAGGGATCCTGGAAGAGGAAGATCGTAAGCTCATTCACTCGGTTGTTGCATTCGGCGACAAAAACGTACGAGAAGTGATGACACCGCGCCCGCACATTGTCGCGATTCCGGCAGATAAATCGGTGGAAGACCTACGGCAGCTGGTGATTCACGAACAATTCTCGCGCATTCCGGTTTATCAGGACAATCTCGATAACATCATCGGATTTATTCATGTACGCGACATTTTTGAGCTGGATGACGAGGCACGCCAAAATAAGCACGTGGTCGATCTCACCCGACCGGTCCCGTTGGTGCCGGAGACGAAGCCGGTTACTGATCTTCTGCGTGACATGCAGCACGATGGCTCGCATATCGCGATGGTCATTGATGAATACGGCCACACAGCCGGTTTAGTGACCATGGAAGATCTGGTGGAAGAGATTCTCGGCGAGATTCGGGACGAGCACGAGCCTGGACGCGACGTACGCCAGGAGTCCGATGCGGTCTTTGTGGCACCGGGAAGCCTCGATTTGGACCGTCTCAGCGATTTGCTCAACTTTCGTCCGGAGGAAGATACGCAGTCGACCACCCTCGGCGGCCTCGTCAGTGAGTGGCTTGGACATGTACCCCACGTTGGCGAAACCGTCGAGCGAGACGGCGTCCGCTTTGAGGTGTTGGCGGCTAATGATCGCCGCGTCGATGAAGTTCGAATCTCCCGCGTTCCAACGCCGACGGAACTGGTCGCCAACTCGTGAGTGAGACTGTTAGCCGAAGCGGTTTTGTTTCCGGTTTTGTCTCTATCGTCGGGCGGCCGAATGCCGGCAAATCGACACTGCTGAATGCCCTGGTGGGTCAAAAAATAGCGATCACGGCACGCCAGCCGCAAACCACGCGGACGTCGCTGCAAGGCGTCGTGACAACACCGGAAGCGCAGATTATTTTCGTGGATACACCGGGCATTCATAAATCGGACACCCTCTTCAACAAACGCATGATGTCGAGTGTGCGCGCGGCGCTTGAAGGCCGCGATCTGATATTGTTTTTGGCCGATGCCACGAAGGCAATCAACGAAGAAGATCAGCACGCGGTCAGCGCTCTACCGCAGGGTGTGCCGGCGCTCCTGGTTCTGAATAAGATCGACCGGCTGGAAGATAAGCGCAAACTTCTTGGATTGATCGAAGACTACGCCAAGCTTCACGCGTTCGCGGAATCGGTTCCCGTCTCGGCCCGGCGCAAAGACGGTCTGGAAGTGTTGAAAAGGACCATCATCAAATATCTTCCAGAAGGGCCGCCGGTATTTCCGCAAGACTATCTCACCGACCAGCCGATGCGTTTTTTGGCCGGCGAGTTGATTCGCGAGCGCATTCTGCATACCGTCCACCAGGAAGTTCCGCACGCCGCCGCCGTTCTGATCGACAGCTGGGAAGAAACGCCCAAACTGGTGAAGGTCGCAGCCACGATTTACGTGGAGCGGCCCGGGCAGAAGGCCATTCTGATCGGCGCCAAAGGAGCGAACCTCAAGAAAATCGGGACCGAGGCGCGCCAGGAATTGGAACAAATGTTGGATCGCAAAGTATTTCTTTCGCTCTTCGTAAAGGTTCAGCCCGATTGGCGAGACGATCCTACATTCCTTAAAACAATCGATTGGCGGTCAATGCTAGGCTCAGAAGAAAGCTCAATATGAAAAGGTTTTTTGCCCTGACCGCTCTTGCCGGCGGCCTCTGCGCCCAGGCGCTGTTCGGACAAGATGCGAAGTCTTCGCTGGCCGACAACAAAATTCAGGACCAGGTTCGCATCAAGCTGACTCAGGATCAGGATGTGAAGGGCGGTGCACTTGATGTGCTTGTCAAAGACGGCGTCGTCACGCTGAAGGGTCGCGTGGATACCGACCACGCGAAGACACGAGCCGGCAAACTCGCCAAGAAAGTCAAGGGAGTGAAGGACGTCGACAACGAATTGATTGTCGGGCCGCCGGTCAGCTAGCCGCTCGACGGCGCGGATTCCATCAATCCCCATTTCGCCGCAATAGCGCGGCTGGCATCATAGCGCCCGCCGATGCCATTGCGGAGTAAGCTGCGTTTGGCTTAATTCTTTATGGCCAGAACACGCAGCCGCCGGTAATCGGCATACCACCTCCGGTCACGATAAAGCGTAGGACGCAGTTCCTCGACAATCTCCGTCAAGGCCTTCGTTCTCTGCGCAGGCTCCAACGCCTCAAAGCAAAACCATTCGAACTGACGGATCCAGTTTTCTATTCCGTTGTCGCCTTCCAATGGAGTCGGCCGGTCGAACAGTTGCGCCAATCGCACTTCAAAGCCTTCTGCCTCAAGCACCGCCGCGTATTGACCAATCGTCGGATAGTAGCGCGGTGAATCGGGAACTTTCGAGGTGTACCGCGCGAGAACCCGCCGCACTGCGCTTTCAATCGTGAATACATTTCGTGAACCGCCAAACTCGGCTGCGAAACGGCCTCCGGGCTTCAATGCTGCCGCAATCGAACGAGCTGCGCTATGGGCATCAGGCACCCAGTGAAGCGTTGCGTTGGAAAATACGGCGTCAAATTCTTCCTGGAAGGTCAATTTCCTAACATCCTGCAACGAGAATGTCAGCCCGGGAAAGTTTTGCCGGGCTTGACCGATCATCTCCGGCGCGGCGTCAACGCCGACGACGGTTGCACCGGCTTCTGCGATTTTGTGCGTCAGTTGACCAGGACCGCAGCCAACATCCAGAATGCGCTCCCCCGATTTGGGCGCGAGCAACTCCAGCACTCCGCCCGCGAGCTGCCAGACAAAAGAATGCCGTGCTTCGTAAAGCTCGGCATCCCAGTTCTGTTTCGCACTCATGCCGTGTAGGCTCGCAGAATCAGATAGACCAGCACGCCTGTGACCGACACATACAGCCAGATGGGAAACGTCCAGCGCGCCACGCCGCGATGGAGCCGAAACTGGTTGCGCAGCGCCCACCAAAGGGTAAGCAAAATGAATGGCAGCGCCAGCATCGACAAGCTGATATGCGTAATCAGAATGAAGAAATAGACCGGGCGGATTAAACCGTGACCTGGAAATTTCGTGTCGCCATGGAAATAGTGATATGTAACGTAGCTTAAGAGGAACAGCGTGGAAAATATTGTGGCGCTCAGCATAAAGCGCATATGCACCAGACGGTTGCGGCGACGTATATTGACGTAGCCTAAAACCAGACAGATCGCGCTAAGCGAGTTGAAAATGGCATTGGCCGTGGGGAGCGCAGAGATCCAATCCGGCCCGGCGACGCGCCCTTTGAAGTAAATCAGCCAGATTAAGGCGCCGGCAATCAGCGCGCTTAACGCCAGAATGACGGGAAGAGGCTTACGGGCAAGCTCCTGTGAGTTCGCGTATTGCGTCGTCATGTTCTTTGGTGGCGCAGAGCTTCGAGGTCCCTCAGTAATGCGGGCATGCCTGTGTCCGCGTCATCATCGCTTGAGTAGTAGCCGCGCAAATTACCTTGCTTATCGACAACCATAAACTTGGTCGAATGATCCATATTCTGGATAACGTCGCCCACTTTGAAAACGTCGTGCGCGAGCAGATGAACCGTTGCAGGGCGCCCCGTAAGAAATAGCCAGTCGTCCGCAGGGCCCCCGAAGCGATGCGCAAATTCGTTCAGCACCGGTGGCGTATCGTGATCCGGATCCACTGAAATGGAAACAAGTCGAACATCAGCGTCGTTTGCCAGCTGTTTCTGAAGGCCGTGCATCTGCGATGTCATTCGCGGGCACGGTCCGGGACAATTCGTGTAAATGAAGTCAACCAGCCAAACCTTGCCTGCAAGCGAGGCGCTATCAAAAACCTGGCCTCGCGAATCCGTCATTGTGAAATGCGGCACTTTGCCGTAATTTGGAAGCTTCGCCGAAGGATCCGTGCAACTGAAAAGTAAGCAGGCCAAAAAGATGAAAACGAACCTGCTCACTGCCAACTTGGGTTGAGCACCATCGGGCCGCGTCATCCGCCGTTTGGTGAACTCGATGTGGTCATTCACTCTGCGCTAACACTCTCAGTGTACTGCTTCTCGTCTGGCAAGAAATGTTGGTGGAGAGGGATGCTCTAATTTTAGATAACTGTTATTGCCAAGTTACTGAAGGAGGAAAAACATCTGGAGCAACCGGCGCTGGTCGGCGTCATCATGGGAAGCCGGTCGGATTGGGCCACCATGCACCTCACAAGCGAGCTGCTGGCCGAATTGGGAATCGGACACGAATGCCGGATAGTCTCCGCGCACCGCACGCCGGATTGGATGACCGAATACGCAAGAACAGCCGAGCAGCGCGGTCTCGCCGTGATCATTGCCGCGGCCGGAGGCGCCGCTCACCTTCCCGGCATGGTGGCCGCCCACACGGTCCTGCCGGTGTTGGGTGTTCCTATCAAGAGCTCCATCCTGAATGGCGTCGATTCCCTTCTGTCCATCGTTCAGATGCCGGCAGGAGTACCCGTAGCCACGCTGGCGATCGGAGAAGCAGGTGCCAAAAATGCTGCTCTTCTCGCAGCGAGCATTCTGGGCGACAAGCATCCCGAAGTCCGCCAGCGCCTGCAGTCGTGGCGGAAAGAACAATCCGACGCCGTGCTCCGCGACCGGGAACTCGGATGAAAGATCAGCCGATCCTGCCCGGCAATGCCATTGGCGTTCTGGGAAGCGGACAACTGGGCAGGATGTTCGCCATCGCGGCGCGCCGGATGGGATATCGTGTCCACACGTTTTCCCCGGACGAAGATACGCCTACCGGCCAAGTGGCGGACGTCGAGGTGCAGGCGCGTTACGAAGATCTGGACGCCGTTCGAAAGTTCGCCTCAAATGTATCGGTCGTCACTTTCGAATTTGAAAATGTTCCAGCGCCTACGGCGGCTGCAGCCGCTTCGTGCGCGCCGGTCAGGCCGGCCGGGCACATTCTGCATACCACGCAGCATCGTCTCCGCGAAAAAACTTTTCTATCGCAATCCGGGTTTCCGGTCGCCCGGTTTGAACACGTGCGCCGGCGTGACGAGTTGGAGGCCTGCCTCGCTCGTGTCGGCGTGCCGGCCATTCTGAAAAGCGCTGATTTCGGCTATGACGGCAAAGGTCAGTTTCGGATCAGCAGTGCCGAGGATCTTACCCCGGCCGGTTTGGATCGGGCATGGAGCGCCGCCGGACACCGCGAAGCGGTTCTCGAAGCCATGATCGATTTCGATAAGGAAATTTCCGTTGTGGCGGCTCGATCCGTCGATGGCGGGTTTGTTCACTTCGGCGCAGTGGAGAATCATCATGCAAACGGAATATTAGACATTTCGATTGCTCCCGCGCGCGTCGATCCGGCAGTCGCATGTCGTGCTGTCGAGATGGCTCGTGCCGTACTCGAAAAGCTGGAAGTCGTAGGCGTACTCTGCGTCGAGTTTTTTGTATGCCGGAGCGGTGACCTCCTCATCAACGAGCTTGCGCCGCGTCCGCACAACTCAGGACACTTCACCTTCGACGCGAACCTGACCAGCCAATTCGAACAACAACTGCGCGCCGTATGCGGGCTGCCGCTTGGTTCGGTGGAACAATTCGCGCCCGCTGCCATGGCGAATTTATTGGGTGAAATTTGGGCCGATGCCGAACCGGACTGGGTCGCGGCAGCGCGAATGCCGAACGTAAAGCTTCATCTGTATGGCAAAGTAGAACCGCGTCCCGGCCGCAAAATGGGCCACTTGACGGCACTAGCGCCGACCGTAGAACAGGCGCTCACAGACGTAAAGACTGCTCGAAAAGTCTTACAAGGGTTTAGCCAAAGGCACGAGTAAAAGCGAGCGTGAAAGCCGAGTCTGCTATTGCGCCGGGTGCTCGGCCGCAGGCGGTTGATCAGGAAGAATGAATTTCGTTTCGCCGTCGCGCTGCATCTTCATGCGCTTTCGAACCTCGAGTTCCTGGGTGCTGGGATCGTGCTGCAGACGGCTGATCCGTTTCTTTTTGGCCTCGATGTCGCGCCTGAGGTTCGCGTTCTGCTCTTCGAGAAGCTGAATTTGTTTGTGCTTCGCGGTGAGCGCACTCAGTCCCTGGGGACCGCGCAGCATAATCGTTGCATACGCGCAGAGTCCAGCGAGTGCTGCGATGGTTGCAAACGGTCGAAGGAGCGAACGTAGTACCAAAGTGATACCTTACATCCCTTTATAAACTTGTTTTAGACCCAACGTCCAGCAAATCGCCAAATTATGACTGACGCTGTTGTTGTTTTTTGCACTTGCAGCGATGAAACCGAAGCCGATCGCATCGCCGCCGGGCTCCTGGAAGGTCGCTTGGCTGCGTGTATCACGATGCTGCCGCGGTTAAAAGCGTGTATCGGTGGCACGGAAACATTGAAAGTTCGCAGGAAGTCCTGCTGTTGATCAAAGCGACTCGCCAAAGCTTTCCGGAATTGAAAAGTTTTATTCTTTCGGTACACAGCTATGACACGCCCGAAGTGATAGCAGTTCCGATAGTGGATGGTTCCGAGCGTTATCTGGCCTGGATCGGCGAACAAGTGGACAAACCAGCCGAAAGCTAAATCTTTTTGAGAAATTTCCTAACGGACAGCCTCTTCTCTGCCGATAAGCTCCACGTGCACATGTTGGCCGACCATCCGAACCAAGCAACTATACAGATTCCTTCCGCCGGAAACGGCGAGCTGGAGCGGATACCCTGTGTTTTTCGCGGGGTAGAAAACAAGCGGCTGAGCTTGGTTTCGAGCGGCCGCGTACCGGCCTTCACGGCGGTCAGCGTCGAATACGAGGACGCATTGTTCCTTGGTGAAGTGGTGGCTTGCACCGAAGACGTCACTCACGCCTGGCACGTAGAGATCAAGGTCGAACAGATTCTCACAGGTTTGCAAAGCCTGATGAATCTTCGCGCAAGCCTCCTCGGAGAGCCCGCTCCTGCGCCATTGCGGATGGTCCCTGCTGCACTGACACATTAACGTCCCCCGTCGAGCATCGGATATGCTGCATATCAATGGATCGCAAAGTAGTTATATTAGGCGGCAGCGGCCAGCTCGGGGTAGAACTGTGCCGCGAATTTGAGCGCCGGCAATGGACCGTCCAGCGTTTCGACCGTCAATCTCTGGACATTACGGATGCCGGCCGGGTCGAAGCAGCTATCGCCGCCGCGGATCCGCAAGTCGTCGTTAACGCCGCCGCTTACAACCAGGTGGATATCGCTGAAGCGGAGCCCATCGTTGCTTTTCAGGCAAACGCGCTGGCCGTTCGAAATTTGGCTCTCGCCTGCCGGCAAAATGATGCGCAGCTTGTTCACTATTCCACCGATTATGTATTCGATGGTCGCAAAGGGACGCCCTACCTCGAAACCGACCCTACCCATCCGCTCGGGGCATACGCAGTCTCGAAGTTAGGCGGCGAGCTTTATGCCCAGGCTTACCTCGATAATCCGCTGATTATCCGGACATCGGGTGTGTTTGGTCCAGGCGGAATGTTTACGGCGCGCGGCAATTTTGTCGAGCTCATGCTTCGACTTGCCAATAGCGGCAATCCTATCCGGGTCGTACAGGACCACGTCGCTTCTCCAACCTATGCGCCTGCCATGGCGGTCCGCAGCGTTGACATGGTGGAGAAAGGTCTGACAGGCGTCTTTCACATGGGTGGCGGTGAGGCTGTCTCCTGGTACGGCTATGCGGCACTCATCTTTGAGCTGGCCGCTCTCTCGCCCGCCCTGACGCCCACAAACGAGCGGGAGTATAGAACCGCCGCTCGCCGTCCGAAATTTTCCGCGCTTTCAAATCAGAAATTGGAGGCTGCGGGCATTACCCCCATGCCCCCGCTCCGCGAGGCGGTTAGTGAATATCTACGCTCGCGCCCGAACGCGACAGCACACCGGGCATAATCAGGCTTGCGATGGCCGCGGCGCGCACCGCCGCGTTCATGCGTGCTGCAAAATCCCGTCTTATTGCGTGTCCGGTTTAGACGCGTAGTAGCCCGCCCGGGCTTGCACCCGATCGTCCGGGCTGTCTACTTTGATCTCAATCCGCCGAAATGAGCCATCGCGCTGCGGCTTGGTTGATGTGTAGCCTATCGAATATTGGCTTCGGAGCTCGTCTTGGATTTCCTTGAACACCGCCGTAAGGGGATGCTTCTTATCCACTTTGAAAACATGTCCACCGGTTTGTACCGACATTTTTTCGAGATCCGACTCGCCCCCGCCGCCGAACATTCCATTGCTCATGTAAAAACCGCGGTCAACGTAGTAAATGCTGTAGATAATCGCATCCGCACGCTGGGCAGCTTCGATTGCATCACGAATCCGGTACGTGCTTCCCTGGTCTTCGCCATCCGTGATCAGAATTAAGGCCTTACGGCCTACTTCGGTTTTCAATTTCTCGTTCGAAGCCAGATAGATGGCATCGAACAGCAGCGTTCCCTTGGCCGATCCGGTCTGCGGGATCGGGCCGGTATTGACAGGAATGGGACTGCGGCCGATCATCGGGTCCTGTTCATCCCCGTGCAAATCTCGCATCGACGCGGTAAGTTGCCGCGCCGAATTGGTGTAATCCTGCAGCAGTTCGGTATCCTTGCCGAACGAAATCAGAAAAGCTTCGTCTTTCTTGCGGATGACGCTCGCAAAGAACTCCGATGCCGCCTCCCGCTCAATGTCGATTAGCCGCTCCTGGCTGGCACTGATGTCGATGAGTAATCCAAGAGTCAGCGGCAGATCGTTCTCGCGCGAGAAATGCTGGATGTTCTGCTGTTTGCCATCCTCAAAGATCTGAAAATTCTTTTGCTCCAGGTTGGGAATCAGCTCGCCGCTCTTTTTCGTTTTCACGGTGAAGAAGATATTCACCAAATCGACATCGACGCGGATTGTCGGCGGGGGCGGCGGCGGCTCATCTTGCGTTCCGACCGCCGGTTGCTGCCCAGCGGCGAGCGCGGCCGCCAGAATGGCAATCGATACTGGACAAACTGCACGTTTCATGTCCGTTATGATTATCCTCAAATCTCCTCGAGAAACTATAAGCAAATGAAAGACGCCATTGCCCATCTTCGCCAGGCCGACCCTGTTATGGCCGGTATCGTCGACCGGGTAGGGGCCTGTCTAATAGCAACAAGGGAGCCAACTTTCGAGACGCTCGCCCGATCCATCACGTTCCAACAGCTCAGCGGCAAAGCCGCCGCCACCATTTTCGGACGCCTGAAGAAGGCTGTAGGCAGACGCTTCACCGCAACCGCATTCCTGCGGCTGAGCGACGAGGAATTGCGCGCCTGTGGCCTTTCGCGGCAGAAAATCGCATCCCTGAAGGATTTGGCGGAACATGTGGCCGACCGCCGGATCAATTTCAAAAAACTCGCTGATATGACTGATGAGGAAGTGATCGCCGCGTTGTCTCAAATTCGCGGCGTCGGCGTCTGGACCGTTCAGATGTTTCTGATCTTCGCCCTGAAGCGGCCGAATGTAATGCCGTTTGGCGATTTGGGCGTGCGCACAGCAATCCAAAAAGCCTACGGGCTGACCGGCGTCCCGAAGCCTGCCGAGTTATTGGAGATCACGAAAAGCTGGCATCCCTATTGCTCCTTTGCCACCTGGTATTTGTGGCGCAGCCTCGACGCCTCGGCCGAAGTCTGAGTTCAGCCGCCGTTGATTGCCGCGCTTAAAGCCTGAAAAAGGCGTAGCTGCTGCGCGCTCCGGCGCACCTGATTTTCCGGATGCCATTGCACTGCAACGACAAACCGCTTTTCAGGAAGTTCCAGCGCCTCGACAATTCCGTCGTCCACGCTACGTCCCGCCACTTTCAAATTTGCTCCCACCCGGTCCACTGCCTGGTGATGCCGCGAATTCACCGCCACTCGGGGCGCGCCCAAAATCTCTGCCAGCTTCGAACCCGCCGCGATCTCCACTTCATGCGCGGGATCGCCTTTGTCCCGGCTTTCCACCCGGTGCTTTCCCGATTCTATGTGTTGAATAAGCGTGCCGCCCTGATGGACGTTCAGCAGCTGAAAACCGCGGCAGATGGCGAGAATCGGCAGATCGCGCTGTATTGCCTCCTCGAGCAATTCCAACTCAATCTCGTCGCGTTCGGTGTCTGGTTCATCGGTTTCCGGACGCCGCGCCTGCCCATAGCGTGAAGGATCCACGTCGGTTCCCCCCGTGAGAACAAGTCCGTCGATCCGTTCCAGATTGCCCGGAGTGTCGGTGTGAAACGGCACGGCCTCCAAATCTGCCAGCTCTATCGCGTCAAGGTACGGTTTGATCCGGTCAGACTCCCGGAACGGCACTAATATGCGGCGCATTCTTAGTCTCTCAATGGTAATGGAAACGTCTTTTGCGTGGTAAGCTTTAGCTTCCTCAACGAACTGGCCAAAGGTTTGGTCAAACTACTAAATGGCTGATCGAAAACTGCAGATCGTTCCGCTCGGCGGACTGGGCGAATTCGGTATGAATTCGATGGCCATTCGCTACGGCGACGACATCATCGTTGTCGACGCGGGAATGATGTTTCCGGATTCCGAACTTTTAGGCGTCGACATCGTGACGCCTGATTTCAGCTATTTGGAGACTCACGCTGCCATGGTGCGCGGTCTGATCCTTACCCATGGCCACGAGGATCACATCGGGGGCGTTCCCTTCCTCCTTTCACAGCTTCAAATTCCGGTTTACGGAACCGCCTTCACCCTTGCCCTGGTCGAACGGCGGCTGGATGAGCACGAAATGCTCGACAGCACAAAGCTGAACCGGGTAAAAGCAGGCGACCGCGTCCGTCTCGGTCCGTTCGAAATCGAGTTCATCCGCGTAACACACTCCATCGTGAGTTGCGTCGCGCTGGCGATTACCACCCCACTCGGCGTCATCATCCACACCGGCGATTTCAAGGTAGATCCCACCCCGACCGACAACGAACTGTTCGACCTCCACACGTTTGCCGATTATGGCAAGCGGGGCGTTCTGCTCTTACTCTCCGACTCCACAAATGTCGACCGTCCCGGCTATACCGAAAGTGAACGCGCTGTGCGGCCGCGGCTCGAGGAACTGTTTGAGCGCAGCGAAAAAAGGCTGATTATTTCCTGCTTCAGTAGCTCCATCCATCGCCTGCAGCAGGTGCTTGATCTTGCTCCCGAGTATGACCGCAAAGTCGCTTTCCTCGGCCGCAGCATGTTGAATGTGACTGAGATCGCCCACAACTTAGGTCTCCTCAGCGTTCCGGACTCCACCCTTCTGCGCCCGCAAGACATCATGCAGATGGCTCCGGATAAAGTCGCGGTGGTGGTCTCCGGCACGCAAGGCGAACCCATGTCCGCTCTCTCGCGCGTGGCGGTCGATAATCACAAACACCTTTACCTGCAGCGCGGCGATACCGTGGTTCTCAGTTCCCGCATTATCCCCGGAAATGAGAAGTCGATTTACCGGATGATGAATCACATCGCGCGCCGCGGCGCCGATCTCGTCTACGGCAACATGAACCCGCCGGTGCATGTCTCCGGTCACGCCAGCGAAGAAGAGCTCAAGCTAATCCTGAATCTTGTCCGGCCGCGCTACTTCGTTCCCGTTCACGGCGAGTACCGCCAGCTATCCCGCCACGCTTCCCTGGCGCAACATCTGCGCTCGGCCGGCCTCGAAGACACCTTTGTGCTGGAGACCGGCGACACCCTTGAGATCGATCACCAGGGTGCGCGCCGCGGAGAAAAGGTTACCGTGGGGCGGGTCTGTATCGATTCCGGATCGCTGGATGACGTGGTGGAAGACATCATCATTCGCGACCGGCGTCACCTTTCCGAAGACGGGTTCGTTCTCCCGATTATTGCCATCAACAAACACACCGGCCGGGCCGAGGGTCTTCCTGAAATTGTCAGCCGTGGCTTCGTAGGCGGCGACGGCGCCGGCATGTTGCAGAGTGCGCGAGCCGTGGTCGCTCGCACCCTCGAAACCTCTACCGCCGAAGAACGCGGCGATTGGGGGGTCATGCAGGAAAAAATACGGCAAGACCTGAAACGCTTCTTGAACAAAGAAACTCAGCGCCGGCCGCTGATCATGCCGGTGATTCTCGAAGTTTAAGGAATTCTGCGCCGGCTGCTTTCATTTCTTATAGAATGGGCTCGTAGCTTCAAGCAGCCAATTCTGTGAATAAGGAACCTTTATGAAAAAAGTAATGCTTGCGTGCGCCCTCAGCGTTTCGGTCTTTTCGATTGGAGCGTTCGCCGATACAATGACCGGTTTCATTTCTGACGCAAACTGCGGGGCGAAACACACCAGCGCCGCCGATGCAAAATGCGTGGCAGGATGTCTCAAAAAGGGCGCTGACCCGGTCCTCGTCAGTGACGGAAAAGTTTACAAGTTCGACGACGCCTCGAAGGACAAAGCCAAAGCACTCGCTGGCCAGGCAGTGACGGTGGAAGGAAGCGTTAGCGGCGACACGGTCACTGCTACCAGCGTCTCGGCAACAAAGTAAACTGACGAAACCTTGCTAATGAACGAATTCGAGGTCCAGCTTTCCCGCTGGGCCTCGATATAAAACCGCGAGATTCTTCAGCTTGTGCTTTCCATCTAAGGGGAAGTACAAAAATCCTTCCACTGGTTTCGCGGTTTCCGTGGTTGGGAACGCCTTCGCTTTCAGTGTGTCCAGCAGTTTTTGGTTCCCTTTGGACTTTTCATCCATCTTGGAATTCACCGTAACGGCCGGTGAGCTTCCCGGAGACAAGCCCCCGCCTCCTCCGCCCATCCCCATCATGCCTCCGAGGCCCGCGCTGAGCGAAGTTTTCTTCTGAGCGGCGGTTTTTGCCGATTCAACCAGCGCCCCTTGCCCGGCTATCTCGTTCGGAGTGAATGGCTTCGAACGCTCGCCATCGTCATGCGCCAGCAGAATGAAATCGTCCGGGCTCACTTGTACCGGGGTGTCGGTCTTCGGCGTCAGCTTCATCCGTAGTAAAACAATCCCAGGTCCAGGATCCGCTCCCAATTGCTGCGTCACCTCTTCCGGACTCATGATCAGCGTCGCATCCATATCGACCTGTTCATTACTTCCGCTGGTGTTCGGGGAAATCACCTTCTTGGCGCCAAATAGGAGGTTGGCTCCAAGCAACAAAATTGCCAGACAATACTGTTTGCGCATACAGCCTTATTAACTAACGTACCGCTGTTGGTCTCAGGTTTCATGGAAGTTCCTGAACTGCGGCCGGATCCCTCAGTGCTGGCGGACTAGTAATGATAGCGGCCCTGAAGAAAATCAACAGCTTCATCCGTCACGCGGTACACCAGACGGTGTTCCTGCGTGATTCGGCGCGACCAACAACCCGCAAGAAGATGCTTAAGTGGCTCGGGTTTACCTAATCCCTCAAATGGGTCGCGCATCACTGCTTCCACCAGCTCTAGCACTCTTAGAGCGGTGCTCCGGTCCGACTTTACCCAAAATTTAAGATCCTCGCGAAACTCTACTGGGAATACCGCAATTCGCTTAAGTTGGCGTGGCACCGAGTATCTCGCGCCGCAGCTCCGCTATTGTTCCGGGCTTCTGCTTTCCTCGGTTTGCACGTCGCAAAGCAGCAAGTAACCGTCGCGCGTTAGAAGGAGAGCGCAAAAGGTGAGCCGTCTCGATGAGGCCGGCGAGCTCGGCGGCGGGAACGAGCGCGACATCGCGGGCTCCCCGGCGTCGAACGATCACTGTCTCCTGCTGGTCCACCACTTGGTCGAGAACGCTTGCCAGGTTTTCACGAAGGCTTGTATAGGTTGTTTCAGTCGGCAAGTCCAGCACCATTGGCATTGTACAGCATTTCTGTACGTTCTCTTTGTACGTGGATCGCAGTCGCGGCCGCTTCAACTCCCGCCCTTCAGGTTCCGCTCGAAAAAGTTCAGCATCGCTTGATACAGAGGTTGGTGCAGCTCCTCGCTGACACCGTGGCTCTTGTACGGATAAAGCTGCATCTCATACTGCTTTTTCGCCAACTCGAGCGCCTGCGCCATCTGCATTGTGTTCTGGAATAGCACGTTGTCGTCCTCGAAATTATGCTGAATCAGTAGCTTTCCCTCAAGATTGCCCGCCTTATTCCGGTTCGCTGACGCCGCGTATGCCGCCGCGTTCTGTTCGGGCAAGCCCATATACCGCTCGGTATAGATGGTGTCGTAATTGTGCCAATCGGTCACCGGCGCGCCCGCTACTCCTACGTTGAAAACCCTCCCGGCCTGCAGCAGACAACGTATGGTCATATAACCGCCATAACTCCAGCCCGTCATTCCCACCCTGTTTGGGTCTACGAAGCCCTGCCGCAATAGATAGTCCACCCCTGCCAACTGATCCGCAACTTCAACGCTTCCCAAATTGCGGAAAATCGGCTCTTCAAAAGCGTGGCCGCGGCCGCTCGAACCTCGATTATCCACTTGCCAAACCACGTAGCCATTGCTCGCGTAGACCTGTGTCATATCGAGTCTCGGCCATTCATTCCTCACGACCTGGACGCCAGGACCGCCATATACTTCCACAATCAATGGGTACTTACGTCCGGCATGAAAGCCCACCGGTTTCATCAGCCTGCCATACAACGCCGTCCCATCCTGCGTTTTGAAAGTAACGATCTCACGATGCGGAAATTCGAACTCGCTCTGCATCTTCGAGTCGCGAGCATACAGCCGAACGATCTGCTTTCCCTGACCATCGCGCAAAGTTGTCTCCGGCGGCGTGTTTAAGTTCGAACATCGATCGACAAAGAAACGCCCCTCTGGGCCAACTCCCACGTTATGACTGAAGCTTGGCTCCGTGATTCGCGTCCGGGCTCCGCCGGCGAGCGGCACACTCGCAAGCTGTGTCTCAATCGGTGTATCTTCCGACGAAGTGTAATAAACTCGCCCCGCGTCTTCATCTACCGCCTCAATCTCCTTCACCTCCCACTCGCCCGACGTAAGCTGCCCAAGCAATTCGCCATTGGCTGCGTAGCGATAAATATGCCGGAATCCGCTGCGCTCGCTCGTCCATAAGAATTCCGGCCGTTTCGTAAGCCACCACAAATTATTTTCGATGTTGATCCAAGTTTTTGACTCCTCATGCAGGACTGTCGTCGTCTCCCCAGTTCCGGGATCGCAAAGCAGCAGATCGAGCGCGTTTTGGACTCGCGGCATCGTTTCCAGCGCCACCTTGGACGAATCGGGCATCCAGGCAACCCGCGCCAGCAACACGTCCTTGCTATTTCCAGCTTTCATCCACGTCGTCTCGCCGCCATCGGCGCTCACCACGCCCAGACGCACCAGTGCGTTCGGAGTGCCGGCCTGCGGATAGCGCTCGGGTTCGCTCACCGCGCGCTCGCCCAACAGATCAGCCTGCGGATAGACAAACTCATGGCTGATATCGAACTGGAAGTAAGCGACCTTTGTTGAATCGGGAGACCACCACGCCGCCGTTCCCAATTCGAGTTCTTCCGGATACACCCAATCAAGCTCACCATTCAGCAGCGTTTCCGAACCGTTCTCGGTCAAGCGCTTCACCTTACGTGTCTCTACATTCAGCACATACAGATCGCTGCGCGAGCGGTATAAAATCAGCTTCCCGTTTGGGGCGAGTTGCGGATCCTCCGCCCGCACCGGTACTGAAATCGAATCGAACTTGCCATTCGCATGCACGACAAACAGGCAGTGGTTCTCTATTACCAGCGCGTCCTGTCCATTCGGAAACCATTGCAGGGCCGCACTGGATACACGGCGATTCCGCCAATTGAAAGGCGTCGCCGGCTCCTGGTCCTCTGCCCCGGCATTCAGCGATTTGCGGTCGAACCAGAGCTTAGGCTTCGCGCTGCCGCGATATACATAGACTTCGCCGTCCTTTTCGAACGCAAAGGAGCGCCCGTCCGGCGCCCACACCGCAGCAATGCCTGATGCATCGTGATAATCAAGCAACTCTTCGATCGTTATCGGCTTCTTCGCGCCTGCCGGGACCACCGATACGAAAAGCGCTAGCCAGAAAACAGCACGCATGCCTGCTAGTCTCCCAAACAGACATAAATCGAGACCATTGGCCGACCCGTTTACACTGGTAAGGCCGAATGGTATGGCTTCTCCTCCTCGCTGCCGGTTTTACTGCGGGAATCATCAATTCAATTGCGGGCGGCGGCAGTTTCCTCACGTTTCCCGCGCTGGTCTTCGGTGGACTGCCCGCCGTTGCAGCGAATGCTTCCAGCACCGTGGCCCTGGTGCCTGCCTCGCTCAGCAGCGGTTTTGCTTTCCGGCGTGACATCGAGCAACTAAACGAGCCGCGGCTGAAAGCGTGGTTCCTGATTTCCCTGGTCGGCGGGCTGCTCGGCGCAACTCTTTTGCTCGTCACGTCTGACCGGACATTCCGCCTTATCGCACCGTGGCTGTTGCTCTTTGCAACTGTCGTGTTCACCTTTGGCCGCGCTATCAGCGACGCGATGCGCGGCCGCCTGCACGGCAACCAGGTCTCGATGCTCTGCCTGCTCTTTCCAATCGCAGTCTATGGAGGCTACTTCGGCGGTGGTATCGGGATTATGATTCTGGCCGCCTTCCGGTTGTACGGCATCACCGACATGCTGGCCATGAACGGCTTGAAAACGCTGCTTGGTGCGACGCTAAACGCTATTGCCGCCGTCATCTTCATCGCCGCGCATCAGGTCTGGTGGTTACAAACGCTCGCCATGATGGGCGCGGGCATCGCCGGAGGATTTGTCGGACCTTTTCTGGCGCGGCGGTTATCGCAAAACGTCATCCGCGGCATTGTGATCGTCGTGGGCATTTTGATGACGGCGTGGTTCTTTCATCAGAAGCCTTGATGAATCATTTCCTGACTGCCGACCGGATCTTTTGAACGCTGACTGAAATCTGGCCCATTTCCCCGTCTTTTGGGAAGAACTCAACATCGTGCGCGCCCGGGTTCGGAAACACCAGGTTGGTACTAGTCACTGCGCCGCCATCGGCAAACACCTCGATTGAGTTCCTGTCCACCAGGAGCGTCAACCGCAACACTTTGCCTGTCAGCGACAATGGCGCATTCACACGCACTGGGAAATCCTTATTGAAGTCGACTAAGCCGGCATGGGTCCGGTCCACAAATAATTGTTTGGCTTTCTGGTCGTAGCCGATTTCAGCTCCGAACACCCGAATGCCGGCTTCACCAGCAGTGGCGAAAGGAATCTCGGCTTTCAAAACAAAGGTACGCCCCAGCTTTGAGGACAACTCGGCAAGCCATTTGCTCACCGTCTCCGCGTTGCCTGCTCGGGTTGCCGCGGCGCCGTCGTATAGTTTGCTAATTTCACCGGCGGGTTGCTGAATCAGCCGCAATCCGTCGTCGGTCTTCCGCAGCGACAAACTCCGCGGAAAGGTCATCTGTCCCCGCCACGGCTTTGTAGGCAGATCTTTTGCGTATTGCCAGTTGTCCATCCACCCCAGCATCACCGGCGTTTGACCGGGCGGCAGGTTATTGAATGTAAGCGCGCAGTAGCAATCCTTTCCGTAATCCGTCCACAGCGTCGACGACGGCGGATTGTCATTCAGAAACTGCTTCCCATCGAAGCGGCCTACGAAGTACTGCTCGCCCGATCCGCCTTGTATCGCACCCGGATTCAAGCCCACCTTCAGCACCCAACGCGTTTCCTTTGTGCCCTCCACCGCCACATTGAATAACTCCGGGCACTCCCACTGCCCGCTCGTGGCTCCGGCCGGACCAAAATCGTTCAACGCCGTCCAATGCTTCAAATCTTTCGAGCCATAGATACGCACCTTATGTTCATCCGGCAGCGAAACCAACATCACCCACTGCGCTGTTTCCTGCGACCACAAAACCTTTGGATCCCGAAAATCCGCCATGTGCAGGTCCAGCACCGGATTACCGCTGTATTTCGTCCAGTGCCGGCCGCGGTCGTTGCTGTACGCCACGTTTTGCGTCTGCAGAGCAGGCTTCCCCCCTTTTTCAGGCGTGTGTCCGGTGTAAATCGCCACCATGCAGGGCTTGGAATTCAAACAAAAACCGCTGGTGTTACGCGCATCCACCACCGTGCTGCCGGTGAAAATCATAATGCCGTTCTCTTCGGGAATTGCCGGCGGCAACTGCTCCCAATGCACCAGGTCCGGACTCACCGCATGTCCCCAGGTCATGTGACCCCATTCATCGCCGAACGGATTGTATTGGAAAAAGAGATGATACTCGCCTTCGAAATAAATCAAACCGTTCGGGTCGTTCGTCCAATTCTCCCGGGGAGAAAAGTGATACTGCGGCCGGTATGGTTCGTCGTAAGTTTGTCCATAGAGCGAAGTCATCATCGGCGCGAGCCCCAAAACGGCAATGGAGAACAGGTATTTCAAGGTGCCACTCCTTCCGGACTGAAACGATATCCAATTCGTGTTTCGGTCAACAAGTGCCGCGGCTTACTCGGCTCCACTTCGATCTTTTTCCGGATCTGGTTGATAAAGACGTGAAGGTATTCAATCTCATTCCCATAATCCGGTCCCCACACCGCCTGCAGCAGCTTTCCGTGCGGAATTGTCTGGTTCGGATGCGTAACGAAGTAGTACAGCAAATCGAACTCTTTCGGAGTAAATCGCACGTCGCGTCCGGCAACAAAAACATGCCTGGTATTCAGGTCGATTTCCACGGTGCCGAACGTTAGCTTGGCGCCGCTCGCCGGCGACGACAAAGAAGAACGCCGCAAATTCGCGCGAATTCTTGCCAGTAACTCAGGCATGCTGAATGGCTTCGTCACATAGTCGTCAGCGCCTGCATCGAGCGCCGCTACCTTATCTTCTTCGCTGTCGCGAACCGTCAGCATAAGAATCGGAACTTCCGACGTGCGGCGAATCTCTTCGCATGCTTCAAGTCCATTGATCTCCGGCATGTTGACATCCAGCAGAATCAGATCGAAGCGGTTTTCGCGAATCTGCCCAAACGCCTCCAGCGCAGATTTCGCAGCCGTCACCACATACTCCTCTGCGCTCAACGCGGCCTTCAGCACCCTTCGGATCTGCGGTTCGTCATCGACCACCAGAATTTTGGCATTCATTCTCGGCCAACGGCCTCGTTTCCATTCGTTGTCACGGGCAGCGTGAAACAAAATCGAGTCGGCGAGCCCGGCTCGCTATCTACCCAGATCCGGCCTCCGTGTGCCGCAACAATTTCACGCGCGATATTTAAGCCCATGCCCGTGCCCGCAACCCGTCCTCGTACGTCGCGCCCGCGATAGAACTTCTCGAATAAAAGTTTCTGTTCCGCTTTGAGAATAGCTGGCCCTTGGTTCACGACGCAAAGCATTACTTCCTCACCGCGCGCCTCGGCAAGTACGCCGAGGGGTGATCCCTCCAGCGAATATTTGATGGCATTCCCGATCAGCTGCCGTAGCGCCAGCTCAGTCAATTTCTTATCCACCGACACATTGGGAAGGTCCGCCGCCACGTGCATGTCCAACTCGCGGCCTTCCAGCAGCGGAACCAGCTGGTGCGCCGCGTCCTCCACCAGGTCTTTGGTTCTGCAGATTTCCTTTTCGAGACGCACCGGCCCGCTGCCCAGCCGCGCCAGTTCAATAGAATCGCTCACCAGGCTCGTCATCCGGTCCGTCTCTTCATCGATAACCGTCAATAACTCATTCGTCGAAGCATCCACTGTGCCGCGGCCCAACAAAGTCGTCGTTGCAGCTTTCACTGAAGTCAAAGGAGTTTTGAACTCGTGCGCCAAAGCATCCAGCAGCGTTGACTTCATCTTTTCGTTTTGCCGGATCGCTTCCAGGCGCGAAGCCTCGGACCGCGCGCGCGAACGCTCCATCGTGATCGCAAGCAACTGTGCAACTGCCTGCAAGCCGACCATTGAAAAAGATGTCTTCGGCACCGCCAGGCTTCCCCATCTGCGTCCCCCCAACCCTATCGGAAGGATCAGCATTCCGTTCGCTTCAAGGTTGAAGTCGTCGCGCCCTAGCCCCACTTCCCGCAATTGGCGGTCGCACGACGAATCGTCCAAAGGCAGATGCCACAACGCATCGGCGTCGCTGCCATACAGCGAGACGCGAACTGTGTGGAAGATTTCGGAAATGTGACGGATTGCCTGCTGAGGCAGCGTCCGGTCGTCTTCAGCCAGCATTAAAGCGCGGCTGAAGTCGTACATCCGCTGTAATTCCTGCTGCCGTGCCCTCGCCTCGTTGGCTTCACGCTTCGCGCTGGCCGAGAGTTGGCTCGCTGTCATCGCAGTCGCCAGAAAGGCAAAGAGCGCAACCCAATTCTGCGGGTCGGCAATCGTCAGTGTTCCGATCGGTGGAAGAAAATAGAAGTTATACGCCAGCACGCTGGCAAGAGACGCCGTGATCGACTCTTTCAACCCTACGCGTGTGGCAATCGCCAGGATCAGGAGAAGAAAGGTAAATGCGGCGGTTGCACTGTTGACGTGCGCGAGCTTAGAGTCGGCGAATGTAACGACCGCAACCGCGCTGAGCACCGCCAGGTAGCACAGCAACTGACGCATAGCAATAGCCTATACGACCCAGCGCGCTTCCCGGCGGTGCTAACGCCTTTTTCTACGATGCTTTACGGTATTTCTGGTCGAGCGCCAGATTTATTTCCAGCACGTTAAGCCGCGCTTCGCCAAGCAAGCCCAAGTCGCGCGACTGTGTCAGATTGTTTACCAGGCTTTCCACGTCCGCGGTGTTCAACCCGCGCGCCTTCGCCACTCTGGGCGCCTGTGCCAATGCATTCGCGACGCTAATCTCCGGATCCAAACCGCTTCCCGAGGCTGTTATTGCATCGGCGGGAATCTCGCCGCGATAATCCGGATTCTCTTTTCGAAACTGCTCAGCGCCGGCTTTCACTCTGTCATAGAGCTTCTGGCTGGTCGGCCCCAGATTGGAACCACTCGAGGCTGTCGGATCGTAGCCGTTTCCGGCCGCCGAGGGGCGTGGATGAAAGTACTCCGGCTTAGTAAAATTCTGCGCTATCAGTGTCGATCCGACTGGTTGTCCGTTCACTTCCACCAGGCTTCCATTCGCCTTGCCGCGAAACATCGCCTGGCAAAGGCCCGTGACGACGAACGGATACACCAGACCCGTTGCAATCGTCAGAAACAACATCATCCGAAATGCCGGAAACAATTCTCGTAACATGCTTCTCCTCCTTACGCCAAATGCATCCAGACCAACAGTTGATCCAGCACCCAGATTCCTGGGAACGGCACAAGAATGCCGCCGACTCCGTAAATCAAAATATTCCGCCGCAGCAGCGACGCTGCTCCTACCGGGCGGTACTTCACGCCCCGCAGTGCCAGCGGAACCAGTGCGATGATGATCAGCGCGTTGAAGATCACCGCGGCCAGCACCGCGCTTTGTGGCGTGTGCAAATGCATGATGTTGAAGTTCCCCAATGCCGGATATGTCACCATGAACATCGCCGGAATAATGGCGAAATACTTCGCGACGTCGTTCGCAATCGAGAACGTGGTCAACGCGCCTCGCGTGATCAGAAGCTGCTTACCGATTGCGACAATTTCAATCAGCTTGGTCGGGTTGCTATCCAGGTCCACCATGTTGCCGGCTTCTTTCGCGGCCATCGTCCCGGTATTCATGGCTACGCCGACGTCCGCTTGCGCTAATGCCGGAGCATCGTTTGTACCATCGCCCGTCATCGCCACAAGCCTTCCCTCAGCCTGCTCTTTTTTGATATAGGCAAGCTTGTCGGAGGGCGTTGCTTGCGCCAGGAAATCATCCACGCCGGCTTCCCGCGCAATCGCCGCCGCGGTCAACGGATTATCGCCCGTGATCATAACGGAGCGAATGCCCATCGTGCGCAGCTGCGTCATGCGCTCCTTCATTCCACCCTTCACGATGTCCTTGAGATAGATGACGCCCAGGGCCCGTGATCCATCCGCAACCGCCAACGGCGTACCGCCGCTGCGCGAAATTCGATCGGACGTTTCATCGAATCCGGCTGGGATGAAGCCACCGCACTCTTTAACAAAGTTCGCGATAGCCGTGCTCGCGCCCTTGCGGAGCATTCGTCCATCGATGTCCACGCCGCTCATGCGCGTGTACGCCGAGAACGGAATAAAGGTGGCCTCGTGATTCGCGACTTCTCGTCCACGTAGCCCATACTTCTCTTTTGCAAGAACAACCACCGAGCGACCTTCGGGAGTTTCATCCGCTAAGCTTGAAAGCTGCGCCGCGTCTGCCAATTCCGCTTCGCTGACGCCTGGGAACGGAATGAACTCCACCGCCTGGCGGTTGCCGAGCGTGATCGTGCCCGTTTTGTCCAGCAGCAGCGTATTGATATCGCCTGACGCTTCAACCGCTTTGCCGCTCATTGCCAGCACATTGTCTTGCATGACCCGGTCCATGCCCGCGATTCCAATAGCCGACAACAATCCGCCAATCGTCGTCGGAATCAGGCACACCAACAGCGACACCAACACCGCGATGGTTGGCACGCGGCCAGACCCCGCCGAGGTTACGGCGTACAGTGCGAATGGATGCAATGTCGCAACGGCGAGCAGGAAAATCAACGTCAGCCCGGCAATCAGAATGTTCAATGCGATTTCATTCGGCGTCTTCTGCCGCTGCGCGCCTTCCACCAACGCAATCATCTTGTCTAGGAAGGTCTCGCCCGGATTCGACGTGATGCGGATCTTTACGCCGTCAGAAAGAATCCTCGTGCCACCGGTCACCGCGCTGCGGTCGCCGCCGGATTCCCGAATCACGGGCGCGCTTTCACCCGTGATAACCGATTCATCGACAGTCGCGATGCCTTCGATGATCTCGCCATCACCTGGAATCAAATCGCCGGATTCCGCGGTGACAATGTCACCCGCGCGCAGTTGAGCAGCCGGAACTATCTCAACTTGTCCTTTCCGTACGCGTTTCGCTACAGCATCCGTCTTGGTTTTGCGTAGCGCATCCGCCTGCGCTTTGCCGCGCGCCTCCGCCATCGCTTCGGCGAAGTTCGCGAACAGCACGGTAAACCACAACCAAAGCGCGATCTGGAGTTCGAATCCAACGTCCGGCGCTCCGGCAATAATGTCCCGGACCAGGAACACCGTCACCAGGGCGGCGCCCACCTCGACGACAAAGATCACCGGGTTCTTAATGAGCGTCGCCGGGTTCAATTTGACAAATGATTCCGTTGTGGCCCGGCGGACAATCTCGCCATCGAAAAGTGGCCGGGAGCGGCTCAATTTGCCCGGCAGCAGGGAACTCGATTCGTGCGTGGCCGCAACACTCTTGGTTTCTTCAACGGATTTCGGTGGTGTCTCAAGTACAGATGCCATGGCTTAGCTCCAGAAAGGCAACATCAGGAACGAAAACAGCTTTCCGTCCCGCATCAGGTAATGCTCGACAATCGGCCCCAGCGCGAGCGCCGGGAAGAACGTCAGGGCGCCGACCAGAATCACTGTTCCGACGAGCAGACCAACAAACAATGGTCCGTGCGTCGGAAGCGTGCCGCTGGTGGATGGAATTTTCTTTTTCATCGCCAGGCTTCCCGCCGCGGCCAGCAAAGGAATCAGGAACAAGAAGCGGCCAATGAGCATCGCGAACCCCATCGTCAGGTTGTAATAGGGCGTATTCGTGTTGATTCCGCCGAACGCGCTGCCGTTGTTGCCGGTCGCACTCGTATACGCATACAGCGCTTCACTGAATCCATGCGCACCGGAGTTATTGAAGTTTGCGGTTGCAGGTCCAGGCGGGTTCCAATAGCTGTGTGCGACTGACTGTCCTTTCGCGTCCTTTGTCGGCTCATTGAAATGAACGACGGAGGCGATCGCCGAAAAAACCAGAATGCTCAACGCGGTACAGATGAGCGCCAGCATTGCCATCTTCACTTCTTTCTGCTCAATTTTTTTGCCGACGTACTCCGGCGTTCGACCGACCATCAGCCCCGCAATGAACACCGCCACGATCGCGTAGAGCAAAATTCCGTACAGTCCCGCGCCGGTTCCTCCGAAGATGACTTCGCCGGTTTGAATATTGAACAGCGGCACCAGTCCTCCCAGCGGTGTGTAGCTGTCGTGCATTCCATTCACAGCGCCACAGCTCGCATCCGTGGTTACGGTTGCGAACAGAGCGGAGGCCGCAATGCCGAACCGGGTCTCTTTTCCTTCCATGTTTCCGCCCGACTGCGTGGTGGTCGCATGCGTTTCCAAGCCGAGCTTCGCGAGAGTGGGATTACCGTTCTGCTCTGCCCAGTAGCAGGCGAACGCACCTACTAAAAACATCGCTGCGCAGGCGCCGAAGATTGCCCAGCCCTGCCGCCGGTCTCCAACCATCTCTCCAAATGTGTAGGTCAACCCCGCGGGAATCACAAAGATCAGCAGTAGCTGGACGAAATTCACCAGCGGCGTCGGGTTCTCGAAAGGATGCGCCGAGTTCGCATTGAAGAAGCCACCACCGTTTGTTCCCAGCATCTTAATCGCTTCCTGCGACGCTACCGGGCCCTGGGCGATGATTTGCTTCGCACCTTCTAGCGTGGTTACGGTGGTATAGCCGTGGAAATTCTGGATCACGCCTTGCGCGCAGAAAAAGAGCGCCGCAATGATCGACAGCGGCAACAGAATATACACGATCGCGCGCGTCAGATCGACCCAGAAGTTCCCCAGGCTATTCACTTGCTGCCGTGAGAACCCTCTCACCACCGCGATGGCAACTGCTATTCCGGCTGCCGCCGACGCAAAATTCTGCACGGTTAAGGCCGCCATCTGCACCAGGTAGCTGAATGTGCTTTCGCCGCCATAGGACTGCCAGTTGGTATTGGTCAAAAAGCTGACCGCTGTGTTGAACGCCAAGTCGGGCGTAACGTTCGTCGCATTGAATCCTTGCGGATTCAGCGGCAGCACGCCTTGCAATCTCTGCAGCAGGTACACAAATAGAAACGCAAAAATACTGAACGCCAACAGGGAAGCTGTGTAAACCGTCCATTTCTGTTCGCAATCTTCCTTGATGCCGCACAGCTTGTACGTAAGTACTTCAAGCGGCCGCAGGACCGGGTGAAGAAAGGTACGCTTCCCGTCAAATAACCGAGCCATAAAAATGCCCATGGGCTTGGTCAACGCAAGGATCACCAGGAAATAAACAACGATTTGTAAAACGCCATTGCTTGTCATGTCAGGAATCCGTCCTTTTTTCGCGCCCTAGAATTTCTCCGGCTTCAATAGCGCGTACAGGAGATATCCAAAGAGGAAAACGGTCGTGAAGCCGCCGATGATGTAGTCCATAATCTGCCCCTACAGCCGATCGCAGGCCTTCGTAAACACCCAAGCGCCGGCGAAGAAGAGCACCCCGGTCAGCACAAACAGGAAATCAGTCATGTGAGTCTCCGAAAACGCGGCCAATTACGCTCGCGTTACGTTTTAACCGTAGCGGGCAGGCGCTAAAGACGCGCTAAGGATGACGTAAGGATTGTGTTTAGCAGGTTTGCGTGCAGAGCGACTTTGTTGCGCGCAATGTTTATGGGTCGCGATCAAAATTTCGGGTGAGGTAAGCTATCCATTACGTCTCGGCCCTATCAGCGGCCGGTACCCGGGGTGTGTTCGGGCAAAAGAACAGGGGATGGGGAGGCGGAACATTTGTTTGGTTGGCGGCGGCGATCCCGTGTGTTTGTAAGAGACGCCGCGTGGTTGTTCATGCTGTTTGCCGTTACAAGCCGTGCCGAACAGCCGATCGCATTTCCTCATAACAAGCACATGCAGCTTGGGATGAGCTGTATCGATTGCCACATCGGCGCCGATACTCGGGCAAGCGCCGGAATCCCTTCCGTCCGCAAGTGCATGTTCTGCCATTCCAAGCTGCTGACGAATCGCCCGGAGATTAAGAAGGTCATCGACTACTCCAATAAAAATCTTGAAATTCCTTGGGTGCGCGTCTACGGATTCTCCCCGGGTGCTGAGGTTAAGTTCAAGCATGCGCCACACTTCCGGGCGGGCATTGGCTGTTCTACTTGCCACGGAGACCTGACCAAGGCGACTGTCGCCGAGCGTGTCGTCACGCATACTATGGGTTCGTGTCTCACTTGCCATCGCCAGAAGCACGCAACGGAGGACTGCGCGGCTTGTCATTATTGAGGGTGCCGGCACTCGGCTAACCATGGACCGCCGCAATTTTTTCAAGATCGTTTCGACGGCCTCTGCGGGCGTGGCCGCGACGAGTTGTGGAAAAAAAGAAGCACTGATTCCACTGCTGGTCCCGGAACATCAGATCGCTCCGGGGGAAGAACAATGGCATCCATCCGTGTGTACGGAATGCAGCGCCGGCTGCGGCGTTATCGTGCGCGTGATGGAAGGCGAACGCATCGTCGAGCGAAATGGCCAGAAGTTTCGCGAGCGTATTGCGTCCATCAAAAAGATTGAAGGCAATCCGCTGGATCCGGTAAGCAGTGGCGCATTGTGCGCGCGCGGGCAGGCCGCCGTTCAATCGCTCTATAATCCGGATCGTGTTCGCGGACCGATGCACCGGACGGGAGATCGAGGCAAAGCCGCGTTCAGCAGCATGTCCTGGGATGACGGCATTGCCGCCATTACCAAGGCAATTTCGGCGACCGACAAAAGCAAAGTCGTGTTTCTCACGACGGCTCCTGCCGGCAGCCGGTTAGCTGGTATCCAACGGTTCTTGCAATCGATTGGCGCTCCTGCCGCGTACACGAGTTCGCTGGCAGATTTTTCTATTGAGCGGCAAGCGGCCCAGGCCGTTTTCGGCTGGACGGGCATGCCTGATTACCACGTGAGCCAGGCGCGCTACGTGTTGGGAGTGGGCGCGGATTTCCTGGGCGGCTGGGTTTCGCCCGTATATTACGGAGGCCAGTTCGGCCGTTTCCGGCAAGGACGATTGGGCATTCGCGGCAAGCTGGTTCAAGCGGAATCCAGAATGTCGCTCACGGCTGCAAGTGCGGACGAGTGGCTGCCGGTGCGTCCGGGCTTTGAGCCGCATTTGCTGGTTGCAGTCGGCCGTCTCTTGCTTGAGGAAAAACTTGCCCGCGCGGCAGAACAATTGCCGCCCGGTGTCACCGAATCGATTCTCGGCGCAGATCTGCAGCAGCTGATTCGCAGCACTGGAGTTGACCCGAATGTGTTGCGGCGCGTTGCGCGCGAACTCGGTGAATCGGAAGCGCCGCTGGTGATTGGTGGCGCGTCGGTGATCCATTCCAACTCATTCCAAGCGATCGTTGCCTCGCATTACCTCAACATCATGTTGGGCAACGTTGGGCGGCGCGGTGGACCGCAGGCTCCGCATCCGGCTTCGGATGTCGCAGCCGCAAATCCAAACGTTGTGGAAGCTTTGAAGGCTGCGCAGGTGGTGTTTTTAGACGGCGAGAATCCCGTTTACACCCTTCCGCCATCTTCCGGAGTTGCCGCGGCGCTTGCTTCGAAGACGATTATCAGTTTTGGATCGTTTATCGACGATTCGGCGGCCTACGCGGACGTGATTCTGCCTTCGCATCACCCGCTCGAAGCAGAGGCAGCGGTTGTTGCGATGGTGGGCGGTCCGGCAACCTCAGTCGCAGTGGCAACGCCGTTTGTGCGACCGCTTTATGACACTCGGCCGTTGGAGCAGACGCTTGGCGATATCGCACGCAAATTGAACGTTGCTTTCGAACCTGTTACTGCCAAGAGTTTTGTGCAGCCTCTACTGCCAAACGGAGAGACTTGGGACAACGTTGCGCTTCGCGGCGGACTGTGGCTGGAAGGAGAAGCCAACGCGCAGCCGCTTAAGCCGGTCAGTAAGAACATGCAGTGGAGCGATCCCACCTTTTCCGGTGACGCCTTGCAGTTTCCGCTTCAGTTCCAGCCTTATCTATCAGTGCAATATCACGATGGGCGCGGTGCGAATTTGCCCTGGATGCAGGAACTGCCAGATCCGGCTTCGAGCGCCATGTGGGGTCTTCCGGTGGAGATTGATCCGAAAACGGCAACGAAGTTGAATGTTGCAACCGGCGATTGGGTGCGCGTGGAATCTGCAAACGGCAAATTGGATGCTCCAGCGTATGTCCATCCAGCCGCGCTTCCAGGCGTCGTCAGCATGGCTATCGGAGAAGGCCACACGCATTACGGACGCTATGCTTCGGGACGCGGCGCCAATCCGATATCCATTCTCGCGCCGGCTCAGGAAACATCCACGGGCGTTCTCGCATTCGGCGCAACACGTGTGCGGGTTGCTCGCCTGGAACAAAGGCCAAGCGAATTGATCCAATTTTCACCACAAGACCGCGAGCAGGGTCCCTGGGGACACAGATGAGCAACTCGGAACACCGTTGGGGAATGGCTATCGACTTGGATCGATGCACCGGCTGCCAGGCTTGCGTTACTGCCTGTCATGCTGAAAACAACTTACCGCTTTCCGATCCGGAATCAGCCGCGAAGGGACGCGCTGTTCATTGGATTCGCGTCGACCGCTATTACGAAGGCGAGTTCCCGAATATCCGCGTAAAGCATGTTCCCGTGCTCTGCCAGCAATGCGATGAAGCTCCGTGCGAACCGGTTTGCCCGGTTTATGCCACGTACCACAACGAAGAGGGGTTGAACGTTCAGGTGTATAACCGGTGCGTGGGAACTCGCTACTGCGGGAACAATTGCCCATATTCGGTTCGGTTCTTTAACTGGTTCGATCCGGTCTGGCCGTCTCCGCTGGAGCTGCAACACAATCCCGACGTTTCCATTCGTATGGGCGGCGTGATGGAAAAATGCACGTTCTGTATTCAGCGGATTAAAAGATCGAAAGACGACGCAGCGGCAGAAAGCCGGCCGCTGAAAGATGGCGACGTGAAACCCGCATGCGTTCAATCCTGCCCGGCGGAAGCGATGGTCTTCGGCGACTTGAACGACCCGGGGAGCAAAGTTTCACAGCTTGCGGAGAGCGGCCGGGCGACGCGCTTGCTCGAAGAGCTGGGAACCAAACCGAAAGTTTTCTACTTGCAAAAGGCGACCTAACGTGGCGACGCTTCCGGCAATCAGCTCCGATGAAGGAATACGCCGTGATTTGTGGCGGCCGCTCGCGGGCGCAAGTTCGCGCTACCTGATCGTGCTTTGTGTTTTGTCGGCGGTTGCGTTGTGGGGCCTGGTGGCGTGGGGATACCAACTCTATCGTGGGATCGGCGTGGCCGGGATCCGGCGGCCGGTATTCTGGGGCTTTTATCTGGTCGATTTCGTCTTCTGGATCGGGATTTCCCACGCCGGCACTCTAATCTCTGCGATTCTCCGGCTCACCGATGCGGGCTGGCGCAAACCCGTTACGCGCGCAGCGGAAGCCATTACGGTATTCGCACTCATGATCGGCGGATTGTTTCCGATCATCCATTTGGGCCGTGCCTGGTTGTTCTTCTGGCTGTTTCCGTATCCGAACTCCAGGCTGCTTTGGCCGAACGTCCGCTCCCCTCTGATGTGGGACGTGACGGCAATCAGCACGTATTTGACGGGCAGCACGATATACCTATTTCTGCCGTTGATTCCGGATGTGGCGCAGCTCGCGAAACGAGCAACAGGCTGGCGGCGGCGCATGTATCGAATGCTTTCGCTTGGCTGGACGGGCAGCGATCGGGAATGGAACGCGCTGGAGAGCGCGATGAAGCTGATGGCTGGAATCATTCTGGCCGTCGCGGTGTCGGTTCATACTGTGGTGGCGTGGGACTTCTCGATGGCCGTTGCGCCCATGTGGCACAGCAGCATCTTCGGACCGTATTTTGTGGTGGGCGCTATTTTCAGCGGCATCGCCGCGCTGCTGATTGTAATGGCGCTGATCCGAAAGACCATGCATCTGGAGGAATATCTAACGCCGCACCACTTCAATAATCTCGCAAAGCTGCTTCTGCTGATGAGCTTGTTATGGCTGTATTTCACGGTGGCGGAAAACCTGACGGCGTGGTACGGGAATGAGCCAAAGGAGATGAATGTTTTTGGAGCGCGCATACGCGGTAACTTCGGCCCGTATTTCTGGGTGATGGTGCTGTGTAATTTCGTTGTTCCTTTCGTGCTGTTGGGAATTCGAAAGCTGCGGAACATACTGACGGCCACGATTGCATCGATCACCGTGCTGATCGGCATGTGGCTGGAACGTTTTCTGATTGTGGTGCCGACCTTGAGCTATGGGCGACTGGCCGCGACATGGGGCCGTTACACGCCGACCTGGGTGGAGATTTCAATCACGGTTGCCACGTTCGCGTCGATGGGCGTTCTGTACCTGGTGTTTGCGAAATTGTTTCCCATTATTGCGATCTGGGAGTTTGAGACGCAATCGGAGCACGAGGACTAGCGTGTATCTGAATGGCGAGTTTCGGTTTGGCGATGCGCGCGAGCGAGTCCTTCGCGCTCTGCAGGAGTTGCGCGAGCGCGGGTTTGCGGCGCGGGATGTAGATGTTTTTTCGAACGAACCGTTAGAAATTCCGCGCGACGTTCTTGAGCGGCGCAGTCATATGTCTTTCGCGGCTGTGACCGGCGCGGTCTTGTTTTGCGTTTTGATTATCGGGTTTGTCTCGTTCACCCAATACAGCTATCCGCTGATCACGGGCGGCATGCCGTTGTTCTCGTTCTGGGCGACGGGAGTGGTGTTCTATGAGATCACGATGCTCGGGGCGATCCTCACCACGTTCTGCTGGTTTCTGAAAGAGGCTGGGCTGCTGCGCCGCGGCCGGCCACCAGCACCTGACGTAGAGCCGGGCATGATCTGTATAAGAGTGCGATGCCGCATTGAGCAGTCCGTTGCCGCGCAGAAGTCGCTGGAAGCGGCAGGCGCGACCAACATTCAAAGCAGCGGGGACGCGCGATGATCGCGCGGTTGATGCTGATGTTGGCGCTGTCCGGCAGCATTGCAGCGGCTGCCGACATACAGCCTCCGCCTTGGCAAAAAACGGCTTCGGTTGGGCGTGATCTGTTTCGCGAGAATTGCGCAGTCTGCCATGACATCGACAAAGACCAGAAGCACACAAGGAAGATAGGGCCGAGCTTAAATCATCTCTTCCAAAACGCGCGGTTGCCGATGAGCCATGGCAAGCCGAGCCGGCAGTATGTGGATGTGCGGATTAAATTCGGCGGTCCGCTGATGCCGGCGTTCCGCCAGCAATTGACGCAACCGCAGATCGAAATGCTGATGGACTACATCGCGATGAATTAGTCAAAAGGCCGGCGCCTGCGGAATTGCCGCGTCATCACTGCGCGGATCGGCCCCTGCGAAGTTCACGCCTCGCTTCACGTCGCGCACGACCGCTTCGCCTTGTCCGACAGATCCAAATGCGTAGGGTTCGACGATCGTCAGAATGTGGCCGCGGCGCGTCAGGTCATCGCGGATATCGGCGGGGATGCGCGATTCCACTTCGACATCGCAGCCTTCAAACGTTGGTTTGGTGAAGCGCGGAGATTCTAAAGCGGCCTGAACGTTCATGCCGAAGTCGACAACATCGGCGACGAATTGGGCATGAGCCTGCGCCTGGTTCCAGCCGCCCATGATGCCGAAACCAATTCGCATATCGCCTTTCTGCAGAAAACCCGGAATGATCGTGTGCAGCGGACGCTTATGTCCGGCGAGCGAATTGGGCTTGCCTGGCACTAAATCAAATCCGGCGCCGCGGTTTTGAAACGAGAAGCCAAGACCGGGAGTGACGAGGCCCGTGCCATAGCCCGCGTAGTTGCTTTGGATCAACGAAACGATATTGCCGTCTTTATCGATGGTCGACATGTAGATGGTGGAGTTGCCGTGCGCGTTGAGAGTGGCGATCAGATCCGACGGAACAACTTGACACGACGCGTGATTCATATCGATCAGCTTCGCGCGTTTGGCTGCGAGCTCTTTCGACAGCATCGCCTCTACGGGCACGGGACCAAAACGCGGATCGCCGACGTAACGGATCATGTCTGCGTACGCGAGTTTCTTGGCCTCGATCATCACGTGCAAAGCCGCGGCAGAGTTGTGTCCGTAGCTCGCGAGCGGAAAGTTTTCCATGACGTTCAACATTGAAAGCGCGGCAATTCCCTGTCCATTCGGCGGCAGCTCGGATACGGTCCATCCGCGATAGGTAGTCGAGATCGGGTCAACCCATTCGGGTTTGTAGTCCGCGAAGTCTTCCCGAGTGTGCGTTCCGCCCTGCGCGCGCAGAAATTCAACCATGGTGTCCGTCAGCTTGCCGTTATAGTAGGCGTCGCGACCCTGTGCTGCAATGGCGCGCAGTGAACTCGCGAGTGCGGGGTTCTTGAACACGTCTCCCAGCTTCGGCGCAACGCCGCCGGGCATGTAGGTGTCTTTCCAACCGGGCTGATCCATGACCGCTTTGCTTACCCAGTAGCGGGCGTTTTTTTCGGCTAGCGGAATGCCGTTTGCCGCATAAAAAATCGCCGGCGCCAAGGTCTTTTCAAACGGCAGCGTGCCGAAGCGAGCGCGCAAAGCATCCCAGCCGGCAACGGCTCCGGGAACGGTGATGGTGTGGACGGTGATGGGAGCAATCTTGTCGATGTTGTGGGATTTCAGGTAGTCGATGGTGAGAGCTTTGGGCGTCCACCCGCTGGCGTTCAATCCGTACAGTTTCCCGGTTTTTGCTTCGTAGACGATGGCGAAGAGATCGCCACCGATGCCGTTGACGTAGGGCTGCACGACCCCCATAACGGCATTCGCTGCGATGGCGGCATCGATGGCGTTGCCTCCTTGCTCCAAGATCTTCGCGCCAGCTTGTGAGGCAAGGAATTGGGGAGCGGCCACTATGCCGTATTGCGTTACGACCATGGAGCGGCCTTGATCGGGGCTGGAAGAAAACTGCTGGCCCGCGGCTGCGGTTACGAGGACACAACAGATGGGCAAACGGAGGGTGCGCATAAGAGCGATTCTCGCGCACGCATAGGAGGGTTTTTCCCGCCTATAAAAAGCGAGCCGGCGTTGCTGGGTCGGGTAGGAGGTTCCGTTTCCCTGAGTGTAACCTCGGTCACAAAAGTGAACGGGAAGACATCTGCTTTACGGTCAATAACTTAGCCTTATTTTTTAAGATTCGGCGGTGTGTTACGGGCGTAGGGTGGTCGCGGGGATCAACACGTCTGCTGACGGGAACAATTCAGATCCCGAAGGGAATAACCAGGTGATGGCACGGCCGGAATTTCAGGTAACAGAGAAGGCTAAGAAGATGGTGACGGACATGGCGGGGTTCGGGTTCAGGCATGACGATATCGCGACGATGCTGGAGATTACGCCGAAGACGCTGCGCAAACATTTTCGGAGCGAATTGGATCGGGGCGCGATTGAGGCGAACCAGAAGGTGATGAAGTCGTTGTTCGGGATGGCGACGTCGGGGAAGAATACGTCGGCATCGATTTTCTGGGCGAAGACGCGGTGCGGAATGCGGGAGCGCGGGCCGGAGCGGGAGACGACGGCGGCGACGGACGTACCCAAGTTGACGGTGGAACTTGCCTAGGGCGCGTGGGAGCCGGCCGGGTGTGATTCGGCTACGCGCTGCACAGATGGAAGTGTTCCGATGCGAGAAACGATTTCGCGTGCTGGTGGCGGGGCGGCGGTTTGGAAAGACGCACCTGGCGCTGGTGGAATTGCTGCGGGCGTCGTGCGGCGCGGATCGGATGGTCTGGTATGTGGCGCCGACGGCACGGCAAGCGAAGCGGATTGCGTGGAACCGGCTGAAGGAGCTGACGCGACCGTTCTGGCTCGACAGGCCGAATGAGAGCGACCTGAGCATCCGGATGAAGTGGGGCGGCTTGATTGCACTGCGAGGCGCGGACCAGTACGACGCGCTGCGGGGGAGCGGGTTGGATTTCGTGGTGCTGGATGAGTATGCGTCGATGCGGCCGGAGTGCTGGACCGAGGTGCTGCGTCCGGCTCTAGCAGACCGGCGTGGAGGCGCGTTGTTCATCGGGACCCCGTATGGCGGCAATCATCTGCAGGAGCGGTTTGAGATGGCAGCGGCGCATCCGGAGTGGGGGGCGTTTCGGTTCACAACGCTCCAGGGTGGGAATGTTTCGGAAGAAGAGCTGGTAAGCGCAGCCAGCGAACTGGATGAGCGATTGTTCCGGCAGGAGTTCGAAGCGAGTTTTGAAGGGGCGACGTTCGGGCAGGCGTATCACGCGTTTTCGCGCGCGGAGAATGTCCGGCGCTGTGAGTATCGGGCGGGCGAACCGTTGGTGTGGTCGCTGGATTTCAATGTGCATCCGATGTGCTCGGTGCTGGCGCAGTGTGATGGAAATGTGATTTCGGTGCTGGAGGAGATTGTGCTGGCGGACGCGAATACGTTGGCAGCCTGCGAGGAGCTGGCGCGGCGGGTTGAGGCGCTACGCGGGCGCGGGTTCGGATCGGGCGCGACGATTCAGCTGGATATTTACGGCGATGCCAGCGGGCATCAGCGGCGGACGTCGGGAACGGGCACGGACTGGAGTCTGATCCGCGAGTTTTTCGACGGGATGAAGGGGCGATTTCGGGCCACGCTGCGAGGGGCGAAGAATAATCCCGGCGTACGGGATCGGATCAATTTAGTAAATGCGAAGTTGTGCAGCGCGGCCGGGGAGCGGCGGTTGTTTGTGGATCCGCAGTGTAGAGAGTTGTTGCGGGATCTGGAGCGCGTGCGGTGGAAGGTGGATACGACGGGGCGGCCTACGAGTGAGTTGGATAAATCGGATCGCATGCGGACGCATGTGAGCGATGCGCTTGGGTATCTGGTCGCGGGCGTGTTTGAGAAGCGGAGTGTTGGGGAACGGGGGGAACGGTTGGTTTGAGTTTGGGGGTGCTTGACCTGGCCCGCATTGCCGTCCATAGTCAAGGAGTAGGATTCTATGCCGGCATCGACGGCCCAAATCACGCCTGAGGCGCTTCTGCTGTTACCCCGGCCGGCTCTTGGAAAGCATTACGAGCTGAGCGATGGTGAGTTGATTGTTGTGGGCAGTGCCGGGGCGCTGCACGAACTGATTAAGACAAGGATCTTCGAGATCCTGAGCGAATATCGTCTGAAGACGAACGCAGGCCGCGCTTTTGCCGAAACGCAATTTACTTTGCGTGCGGATCGGGCACGCATTCCAGATGTGGCATGGGTTTCTGAATCGAAGCTCGGGTTGATCCCGCGCGCGAACCGCGCCATCCCCATTGCTCCCGACCTCGCGATCGAGATCATTTCCGATTCGGAGGTACCGCAAGAGACCGAACAGCGGCTGCGCGATTATTTAGAGGCAGATACCGAAGTCTGGCAAGTTTTTCCTGCGCTTTCGAGCGTTACGGTGTGGCGACGGAATGAAGGCGTGCGGTTGGCTAAAGAGCAGGTACTGACTTCTGAATGCTTACCGGGCTTTTCCATTGCTGTTTGGGAGTGTTTTCGGGGGTATGAATTAAGCGAAGTGTTAGTGGGGGCTCGTTGAAACCGCCACAATGCCCAACACCGCGTTGGTGCTGTGCGTAGGCGAATGGCCCGGCGGCAGTCGGGCCATTCGCCAGGAGTGGAACCAAGGAGGGGCCGGATTTTATCCGCGATCGTCAGATCGCGGCCTTATTGAAGCAATCCTGGGTCCGGGCCCGATGACGGCGGTAGTTAGCATATCCGCGACTCTTAGTCACGGCCCATTGAGGCAAAGTTGAGCCGGGCCGGCCAGACAGCACCAAGCTGTATCGGTGATTGCCTAGCAGAAGACGAGACGACTGAACTGGCCCAGTGAACTTGGTTCGATTGTTGCGGCGCTGTCGGCGTGAACGTCAGCGATTTGTTCTCGCAAAGACCCCGATGCCGTAATGCCGACCGATGCCAGCTAGAATCGGTCCTTCCACAGAGGTTTTAAATGTTACCTCGACATGTACGCGAGGATATTTGGCTAGGTGTTGAGGAACTAGCATGGCTGCTGAGTGGCCGGTGCCTCGCCAGAGTGGTCCGGCCTGGAATGACAGGCGAGCAATAGTGTTCACGGGATATCCGGCCATCTCGAACGCACGCAGGAGTAGCTTCTCCGTTTTTGCGACATCGATCACGCCGCGGCGTTGGACGTTAAACCCGTGCAATACGACCGGGGTGACGCTGCGCCATGTATGGCTTGCCTGAGAACCGACGTACGGTTCGAAGCCGCCGAAGTCATCGACGGGCATCAGACACGCTGCAGGTTCATCAGCGTCATTGGTCAACACGCGACCGCTCAGAACGCGCTGGAGAGCCCGAGCCGCATTGCCGGGCTCGGCAGCAGGCTCGACGATAATTACTCGCCGGATACGACCGTCCGGGTATGGCCCGGAAATGTTGGGTAACGGGACGTAAGACACTCGTCTGGACTTGTCGCCGTCAGCGGTGTGGCCTTGAATATAGGATGCGATTTCGTCCTGCGACCAGCCAAGAGTTGTAAGTGCGTCAGCGGCCGCATGCCGGACCCAGGCAGCGACTCTCATACAATGCGCCCAGGGAATAGACTGCGGTTTCTCCGCATCGGCGTCCAGCAGACGAAATCGGACCAAAGGACGCCGCCTTTCGCCCTCAATGCTGTATCCCTTCGTATCGAACATGGAAGGGCGGGTATGCGTGTCGACACCCTTTCCGGAGGTGCGTACAAGGAACCGTTGATAGGAAGCTTGCAAGTCCTCCAACGTTCCCGCGATGGGTATGTTGAGATCGACGGAACCAGGTTCTGAGGGTATAAAGCGATCGCCGAGTGATTGTGGTTCCGGATAAATAACATCAGCAAATGCCATATCGATCCCCCATCCAAAGGTATGTAGGCAGCGAGCAGCCTTACGCAGGACTTCGGTCCAAGTCTCAATTTCCGGCGCGCTTGCACGCCACTGGTAGATGACATGAGGTCCTTCATCGTCGACGGTTCGCGACTGAATCGCTTTCATGGTTCGATATTCAGCGGGGTTGGCTTGGCGGCCAGCTGCCCATTCGAGGCCCGCGCGGTCCAGATCGTTGTTCGGTACAGCGATTCGATACGGCGCCAATTCGTGCGAAGAAGATGCCAAGATGGACGGCGCTTGCTGCTGCTCAAGCCAGCGTAGAGCGGGCTCGATTTTCGGAAACAAAGTACGGTATCCGCCAGTCATGACTCCGGCGACCAGCGCCTGATACAGGCGCGCCGGAGACGGAGGCCATTCGGCGCCATGGTAGCGACCGGTAAGAAAAGTGACGGCAATCGCCAGTTGATCAGCACTCACAGTTTCTCCGTCTTCGGTTTGCCGGCCTTCTTTTCACCACGCTTTTCCATGGAGGTTCTTGCGGTCGCGCTGCTAAATGTGGCGCTCCAGCTTTTACCAACACCGAATTCCGTGGCGGCGGTCTTTGCGTAAGCAAGCGCCTCTTCGGAAGAGAGCGAAATGTCTTCCCGCTTCCCCTGGCGTGTGACGAGCTGAATTTTGGCAGGCTGACTTTCATCCGGCACGAGCAAGCATCCTTCGCGCAGGAAACCATCCTGCTCACAGGCGAATGACACGATGGCGAGAGCGAGAATGTAGCGCTGCAGCTTTCGCGTCTTGTCGGCGGTGGCACCGCGAACCGCACGTAAAGCCACCAAATTCAGGACGGCGTCGCGGCAGATGCTGGTTGCGGTGATTCCACCGGGCCCTCTACCTGAAGGAGCATCGTTCAAACCGACATCCGAAAGAGCTTTCGCCTGGCCCAAGTCCTCGGTTTTCATCTTTTTCGAAGGAACTGAAGTATTGGGCCGCGCGAGTATATTTTTTGGCGCCGTGCGCCCGGATTGTAGAGCCCACGAGACGAGGAAGTTTGGTTTGAGTATCACGGGAGTCCCAAGCGCCAAACACGATGCTGGTTGGAGCGAGACGCGCTAAGGCTGTGTAGTCCGCCCGATCGCGAATGTCTTCGAATGCCATTTTGAGAGCACTCCATTTGTCCGAGAACCGAACCAAAGCGTCGGCGGCGCGGTGCCCCGCCTCGAGCAAGTTCACTTCGCGCTTACCGACAGAAATCCTGGCTTGCGGGATCAGGGCAGCGTAGGGTTCGCTTTTGAATAGCGGCTCCAGCCGATTGCCTGAGACCCAATCGTGTCGACCAACGCGACCTCACCGTCGATGAGATAGTCCGGAGCTTCCTTTGAACCTTCCGGAGCAGCAAAAGTGGGCGGAAAGAAAACGGCCCCATCTCCTAATACGGGTTGCAACTGCTGCCGAATGGTAAGCGCGACCGCACCTGCTAGTGGTTCCAACCAACTGTCATACTGATCAGCGTTCATGTCTTTTCTCCTTTACTGCTGGTCGATTTCGGTCTTTCGGAAAATTTGAAGTATTTGTAGCTTTGGCCTCGCGAGGCAATGGAGAACTGAAGTTTCCGATGCAGCAGTCCATCCCAGGGTGAAACGGATGCTGTCCGGGCTAAGCAGAGCGGCAGGTCGCAGTGCCACAAACAGTAATGAGCGATTCGTTTTTTCACTTCCGGACGAAACGTCTGCAAGCCGATAGCAGCCAGAACCTCGACAGCGATGAAGGTTGCTGAGTCTTTGCCGTGTTCGTTGGGGGAGTAGCCATAGTCACGTGCATTCCAGGCAGCTCGCGGGTCCACGCCGAATTTCGATTTGGTGAGCTGGCTCTTTTCGAACAGATCGGACCCGGTACTGGAGTTGTCCAACAGGCCCAGCAGCTCTTCGAACAATTTGCGCGTTGTGACCTGCCCGGCCCAACATTTGAGAGGTACAGCTTTATCGCGGAATTGATCCAACCACCAATCAAATGTTAATCGGCGATCAGCAAATGAAACGGTGACCGGGCTCACACCTGGTTCGACATTATTGTCGAACGTGAGGGACTTCGCTTGGTTGCGTAGCTCGGACAACGTATCGGCCAGGAAGGTTGCGGGAACGCCGTGTAAGTAGAACGAGGAGAGGCGTGGCCGACCCGGCGTGGATTCGAAACGGGAGAGAACACCGGGATTGTGACATGCCGCGAGCTCGGCAAGTCCGCAACAGGCGTACACCTGACCCGGGTTCAGCGGGTCCAAGCGAATTTTCAGTTCACTCACTGGCGCCGCCGCCTTCATCTGCCGAGGCCAGTCCGTCCGCGCGTTTGAAGATGGCCTCCAGATAGGCCAGCCCCCAGGGTCCAAATTCGCTTTGCAGACGCGCAAACCGCTTTTCAGCTTCGCGGGCCAAACAGAGGCATTCTTCTTCCGGTTCCTCCGGATCGAATTGATTGGGGTTAAAAAACGGACGGCCATTTGCGTGGTGGGCGGCGATGAGGTGAAGAACCAGATCGTCGACCACGTCTTTGGATTTCAGAAGGGATCCGAACTCGTGGCGGTATCCATTTAACAAGGCGAGATTGCTGGCCGAGACGGTTTTGGCGGCGGGAGGTGCCTTTGCGCCCATCGCTCGTTGCCAAAGGGCGTGATCTTTGCCTTCATCGTGCCGCATGGCAGCTTTATGAAAG